>CAIUOP010000090.1 GCA_903900805.1 uncultured beta proteobacterium | reverse complement strand
CGATTGAAAGTTATAAAACATCAAATAGAATCAATCCTGAAAGATATGAAAGTTATTTCAATATTGGCAACATTTACTATGATTTAAAAAATTATGAAATGGCAGTTGAAAATTTCCATAAAGCAACCCTAATTAAGCCGGATTTAGTTGATGCACATTTAAATCTTGGCCTGGCATTTAAGGACTTAAAACAATTTGATATTTCAATTATTTGTTTTGAAAAGGCAATTAAAATTAATGGCAATTATTCTGCTGCTTATTTAAATTTAGGTGTCGTTTACAGTGAACTTAAGCGTGAAGACGCCGCAATTGCATGCTACGAGAAAGCCATAGAACTGGATCCTAATTCGGAAACTGCATACATAAATCTAGGAGAGTCATTAAAAGAAAAAAGAAATTTACCTGATGCTCTTATAAATTTAAATAAGGCTTTTAATATTAATCCTGAAGCTAATGGGTTGATTGGGAAAAGGTATGAGACTGCTATGTATATTTGCGAATGGAAGGATTTTTATAGGGATGTTGATCTTGCCACATTAAAAATACGTGAAAATGTCTTTGTATGTACACCTTTCTCATCTTTGATATTATTCGATAATCCAGAGTTGCATTTATTATCTTCTCAAACATACGTAGCGACTCAAGTCCCTTTAGATAAGAAACTTGGCCCTTTATCCAAGCGCGAGCCGAGGGAAAGGGTTCGGATAGGTTACTACTCAGCTGACCTGTACTACCACCCAGTGTCGATCTGGTTGGCAGAGCAGTTGGAGAGTCACGACAAGAGTAAGGTTGAGCTGTATGCGTTTTGCTTGAAGTCTGTGCAAGACCCGATGAGGGACAGGCTAGAGGCGGCGTTTGATCATTGGATCGATGTTCAAAGCATGTCTGATCTGGAGGTGACTAAGCTGTCGCGAGAGTTGGAGATAGATATCGCCATTGATTTGAATGGCCACACGGCAGATGGTCGTCCCGGCATCTTTGCTGCTAGAGCTGCTCCTATTCAGCTGAACCACTTGGGTTTTCCTGGCTCGATGGGCGCTGAGTACATTGACTATATGATTTTCCCCACACCTAGCTCAGATGAAGATTTAGAAGAGGTGGAAAGAAACAGGCAGTTTATTACCGAGAAGATTGCCTATGTGCCCAGCAGCTTTACCTACGACAGGCAGCGCCAGTTGAGTGATGAGCCTTTAACGAGGGCCCAGTTTGGTCTACCAGAGGCTGGGTTTGTGTTTACATGCCAAAACGGCTGTCAAAAGCTAATGCCCGAGGTGTTTGACATTTGGATGGAGATCTTAAAGGCAGTGCCAGGCAGTGTGCTGTGGCTTTTGAAACCCAACGAGACGGCGGTGAAGAATTTGATCAAGGAAGCCAACGCAAGGGGAGTTGAAGCTGAGCGCCTGATCTTTACCGCGCGAGAAGTCGTCTCAATCGATCAAGAGAGAGCAAGGATAGGAAGGTACTTGGCCAGCTACAAGTTGGCAGACTTGTTCTTAGATACATGGCCTTACAACGCGGGGACGACGGCAATTGATGCATTGTGGGCGGGCTTGCCGGTGCTGACCAAGGAGGGTAAGGCGCCGGTAGCTAGGATGGCGGCGGGCGCCTTAAGAGGCATAGAGGTGCCTGAGCTCATCACGAGAGCAGCGCAAGAGTACAAGGAGTTGGCGATACAGCTGGCACAAAGCCCGGAGCAGTTAAAGCAGCTTAGAGACAAGGTGCAAGCAAACAGGTTAGCGACAGCGCTGTTTGATCCTGTGGCAAACACGCGGCACATTGAGAATGCCTATCTTGAGATGTACAGAAGGTATCAAGAGGGCATTGAGCCTGAGGACTTTAGCTTCAAAGTAAAAAAGGCCAACTGAAGCAATATGGCTACAAAGAAGAAGCAATATGCGAATCCTTTTATGAAGGTGAAAGTGAGCGAGGACGCAGTGTCTTTGTACAACCAAGCATTGTCATTTAAAGCATCTGGGCAATATGAAGTTGCCGTTGAGACATATGAGCAAGCAATTCAGTTAAGACCTAATTTTGTAGAGGCCTATTACAACAAAGGTAATGCACTGAGAGAACTCAAGAAATTTGAAGAAGCAATTGCTAGTTACGATTTAGCAATCAGATTCAAGCCAGATTTTGCAATGGCATATTTCACCAAGGGAAATGCATGCAAAGAAATTGAGAAGTTTGAACTGGCGCTTGAATGCTATGACAGAGCTATTGAACTAAACCCTTGG
>CAIUOP010000089.1 GCA_903900805.1 uncultured beta proteobacterium | reverse complement strand
GATGAATAAGCATTTTTTCAAATCAGTTCTATTAAGTCTTACTTTGGTATTTGCAACTGTTGGACATGTTGATGCTGCCCGTTTGGGTAATGGCAAGAGTGTTGGAAAAGCGCCTAGCGCACCAATGCAAAAGCAAGCCGCTCCAGCACAAAAGCCAGCGCAACAAGCGCAACCTGCTGCTCCAGCTCCAGCTCCCCAAGCAGCACCTAGTCGATTTGGTGGCATGGGTGGTCTCTTGGGTGGATTAGCAGCCGGCTTAGGTATTGCTTACCTTTTATCGCATTTTGGCTTGGGCGAAGCAGCATCATCCATGATTACTGGACTCTTAATTGCTATGTTGGTAGGTTTTGCCATCATGTTTGTGATTCGCAGATTACTTCCAGCGATGTCCGGCGCAGGTAGTAATGCCAATACTCCAACAAGACTGCAGCGAACGAATATCGAGCAAGCTCCTAGACATGAGCCCGCTTTTACTCCTGCGGCAAATGCTTTCGGTGGCATGAGTGCCGATTCTGAAGGGTTTCAGTCGACATTACCTCCCGGTTTTGATGAGCGTAGTTTCTTGGAGAATGCAAAGCAGTACTTTGCTACTTTGCAAAAAGCTTGGGATCAAGGTGATCTTATTGCCTTGCGTGAATTTACGACACCTGATATGTTCGCGACAATTCAGCAAGATTTAGCAGGCCGGACTGACACCACCAATCAAACGGATGTTGTTAGCATTAATGCCAAACTCATTGGTATTGAGACTATAGATGCGCATTATTTCTGTAGCATTCAGTTTAGCGGGATGATCCGTGAGCAAGCAGGAGCTCCAGCAAGCGACTTCTCCGAAATCTGGAATTTAAGTAAGCCGGTAGAGGGCCCTGGTGGCTGGGTACTAGCAGGTATCTCGCAGTTGGTTTAAGCTTTAGGTACTTTCCATTGGAAAACCCGCACTAGTGCGGGTTTTTTACACTCATGAATACGCATTTATCTTCTACTCATACGATAGCCGCCGGCGCTGCTTGCCGCGGGATTAACCATGTATTGGGTAGTGAGCCATGGGCATCTGCTGTGTTAGCTAAGCATGCTGGAAAAACCATTTTGCTTCAGCTACCCTTAGGTAATTTGTGCTTTGAGATTACTTCTGCTGGCTTATTAAATGTCCTAAATCAGACTGATAGTCCTTCTTTGACTTTAGAGGTTTCAAGTAAAGCATTGGGTGAATTAGCAGCGAGTTCAGGTAGTTTGCGCGAGCAAGCCTTTAAAGCGGTAAAGCTCACTGGTGATGCAGAATTAGCTCAATTAATAGGTCGCTTAGCAGGACAGCTACGCTGGGAATATGAAGAGGATTTGGCCCGTTTAGTTGGCGATGCACCTGCACACTTTGCTGTGAGGCAAGGCAAGAAATTTGTCTCCGCCTCTCGTTCTGCAGCTTCTGATTTGCTAGACAATGTCGTGGAGTATGTCAGCGAAGAAAGAAAAGTACTTTTGAATAAGCGAGACTTTATAACTCATAAATCTACATTAAATGATTTGCGTGAATCTGTAGATCGAATCGAAAAGCGCATTCAACTCTTAGAGCAAAAGGCTAGATAAATCGTGCGTCGGATTGCTCGCCTTTGTTTTATTTTCTTTACTGCTTGGCGTTATGGCTTATTACCGCTTTTGCGCGATATTCTGAAGCCAGGAATTGGTAAGGGGGCTCTCACACTGATCTGCTGGACCTCTCCTGGTGTCAACTTACCCAGGGGCGAGCGTATTCGTTTGACACTAGAAGCGCTTGGTCCGATCTTTGTGAAATTTGGACAGGTCCTTTCCACGCGTCGAGATTTGTTGCCAGAAGATATTGCAGATGAGTTAGCAAAGTTACAAGATCAAGTCCCTCCATTTTCAAATGAAGAGTCGCGTCGCTTAATTGAAAAAGCGCTTGGTCAGCCGATCGAAGAAGTTTTCATTAGTTTTGATGCCACACCAGTAGCGAGCGCCTCTGTTGCGCAAGTCCATTTCGGTGTTTTGCGAGCTACTGACAGGCATCCAGAATGGAATGAGCGTGAAGTTGCGATCAAAGTTCTACGCCCAGGGATCCTTCCGATTATTGAGAGCGACATCGCTTTAATGTATGACCTAGCAAAAATTATTGAAAAACTATCTTCTGATGGTCGCCGCTTAAAACTTACTGAAAACGTTGCTGAGTTTGATAGACATTTACATGATGAGCTTGATCTCATGCGTGAGGCTGCTAATGCCAGTCAGTTAAGAAGATATTTTATTGATTCAGATAAGCTGATGATTCCAGAAATGTATTGGGATTTATGCCATACCAATGTCATGGTGATGGAAAAGATGAATGGTATATCCATTGGACGGTTTGAAGAATTATGCGCCGCTGGAGTAGATTTCAAAAAATTAGCTGCTGATGGTGTTGAGATATTTTTTACTCAAGTATTTGAATATGGTTTTTTCCATGCAGATATGCACCCTGGAAACATCATGATCAGTCTTGAGCCAGAAACATTTGGCCGTTTTATTTCTTTGGACTTTGGTATTGTTGGTGCGCTGAGCGAATCTGATAAAAATTATTTAGCGCTTAATTTCTTAGCTTTCTTTAATCGTGATTACCGTCGTGTTGCAGAGTTACATGTCGAATCAGGCTGGGTGCCTGCCGATACCCGTGTGGAAGAATTAGAGGGTGCAGTACGTTCAGTGTGTGAACCTTACTTTGACAGACCGTTGAAAGAGATTTCTTTGGGCATTGTTCTAGTGCGCTTATTCCAAACATCTCGTCGTTTTAAGGTCGAAGTCCAGCCACAACTCTCCCTGTTATCAAAGACCTTATTGAATGTCGAAGGCCTGGCGCGCGAATTGGATCCTGATCTTGATCTTTGGCAGACTGCAAAACCGATTCTAGAAAAGTGGATCAGCAAGCAGTTGGGCTGGCGCGGCTTAATTGATGGCCTAAAAGCAGAGGCGCCTTCCTGGGCCAAGATCCTGCCAACTTTACCTCGTTTGATTGCTGATGCCCTAGTGCAAGGTCGACATCAGACAAAAGACCAAAATGGCGAGCTAGAGGCCCTAAAAGCACTTTTACTCGAAGAAAGACGTACTCACCGTCTTGTGGCGGGTGCTTTGCTCTTTGCAGGTGGTTTTTTAGCCGGGATTTTGATCATTAGCCTAGGCATTTACTAGTCTTTGCCTACTTGATCTCTAAACCGCTAAAATAGCGGGCTAGGCAGAACACATGAAAAAATACTTTATCGCAGGCATCCTTGTTTGGGTACCACTTGCAGTCACCGTTTGGGTGATTGGCTGGGGATTGGGTTTGCTCGACGGCGTTTTTGGCTCAGTGATGCATGCCATTATTCTGGTTCTTCCAAGTGATACCGCAATAGATGTTCAACATTTCCGTGACCTTCCGGGTGTTGGGATATTGATTGTTATCGCGGTCATTATGTTCACCGGATTACTGGCGATTAGTTTTGCTGGTCAATGGTGGTTAAAGATTTGGGATAAGTTTGTTAATCGCATTCCGATTGTGCGTTCGATCTACTCGAGTGTTCAGCAGGTTTCATCCACTTTATTTTCTGGCAGTGGTCAGGCTTTTAGTAAGGCCTTATTGATTCGTTATCCGCACGCTGATTCTTGGGTAATTGCTTTTCAAACAGGCGTACCTGCAAGAGAAGTCACGGCTAAATTAGGTGAGGACTACGTAAACGTATTCCTGCCAACCACTCCAAATCCTACCTCTGGTTTTTTCATGATTGTGCCGCGCGCACAAACAATCGAGTTAGAGATGAGCGTAGAGGAAGCTTTGAAACACATTGTCTCCATGGGCTCTGTACCCCCTAATAGTTCTAGTGGATTGACTGCACCTCAGTCACCACGCCATCTTTGATTTATAGGAAATTGTTATGTCGATGCGAAGCCATACCTGTGGACAGGTAACCGATTCACTGATTGGTAAAGAGGTTACCCTTGCTGGATGGGTTAATCGCCGGCGTGACCACGGAGGCGTGATCTTTATTGACTTACGTGACCGCGAAGGTTTTGTCCAAATAGTATGCGATCCGGATCGTCCTGAGATGTTTGCTTTGGCTGAGCAAGTACGGAGTGAGTTCTGTATTCAGATTAAAGGGCTTGTGCGGGCGCGTCCTGCAGGCACTGAAAATAATGACCTAGTTAGTGGAAAAGTAGAAATTCTTTGTCACAGCCTGGTGATCTTGAATGCTTCTGTGACCCCACCATTTCAGATTGATGATGAGAATTTATCTGAGACAACCCGTCTTACTCATCGAGTGCTAGATTTACGACGTCCGCAGATGCAAAAGAACTTACGTTTACGTTACAACGTTGCAATGGAGTGCCGTCGCTATTTAGATGAAGCGGGCTTTATTGATATCGAAACTCCGATGCTCACTAAGAGTACGCCAGAAGGTGCCCGTGATTACTTGGTTCCTTCACGTGTGCATGATGGCCAATTCTTTGCATTGCCGCAATCTCCGCAATTATTTAAGCAGTTATTGATGGTGGCGGGTTTTGATCGTTACTACCAAATTACTAAATGCTTCCGCGATGAAGATTTACGTGCAGATCGCCAGCCTGAATTTACTCAGATTGACTGTGAAACTGCTTTCTTAAGCGAGTTAGAGATTCGTGAGCTTTTCGAAAATATGATTCGTCATATTTTCAAGAAGACCATGAATGTTGAATTGCCTAATCCATTCCCAACCATGCCATATTCAGAAGGTATGGCACGCTTTGGATCTGATAAGCCAGATTTGCGTGTGAACTTCGAGTTCACCGAATTAACTGAATTGATGAAAGATGTTGATTTCAAAGTTTTCTCAGGTGCTGCAAACCAGGAGGGCGGCCGTGTAGTAGGCTTATGTGTCCCAGGCGGGGCTGGGATTAGTCGTAGCGAGATTGATGACTACACCCAGTTTGTCAGCATCTATGGCGCGAAAGGTTTGGCTTGGATCAAGGTGAACTCTGTTGCTGAAGGCCGTAATGGCTTGCAATCTCCAATCGTCAAGAATTTACATGACGCTGCTATCGAAGGTATCTTGAAGCGCACTGGCGCAAAAGATGGCGACATTATTTTCTTCGGTGCCGATAAAGAAAAAGTAGTGAATGATGCCATTGGCAATTTACGTCTACGTATTGGTCATTCTGCTTGGGGTAAAGAGCATGGCCTTTTTACTGAAGGATGGAAGCCGCTATGGGTAGTTGATTTCCCAATGTTTGATTACGATGAAGGTGAAGCGCGTTGGGTTGCTTGTCATCATCCGTTTACAAGCCCGAAAGACGAGCACATGAAGTATCTCGAGTCTGATCCAGGCAAGTGTTTGGCAAAAGCTTATGACATGGTACTCAACGGTAGCGAAATTGGTGGCGGTTCAGTACGTATTCACCAAGAGGCAGTGCAAAGCCAGGTGTTTCGTGCTTTGAAGATTGGCCCTGAAGAAGCCCAATCCAAGTTTGGCTTCTTATTGGACGCTCTTCAATATGGCGCACCTCCACACGGCGGTATTGCATTCGGCTTAGATCGCATTGTGACAATGATGACAGGTGCTGAATCGATTCGTGATGTGATTGCCTTCCCTAAAACGCAACGTGCACAGTGCTTATTGACTCAGGCCCCTAGCCCAGTAGATGAGCGTCAACTACGTGAACTGCATATTCGTTTGCGCCAAGCTACTCCAGCTACTTAAATCAGCAAAGTAGCGCCTAGTCCTATCTTGAAAATTCCTATTTCGGTTTTAGTCGTTATTTATAAATCGAATGGGGATGTTTTATTAATAGAGCGTACGGATAGAAAAAATTTCTGGCAATCTGTGACCGGTAGTCTTGATACTCCAAATGAAGATCTTGCATTAGCGGCTACTCGTGAGGTGTTTGAGGAAACAGGTATTGCTGTCGATCGTCTCCCTGAGGGTGCCTTGCACAATCTGCATCATCAAATTGAGTACGAAATTTACCCAGATTGGCGCTATCGTTATGCACCTGGCGTCACCAAAAATACTGAACATTGGTTTGCGTTACAGGTTCCGAATGACACCCCTATCAAGCTTTCCCCAAGAGAGCACGTGGCATATGAATGGCTACCCTGCGTAGAGGCAGCTAAGAAATGTTTCTCTCGTAGCAATGGTGAAGCTATTCTGAAATTGTTCTCAAAGACTAAGGAATAAAATAGAGCGATGAGACCTTCATCTGGGCAGCATCATTCAGGAGCAGAATCCAAGCCTTCACAGGGAAGCGATTGGAAGGTCATTCGCGATTTAATTCCTTATCTACTGGAATATAAATTTAGAGTTGCGATTGCCCTAGCTTGCTTGGTTGCCGCTAAGGTCACCAATCTAGGCATCCCCATTTTACTGAAGCGTTTAATTGATAATTTAAACGTCAGGATAGATTCTCCACAAGCTTTACTTGCGGTTCCAGTGGGACTCATTTTGGCTTATGGGCTCCTACGAATGTCAGCTTCCTTGTTTGCTGAGTTGCGCGAGTTTTTATTTGCGCGAGTGACCCAAAATGCTGTCCGTAAAGTAGCCCTCCAAGTCTTTGAGCATTTACATGCTTTAGCGCTGAGCTTTCACTTAGCTCGTCAAACTGGAGGTGTTAGTCGTGATATTGAGCGCGGCACCCGTGGTATTCAATCACTGATTTCTTATTCACTCTATAGCATCCTACCAACCCTTGTTGAGTTCATTTTGGTATTAGGTTATTTAGCCTACTCATACGATATTTGGTTTGCGGCAATTACCTTATGCGCCTTAGTTTTCTATATTGTTTTTACTGTAGTGGTAACGGAGTGGCGCACCCATTTTCGTAAGACTATGAATGACATGGATTCCAAGGCAAATCAGAAAGCAATTGATTCCCTATTGAATTTTGAGACAGTGAAGTATTTTGGTAATGAAGCTTTTGAAGCAAGTCGTTACGACAAAAACTTGGTGCGCTATCAGGCTGCTGCTGTTAAGTCGCAAAAATCTTTAGCGGTTCTTAATTTTGGCCAGCAAACAATCATTGCTATTGGCTTAGTCTTAATTTTGTGGCGCGCTACGCTCGGTGTAGTAGACCGCACCATGACTCTTGGCGATCTCGTACTCGTGAATACCTTAATGATTCAGCTGTACATTCCACTCAATTTCCTGGGTGTGATCTACCGCGAGATCAAACAGTCCCTTACGGACATGGAGCGCATGTTTTCCTTGCTCAATACAGATAAAGAAATTGCAGACTCACCAAATTCTAAGTCGCTACATATTGAAAATTATGGCCATGGGCCTGATGTCCGCTTTGAGAACGTATCTTTTCACTATGAGGCTAAACGAGAAATTCTCCATGATGTGAGCTTTAACATCCCAGCGGGAACAATCACTGCCGTGGTTGGACAAAGTGGGGCAGGTAAAAGTACTTTAGCTAGATTGTTATTTCGTTTTTATGATGTGCAGTCTGGAAAGATTTTGATTGATGGACAAAATATCCAAGATGTGAAACAGGCTTCTTTGCGTAAAGCAATTGGTATCGTTCCTCAAGATACAGTCTTATTTAATGACACGATTGGCTATAACATTGCCTATGGAGATCCCTCGGCTTCTATTGAAGAGGTACATGAGGCAGCAAGAGCTGCGCAAATTGATGGTTTTATCAAGCGCTTACCAGATGGCTACGATACCCAAGTTGGCGAGAGGGGCTTAAAACTCTCTGGCGGCGAGAAACAGCGTGTAGCAATTGCCCGAACTTTGTTAAAAAAGCCAGCAATGCTCATTTTTGATGAGGCGACTTCTGCCTTAGATTCTAAAACCGAAAGGGCTTTTCAAGAAGAATTACTGAGTTTGGCTAAAAATCGCACTACTCTCATCATTGCGCATAGGCTATCGACCATCATTCATGCTGATCAAATTTTAGTAATGGAGCATGGGCAAATTGTGGAGCGGGGCACGCATCTGGAGCTACTAGCAGCCCAAGGCAAATATGCCGAGATGTGGCAAATGCAAGAACGTGCTGCTCTTGATTAGAATAGCTGGATGACTCAACAAAATACTCAGCCGACTTCTACAGAAGATATTCTAAAAAATGCCTTTGCAGCTGCTGTGGCTGTGGCTGATCCACAAGTCATCGTCCCACAATATTTAGCCAAGATATTTCCGACTGGGCAAGAGCCTAAAGGAAGGTGCCTAGTAGTGGGCGCTGGTAAGGCTAGCGCTTCGATGGCTAGCGCATTAGAGATGTATGCAAAAACATACTGGCCTCAAGTAAAGCTAGAGGGCGTAGTCTTGACTCGCTACGGACATGCATCGCCTACCAGTCATATTCAAATTATTGAAGCTGGCCATCCGGTACCAGATCAGGCTGGCATGAATGGTGCCAAGGCAATATACGCATTAACCCAGCAACTGAAACCAGGTGATGTATTGATTGCTCTCGTTTCTGGTGGTGGCTCAAGTCTATTGACCTTGCCTCAAGAAGGAATCTCTATCGATGACATGCGCCAGACTACTGAAGCGCTCTTGCGAAGTGGTGCCCCGATTGAGGAAATGAATATTGTCCGCAAACATTTATCTGCAATTTTGGGTGGCAATTTAGCAAGAGTTGCCATTGCTCATGGAGCACGCGTAGAGGCATTACTGATCTCTGATGTGACTGGTGATTCACCAGCAGATATCGCTAGTGGCCCTTGTGCAGCTGATTATTCAACCTATCAAGATGCTTTGGCTATCTTTGAAAAATATCGTTTAGGTAAAGATGAGATCCCGGCATCTGTCCTCAATCATCTAAAGCAAGGCCTCGCAGGAGAAAAGCCAGAGACCTTAAAAGATTCTGATTTGATTAGTGCTCAAGTAGCAAATCATGTGATTGCAACTGCCTATAAAAGCTTGGAGGCTGCTGCAGATTATGTACGTAGCCAGGGTTATGAGCCTATTGTTCTGGGGGATACGATTACTGGTGAAGCGCAGGCTGTTGGTATTAGTCATGCGCAATTAGCTAAAGAGCATCTATCTAAGCAGGCTGATAAACCGCTTGCGCTGATTTCTGGTGGCGAATGTACTGTCACCATTCCTGCAGGCATCAAAGGTCGTGGCGGTCGTTGTAGTGAATATCTACTTTCACTCTTTGCTGCTTCGAATGATTTACCTCATTTGGCAGCTTTAGCAGCAGATACCGATGGTATTGATGGTAGCGAAAAGAATGCAGGAGCTTGGTTTACGAATGATGTTCGTCAGGACAGCCTAGTTAAAGGGATTGCTCCCGAGCCATTCTTGGCTGCCCATGACTGCTATGGCTTCTTTGCAGAATTGGGCGCTTTGGTGGAAACTGGTCCTACACTTACTAATGTGAATGATTTCCGCATCATTTTGCTCAATAAATAATCATGCCTAACAGCCCAACACAAATTGAACTGATTGCTCCAGATGATTGGCATCTGCATATTCGTGATGGCGAAGTGATGAAGGATGTCTTGGCTGATACGGCCCGTCAATTTGCCCGTGCCATCATCATGCCGAATTTGAAGCCACCAGTGACTACAGTGGAATTGGCAAAAGCCTATCGCT
>CAIUOP010000088.1 GCA_903900805.1 uncultured beta proteobacterium | reverse complement strand
AGGCTTGCATTAAATCTAAGGGTCTTAAGGCACCATAAAGACCAGACAAAATCCGGATATGGTCTTGAGCAAAGTCGAGGGCCTTTGCATTGAGGGTTTTGACGTCAAAGCCATCGTAGACATCACCATCAAAAGCATAGATAGCTGGTTTACTGTTCTCTGCCGTGAATTTCTTGGTCCAATCGCGGTAGCGACCCACATTCAACGCGGCCAATTGATCCGATAAACCCATCAACTTCGCCACATCCTGAGGGGATAGCTTTTTAAGATCAGCAATCAATTTGGCTGATTCTGAGACAAATTCAGGCAAGGTCGAGGTTTTGACCTTGACTGGGGTCTTGTAATCTAAGGATTTAGCGGGAGAAAGTACGATCAGCATGGCACAATTTGTCTATGAATTTTTACCATTCTAGCGACTACTCAATTTCCCCGCCTTAAATGACCACACCCGGGATCTCCCCCTCCTTTCCAAGCCGCCTGCCCAATGTGGGAACAACGGTATTTACTGTCATGTCTGCGTTGGCAGCTGAGCATCAGGCCATTAACCTAGGTCAAGGCTTTCCAGACTTTCCATGTGATCGCAAACTCATCACTAGCGTGAGTGACGCCATGCTGGCAGATCGCAATCAATACCCTCCCATGATTGGAATCGCTGAGTTACGAAATGGTATTAGTCAGAAGATCAAAAATCTATACGGTCGCCACTATGACTGCGAATCAGAAATCACCATCACCGCAGGCGGCACCCAAGGAATTTTGACGACCATTCTGGCTTGCGTTAGTCCTAGCGATGAAGTGGTCATCATTGAACCTGCTTACGATAGCTACCGACCTTCCATTGAATTAGCGGGCGGTAAAACCATTGCTGTCTCGCTAGAGGTAAGACGTGATGCACATGGACAAGTTGCTTCCTATGAAATTCCTTGGGATGCATTAGCCAACGCCATCAATTCCAAAACACGTTTACTCATCATCAACTCTCCCCATAATCCTACTGGGATGGTCTGGCAGAAAGCAGATTTAGATCGCCTAGCGCAGTTAGTCAAAAATACCTCTACTCTGATTTTGAGTGATGAAGTGTATGAACATATGGTCTATGACGGCGCAGCGCATCATAGCGTGGCTTCGCACCCAGAACTCGCCGCAAGAAGTTTTCTGATTTCTAGCTTTGGCAAAACCTATCACGTCACTGGCTGGAAGGTTGGCTATGTCGCTGCGCCACCAGCATTAACAAAAGAGTTTCGCAAGGTTCACCAATTCAATGTCTTTACTATCAATACGCCCATGCAGTATGGTCTTGCCTCTTACTTAGCTGATGCATCGCATTACCTAAACTTGCCTGCTTTTTATCAAGCTAAGCGTGACTTTTTCCAGGCAGGTTTAGAGAAGACTTCTTTTAAATTACTGCCAACACCAGGTACTTATTTTCAGTGCGCTGATTACTCTGCGCTGAATATTCCGCAGGCTAAATTGAATGAAGCTGATCTTTGTAAATGGCTCACTACTGAAGTTGGTGTAGCAGCTATTCCCGTTTCTGCTTTTTATGATCGCCCTACTGAATCTGGCGTGATCCGTTTCTGTTTTGCCAAGCAAGAGCAAACTTTAGCGACTGCCTTGCAACGCCTACAATCTTTATAAAGAGAGTTATAGCAATGAAGAAATCAAACAATATGATCGATGTCTATAGTTGGCCAACACCGAATGGCCACAAAGTCCACATCATGTTAGAGGAATGTGGCTATCGTTTAGGTCGCGATTGGCTAGCGCACCCAATTAATATTGGCACTGGTGATCAATTTGCTAAGGACTTTTTAAAGATTAGTCCGAATAACAAGATCCCTGCTTTAGTAGATCCCAATGGGCCTGATGGAAAGCCCATCAGTATTTTTGAGTCCGGTGCTATCTTGCTGTATCTGGCCAGCAAGACTGGCAAATTTCTTCCGAAGACGACTCGTGCCAAGTATGAGGTTTTGCAATGGCTGATGTTTCAAATGGGTGGTTTAGGTCCCATGCTTGGGCAAAACCACCATTTCCGTCTCTATGCGCCGGAGATTATTGACTATGCAATTAATCGCTATACCAATGAAGCAAAACGTTTATATGGGGTTCTTGATCAACAACTAAAAGATAATCCCTATATTGCAGGTAAAAGCTACTCCATAGCAGATATCGCCATTTTTCCTTGGACACGGAATTGGAAAAACCAAGGTGTTGAGATTAATGACTATCCTCATTTCAAGGCTTGGTTTGAAATGATTGGGGAACGTCCAGCCGTAAAACGGGGATGCGAAGTATTAACAGCATTACGCAAGCCTTTGACTGATAACAAAGCTAGAGAGCAGTTGTTTGGTTCAACCCAGTATCAAAAGAGGAAATGAAATGAAGATTCAGTCAGTCGGTGTGATCGGTGCAGGCACGATGGGTAATGGGATTGCGCAGGTTTGTGCAGTTGCCGGTCTAGATGTCGTCATGGTTGATATTAACGAAGCAGCTGTGCAACGCGGCTTAGATCAAATCAGCAAAAGTTTAGATCGCCTCATTAAAAAAGAAACTCTGACTACCGATGAAAAAGCCGCAGCGCTCAAGCGCATTAAAGGCAGCACCTCTTATGCCGATTTGAAAGGCTTGGGTTTTGTAATTGAGGCTGCCACTGAAAATCAGGCCATCAAAGAAAAAATTCTGCATCAAATCGATGAGATTGTTAGCAAAGACACCATCATTGCCACTAATACCTCCTCCCTGTCGATTACCAAGCTAGCTGCTCTAGACTCAAACCCAGCACGCTTTATTGGCATGCACTTCTTTAATCCTCCGCCCCTTATGGCCTTGGTGGAAGTTATTCGTGGCTTACAAACTAGTGATGCAACGCATGCGGCGATTATTGATATGGCCAAGCGCGTCGGCAAAGAACCCATCACAGTTAAAAATTCACCAGGGTTTGTAGTTAACCGCATTTTGTTACCAATGATTAATGAAGCATTCTTTGTATTGTCAGAAGGGCTTGCTAGTCCTGAAGATATCGATGCTGGGATGAAGTTGGGCTGCAATCAACCGATTGGTCCTTTAGCTTTAGCTGACCTCATTGGCTTGGATACTTGCCTAGCAGTGATTGAAGTGTATTTTGAAAACTTTAGCGATTCTAAATATCGTCCTTGCCCTCTCCTTCGTGAAATGGTGGCGGCTGGTTACCTCGGTCGTAAAACGGGTCGCGGTGTTTATACCTATGACAAATAATTTTGCATTCTGATGAACTTCAACTAATTTAATACTCGTGAATCCTATTCCACCCCTAGTCAACAAATTAGCCTACGCCGGCCTGATTCCTTTTATTGGACTTGCTTTAATGGTGCAACTAGCACCAACGCCTTTAAATTATTTAAGTGCAGAATCCCTTGCAGGTTATGGTGCAGTCATTACTGCATTTATGGGAGCTTTACATTGGGGCGCTAGCTTACACACTTTAGGTAAAGCCGCGAGCGGAGATCGCTGGATTGATCGTAACGCTTGGATCTGGGGCGTTACTCCCGCTCTCGTTGCCTGGCTTGCCCTACATATTTATATTCCAGTGGGTTTATTGATCCTCGCATCCACCTTAATCATTCAACGCAACATTGATCAAAATACCTATCAATACTATTTTTCGGATGAACCATCACGGAATGCCTTTATGGTGATTCGTAATCGCTTGACCTATATTGCTGCTGCCTGCTTAACTTGGTCAGCTATTGTGATTCTCTTTATCCAAGCATGATTGTTCAATGAGCGGTCTATTCGATAGCACTCCTCTGCCACCTCTAGCGGAAGCATTGCGCCCGAAATCAATTGAAGAAGTGATTGGACAAGCCCATTTATTAGCCGCAGGTAAGCCACTCAATCTAGCCTTTGCCTCAGGTAAGCCGCACTCAATGATTTTGTGGGGGCCCCCGGGAGTTGGTAAAACGACTTTAGCCCGCCTCTCAGCAAAAGCGTTTGATCGTGAGTTCATTGCAATCTCTGCAGTATTAGCTGGAGTTAAAGAGATTCGCGAAGCCATTGAGCAAGCTCAGCAAAATATGGCTCAGTATGGCAAGCAAACGATTTTGTTTGTAGATGAGATTCATCGCTTTAATAAGAGTCAGCAAGATGCTCTTCTGCCTCACGTGGAGTCAGGCTTATTCACTTTTATTGGCGCAACTACCGAGAATCCATCTTTTGAGGTGAACTCAGCACTGCTATCTCGTGCCCAGGTCTATGTTCTGAAGTCCTTAACTGCAGATGAACTCAAGCAGCTATTTACGCGTGCGCATCAACATGCTTTAGCCGATATTAAGTTTGAAGATGATGCGATCAATACCCTAGTTATCAATGCCGATGGGGATGCCCGCCGTCTATTAAATCTAGTAGAGCAAATTCATAATGCGGTTTTAACGCCCGGTTCTTCCGTAAAAGTAATTGACCAAGCTTTTATTGAAAATGCCCTCACCACTCAAGCACGTCGTTTTGATAAGGGTGGCGATCAGTTTTATGATCAAATTTCTGCGCTTCATAAATCAGTGCGAGGCTCCGATCCTGATGCAGCACTATATTGGTTTTGTCGCATGCTGGATGGTGGTGCGGATCCCCGCTACCTAGCGCGCCGCATTATTCGGATGGCTTGGGAAGATATTGGCTTGGCTGATCCTAGAGCCATGCAGCTAGCAAATGATGCCGCGCAAACATTTGAAAGACTAGGTTCACCTGAAGGTGAGTTAGCTTTAGGTCAAGCGGTAGTGTATCTAGCAGTAGCCTCAAAAAGTAATGCTAGCTATAACGCATTTAATGCGGCACGCGCTTATGTCGCTCAAGACCAATCCAAGCCTGTGCCAAACCATCTACGCAATGCGCCAACCAAACTCATGAAAGAGCTTGGGCATGGCAAAGAATACCGCTACGCGCATGATGAGCCACATGCATATGCTGCTGGTGAGTCTTATTTACCTGAAGGAATGTCAGAGCCCCACTGGTATGAACCTGTTGAGCGCGGTCTGGAGAGTCAAATTAAGGAAAAAATGGCTTTCTTACGCAAGCTAGATGCAGAATATCAAAAGAAATAGGAATTAGAAAATGAGTGAGAAAACTTCAGCCACTTTGTATTACGACATTATTTCGCCCTTCGCCTATTTATATGTGAAACAAAGGCAGCGGCTAATAAATATCGATGTTAAGCCTGTGCCTATTCTTCTGGGTGGTCTTTTTAGAGCTACTGACAATAGAGGTCCTGGAGAAATTGCTGTCAAGCGGCCACACACTTATCAATTTTGCGTGTGGCAAGCAGAAAAATTAGGTATCCCCTTTCGTTTTCCTGAGCACCATCCATTTCTAACGGTTGCAGCACAACGTTTGCTACTTGAAAAGAATGCGGATTGGACAATGGTAGAACGGGCCTTTGATTATGTTTGGATTGAAGGCAAAGATCCCAATCTTTCTTGGCCAGAATTTTGCGTCTACCTGGGCTTATCTAGTGAAACTCCAAGGCCCGAAAGCCCCGAGATTAAAGCGGCGCTGGTTGCCAGTACGAATCAGGCTAAAGCGGATGGTGCCTTTGGGGTGCCTGCCTTGATACTCAATCAACACTGCTTTTGGGGTTTCGATACTATCGATTGGGCGCTCGATTACCTTGCCCGGCCGGGGATGTTTGAAGAAGCATCCTATGCCTATGCTGGGAATGTTCCCAATGGCCTAACTTAATACTTTGCACAATACAATTTTTCTATCCATTTCATTAAGGAGTCTTTATGCGTAAGCTTTTTACTAGCCTCATTCTCGTTGCTGCATGTATTACTGGCCAAGCAGCTATTGCTGGCCCTCAGGTTGAATTTAAAACTACCCTAGGTAACTTTGTTGTTGAGCTTGATGACGTGAAGGCTCCAAAGACTAGTGCCAACTTTTTAAACTATGTAAAGAGTGGTTTTTATAACGGCACAATCTTTCATCGCGTGATTGATGGCTTCATGATTCAAGGTGGTGGCTTTACTCCGGACTTAAATCAGAAATCCACTAATGCTCCCGTAGTTTCTGAAGCGCAAAACGGCTTAAGGAATAATCGTTACACCATTGCAATGGCGCGTACCTCTGATCCTGATTCTGCTACTTCCCAGTTCTTCATTAACGTGAATGACAACGCCGCATTGGACTACCCCAATGCTATGGGTAATGGCTATACCGTATTTGGCAAAGTCATTTCTGGTATGCAAACCATTGATGCAATCCGTAAGGTCCCAACGATGGTTGCTCCAGCACCACGGATGGGCAGAATGGCCGATGTTCCCTCTAAGACGGTGACGATTGAATCAGCTACCCTGCTGAAATAAATAGAAGAAATTGGGTTAGCCGCCATGATTTTGCTCGACGATGCGCAAAGTACAGCGGCCAAACCGTCTAGTCGCCATTATGAAAGCCCGCTACATTATTGGCGCGTTCTATCTAGTGGTGACAACTCGCTCGACTTATTAGCAACTCAAAAGTGTTTAGCAGAAATTGCCACATCCCTTGCTAGAGGGGAGTTTGTTGTCGCTACATTTGCTTATGAACTGGGCAGACAAATTCATCAGCTTCCACAAAGAATGGGAGGCACTGTAAGCGCTCACCCGCTGATTGAGGCTTGGGTATTTAAGGATTTTGATAAGTTATCCAAGCAAGAGGTTGATGCCTTGATTGCCGACCAGCTTGAGGATGGACAGAGTTCTGCTGGTGTTATGGATGTTCGTCAATCATTGAGTGAGCAGCAATTTGCCTCTGACATTAGCAAGATATTGGAATACATCCGCAGTGGTGATACTTATCAAATCAACCATACCTATCGCATTACTGGCAACACCTACGGCTCTCCTCTGGCTTTGTATAGTCGCTTGCGTGATCGTCAGCCAGGTAGGTTTGGGGCCTACATCTCACACGAAGGCAACTACCTGCTATCCCAATCTCCTGAGCTCTTTATTGCTCGTGAAGGCGACACCCTCAAAGCAATGCCGATGAAAGGTACTGCAAGTGCCTTATCTGAAGTAGCAAGTGCCTTATCTGATGATCCCAAGAATCAAGCTGAAAACGTCATGATTGTAGATTTGTTGCGCAATGATCTTAGCCGCATCTCATTGCCGGGTACGGTCACTGTGCCTAATTTATTCGAAGTAGCTCGGTATGGTGATGTATTGCAAATGACGTCGACTGTACAAGGTCAAGCAAAGCCTAATACCTCTCTCTTAGATATTTTGTATGCCGTCTTTCCCTGCGGCTCTGTTACAGGGGCCCCAAAAAAACGTAGCATGCAAATTATTCAGGAGTTGGAGCCTGAAGATCGTGGCTATTATTGTGGTGCCTTAGGCTGGCTTGATCCCAGTGGTGACTTTGCCTTTAGTGTTCCGATTCGCACTGTTGAAATTACAGAAGATGCAAAGTCACATACCTCTACCTTTACCTTGGGCATTGGAGCTGGAATCACGAATGATTCTGATCCAATACAAGAATGGCGAGAGTGCTCTATTAAGTCAGCCTTTTTAATGAATTTACCTGCCTCTACTGGACTATTTGAAACGATTGCAATTGCTGCTGGAAAGCCTCAGGAGCTAGAGGCCCACTTAAATCGTATGCAATCTTCTGCTTTGACCTTAGGAATTTCTTTTTGTCGGCCTGATGCCAAATTAGCAATTGAAAGTACTTGCGCATCACTAGATGCTGGAATGACTTTCAGGTTGAGGCTTGATCTGGCTCGGAACGGTGATCTTTCGGTTTCTACGGGAGTGCTCGATGCCCTCAATGAGCCCGTCAAAATATTTTGGGCAAAAGATATTCTGTCTGGCGAAGTGGGAATGTTTTCTGGTGATGCCTTATTGCGCCACAAAGTTAGCAATCGTGGTCTTTATGATTTAGCTTGGAAAACGGCTGATAGCTTAGGTGGTTTTGATGCTCTATTTACCAATGAACAGGGCTTTGTTACTGAAGGTGGAAGAACTAGCATTTTTGTTAAACCTCAAGGCAGCTCTGAATGGCTAACCCCGCCTCTTTCAGCGGGCTTATTGCCTGGGGTAATGCGTGCAACTCTCCTTGCAGACTCAAAACTAAATGCCCGCGAGGCTAACCTGACTATTAATGATGTTTCAATGGCAGATGAGATTATTCTCACTAATGCCCTGCGTGGCGCCATTAAAGCCCATTTCTAGAAAGTTGTCATGAAGTATTGCTCTCACTGCGCCTCTCTCCTAACGATCAAGATTCCAGCAGATGATTCTCGCGAACGCCATGTTTGCGAATCATGTGGCAGCATTCATTACCAAAATCCCCGTAATGTTGTCGGCAGTATTCCCGTCTATGAAAAACAAGTCTTACTCTGCCGTCGCGCTATTGAGCCACGTCATGGCTACTGGACGCTTCCTGCAGGCTTTATGGAGCTTGGCGAAACGACGAGTCACGGCGCTGCTAGAGAAACTCTCGAGGAGGCAGGCGCTCATGTTGAAATGGGTCCGCTCTACTCCTTATTGAATGTTCCTCATGCACAACAGGTGCATCTGTTTTACTTGGCAAAAATGAACACTCCTGATTTTTGCGCTGGGGAAGAAAGTCTTGAGGTTGCGCTCTTTCACGAACATGAAATCCCTTGGGCAGAATTAGCCTTTCCAACTGTGAAGCAAACACTGGAATGGTTTTTTGCTGATCGTGCTGCCGGCCTTCTAGAATCAGGCAAGGAATTTCAGCTACGCAGTCGTGATGTACTGCCATCCGAGAGAATTTAGTGTCTGATATGGATCAAAGCATGAGTCAGATCACTTGGCTAGGACCACAGGATTCCTTTCCGAACCCACTGCTTGAACCTGATCCAGATCCCAGTGTTCCTGGACTCATTGCAGTAAGCGAACGTATTTATCCTGGGCAACTATCTCAGGCTTACCAACTAGGCATCTTTCCCTGGTACTCAGATAATCAACCTGTCTTATGGTGGTCTCCAGATCCCCGCATGGTTCTCAAACCGACAGAATTTAAATGCAGCGACTCCCTAAAGAAAAGTATTCGTCTTTTTTGCCGAGATGTTCATTCGCAAATTTTGGTAGATGCAGATTTTGGTGCTGTGATTCGCTCCTGTGCTACTAGCACACGCAAAGATCAAGATGGCACATGGATCACTCATGAGATCGTAGATGCTTACACTGCACTTCATGAACAAGGTCATGCGCATAGCATCGCCGTGACCGAAGGAGGACAGATCATTGGTGGCCTGTATTGCGTCTCGTTTGGTTCGATGGTTTTTGGAGAATCCATGTTTAGCCGTAAACCTGGCAGCTCTAAGATTGCTCTAGCCGCCTTAAGCGCCTGGTGCCTGCAAAATGGAATTGTCATGATTGATTGCCAGCAAGAGACGGCACACCTTCACTCTCTGGGTGCAGCCGCTGTCACCAGACAGGAATTTCTGGAACAACTGCAGATATCCTTAAATCAAACTAAGATTGAACCATCTTGGACTTTTGATAAAACCATTTTGACCCACTGGCTATGACTCGGCTAAAAGAACTTCCGCTCACCGCCTTGCAGTTTTATGCAACGGCACCCTACCCCTGTTCTTATTTACCGAATCGAATCGCGCGCTCACAAGTAGCTACGCCCTCCCATTTAATTCATGCTGATACTTATAGTGAGCTTTTGAATGCTGGCTTTCGTCGCAGTGGACTGTACACCTATCGTCCGTATTGCGATGAATGTAGAGCCTGTATTGCCACGCGCATTCTGGTGAATCAATTTATACCTTCTCGCAGTCAACGTCGAGCCTGGAAAAAACATCTTAGTTTAGAGGTATCAGTTCTGAACTTAGGCTATCAAGAGGAGCACTATCAGCTATACCAGCGCTATCAAAATGAAAGACATGCTGGTGGAGAAATGGATAGTGATGATCAAGACCAAT
Organism: uncultured beta proteobacterium; assembly: GCA_903900805.1. Lineage (GTDB taxonomy): Bacteria > Pseudomonadota > Gammaproteobacteria > Burkholderiales > Burkholderiaceae > Polynucleobacter. Next base: position 91,356 of record CAIUOP010000088.1, on the reverse strand, counting down.
ACATGCAGTTCCTATTGCAAAGCCGTGTGAACTCACGGATTGTGGAGTTCCGAGATGGCCCGCATGATTCACATCCAGGGCGGCTACGCATGGTCAGCATGATTGATATTTTGGATCAGGGCATTTCTTCGGTGTATACCTTCTTCGATACCTCGGTACCTGCCTCTAGCTACGGTAGTTACAGCATCCTGTGGCAAATTGAGCAAGCTAAAATACTGGCTCTGCCTTACCTCTACCTAGGCTACTACATTAGAGAGAGTGAAAAAATGTCCTATAAGGCCAAGTATCAACCGCTAGAAGGTTTGATTGATGATCATTGGCAGCCTTTGTCTAAGTTGACTGGGTCATAATATCTACCCATGATCGACCGCTATTCTCTTTTACGTCCCTGGCTCTTTTGCTTAGATCCTGAACAAGCCCATAACCTTACTCTTGGTAATTTAGATCGTGCAGAGCGCTGGGGTTTACTTGAGCGGCTCATTAGTAAGCCGGTAGCTGATCCTCGTACACTTTGTGGTATCACCTTTCCAAACCCAGTAGGCTTAGCCGCTGGCTTAGATAAAGACGGTAAGCATATTGATGCGCTTGCCGCTCTCGGATTTGGTTTTTTAGAAATTGGTACAGTCACCCCACGCGCGCAAGCAGGCAACCCCAAACCACGTATGTTTAGACTGTCAGAAGCGCAGGCCATCATTAATCGCATGGGTTTTAATAATGATGGTGTTGATGCTTGCGTTGCCAGGGTACGCCGCTCGCGCTTTTGGCAACAAGGCGGTGTCCTTGGTATGAATATCGGCAAGAATGCCAGCACGCCAATTGAGGATGCCGCTAGCGATTACATTTTGGCAATGGAGGCTGTTTATGAAATCGCTGCCTACATTACCGTGAATATCTCCTCTCCTAATACTCAAAACCTACGTGATCTTCACGGTGAAGATATGTTGCGCGCATTGTTGAGCAGTCTAGACGAAGCCAGAAAACGTTTGAGTGATCGTTATGGTGTCCGTAAGCCACTCTTCTTAAAAATTGCACCTGACTTAGAGACTACTGATATTGATTTGATCGCAGATCTATCAATGGAGTTTGGCATCGATGCCATCATTGCGACTAATACAACCATTGCTCGTGACTTAGTGCAAGGCATGCAGCATAGTCAGGAAGCGGGTGGATTATCGGGCGCTCCAGTACGCGCGCTTTCTACTCAAGTGATCAAAACACTCAAGGCAAGATTAGGAAATAATCTACCCATCATCGGCGTTGGCGGTATTTTGTCGGGAGCCGATGCCAAAGAAAAAAACATGGCTGGCGCCAGCTTAGTGCAGATCTATAGCGGACTCATCTACAGGGGTCCAGATCTCGTGAATGAGTGCGCCAAAGCCCTCAGAACACCCTAGAATCAACTCATAAACTGGGGCCTAGCTATCTGGGTATCTATAAAACAGCGTTTCACAATATGCAATTGCATCTGAAATCGCTACAATAGAGCCCATGAGCACCATTAAAGCTGTCAAAAATACTAGAAGCACCGGGGAAGTTGCTAAAACAGCTATCCAGGTAGTAGAGCGCATGATGAATCTGCTCGACGCCTTGGCTGAGCAAGAAGAATCCAGCAGTCTCAAGAATTTAGCCGAGCAAACCGGCCTACATCCCTCTACTGCCCACCGGATTCTGAATGATATGGTTGCTTGCCGTTTAGTGGAGCGTGGCGATGGTGGAACTTATCGTCTTGGCTTAAAACTCTTAGAGCTGGGTAACTTAGTTAAAGCACGACTCTCCGTGCGCGAGGCGGCTCAAGTTCCCATGCGTGCCCTGCATAAACTCACTGGTGAGACTGTTAACCTATCAGTACGCCAAGGTGATGAGATCGTTTACATCGATCGCGCCTATAGCGAACGCTCTGGCATGCAAGTGGTTCGCGCCATTGGTGGTCGTGCCCCGCTACACCTCACCTCAGTAGGTAAATTATTTTTATCGAGTGATGATGCCGGCCAGGTGCGCGCCTACGTCACGCGAACTGGCCTATCAGGACATACACGCAATAGCATTACTGATCCCAATAAATTAGAAGCTGCTCTGAATCAAGTTCGAAAAGAAGGCAATGCCCGCGATGACGAAGAGTTAGAGCTTGGCGTGAGCTGTTTTGCTGCGGCTATTTTGGATGACGCCGGAAAATTAGTTGCGGGCTTATCACTCAGCTCACCTACAGATCGTATGCAAGCAGACTGGCTTAAATCCCTACAGGATACTGCCCTACAGATTTCTAAAGGACTGGGCTACAAACCCAAAACAACAGAGCCAGGCACATCAGCCTAGCCAAGCCATTACATAATGCGGCGAATGGGTTGCGTCCCTAGAGGCATGCGCTCATACCAGTCACGCACTCGTACTGCATCAGCAAAACGAGATTGGGTGCCAACAGAATCCAAGAAGACTAATAGCAAGGGGGTGTTATTGACCCTGGCTTGCATTACTAAGCACTTACCTGCTGCGTTAATGAAGCCCGTTTTTTGTAAGCCGATATTCATATCACCTGAACGCACCAAGCGATTGGTATTTAAGAACTTCTGTGGACGATTGCCAATCACCATAGTTAAGTCTGGCCAAGTTGAAAATTCACGGATCATTTTGTACTGATATGCAGCGTTAAGCATGCGGGCTAAGTCTTCAGCAGAGGCCACATTCTCACTCATCAAACCAGTAGGATCAGCAAAATGAGAATGCTCCATTCCCAATTCTCTAGCCTTACGGTTCATGGCATCTATAAAAGCAGGAATACCGCCTGGATAGTTTCTGCCTAAGGTATATGCAGCGCGGTTTTCAGAGGACATCAAGGAGAGCAATAAAGCTTCTTCACGAGTCATCACTGTGCCACCAGCAAGACGAGATTTAGCGTAGATGCGAACATCATCTGCATTAATCACGATAGTCTCGTCCAAAGGCAGCTTGGAATCTAAAACAACCATCGCAGTCATCAGCTTAGTTATAGAAGCAATTGGCAAGCTAACAGCAGAATTTTTTTCAAAATACACTTCTTTGGTATCTTGATTAACAACCATCGCTACACTCGACTTCAGACTCAATTCATCGTGTTGACCACGCAAACCAAGTGCTGTAGCAAAAGATGGATGAGAAGGGGCAACTGGTTCAGATGAGCGCGTTACTGTAACCCGAACAGCTTTTTGCTTTTTTGGAGATTTAGCGGTTTTGACAATGACTTTATTAGTCTTGATTTGCCCATCTTTATCTTTGGCAGCTGCGATGGCTGGCGCATTCAGAGAAGCACCACAGGCAAATATCCCAGTCAAGATCAAGATCGAAAATCGATTCAAACGCATCCCCAAAAAACCTTTCAAAACTTTTAACATATGGAATGATAATTACTTTCACAGCTTAGGATGGATTTATTAGCCCCATCTTGGATATTTGATAGTGTCTTACTCGGCAATGGTAGCTACCGTATTGGTTTGGCGGGCATTAACCAATACCACTCCCGTCATAGTTAAACCCAGCCCTAGCGCCATCATTAAGGTAAATGGCTCCCCAAATAATATCCAAGCCATTAGTGCAGTTGTCGGAGGCGTCAGATAGAGAAAGCTTGTAACTTTCGTTGCTGCGCCCTTACGAATCATCATAAATAGCAAACTAATTGAGCCAATGGATAGCGGAAATATCGCCCATAACAAGGCGCCAATCACTGATGCATTCCAGACCATCACACCTGTCTCAAAGAAATACATGAAAATAAAGCAAAGCACTGCTGAAACACCGAACTGAATTGAGGAGCCTGCCCGCAGATCAAATACCGGACAATATTTTTTCTGATAAAGCATCCCAAAAGTAATCGAGAGTAATGCGATAAAAGCCAATACATAGCTGACAAATGGAATATGGACGAATGTTATTTTCTCCAGCACCACTAAAGCAACACCTGCAAAGCCAAACCCTAAACCAATCCATTGGCGCGGCGAAACTTGTTCTGATATCCATGCAGCAAACCAAGCGGTCACAATGGGTTGTAGGCCAACAATAATGGCTGCTAAACCTGCCCCCATACCCAAATGGATAGCAAAGTAAACGCCAAGTAAATAGCCAAACTGCAGCAAGCTGCCAGCAACAGCAATATGCTTGGTCTGCGACCAACTTGGCCACGTAATACGCCAAATTAAACTCAGTGCTGCCATGGCTGCGAGAACACCCACACAACGCCAAAATAAGAAGGTAGCTGGCTCGACATAAGGCATCGCGAGGCGAGCAATCACAAAGCCTGTACTCCATATCAGCACAAATATCGGTGCAATTGCGTTATCTAGGCTGAATTTCATGGGTAACTTACTGAAAATATTGCAGTTTTTTGATTGAATCATTGATTTTAGGCTCTTTTTGATACGGCCCCCAGACCTTGAATTCAAGGTCTTAAATGATTCTTCATACTGCAACGCAATATATAAGCTGTAAAAAGGTTCAAGAGAGACTACAGTGGGTGATGAGCTAAAAGAATCAAAGCCTAAATCCATCTGAAGGGGATTGAAATGAACTTAACACCAGAACAACTGGCAGCAGCACAAAAAGCCAATTTAGAAACTTTGAGTAGTTTGACCAATCAAGCACTCCAAAGCATAGAAAAATTAGTTGAGCTCAATATGCATATTGCAAAACAAAGTTTGAGCGACAGCATGACGAGTGCAAAGAAGGCTTTAGAAATCAAAGACATTCAACAGCTTCTCGCCCACCAAGCAGAAACGGTCCAGCCAATGGCCGAAAAGATTATGGCTTACAGCCGTCACTTATATGACTTAGCCCACGAAACTCAGGACAACTTCACCAAATCAGCTGAAAAAGAACTTCAAGCGGGTCAGCAAAAGATCAATGCTTTAGTGGAAGAGTGGACGCAGAATGCACCTGCCGGTTCAGATGCTGCGGTTCAGGCGATGAAGCAAGCCATCGCCTCTGCTAACAACGTATATGAAACCAGCCAAAAGGCCGTCAAGCATGCCGTTCAAGTTGCACAAACAAACCTTAACAGCGCTGTTGATACGGCTAGCAAAGCAGCTAAAAAGAAATAGTTCAAAATCTATTCTGCAATGAAAAACCCCGATCACTCGGGGCTTTTTTTAGCTGCTTAGAAGATATCTACTTACTTAAGGCTTCTTCTTTACTGGTGGTAAATCAGTGCAATGACCATGTGCGGCTTCTGCAGCCAGGCCTACTGATTCACCCAAGGTTGGATGAGGATGGATAGTCTTACCAATATCTACTGCATCAGCGCCCATTTCAATTGCTAGGCAAACCTCACCAATGAGATCACCGGCATGAGTGCCAACAATACCGCCACCAATAATGCGATGGGTCGTTGCATCAAAAATCAGCTTTGTGAAACCTTCATCACGGCCATTAGCAATAGCTCTTCCGCTAGCCGCCCAGGGGAATAAACCTTTTTCATAAGCAATCCCCTGTGCTTTGCATTGCTCTTCAGTCAAGCCAGCCCAAGCCACCTCTGGGTCGGTATAGGCAACTGATGGAATCTGCTTTGCATCGAAGTAAGACTTCTGGCCAGCTGCAACTTCAGCTGCAACATGACCTTCATGTACTGCCTTATGAGCCAACATAGGCTGACCAATAATATCGCCAATCGCAAAGATGTTTTGCACATTGGTGCGCATTTGTTTATCAACTGGAATAAAGCCACGTTCATCTACTTGAACGCCCGCTTTACCTGCATCAATCTTCTTGCCATTGGGCGTGCGCCCTACTGCAACTAACACTAGGTCATAGGTTTGTGGTTCTGCAGGTGCATTCTCACCCTCAAAAGTCACCTCAATACCATCGGGCTTCACTTGGGCTTTAGCGGCACGTGTCTTAAGCATGACTTTTTCAAAGCGTCCGGAATTGAACTTCTCCCAGACCTTTTCAAGATCACGATCAGCGCCAGCCATGAGGCCATCCATCATCTCAGCAATATCAATGCGTGAGCCTAGTGCGCTGTAAACCGTAGCCATCTCTAAACCAATGATGCCGCCACCAATCACGAGCATTCTTTTTGGGATACTCGTCAGCAATAAAGCGCCTGTGCTATCTACTATGCGAGGGTCTTCTGGCAAGGATGGTAATTTCACGGGTTGACTACCCGCTGCAATAATCGCCTTCTGAAAGCGCACTACTTCTTTTTGGCCGTTCAGATCTTGACCGGTGCCGCTAGTCATGTCAACTTCAACGTGATTAGCATCCAAGAAGCGCCCTAAACCACGCACTGTTTTGACTTTTCGTGCTTTTGCCATGCCAGCCAAACCACCAGTTAACTTAGCAATCACAGAATCTTTATAGCCCCGCAATTGATCAATCTCGATCTTTGGTGCGCCAAATGTAATGCCATGCTTAGACATAGTTTTCACTTCATCCATGACTGAAGCAGTGTGAAGTAATGCTTTAGATGGAATACAACCCACGTTAAGACATACGCCGCCTAAGGTTGAGTAGCGTTCAACTAGAATGGTATTCATACCCAAGTCAGCACTTCGGAATGCAGCGCTATAACCCCCAGGGCCAGCACCAAGCACTAACACTTCGCACTCATGATCAACTTTGCCACTGTATTGACCAGCTATTGGAGCTGGTATTACTGGGGCTGCAGTATTTGCTGGTGCAGGCGATGGTGCTGAAGTAGCTTGTACTGCGGGTGCAGCGCTGCTTGCTTCAATTTCAGCAATGACAGTTCCTTTGCTCATCTTATCGCCTAGTTTGACTGCAATACTAGTAATGGTTCCAGCAGCATCTGCCGGAATCTCCATCGTTGCTTTGTCAGACTCGAGCACTAATAAAGGCTGCTCTTTTTCAACCACATCGCCAACCTTTACCAGCACTTCAATCACCGGTACATCAGAATAGTCGCCAATATCAGGCACGAGGATCATTTGCTTAGCCATCGATCCCCCCTTATAGCGTAGCGCGACGGAAGTCGGCTAAGAGTTGCGCAATATACAAATTGAAACGTGTAGCTAATGCACCATCAATCACACGATGATCTGCGGAAAGAGACAATGGGCAAATGAGACGTGGTACAAATTGCTTGCCATCCCATACTGGTTTCATAGCAGCTTTACTCACACCCAAAATAGCGACCTCTGGAGCATTTACAATGGGCGAGAAGTAAGTCCCGCCAATGCCGCCCAAAGAGGAAATCGTAAAGCTGGCACCCTGCATTTGATCTGGCTTCAGTTTACCGTCACGAGCCAATGCTGCTAACTCAGAAGTTTCTTTAGCAATTTCGAAAATGCCTTTCTTATCCACATTTTTGATCACAGGCACTACTAGACCGGTTGGTGTATCTGCAGCAAAACCAATATTGAAGTACTTCTTCAAAATTAAATCGTCACCGTCAAGCGAGCTATTAAACTCTGGATGTTTCTTTAAGGCAGCTACAGCAGCTTTCATCAAGAAAGCGAGCATCGTAATCTTGACGCCCTTCTTCTCATTATCTTTATTCGTCTCTACGCGGAATGCTTCTAAGTCAGTCACATCTGCATCTTCGTGATAGGTCACTGCTGGGATCATCACCCAGTTACGGCCAAGATTAGCCGCAGTCATCTTCTTAATACGATTTAATGGCTGACGCTCAATCTCACCAAACTTCGCGAAATCGACTTTTGGCCAAGGAATGAGATTCAGGCCACCCAAGCTTCCGCCACTTGATGCTACTGGACTACCAGCACCACCACTCATGGCTGCTTTAACAAAAGCTTGAACGTCCTCTTGTGTGATACGCCCCTTAGGACCAGAACCTTTGACTTGATGAACAGTCACGCCCAGTTCACGGGCAAATTTACGCACTGATGGACTTGCATGACTCAATGATGCGTCTACTGCTGGGGCTGAATTCGAAATTGGAGGAGGTGCTGGAGCACGAGCAACTGGTGGCTCAACTGCCGCAGGCTTGCTTACTGGTATTGTTGGTGCTACTGGCGCCGCTGCTGGAGTAGCTGCAGATCCAGATGAATCAGCTTCCAGAATTAATACTACTGATCCCTGGGAAAGATTGTCGCCAATCTTGACTTTGACTTCCTTCACAACTCCGGAGTGGGATGAAGGAACATCCATCGTGGCTTTATCAGACTCAAGCACAACAATAGATTGTTCTTTCTCAACCCGATCACCGGCTTTGACCAAGACCTCAATCACTGGCACGCCTTTATAGTCGCCGATATCCGGAACTGTGATTTCGATTGGAGTGCTACCTGATACAGGTGGGCTTGCCAGCGCTGGTGTTGCAGCGCTTGCCTGAGCAGGAGCAGCTGCTGTTGCTGAGCCCTCTTCCAAAGTGATCACAACTGATCCTTGGGAAAGATTGTCACCAATCTTGACTTTGACTTCCTTCACAACGCCGGAGTGGGATGAAGGAACATCCATCGTGGCTTTATCAGATTCCAAGACAACAATAGATTGCTCTTTCTCAATCTGATCACCGGCTTTGACTAAGACCTCAATTACTGGAATATCTTTGTAGTCACCGATATCCGGGACTTTAATGTCGATTATTTGACTCATGAATTCTTCTCTTTTAAACCGTCATCGGGTTTGGTTTAGCAGCATCAATGCCATACTTCTGAATGGCCTCAGCAAGTTTTTGACGATCCATCTGGCCTGCATCTACCAGAGATCTCAAGGCAGTTAATACCACCCAACGACGATCAACCTCAAAGAAGTCACGGAGTTTTTCACGGGTATCAGAACGACCGAAGCCATCTGTGCCTAATACTTCATAGCGACGACCCATGTGCTGAATCGCTGGACGAATCTGCTCAGCAAACAAACGAACATAGTCGGTAGCTGCAACGACTGGGCCTGAGGTATCTTTGAGGCAGTTCTCAATATGCGAAAGTGTAGGAGTAGCCGTTGGATTCAAGAGATTGGCACGGTGCACTGTGTTCCAATCACGACCTAGCTCAGTAAAGCTTGGGCAACCCCATAAATCAGAGGCAACGCCCCAGTCTTTGTGGAGCATTTCTGCTGCCTCAATCACTTCACGGAAGATGGTTCCTGAGCCGAGAAGTTGAACACGTAACTTAGCCTTGTCATCGCCAACAGACTTGAGCTTATACATGCCTTTAATAATGTCTTTTTCGGCGCCCTTTGGCATTGCTGGATGAGCGTAGTTTTCGTTCATCAAGGTGATGTAGTAATACACATCTTCCTGAACTTCCAACATACGGCGCATACCATCTTGAATCACTACCGCCAATTCAAATGCAAAGGTGGGGTCGTAGCTAATACAGTTTGGCACTGCGCTACTCCAAAGGTGGCTATGACCATCCTCGTGTTGCAAGCCTTCGCCATTCAGCGTTGTTCTACCCGCAGTACCGCCGAGCAAGAAACCGCGGCTACGCATATCACCTGCTGCCCATGCTAAGTCACCAATCCGCTGGAAGCCAAACATGGAATAGAAGATATAAAAAGGCAACATTGGTACACCATGGGTTGAATACGAAGTTGCAGCTGCAATCCAATCGCACATGCCACCCGCTTCATTAATACCTTCTTGCAGAATCTGTCCGGTCTTGTCCTCTTTATAGAACATCAATTGATCATGATCTTCTGGGGTGTAGAGCTGACCTAATTGATTCCAAATGCCCATCTGACGGAACATGCCTTCCATGCCAAAGGTACGGGATTCATCCGGAACAATCGGAACGACTCGTTTACCTAAAACTTTATCGCGCACCACGGTATTGAGCAGGCGCACAAATGCCATCGTTGTTGAAATCTCACGACCTTCTGCAGTTGCTTCAAGCAGCGGAGCAAATACATCTAATGCGGGGACTGGCAGACTTTCTGCCTTAGTGCGACGCTGTGGCAAATAGCCACCCAACTCTTGGCGTCGCGCCTTCATGTACTCCAACTCAGGACTACCTTCAGCAAAGCTCACCAAAGGCATATCATCGAGATCCTCGTTTTTTACCGGAATCTCAAAGCGATCACGAAAACGGCGTACGTCGTCGTCATTCATCTTCTTTGCTTGGTGAGCAATATTCATCGCCTCACCAGAGCCACCCATGCCATAACCTTTGATAGTGTGAGCCAAAATCACTGTTGGCTGATCCTTGTGATTTACCGCTGCATGAAATGCCGCGTATACCTTATGAGGATCATGGCCGCCACGATTCAGTTGCCAAATCTCATCATCACTCCAATCGCTCACCAAAGCTTTTAATTCTGGGGTATTGAATACAGTCTCACGAACATAACCACCGTTCTTAGACTTCATGGTCTGGTACTGACCGTCAACGATCTGGCCTAGGCGCTGCATCAAGATGCCTTTTTTGTCACGGGCAAATAGAGCATCCCACTGACCACCCCACACTACCTTAATCACATTCCAACCAGCACCGCGGAACTCGCCCTCGAGTTCTTGAATAATGCTGCCGTTACCACGCACTGGTCCATCTAAACGTTGCAAGTTACAGTTCACTACAAAAATCAGGTTGTCCAGTTTTTCACGACCCGCCATACCAATAGCGCCTAAAGATTCTGGCTCGTCAGTTTCACCATCACCTAAGAATGCCCAAACTTTACGACCTTCATGCTTAATAAAGCCACGGTCTTGCATATAGCGCATAAAGCGCGCTTGATAAATGGCCATAATTGGGCCAAGGCCCATGGATACGGTTGGGAATTGCCAGAAGTCCGGCATTAACCATGGATGCGGATAACTAGAGATACCCTTGCCGCCAACCTCTTGACGGAAGTTGTCTAGTTGTTCGCCAGATAAACGGCCCAACATGTAGGCACGTGCATATACACCTGGAGCCGAGTGGCCTTGAACAAAAATCAGATCACCGCCATGCTCTGGCGATGGCGCATGCCAAAAATGATTAAAGCCTACGTCATACAAAGTTGCCGCTGACTGGAAAGAAGAAATATGTCCGCCAACGTTGGTGTCTTTGTTAGCACGCAGAACCATCGCCATCGCGTTCCATCGGGTGTATGAACGAATGCGGTGCTCAACATTTTGATCACCCGGTAAGCGCGCTTGATTCTCTACTGGAATCGTATTGATATATGGAGTCTCTGCGTGGAAAGGCTGCACAACACCATTCACCCTGGCATGAGAAATTTGCTGATCAATCAAATAGGCAGCACGCTCAGGACCTTCATTATGGATAACGCCATCGAGGGCCTGTAACCATTCTTGAGTTTCTCCAGGATCTGCATCCTGAGAATTATGCTTACCTAACACCTGCTCTGGAACTGCGGCCATGACTTGTCTCCAATGAGTACTTCGCTATGAGTTATTAACTTTATAGGCAATATTTTATGTAGGTATATGAGTGTAAACAAGCAATTTTCCACATAATGATAATATTTCTCATAATGTGGTATTTTATTGCGGTGCAAATAACATCTTGAATTTACAGAAGAAAAGCCGTTTTAGATAGTGCAATGAGGCAAAATAAGCCTCATTCATGAAATTATTGGCTTCTTTTAGCTTACTCCTCAGTCCATTCAAGTGGCTCCGAAAAATACGGGGCTTTAGGCTCGTATACACCCCTCTCATTGCCATCGTCATATTCACGGCGGTAATGGGTGTCATTTTGGGTACCCTGCAACTACAAGAAAAAAATCAGCAAGAATCGGCTCTATTTAGAGAGCTCTCTTTGGCTAAGCAGCGTATACAACTCCGCTTTGTTAATAATCTTGATGTCTTAGTTAGCATTAATCGGCAACTAGCCGCCAGCGAAGATGAGGGAAAACTGAAAAAAATTGCTTACGAGCAAGCGGCTGATTTAATTAACAACAATCATGAAATAGTCAAAATCATCTGGATTGATCCAAAAAATCAGGATCTATGGACAGCCCCTATCAGCAACAATAAAACAGATTGGATTAGTAGGACACAAAATGACCAATCGGCTAACGAGGGGTTGGCTAATGCAATCGAACTGAGTAGAAGCACCAACAGAGCATCGTTTAGTCAATTTATTAACTTAAATCTTCCAGGCAATGAGAGCCTCGCAAAAGAAAGAAAAACTGTTTTTTGGCAAGTCGTTCCCAACGTTGTTGGCGGAGATATTATTGGATATTTAGCTGCTCTCTATACTGCTCAGGGTGTTTTAGATGTTGTGCCATCTGAACTCAAAGCCCATTATCGCTTTACCCTTCTTACTGACAACGAAAGAGTGCTATCCATCTCATCTGATCGAGATACCCCAAGACGAGCATTCAGCAACCAGACGAGTTTAGACATTGGTATTCTCAGTCCGAACTTAATTTTACGGATTGATACTTATCCTCCGCCCACCAATCTGACCTTTCGAATGTTGATTGGCGTTGTACTTGGATTATGTGCTTTCGTGATTTGGAGCTTATGGTCCGTCTTAAAACAAATGCAAGTCCGCCAAGAGGCAGAAGCTAGCCTACGGACTGAAACGAGCTTTCGTAATGCTATGGAAAATTCCACCCCCGTTGGTATTCGGGCGCATGACATGGAAAAGCGCATTACTTATGTGAACCGCGCTTTTTGTGAGATGACTGGCTGGTCAGCAAAAGAGCTGATTGGCCTTACCCCACCATTCCCTTTCTGGCCGGACTCTAGGCGTGATGAACTAGTCGAGAAGATGAATCGCGCCCTGCAATCTGAGGTGATATCAAAAACAGGAATTGAGGGTGCTATTTTGCGTCGTGATGGATCGCAAATTCAAACGCGTACGTTTATTGCTCCCCTCATTAATGAGAAAGGGAAACAAACTGGTTGGATTACCTCATTAATTGACATCTCAGAGCCGAAAAAGATTCGTGAAGAACTTGCTGTATCCCAAGAGCGCTTCGTTACTGTGCTTGAGGGGCTGGATGCGGCGGTATCCGTGGTAGATCTTGAGAATGACGAACTTTTATTTGCCAATCGCTTCTATCGAGAGAACTTTGGCGATGATGCCAAAGGCCATTTCAAATTATCTGGCAATAGTAATAATCTTGAAACCCTTCATGAGATTGCCGAAGATTTGCAAGAGTCTCCTCCTGGTATTCCAACTTCTTTCTTATATCAAGAATCAGAGTCTGAAGAAGTCCAATTAGATGATGGCAGTAATAAATGGTACGAAGTACGTCGTCGTTTCATCCCATGGATAGATGGTCATTTAGCCCAACTCTTCATTACTACTGACATTACGGTCCGCAAAGAAGCAGATGATCTGTCACGCCAACAAGAGGAGCGCATGCAATTTACAAGCCGCCTTACCACCATGGGTGAAATGGCATCCTCTCTTGCACATGAATTAAATCAGCCCCTGTCGGCTATCTCCAACTACTGCATGGGCGTTGCAAAACGCTTAGAGGGCAATATTGACCCCGCTTTAAGTAAAGAAATTTTTCCTGCTTTAGAAAAAGCATCTGAACAAGCACATCGTGCAGGTACCATTATTCAGCGCATCCGCGGGTTTGTGAAGCGCAGCGAGCCTCAGCGCAAATTCTCATCAATGACTGAAATCATTAATGACGCGGTTGGTCTTGTGGAGATTGAAGCAAACCGCCATCGCTTAAGCATTACCTCTACTCTTGCAGATGATTTGCCCGAGGTCAATGTTGACCCTGTACTCATCTTGCAGGTCCTAGTGAATCTCCTCAAAAATGCCCTAGATAGCGTGCGTGAGGCTTACCCTCTTTCCTCCCGTTGGTCAGCCCCGCCCGTCAACATTAGCGCTGATTTAGATACCAGTACCTTCCCAGCTATGATGCGGATCAGGGTGACTGATTCTGGGGGCGGCATTGCTGAATCAGTCATAGAACGTATGTTTGAGCCATTTTTTAGCACTAAAGCGGATGGAATGGGCATGGGGCTCAATATTTGCCGCTCTATTATCGAATCCCATCATGGGCGGCTTTGGGCCTCCAATGTGATGGACTCCGAACGCACCAAACTGGCCGGCTGCACCTTTACAATGCTTCTACCCCTAGAATCTCCTGATTCGAAGGACAATGGATAAATATCCTACTTTTAGATTTACCTTGTGAGACCGAATATGAACATAGCTACTGCCAAACCAAATCAAGCTGAAGTCGTCTATGTAGTTGACGATGATGAAGCTGTGCGCGATTCTCTGACTTGGCTTTTAGAGAGCAATGGTTACGTTGTTCGCTGTCACGCTAGCGCTGAACGCTTCTTGCAGTCTTTACAAAGTACAGATAAGACCACCATCTCTTGTGCAATTCTCGATGTTCGGATGCCTGGGATGTCTGGCCTTGAGTTACAAGAGCGTTTAATTAGTGAAAACTTCCCGATGCCAGTGGCCTTCATTACTGGTCACGGTGATGTCTCGATGGCAGTCTCCACTATGAAACGTGGTGCAGTAGATTTTATTGAGAAGCCTTTTAAAGAAAATGACCTCTGCGGTTTAGTCGATCGTATGTTTGCTAAAGCAAGAGTAGATTACTCGCAAGCGAGCCAACGTAAGATTACTCAGAGCTTACTGAGCAAACTGACTGGTCGTGAGCGTCAAGTATTAGAGCGCATCGTTGCTGGTCGCCTCAATAAGCAAATTGCAGATGATCTTGGCATTTCTATTAAGACAGTTGAAGCTCACCGCGCTAATATTATGGAAAAGCTCAACGTCAATACCGTGGCCGATCTGCTCCGCTTAGCTTTGTCTGATCCTCAGCCCAATTAATACACTTGCAATGCCCGCCCAATTACTAGACGGTAACGCGCTCTCCAAAAAACTACGTGCTGAAATAGCTGCCCGTGGCGCCATTGTTACTGCCAAAGGTGTTCGCCCTGGCTTAGCAGTCATTATGGTTGGTGAAAATCCTGCTAGCCAAGTGTATGTCCGTAATAAAGTAAAAGCTTGTGAAGATGTTGGCTTTCATTCGGTATTAGAGCGCTACTCTGCTGAGCTAGGTGAAGAAGAATTACTTGCTCGCATTGCTACTCTCAATGCAGACCCATCAATTCATGGCATCTTAGTGCAATTACCATTGCCAGAACATATTGCAGCTGAGCGCGTACTAGAAGCCATTGCCCCCCAAAAAGATGTGGATGGCTTCCACGTAGCTAATGCTGGCGCCTTGATGGTTGGTCAACCAGAATTTAAGCCCTGCACTCCTTATGGTTGCATGAAGCTCTTAGAGAGTATTGACTATCCCATTCGTGGTGCTCGTGCCGTGATTGTTGGAGCCTCCAATATTGTGGGCAAGCCCATGGCGATGCTCCTCCTGCAAGCTGGCGCAACAGTCACTATTTGTAATAGCAAAACACGTGATTTAGCTCACCACACCAAAGATGCCGATATCTTGGTAGTTGCTACCGGTAAACCGAAGATGATTTCAGGCGATATGGTTAAAAATGGTGCTGTCGTGATCGATGTGGGCATTAACCGCATGCCTGACGGTAAGCTCTGCGGCGATGTGGATTTTGATGCGGCTAAATATATCGCTGGCTGGATCACTCCAGTTCCTGGCGGCGTAGGTCCCATGACCATCACCATGCTCCTCATGAATACTTTAGAGGCAGCAGAAAAGGCATCAAAACTCTAGATCCATTAAGCTAGAGGGTATGACTACATCCCCACTAACACCTCTAGCCCTTCTACCGGTTGTATTACAAAATAATCCTCTCCTGACTTTTGGTCGTGGCATTGCCGCCTACGCAGAAGTCAAGCCTGAGCACATTACTCCTGCCATTCAGTTCCTGCTGGGGCATGCACAAAACGCTGTAGATACAGCAACTGATGTGAGGACGCCATCAAGCTGGGATAAGCTGGCTGAACCCTTAGAGGATGCGACAGAGGCGCTAGGAAGATCTTGGGGCGTTATCTCCCATCTTAATAGTGTTGCCGATACACCTGAGTTAAGGTCTGCTTATGGAGAGATGCTTCCAGAGGTCACTGCATTCTTTTCTAGCCTTGGACAAAACTTAGCGCTCTACAAGAAGTTTAAAGAACTTAAAAATAGTCCTGACTTTGCAAAGCTTAATCGCGCACAACAGAAAGTAATTGAAAACTCGCTACGAGATTTTCGTCTGGGTGGCGCCGAACTCAGTGATGCCGACAAACCGCGCTTTTCTGCCATTCAGGATGAGCAAGCGATTCTGGGTAAGGCCTTCTCGGATCATGTCCTAGATGCGACTGATGGCTTTGTTCATCTAATTACTAATAAGGCAGATCTCGCTGGCTTACCAGAAGATGCCATCGCTGCAGCAGCTGATACCGCACAGCAAAAGAGCCTTCAAGGCTGGGCATTTACCTTGCACTTCCCTTCTTACTATCCAGTCATGCAGTATTCCGAAAA
Source organism: uncultured beta proteobacterium (assembly GCA_903900805.1). Taxonomy (GTDB): domain Bacteria; phylum Pseudomonadota; class Gammaproteobacteria; order Burkholderiales; family Burkholderiaceae; genus Polynucleobacter. The sequence goes on along the minus strand of CAIUOP010000088.1, from coordinate 75,087 downwards.
TCGGGAACTGCGTCGCCTGATGTATCAATCCTATGTCACTCGCTCATCAGACTTGGCACCTGAGTATGCCAAAGGTAAGCTCGCTTGGGATAACACTCAGAATATGCTGGAACAACTGCGCCTGCGCGATGAAGAAGCACGCATGCTAGGATTTGCCAATTACGCGGCACTCAGTTTAGCCCCCAAGATGGCCAATACCGTTGATGAAGTGGATCTCTTCTTAACGAACTTTGCCATTAAATCAAAGCCATTTGCTCAGAAGGATTGGCAAGAACTTTGTGAGTACGCAAAGGCAGAGCTTGGATTTGTAGATGGACTTGAGCCTTGGGATATCCCATTTGCTGCTGAACGTTTAAAGCAAGCGCGTTACTCTTTCTCCGAGAATGAACTCAAGCAATACTTCCCACTACCTAAAGTATTGGATGGTTTATTTCAAGTCATTCAGACTCTCTTTGGCGTAAAGATTGAAGCTGCAGACTTGCCTACTTGGCATGCGGATGTACAGTCTTTCGCTGTTAAGGATCAAGCTGGAACAATACGAGCCTACTTCTATCTAGATCCCTATGCCCGCCCAGGTAAGCGTGGCGGCGCCTGGATGGATGATGCTCGTGGTCGCCGAGAATTGCCGAATGGAGAGATCCAAATACCGGTAGCCTATCTCGTGTGCAACTTTGCTCCTCCAGTAACTGTAGATGGGGTATTGCGCCAACCCACTATTACTCATGATGATGTCATTACCCTTTTCCATGAAAGCGGTCATGGCTTGCATCACCTGCTGACACAGGTAAGTGCCTTGGGCGTCTCAGGCATTAATGGTGTCGAATGGGATGCGGTGGAATTGCCAAGTCAGTTTATGGAAAACTTCTGTTGGGAATGGGAAGTACTCGAGAAAATGACAGCCCATGCGCAAACTGGTAAGCCATTACCACGCGAGCTCTTTGAAAAAATACTGGCTGCCAAGAATTTCCAGAACGGTTTAGCAACCCTGCGTCAAATTGTGATGTCTTTAACCGACTGGCGCTTGCATTCGAGTTTTGATGCAAAAAGTGCTGCGGGGGCGGCAGTGCTGGATGTTTCTAGAAGTATTGCCAATCAATACAACATCATCCCGCAGCCTGAGATCTCTCGTTGGATTAATTCTTTTAGTCATATCTTTGCTGGTGGCTATGCGGCTGGTTACTACAGTTATAAATGGGCTGAAGTGCTCTCTGCAGATGCCTACTCCGCTTTTGAGGAAGCGGCAAAACTGACTGGTAGCGTATTAGATGCTAAAACTGGAACGCGGTATCGAGAAGAAATTCTGGAGGTGGGCGGTAGTCGCCCTGCTGCCGAATCCTTTAAAGCCTTCCGTGGACGTGAACCCAGTATTGATGCTTTATTACGGCATGGTGGTTTAGCGTAGCTCCTTAGATTAAGAGAGCTATTAAATTCTGACCTCGAATACATCAAGGCATTCGTAAACAAAAATCCCGCTCGCAAGCGGGATAGTTTTTATTAAAGCCATTCGCGCTATTACTTAATGCGAAGTACGTGTTGCCATGAGCCGTCAGTAAGATGCGTAGTTTCTACCCAGCCACCAACACCAGCATACTTCCCTGTTCCACCGGTAATCGCTCGGGCAGTTGGAGATGACTCAACTAGGGTTGCCTTGGTACCGGGGTATGAAGCAACACCCTGAATAATGATTTGATCTTTTGAGCCTGAGCCGAATGAAAAAACTGCACTGGTAATTCTAGATTCCATGCCACCCGGCTCTTCACTCACGCTGGTTGTTGTCATAATCCAATCAGTCATTACTTCAGTGCTATTGTTAGCTTTTGCTTTGAAATGCCATAAACGAACATCGCCAACAGATTGGCCTTTTGACCCATGATCAAGCAGAGTTGGGGCAGGAACCTCAGGATGAGTTACTGTAATGACGGTTTGGGCACAAACTAAACTCGCGGACAATAGAAAAATACTGCCGACAAATAGACGAAAAAATGCCTTGAACTGAAAACTTTTGAAATTCATATCTAATTCCTATAGAGGCAATAAAAGCATTAATTGGGTTTAGTGCAAGACTCGGGTTTAATTTGATCGGGTTTTTCTTGACCAAGATAAACGCCAATAATCTTTACAGGTAATTTTCCAGAAGCCTTACCAAGATGGCACCAATCAATCGCCTCTATGTATGATGTGCCCGATTTAAAAGTTTTCTTGCCCTTACTGCCATAATCTACTTCCAACTCTCCAGAGAGCACATAAACAAATAATGGAACAGCATGCTTGTGTAAAGAGGTTTGCTTACCAACTGGTATATCAATCAAAAAGGCTTTGATAAGGGGCTGTCCTGTCGGATATTTAAAATCCTGTCCCAAGATGGTTTTGGGCGATTGTGCTATTAAGATTTCTGTAGCCTCAATATCTTCATAGGCGATAGCGCCGTCGACATGTGTCAGTGCCAGCGATTGCGTCGCAGTCATTCCCATAGCAAAAATAAAACCAACAGCAGCAATTAATTGTTTGAATTTCATTACACACCTCCAATTGTCTTGTGGAATACAGAATGCCAAGCAATTTGATATGGGTCAAATGATTTTTAGGATATCTCATCAATACCGAGGGTTATCACCAAATCAACTTGTAGAGGCCTATTTTAAATATTACTGATCCTTTTTGATCTCAGCAATTACTGGAGCATGGTCTGAAGGCTGTTCCCAGGCCCTGGGCTCTTTATCGACTATGCTCGCACTACATTTTTCTTTGAGCGCCTCACTTAATAGGATGTGATCAATCCGCATACCTGCATTTCTTCTGAAACCCATCATGCGATAGTCCCACCAACTATAGGTTTTGGGCGCTTGCTCAAACATTCTGAATGAATCATGTAGCCCAAGATTAATTAACTCTTGGAACGCATTTCTTTCTGGTGCTGAAACGAGATTCTGCCCTTCCCATGCCTTGGGATCATGCACATCTTGATCAGTTGGTGCAATATTGAAGTCCCCCAGAAGTGCCAAGCGTTGATTTTGTTGCAGTTCTTCTGTTAACCAATTTTGTAACTTGCTTAACCAGTTCAATTTATAAACAAACTTATCGCTCTCTGGCGATTGTCCATTCGGAAAATACGCTGATACTAGTCTGATAGGTTTTGTGCCCGCAAATGGAATCGTTGCTGCCAAGATGCGCTGCTGCTCATCATCATTTCCTGGGATATTTCTAATGGGCTTTAAAAAGGTGGTGGCTGCGTCAGAGGCAATCGCTGCTAAAGCCGCTTTACGCACAATGATGGCAACGCCGTTATAGGTCTTTTGCCCTGCGGCCATGCTGAGATAGCCCGCTGCCTCTAGTTCTTGATGGGGATACTTATCATTCGTGAGCTTGAGCTCTTGTAAGCACAAGGCATCAATAGCTTGCTGCTTCTTTTCCTGATCTTGCAACCAACGAAGTACGTGTGGAAGACGAACCTTTAAGGAATTCACATTCCACGCCGCAATTCGGATTGAATCAGTCATCTATACCCAGTTCCTGTAATTTACGCGTAATCGTATTGCGTCCAATGCCAAGCCGTAGCGCTGCCTCTACTCTGCGGCCGCGCGTTACTTCTAGCGCTGCTTGCAATACTGCTTTCTCAAATCGAGCATTTAGTGCATCGTAAACTTCTTTATCACCATCTTGCAGCATTTTTGCGGCTAAACGCCCAAGTCCACTTTCCCAATCGTTTGCAGCGCCTTTTGTGGGTGCTGGATTTGTCGGAGAGGATTCACCTCGCAATATGACCGGCTGTTCTTGCGTTTCTGCCATGATGTCGGCAGGCAGATCACTCACGCCAATAATGTTGGCAGGCGTCATGACTGTCAGCCAATGACACAGATTCTCTAATTGACGAACATTACCTGGAAACGGCATTGCTGTAATCTCTTTTAATACCTCATCGGAAAGCTTCTTAGGCTCGACACCGAGTGACTTAGCGCAACTGAGCATAAAGTGTCTTGCCAACATCGGAATATCTTCACTTCGTTCGCGTAATGAAGGCATGCGTAAGCGCATGACATTCAAACGATGTAATAAATCTTCGCGGAAGAAGCCTGCCGCGACTCGTGTATCTAGGTTTTGATGTGTCGAAGCAACAATACGGACATTAGCCTTGATTGGGTCTTGGCCGCCAATCCGATAGAAGTGTCCATCAGATAAAACGCGCAAGAGTCGAGTTTGCAGATCAAATGGTAAGTCGCCAATTTCGCCTAAGAATAAAGTACCACCATCAGCTTGCTCAAAGCGACCACGACGCAAGGTCTGTGCGCCTGGGAAGGCGCCACGCTCATGGCCAAATAATTCTGATTCGAGTAGATCTTTAGGAACAGCTGAAGTGCTGAGGGATACAAATGGCCCCTTAGCTCTAGGGCTGTGCTTATGCAATGCATGCGCTACCAACTCTTTACCAGTACCAGACTCACCAGTAATCAGTACGGTTGCATGAGACTGGGCTAAGCGACCAATCGCCCGGAAGATCTCTTGCATCGCAGGTGCTTGGCCAATGATTTCTGAAGCATCTTGTCTTAGTGCAGATAATTCCTTGGCACCTGAATCATTGCGAATACCTTGTTCTACTGCCCGGTGTATTAACTCAACTGCTTTCTCCACATCAAACGGTTTCGTGAGATATTCAAATGCACCACCCTGAAAGGATGAGACTGCAGAGTCAAGATCTGAGTAGGCTGTCATGATGATGACAGGGAGATTTGGATGGCTTGCTTTAACATGCTGCAACAAATCTAAGCCATTACCGCGAGGCATCCGAATATCTGAGATCAGAACCTGAGGAGATTCTTTCTCTAGCGCGTTGAGCACATCATTTGGATTAGAGAAACTCTTGTGCGGAATATTCTCGCGTGCCAAGGCTTTTTCTAGAACCCAGCGAATTGATTGGTCATCGTCGACGATCCAAATTGGTTTCATGATGCTCTCTCCTGCCTACGGTATGGAATTTGAATATGAAAATCGGTACGTCCAGGGCGACTATCGCAAGCAATAAAGCCCTGGTGTTGCTGAACAAAGGTTTGTGCCAAGGTGAGGCCTAAGCCGCTACCACCCTCTCTCCCTGATACCAAGGGAAAGAAGATGCGCTCCATCATTTCTTCTGGAATGCCGGGTCCGTTATCGATCACGTGCAAATCCATCGCCAATTTATAGCGTTGCTTTGCAATCGTGACCGAACGCGCTACACGGGTTTTTAATTCGATTTGGGCAACACCAGCAATAATCTCTTCGGAAAGCGCTTGCGCTGCGTTATGCACAATATTTAAGGTTGCTTGAATTAATTGCTCACGATCACCCATCACATCTGGAAGGCTGGTGTCGTAATTACGAATAATTTTTAAGCCTTTAGGAAACTCTGCTAATACAAGGCTACGTACCCGCTCGAGCGCTTCATGTACATTGAATGCCTCGATGACATGAGCCTTGCGATGTGGTGCCAGCAGCCGATCTACTAAGGTCTGCAAACGATCAGACTCTTTAATAATGACTTGCGTATATTCACGTAAACCTTGGTCGGGCAACTCAAACTCTAATAGTTGAGCTGCACCACGTATTCCACCTAATGGGTTTTTAATCTCATGCGCCAGATTGCGCATTAATTGCTTGTTTGATTCCACTTGTTGCGTCACACGTTCATCGCGAGCACTGCGCAACTGTTGATCAATTGGAAACCACTCCATTAATAGTAGGTCAGGATCTTCAAGTGCAGCAACTACGATATACGCCTGGATTAACTCTTGATGAATACTGCCTGGCAAGGAATGTAAGACTAACTCTTGGCGCTGAGCGACAACATGGCCAAGCTTTACTTCGGCGATCATTCTATTGAGGGCTTCATTACCCCCAAATAAATCATGCACAGACTGACCCTCAAGTGATTTACGGGATAGATCCAGTGCTGACTCTGCAGCTGGGTTCACGTAAACCAATTGTTGGCTCTCAGCCTCAAATACCATGATGGCATTGGGCATCTGATCTAGCAATGTCGGAAAAAAAGGAGCAGCCGTAGCTGCCCCCTTGAACGAATTGCGCAACAGACCTGCGCTCAAGTTCTCTCCTTCGCTTACAGGGAATAGTACATATCAAATTCGATAGGATGGGTTGTCATACGGAAACGTGTGACATCTTCCATCTTCAAATTGATATAGGCATCAAGCATAGACTCAGTAAATACTCCACCGCGAGTTAAGAACTCGTGATCTTGTTTTAATGCATCTAATGCTTCTTCCAAGCTTGCGCAAACCGTTGGGATCTTTGCATCTTCTTCTGGTGGCAAGTCATACAAGTTCTTGTTAGCAGCTTCACCCGGGTGAATCTTATTCTGTACGCCATCTAAACCAGCCATCAATAAGGCAGAGAACGCCAAGTATGGGTTAGCCAATGGATCTGGGAAACGGGTTTCGATACGACGACCCTTAGGATTTGCCACATGCGGAATACGGATAGAAGCAGAACGATTACGGGCTGAGTATGCTAATTTCACTGGCGCCTCAAAACCTGGTACTAAACGCTTATAAGAGTTTGTACCTGGATTAGTAATGGCATTGAGTGCTCTAGCGTGCTTAATGATGCCGCCGATGTAGAACAAAGCAAACTCTGACAAACCAGCATATCCATTACCAGCAAATAAGTTCTCACCATTCTTCCAAACCGATTGGTGAACGTGCATACCAGAGCCGTTATCGCCAACTACTGGCTTAGGCATAAAGGTTGCGGTCTTGCCATAAGCATGAGCAACGTTTTGTACAACATATTTCTGCCAGATAGTCCAGTCAGCGCGCTGTGTCAGTGTGCTGAACTTGGTACCCAATTCGTTTTGACCTTGACCAGCAACTTCATGGTGATGCACTTCTACTGGAATGCCCAGTGATTCGAGAATCAAACACATTTCAGAACGCATGTCCTGGAAAGTATCAACCGGAGCAACTGGGAAGTAACCACCTTTTTTACCAGGGCGGTGACCAGGATTGCCGCCTTCGATTTTGAGACTAGATGACCATGGCGCTTCTTCAGAGTCAATCTTCACGAAGCAGCCTTGCATATCGGCACCCCAACGAACGCCATCAAAAATAAAGAACTCAGGCTCTGGACCAAAGTAAGCTGTATCACCTAAACCGGAGCTCTTCAAATACGCCTCAGCACGCTTTGCAATAGAACGTGGATCACGGTCGTAACCTTTGCCATCTGAAGGCTCGATCACATCACATGTGATTACTAGCGTTGGCTCTTCATAAAATGGGTCGATATAGCAAGCTGTTGGATCTGGCATCAACAACATATCGGAAGCTTCAATGCCTTTCCAGCCAGCGATAGAAGAACCGTCAAATGCATGACCGCTCTCAAATTTATCTTCATCAAAAGCAGAAATAGGAACGGTCGTATGCTGTTCTTTACCCTTTGTATCTACAAAGCGGAAATCAACGAAAGTACATTCTTTCTCTTTAACTAACTTCATCACATCAGCGACGGTCTTCGTCATGCAAATCTCCTCTATGAACTAAATTCGGAATTTAAATAAGGCATACACCCTTGTTTATTCCAGGCATCAAACATGCCTAATGGATGTATGTAATTTACTGAAGCAAACAAATGGGAACTCTTATTATTGCACTATTAAAGTGCTCGATTTAGGCTTGGACAGCCTAAAAACCTTCTATTTGCACTTATTTGGTGCAAATAGTATAAGTTATCGCTTAGCTGATGTCGTGAATCTCATAGCCAAGCTCTTGGGTGCCAGCTCTCAAAGCAGACCAGGCATTTTCTAAAAGATTTGCGTTTCCTTTAATGCCCAATTCGATATGGCGATGGGCATAAATACCCTCTTTTTTAGCATCACCAACCGAAGGTAGGCTAAACACCTTCACCCCAGGAAAATTGGCCTCAATACGCTCCATTAGAGGAGTCAAGGTCGACTCAATCCCCTTAGGAACAATGAAGCTCTGCTCTGCCCAGTTCTCTTGATGAAAGAGGTCTTTGTAGAAAGTATCTAAACACCAAGCCATCATGGGGGCAGCCATGACCGGAAAGCCAGGAACAAAATGATGCTCTTTTATCCGAAAGCCAGGAATCTGGTTATAAGGATTAGGAATGATGTCGCTGCCAATCGGGAACTCCCCCATCTTGAAGCGATGTTGATTCTCGGGCGTATTTAAATCTGCTTTGATAGGATCGCCTTCTGCTGTCGACTGAATGCGAGCTGCAATCAATTCTTGTGCGCTTGGGTGTAACTGCGTTTTGGTGCCTAGTGCCAATGCTGCACATTGACGGGTGTGATCATCTGGTGTCGCACCAATACCACCTGTACTAAACACCACGTCACCCCTTGCAAAGCTTTCTTTGAGTGTTGCAGTAATCTGCTTGGGATCATCAGCTACATACTTCGCCCATGCGAGGCTTAGGCCACGCTCATTGAGTAGCTCAATCAATGTAGCCATGTGTTTATCTTGGCGACGACCGGATAGAATTTCATCCCCAATCACAATCAAACCAAAACGGCGCTGCGCTTTAGCAGGTAGGTCTATTTCAACTTTTTTTGTTGCATCAACCATCTCATTAGCCATGATAGGGAAGTTCCGTTTCAACTACACGTGATTGCACTGTTAAGGCTTTATCCAATTCTTCTTGCCGCAGTTCTTGTAAAGCTTCCAGTAAGAAGTGGCTAAACCAAAGAGCCGCAAACACAAAGATTAAAGAATAAATCCAGAGAGCAACAAAGCTTACTAGCGGAAATAATACTAAGGCTAATGCTGATGTAGCCCAGAAGAATGTGGGCACAGCACCAAGCATTCCGGAAGCAATGCCCATACAAAGCAAGGGCCAGCGAAATTTTTCCAATAGCTGATCACGCTCTTCTGTGCTCGCATGCTGAGCTAGTACGTCATAAGACATCAGGCGCATCGTTAACCATCCCCAGAGCAATGGCGGCAATACTGCTACCAGCGGCGGCACCCACCATACTGGCAATGTCAACATCACTAATGCAAGGCAGATGAGCGCCGACCATAGGGTGTAAAACAGACTGCCGAATAAACCCCCGCCCCGCTTGCACTCTAAATCTTGATAGTGCGCCTGCCTGACAACAATTTTCACAATCGTGGGTACGGTTGAAAAGGCAATAAACACTAACAAACTAATGGTGATCAGCGGAATAATGAGCATCACAAAAAATAAGGGCGCAATCCATGCTCTAGCGTTTTCAAAGCCAGCCCAGATCAAGCCTTCTTGAATCCAATTCGTAAACAGGGAGTTGGTTAGGAACTCACTGAGTACTGCTAGTGCGGGCGTCCATGTGAGCCAAATCAGGCAGCCCCAGAGAATCGATACGATCAAGAATGGTCGCAAGCTCAACCACAGCATTCTTGGATGCATCGTCCCCACGAGGGCCAATCCAAATGATTTAAATACTTGTGGTAGTCCAACCATAAAACTCCTATTGCATACCAACTCGTATGCCTTACTTCATTGATTTACTTTGGTTTGAATTCTTTTACTGCACGTAGCAAGCCTTGCCATTGTTGCGCAAAGACATTGTGCGATACGACCAAGTTTCTTACCCCCGTAGGATAGACCTCTTTCGGGAAGATGGCAGTTCTAAAGAACATATCCCACCAGGGAAACAAAATACCAAAATTGCAACCGCCCAAGACACCTGGCTTACCCATCGCTTCATGGCCATAGCCGACTGCATGGTGCATACGATGAAACATGGGCGATACCAAAAGATATTGCGCCTTACCCAGGTGGACCTTGATATTGGCATGTTGCCAGCTTTGAATAAATTGACTCAATGCAATCAAGATAATGAATTGCCCCGGGGATACACCAAAAAGGAGTGCAAAAAATGCTGTCACTGCTGCATCCATGATGTCATCTAGGATGTGATTCCGATTATCTGACCAAGCGGTCATTACCGTTTGACTATGATGCAAAGCATGCAACTGCCACCACCAATGGAATGTATGTGAAGCGCGATGGTAGAGGTAACCCACTAGATCCAGAAGAACCAAATAGACTAAAAAACTGACTAGCGGTATTGAAGTAACCCCTGGCCACCAAGACTCGACATTAAAGCGTTCAAAGCGGAAGTCATGCAAGATAGCATCCATCTGAAAAAAGAAACCCGACAAGGCAATAAAGATCAAGCCATGAAAAATACCAAGTCGATGAAATAAGGTGTAGATCACGTCTGACCAGTTGGCTTTAGAAAAACGTTCTTGCATCTCTGCGGGCGCTAGACGCTCCCAGGTTCTTAGTACAACAATGATCAGAAAAATCTGAATGCAGCCAAATAAAAACCAGTCAATACCATCAAAAATATCTTCTGCCCAAGACATCAAATCAAATTGATACAGAAGTGGCCCAACGATTTTGGCAAACAGAAACTCCTGCACGCTGCCATAAGCGCTAGAAATTGCTGAAGTGATTGAGCTCAAGTCCATGCTTTATTTTGACTGATTTGGAGAATTTTTGTGGATCTTAGGCAGCACTCCAAAACAAAAGCCGCGATCCTTTAGATTAATAATTAATTGCTCCAATACCGCCGGAGCCCAAGGATCCTTTCTAGACCAAATGCCGAGATGGGCCATGGTGATATCGCCATCTTTGATCTCACGGCTCGCTTTCTCTAAAAGCACGCTATTTGGGTACTTATCGGAGTTCAGCTCATCACCCAAGAAACCGGTTGGCGCCCAGCCAAAATGTTGATAGCCGCACATATCCCCCATCCGAATTAAATTTGGCGAGGTTTTACCGCCAGGAGCACGCCAGATCTTTTGCAGTGGCTGACCTGTCAACTCTTCAAAGCGAAGATCTACCTTGCGAATTTCCTTACACATCATTGCTTCGTTATAGAGCATTGTCATACCAGCTTTAGGCCCAAACTGTGCCTTCACAAAGACCTCGCCTTTAGGCCCGTCTTTTACAAAATAGGTATGGTCATAAGTATGGCTACCAAAGTGCTGTCCTTCTTTAGCGCGTGCTTGCCAATAGGCTTTCCAAGAATCATCCAAAGCAAAGTCACCTCGGAAAGTCTTCTCATTGGATAGGAAAAAAGTGGCTTTGACCTCTTGACGCTTGAGAATCTCAGCAACTGTTTGAGCAACTGACATATTGCCAGTATCAAATGTGAGGTAAACCGTTTTATTACAGCTAGCTGTTTGGGCGGTGGCACTAAAGGTCAGGCTGCTCAGCACTAGTGCGGCTATGAGATGAATAAGTTGCCTGTACCTCATGGTGAATATTTATTCCCAGGAAGCTCTAGGGTAAAAGAACACACCATGCGGTGATTTGCCCACTGGAATCACTGTCATTAATTTCATAGAAGGGATATCAATCACGCCGACCTTTTTAGCAAAACGTAAGGTGACCCACAAAGTTTTACCATCAGGGGTAATTTCCATATCGTCGGGGCCGGCTGGCAGGCCGGTAATATCGCTCACCTTCTCTAAGGTTTGCATATTAATAAGACTAATAGAGGATGCAATTCGGTTACTGACAAATACATGTTTCTTATCGCCTAAGGGGCGGAAGTTATGGGCACCCTTGCCGGTTGGGATACGCTTTACTTCCTTGCGCGCCTTCCAATCAATCACCTGGACGTAATCCTCGCCAGTAATGCCAACCAATAGATGCTGATCCCCTGGAGTCATCCATAAACCAGCAGGAACTTTGCCTGTGGGAATTACCCACAATACGCTTTGTGTTTCTAGATCAATTGCTGCAAGCTCATTGGAGTCTTGCAGTGTGATGAAAGCAATTTTGCTGTCCGCTGTAAATGCAATATGGCTTGGTGTCTTTGCTAACTTCACTGTTTTAGCCAGTTTTAGATCGGCGCCATTAGCAACATAAATATCTACTCGGTCTAAACGATTGCCATTTGCCACAAACCATTTGTGATTAGGTGAGTACCCAATCTGATAGGGATCAATAATATTTGGAATTCTGCCCGTTAATTCACCAGTGCTTGGGTTCATCAAAACAACATCATTACCTACAGCATTGGCAATCAATAATGTTTTTTCATCTGGGGTCAACATCAGATGGTGAGGCTCTTTACCAACAGGAATGGTTTTAATCACCTGACGGCTTGGCATATCAATCAAACTCACTGATGCTTCACCTGAATTGAGAATCACTGCCAGTTTTGGCTGATTAGCAGCAGAATTGGGTGTGGCAGCAGTTTGCGCAATGGCAAAGTGGTTTACTGAGAATAGGGTCAACAAAGAGGTAGTTGCAATAATGCCAAAACCTCTAATCGTAATAAATGTGTGCATTTCGCTATTGTAAGCAATCAAGGATTGATTAAAGACCTCTAAAGCCTGATGGATTTGACCTAGCGCAAGCTAAGTAAAACCTTTTCAAGTCGTTTTAAGGACATTGGGGTTGGTGTTTTAAGCTCTTGGGCATACAAAGCCACTCTCAACTCCTCTAGCTGCCACCGAAAATCCTGCAGGGCTTGATCCTCGGTCATAGCATAGGAGGCAGAGCCTTTACTTCCTTGCAACAACTTTTGCCAAGGCCTGGCAACTGACTCCCAATCTTTTTGACATTGCGCATCACGGCTGGGATTAGAGCGCAACTTATCAATCCGCATGGCAATCGCTTTTAAGTAACGTGGCAAGTGCACAAGCTGCCCATAGGGAATTTGGGCAACAAAATTAGGGAAGATCAAGGCTTGCATTTGGGTTTGCATATCTGCAAAGGCCGCGGGTGAAGATGCTTTTGCACTAGCCATCTTTTTCTGTAGATCGGCATGGGCTTGCAATGCATTGAGAGTATGACGTGAGATTTCTTGTGCGATGAGAGCTAATCGGGGTTTACCAGCTTGCAAGCGCTCTGTAAATTGTTTCGCATTGATTGGTAGTGACTCGCTCATAAAGGCACGCTCCAATGCCAGATTCAGAATCTGCTCGATTAATCCCTCAACTGAACCAATATTGATAAAGAGCAATCCTAATTCCCGAATACCTGGCAATTGTTTTTGTAGGGCTTTGAGTGTGTCTTTATTGCCTAGAGAAAATAGTCGGCGTAAGCCTAGATGATGTTGCTTTCTGGCTTCGAGCAGGTCATCAAAGACTTCTAAGTCACAGTAGTCTTCTCGGTCAACTAACGCTGGATAACCAAACAAAGTTTTATTCCCTTTTTGAATCTCTAGAGTTTCTGGCAACTCCCCGAACTCCCAGGAGCGATAGCCGCCCTGCTCAACTGAGCGAGCCTTCTGAATAGATGAAGCACCACTTACTTTAGGTGAGTCAACTCCTAACTCCACTTGCGCAGTCTCTTGGGCAATGGCTTGGAAGGCACTCCGAGCAGTTTCTCCATGCTCAGCACGCAGGCGAGCGAGATTTCTTTCTACCTCCAGTTGACGACCATGCTCATCAATCAGTCTGAAGTTCATGGATGAATGCAGGGGTAATGACTCAGGTCTGAAGTCAGTACGTTTAATCTCTAAGCCACGCTCTTTACGAATGTCACTCATCAAGCTATCTAAAAAGTCACCCACTCCAAATTGTTTGTCTTCAAGCTTGCGCTCTAGGAATGACTTGGCATAGTCAGGTAGCGGTACACAATGACGGCGCAGTTTTTGCGGCAAGGATTTGAGTAGTAATAGCGTCTTCTCCTCACACATACCCGGTACCAGCCATTCACAACGACGGCCGTCGACTTGGTTGAGTTGCGTCAGCGGCACTACTAAAGTAACACCATCCTTGGGGCTGCCAGGCTCAAAGTGATAAGTGAGGCTAAGCTCCACACCTCCTACCAACATCTTTTTAGGATAACGATCAACCGTAATACCGGCAGCCTCATGACGCATCAAGTCTGCTTTTTCAAGTCGTAGCTGACTATCTAGGTTAGGTTCTTTCTTAAACCAGGCTTTGAGTCCTTCACGATTACAGACCTCTTTCGGAATACGTGATTCGTAGAAAGCAAAAAGTAAATCATCATCTACCAAGACATCAGGTCGACGTGAGCGATGCTCCAGCGCTTCGATTTCTTTAATGAGGCGACAGTTATGCCAGAAGAACCCAAACAGCCCAGGATATTTTTTCTTGGCATCAGCCTCGGTCTCACGATAGAGAGCAGGCGTATCCATCCGTCCAAAAATTTCTTCTTGAACTAAGGCTTGGCTAATAAATAAATTTCTGGCTTCCTCGGGATCATGAGGTTCATAGCGCACTCGTCGACCATGATAGATAGGCAGGCCATATAAGGTGCCACGTTCAAATGCCATGACCTCGCCTTGACGATGGTCCCAAAAGGGGTCACTTAAGGATGTAATGAGGCGATGTGCAGCAACCTTCTCCACCCACTGGGGTTCAATCTTGGCGATCGTACGGGCATACATCCGAGTGGTTTCTTGTAGCTCCCCTGCCAAAATCCAGGCACCCGCCTTTTTACCAATCGTTGAGCCTGGCCAGATAAATGGCCGAATACCCCGGGCACCGATATAGCCACCGGTCTTGCTATTGCGGTCTTGAGACTTTTCATCTTCCTCTTTTTTAGCCACATAACCTAGCAGACCTGTCAGCAAAGATAAATGGACTTGCTCATAACTCGCGGCGAGTCCATTTTCTTTCCAGCCCTTTTCACTCAGCATACTGTGCAATTGAATATACACATCTCGCCACTCACGTAAGCGACGTGGGGATAAGAATTTACTTCTACACAAATTTTCTAATTGGCGATTGCTATGCTTATGTTGTAAGGCATCTTGATACCAATTCCAGAGCTTTACAAAACTGAGAAACTCAGAGCGCTCGTCTGCAAACTGGAGATGTGCTTGGTCAGCCGCAGCGCCTTGATCCATAGGTCGCTCACGAGGATCTTGGGTTGCCAAAGCCGTAGCAATAATGGTGACTTCCTTTAGAGCATTCTGCTCTTTAGCTGCCAACAACATTCTGCCAATCCGTGGATCAAGCGGTAAGTCAGCTAACTGCTTACCAATTGCTGTGAGCTTAAAGCTATTGTTAATATCTTTGCCATCAGTAGCATCGGTGGTACCGGATTCATCAAACTCAATTGCACCTAACTCATCTAGTAATTGCACACCATCTGTAATTGCTCTGCCAAGCGGCTTGTCAATAAATGGGAAATGCTGAATCTTTGGTAAGTGCAGCGAGCTCATACGCAACAACACTGCTGCTAATGAACTACGGAGAATTTCTGGATCAGTAAATTTGGGGCGGCTTTGATAATCGAGCTCGCTATATAAGCGGATGCAAATACCATCTGATACACGGCCACAACGCCCTGCCCTTTGGTTTGCAGCTGCTTGTGAAATGGGCTCAATCTGTAATTGCTCTACCTTATTGCGATAAGAGTAGCGCTTTACCCTAGCCAAACCACTATCAATCACATAGCGAATATTGGGGACCGTTAAAGACGTCTCGGCAACGTTCGTTGTCAGAATAATGCGGCGACCATTGCCTGGGCTAAAGACTTTTTCTTGCTCGGCAACGGATTGGCGGGCAAACAGGCTGAGAATTTCTGGGTGAAAGCGTTGTTGTAATACATGATCCTTACGCAGCGCTTCTGCGCAATCCCGAATCTCACGCTCACCTGGTAAAAATACCAATACATCCCCAGCGCCCGATGCGCCCTCACGCCAAACGTTGGCGATTTCTTCTGTAACTGTTTCCGGAATTTCTTTGGCGGCCTTGGATTCTTTTTTGCCATCGGGCTTCGAGTCTGGCTCCAGCGGAGAGTACCGCTGCTCTACTGGAAAGAGACGCCCACTGACTTCAATGACTGGGGCGACTTTACCGTTGACTGTGAAGTGCTCTGCAAAACGCTGGGCGTCAATTGTGGCTGAAGTGATGATGAGCTTGAGATCAGGCCTCTTAGGCAGTAGCTGTCTTAGATAGCCTAATAAAAAATCAATATTCAGACTACGTTCGTGCGCCTCATCGATGATGAGTGTGTCATAGGCTTTGAGCTGAGGATCACGTTGGGTCTCCGCCAACAAGATGCCATCGGTCATCAGCTTGATCGAGGCGGTTTGACTAGTTTTATCTGCGAAGCGAACTTGATAGCCAACATCCTGACCAATCGGCGAGCCTAGCTCTTGGGCAATTCGCTTGGCTGTGGCAGTAGCTGCTATCCGACGAGGTTGGGTATGGCCAATCAGCTTACCGCCGTTGATGGTCCCTCTACCAAGGTCCAAGCAGATCTTGGGTAACTGGGTAGTCTTACCGGAGCCTGTCTCTCCACAAACAATCACTACCTGGTGGTTCTGCAAGGCATCCTTGATGATTTGCCTTTGACCAGAGACAGGCAATTCTTCCGGAAAACGGATCTCTAGCCTGCGTGAGGTGTTGGAAGCAGGCACAGGCTTTGGCATTGCTTTGGGTTTTTGTTGGTTTATGGGCTCTTGCACCCTATAATTTTCTCACTATGCCAACAAATGCACCGAATCAGGCCTCAAGTGCCGAAGAATCTACCCCCAACTTCCCCTTTGTAGGGTGGTTGCGCGACGTTGCGCCCTACATTCATAGCTTCCGTGAAAAAACCTTTGTGATTGCTTTTGCTGGTGAGCTTGTTCAGGAAATTGGTCTTGAGAATCTGATTGAAGACATCGCTATGTTGCATGCCATGGGCATGCGCATTGTTTTAGTCCACGGCATTCGTCCGCAGATTGAAGAGCAACTGACCTTACGGAAGATTAAGAGTAAGTTTGGTAAAACTGCGATGCAAAGCTACCGGATTACCGATGCTGCTGCACTAGAGTGCGTTAAAGAGGCTGCCGGTGAATTGCGTCTTGATATCGAAGCCGCCTTTAGTCGTGGCTTACCTAACACTCCGATGGCAGGATCACGTATTTCTGTGATCTCCGGAAACTTTATTACCGCCATGCCAATAGGTGTTGTTGAGGGTACTGATTACATCCATACCGGCTTAGTTCGTAAAGTAGACTCCGCATCTATTAGGCTCTCTTTAGATAGCAACAAAATTGTTTTGCTCTCCCCTTTAGGCTTCTCACCTACTGGTCAAGCATTCAATCTGGCCTATGAAGATGTAGCCGCTTCTACTGCTGCTGCACTAAAAGCCGATAAGTTGATTTTCTTAAGCCCTTACGAGGGTCTTCATGATGCAGAAGGTGATCTGATTACTGAGCTATCTCTACCTCAGCTCCAAGACTATATGGTTGAGAGTAAGAATATCGATATTGGCATGAAGAGTTTGCTCAATATCGCTGGCAGAGCAATTAAATCTGGCGTAAGTCGTGTTCACTTCTTACCATGTAATCAAGATGGCGCCTTACTTGAAGAACTCTTTACCCACGATGGTATTGGCATGATGCTCGCTTCTTCTGATATTGAGAACCTGCGCGAAGCCAATCAAGATGATGTCGGTGGTATTTTGCAACTAACGATGCCACTTGAAGATGAAGGGATCTTGGCAGCTCGGGGGCAAGATGTGATTGAGCGTGATATCCAGCGCTTCTCCGTCATTGAGCATGACCGTGTTCTTTTTGGTTGCGCTGCCCTCTTTCCTTTCCCTAACGGCGTTGGTGAACTTGCCTGTTTAGCTGTAGACCCCGATGTGCAAGGCTCAGGCGATGGCGAGCGCCTGCTCAAACGTGTTGAAATGCGCGCCAAGCAAGAAGGTATCAAGAAATTATTCGTTCTGACTACCAGGACAGAGCATTGGTTCTTAAAGCGCGGCTTTAAGCGGGCAACGGTAGAAGACTTGCCTGAAGAAAGAAAACAAATTTATAACTGGGACCGTAAGTCCATGGTTTTAACTAAAGATCTATAAGAAAAACAAGAAAGGTATTACAGATGGCACGTATGGTTCAATGCATCAAACTCAATAAAGAGGCTGAAGGAATGGATTTCGCTCCACTTCCTGGTGATCTGGGCAAAAAGATTTGGAATCAAGTATCTAAAGAGGCTTGGGCTGCATGGTTAAAGCATCAAACCATGCTCATTAATGAAAACCGTCTCAATATGGCTGACCCCCGCGCTCGCCAATACCTTCTAAAGCAGGTTGAGAAGTACTTCTTTGAAGGTGGCGCAGATATGGCAGAGGGTTACACTCCGCCAGCAGAATAAAAACTGGCTTTGTTGGGTATTGCAGCACAGCATCAATAAATACCTAAAACTTGTTCCCAACGGTTGACACTCTCATTACTCAGGCATAGGATGTAATCGTAGTGAGGCAGATATAGTGCCCCGCTACATTGGCGAAAGCCACTTCAGAATGAGCATATCTATATGCTCATAGGCTAAGGAACTAAATACCTTCCGAGCGCCTGCGCCATGCAATCCATGGCAAACAACCCGATGGGGAAGCCCCGTCGGGTTTTTTATTTTAGAGGACGATTCTTTCTACGCCAGCAGCATTGCTAACGAGCAAGATGTTTGCTTTTTCTTTAGCAAATAGCCCCACCGTAATCACGCCAGCAATTTGATTGATTTGTGCTTCCATCTGAATAGGGTCAGCAATCTTTAAACCCGCTACATCCAAAATCCACCCGCCGTTATCAGTCACAAAAGGCTCGCTTGGAGTTTGATTTAAATCTGCACGGGTATTTTTAGCCAAGCGTAGCGTAACCTTACCGCCAAACTTTTCTAATTCTCTACTCACTGCACCTTTTGCTAAAGGGATAATTTCTACTGGAAGCGCAAAGTTACCCAGAACTGGAACTTGCTTGGATGAATCGCAAATACAGATAAATTGCTTTGCCATCGATGCAATAATTTTTTCACGGGTGAGCGCCCCACCACCACCTTTAATCATGTGACCTGCTGGATCGATCTCATCGGCACCATCTACATATGCGGGTAAGCTAATGACGTCATTGGGATCAAGAACCTGAAAGCCGTGTTTTAGTAAGCGCTCTGTAGTCGCGTTTGAACTCGATACTGTTCCAGAAAAATGATCTTTATACGGTGCCAAGGCATCAATAAAGCAGTTAGCGGTTGAGCCTGTACCAACCCCTAAAATTTGCCCTGCTGGCAGCTTTAAGACTTCATCTCGCGCTGCCTCGCCTACCATTTGTTTGAGTTGATCTTGGTTCATATGCCCACCAAATGCCTTTATTGGAACTAAGTAATTAATACATCTATCATATGATATTCAGAAGAACCATTGATGCTGACCCCTTATTTAGATCAATCTAGCCATGAATAGCACCTCTTTAGCCCCAAACCAACTAGAGCAGCTCAAAAAGCTCACCACGGTTGTTGCCGATACAGGCGACTTTGAGCGCATGCAAGAGTTTCAACCGCAGGATGCGACGACAAATCCATCGCTCATTCTTAAAGCTGCTCAGCAAAGTAATTATCAAGCCCTAGTGCAATCGGTTAAGGATGCCCATCCCGGCATGAGCCCCACAGATTTGGTAGATTACATTCTGGTGGCATTTGGCTTGGAGATTCTCAAAATCATTCCAGGTCGCGTTTCTACCGAGGTAGATGCAAGGCTTTCTTTTGATACTAAAGCGACTGTTAGCAAAGCCAAGCACCTGATCTCCTTGTATGAATCACAGGGCATTGATCGTAAACGTATCTTAATTAAACTTGCAGGTACTTGGGAAGGTATCGCTGCCGCAAAAGAACTAGAAGCTAACGGCATCCATTGCAATATGACTCTCCTCTTTTCATTAGTGCAAGCTGCTGCTTGTGGCGCTGCAAACGCAAGATTAATTTCTCCATTTGTGGGTCGCATTACTGATTGGAATAAAGTAAAGCTGGGTGCCAATTGGAATGATGCTAGCCATGGTGGTGCAAACGATCCTGGCGTCACTTCAGTAAAGAAAATATTTGCCTATTACAAGTACTTTGCTATCTCCACAGAGATCATGGGTGCGAGCTTTCGCAATACCAGCCAGATTCTGGAGTTAGCAGGCTGTGATTTATTGACGATTAGTCCAGAGCTATTAGCTGAGTTGCGAAGCGGCACTAGCGTAGTAATTAAAAAACTCGATGCAAGCAATACTCATAGCGAAACTATCGCCCCATTAAAGCTTGATGAGTCTAGTTTTCGCCTGCAATTGAATCATGATGCGATGGCTACAGAGAAGTTGTCCGAAGGAATTCGTAATTTTTGTATTGATACAGAAAAACTAGAAGCCTTACTCGCTAAATAAAGCTTCTTGCTACATGCTTGCTACTATTTGGAGGTATTAATACCTAGCATGCTATAGACTGCACAATTGCCAAACACTCCAGTTGCTAGAGGAATAATACCAATCCATGCCCACGGTCCAGTAATCCCAAAGGCTGCTAAACCGATGAGAGTAACTCCAATAGTCATGCGAAGAATACGATCAGTGTGACCAATATTGCATTTCATATAAGGCCTTTCAGTAAACTTACTTGGCAGCTTGGTTAGTTGCTTTCGCTAGGCGCTGTCTTAATGCCTCATACAAGCATACGCCACTTGCAACAGAAACATTCAAACTTTCGACTACACCCTGCATTGGGATGCGTACGAGCTCATCACAGGTTTCTTTTGTGAGGCGTCGCATTCCCTCACCCTCGGCGCCCATCACAATTGCAATGGGGCCAGTGAGATCAAGGTCATAGATGGATTTTTCAGCTTCATCATCGGTACCGATTAACCACACGCCTGCCTCTTGCATCTCTTTCATGCTGCGCACGAGATTAGTTACGGTAATCACTGGCATCACCTCAGATGCACCGCTCGATACCTTACTCACAGTTGCATTAATAGATGCAGAGCGATCTTTTGGAATCACTACCGCATCAACTCCTGCACCATCAGCAACACGTAAGCAGGCGCCAAAGTTATGGGGATCAGTAACGCCATCTAAAACAAGAAATAAGGGTTTCTTCTGCGCACTCTCAGCATCTTCAACCACCTCAGTGATGGTGCGAGCAATCGTCATTTTTTCAGCTAAGGCTACGACCCCTTGGTGACGATCATGGCCAGTGAGTTTTTGCAAGCGTTCAGAATCAGCGGCATGCAAGCGCTCACCTAAAACCTCTTCGGCCTGCTTTAAAAAATCACCCATACGTCTATCACGACGACCTGGATCAAAGTACACTGCTTTTAGGCTCTCAGGGTCAACACGTAAACGCGCTTGGACCGCATGAAAGCCAACTAATATTTGTTTCATGTGTTTTATTTATTCTTTATTTACGGCGGGCGTTGGTGCTGCGAACTGGCGGCTTAGTGCCAGCAGGCTTACCAACTGACCTGCCGGGCTTTGCTTTTCCATTCTTGCGACTGGCTTTGCTCTTAGATTGGTTGGCACTTAAATTACCTGCAGACTTAGCGGCATTCACATTAACACCACCAGGTTTTTGTGGAACTTTACTGGATGGACGACTCTTTTTGGATGCGGCCTTCTTATTGGGCCTGCCGGTATCAGTAGCTAGTATTAGCTGACGACGGCTGGACGAGCCACCGACTTCTGCTCCTATCGACTTCACTAGACTAAATTCAATCTTGCGGGCATCCAAATCAACGCGACTCACTAAAACATGCAAACGATCGCCTAAACGATAACGAATACCAGTTCTTTCTCCACGCAATTCTTGACGAGCCTCGTCATACTGGAAATAATCGCCACCCAACTCGGTTACATGCACCATACCTTCAACAAAGAGGTTCTCGAGCTGAATGAATAATCCAAAGTTAGCGACACTCGTTACTGTGCCAGCATATTCCTGACCTAAATGGTCGCGCATGTAATAACACTTGAGCCAAGCTTCGACATCACGTGAGGCTTCATCTGCGCGACGCTCATTAGATGAGCAATGTACGCCTAACTGACCCCAAATAGGCAAGGCGGCATTAGCCCCTTTTGGTGTTCTAGTCCCCTTGGCAGCACCAGCCTTAGCGTCACTATGAGACTTCTTGGCATTGACTGCGTTCTCACGACCCTTGCCTTTACGAGGCAAAGTTAAATTGAGCGGAACCGTTGGAGACAATACCGGAACATAGGCTTTCTTCTGCAGGATAGACTTAATCACACGATGGGTAAGTAAGTCAGGATAGCGGCGAATTGGGCTTGTGAAATGAGAGTACGCTGGGTAAGCCAAGCCAAAGTGACCTTCGTTGTCCGGCTGGTACATCGCTTGCTGCATAGAGCGCAAGACTACTGACTGCAACATATTGGCATCAGGACGATCTTTGATCTCACGCATGAGTTTTGCATAATCGCGTGGCTTCGGTTTTTCACCACCGCCCAGAGAAAGGCTTGAGGTTCGTAATACTTGGCGCAGAGTCATTAACTTCTCTTCAGAAGGCTCTCCATGCACGCGATACAGGCTTAAGTGTTTATTTTTATCAATGAAGTCAGCAGCACAAACGTTTGCTGTCAACATACACTCTTCAATTAAGCGGTGCGCTTCATTACGTAGGCGTGGTTCAATCCGCAAAATCTTGCCTAGCTCATTACTGATGATCTGAGTCTCAGTAGTTTCAAATTCGATAGCACCCCGCTTCTCGCGAGCAGATAGCAAAATCTTATATAAGGAGTAGAGATTTCCTAGTAAAGGACTAAACTCAGCAAAACGCGCTGCCTCAGGCCCTTTGCTATTAGATAGAATCTCCCAAACAGTGTCATAAGTGAAGCGCTGAGCAGAATGCATTACCGCAGGATAAAACTGATAGGCCAACACAATGCCGTTGTTATCTACTACAGCATCACAGACCATACACAAACGATCTACATTAGGATTTAGCGAGCACAAACCATTCGAGATCTTCTCGGGAAGCATCGGGATGACACGCCTTGGAAAATAGACCGAAGTAGCACGCAATAAACCCTCATCATCCAAGGGGTGTCCAGGCTTCACATAATGGGAGACGTCAGCAATGCCGACAATTAAACGCCAGGCCTTGGTCTTGCCGTGCATGATCGGCTCGCAATATACCGCATCATCGAAGTCTCTCGCATCAGCGCCATCAATGGTGACCAAAGGGATATCTCGTAAATCAACACGGCCCTCTAAGTCCTCTTGCTGCACAGAATCTGGCAGTGCAGCAGCCTCTTTCATAGCAGCAGCTGAAAACTCATGGGGCACGCCATACTTACGCACGGCAATTTCGATCTCCATGCCAGGATCGTCGATCTCGCCCAAGACTTCAACTACGCGGCCAAGCGCTTGACGATAGCTATCCGGGTAGTCAATGATCTCAACACTCACCACTTGACCCAGTTTGGCCTGGCCCTGCCCCTTAGGAGGAATCAATATGTCATGGCCAATACGGTTATCTTCAGGCGCAACAATGAGTACGCCATTTTCATTGAGAAGTCGACCAATCACGACTTTGTTTGCATGCAGTACTACTTCGACAATCTGCCCTTCCGGACGACCACGTCGATCTGTTCCCAACACTTTGACATTCACTCTATCGCCGTGCATGACGCGAGACATCTCTCGCTCAGAGAGAAAAATATCTTCACCACCATCATCGGGAATTACAAATCCAAATCCATCTCGGTGACCTTGGACTGTCCCTAAACGGTCAGCCTCACGCGGCACCAAGTCTTTTGCTTTACGCATTTAATTCCTTCGGCAATACATGCCCTTGCTATATCTATTGATATCTATTTTTGTTATGAATAAGCCTACTGTATCAAACCATTGAGTCTGCAGGGGAAAAGCCAAATTGGGCTTGAAAAGCCTCTGAAACAGCCATCCCCTTATAATAAAGGCATGCCCAGGTGGCGAAATTGGTAGACGCACCAGCTTCAGGTGCTGGCGATCGTAAGGTTGTGGGGGTTCGAGTCCCTTCCTGGGCACCAAACACTCCTACTTGACCTTATATGGGGTCAAATCAGCAGATTGCAAGCTTTCGCCTTACTTCGCTCTTTCGCTCAGCATTAGGCAAACCAAAACCGAGCGGCCGTATAGACTGCCATACCAATCACCAGAGTTGGAATCATTTTCTTGCTGAAATAGAAAGCAATCAGGGCTGCAATTCCGCCCCAAATATTCGGGAACCTCAAATTAAATTCAGCAATACTAGAGGCACTTACGGGTAAGAATATTTCTGGAGCTAAAATGGCAATCAATGCGGCTAATGGTGCATACCGAATTGTCTCTAGCGCCCACTCTGAAATTTTGATTCGATTGCCCAAAAAAATAAAGAAACAGCGCGCCACGAAAGTCATCGCAACCATCCCAATAATAAGGTAAGTCATTCTCATGCTGCTGTCATTCATGAGATCGCCCCTTCTTTGGGAGATTTATCTAATATCATTCCTACAACTATTGCTGTACCGACTGCCAAAATAATATTGAGCCGAAACGGTAAGCCATAAGTCATCACTGCCACAACTCCTGCCGTTACTGCGGCCCACCTGGCTGAAGAGCGATCAAGCATCGGCCCAATAATAACTATCAAAGCGACTGCGCCAGCAAACGCTAAACCCCAATCATTGGGTATTTGACTTGCAAGCAAGATTCCCGTGATAGAGGCCACCTGCCAAAAAAACCAATTAGCAGCCTGAAAGCCCATCATTGAATAGAGGCGCAAATGCTCTGGATCAGCGGCTAGCTCCTTTTGCGTTTCAGGCTTTGGGTAGCGCTTGATGTGATTTAGATAAGAAAAATCCGTAGTGAAATAGCCTAATAAAATTCTGCGCCAGGTTGATAGGTAGGAAAAATGGGCTTGCAATCCAAGGCTGAAAATAACGAAGCGTAAGTTCACCATGAAAGAGGTTGTCAAGATTACCCAAATAGGTGCGCCTACAGCAAGCAAAGGAAGCGCAGCAAGCTGAGCTGAGCCTGCGTAAACTAATAGACTCATCGCAATTGCTTGCTGAATGGTCAATGCGGACTTAGCCATGGCAATGCCAGTAACTAAGCTCCACGTCATGATTGTCACAGCGGAATGTGACATCTGCTTAAAGCCGTAAATAAATTCCCGCTGTTGTGCTGGTGTCATTTAGAGGTGCTAGATTCCCATAGATCGTTGCAAAATCTTGGGCTTCATTTCATCCCATAGACTTTCAAAGTCTTCTATTTTTGCTTCTGTTAGGCTCATTGGCACAAAGAGTCCCCCAAAAATAATGGAGCCCTTCTTCACTACCGTTTTATCAAACTCTGTCAGACCGATTGGCTTATCTTCCATATCTCGCGTGAGTTCTGCGGAACAAACGATGGCATCTTCATCATCACGATCAACAACTGCAAACTCAACGTATTGCCCACTCTTATCAACGATGACTAAGGTACCGCGCGCATAAGCAACGGCATCATGCTCTTTGACGATATATGCCAAAAACTGATCCTCTTCTTCCTTTTCCATAGCAAGATCATCAATAAAGAAAAGGAATTGATCCCCATCCCCATTCACCATGGTGAATACCTTTGGCACTACACCATGACCTAAGGCTAAGTTGCGATAGTAAGCAGAAATTTCTACGGCGAGGTTTTCAGAGAACAAATGCATAGTATGAATGTAGCTGGTGAATGAATTAAGCCAAGTTCTTCTTTAGAAACTCTAGGGTACGATCCCAGGCTAATGTGGCAGCCTCGGCCTTGTACTCCAATGGCGGCATGCCACGAACAGCAGATTTGGGGTTAGCAAAACCATGCTTGGCATCGTAGCGGTGAAATTCATAATGGCAGTTGGCTTGCTTCAACTTTTCTTCTAGCTGATCTACTCCTGCAATGGAGAAGAAATCATCATGCAATGCCCAATGGGCCATCATCGGCTTCTGGATTGCTGTTGCATCCACATACTCCAATGGAGGATATCCGTACCAAACAATGGTGCCATCAAGCTCGGGAATATTACAAGCAGATAGCACAGTCAAAGCGCCTCCCATACAAAATCCAGTAACAGCTACCTTCTTGCTACCAGTTGCCTTTAGATATTGAACAGCCCCACGGATATCTTGAGAAGCAGCATCCCCAAAGTTCAGTCCACTCATTAAATGCTCAGCCTCATTTGCTTCGAGTGCTAACTTACCGCGATATAGATCAGGTACCAATGCACGATAGCCGGCTTTAGCCAAACGATCAGCTACTGACTTAACTTCATCATCTAAACCCCACCACTCCTGAAGGACTACTACTCCAGGGGCATTGGCTTTATCAAGAGGCGCAGCCAAATAGCCTTCAACAACATTCCCATCGGGTCTTTTAAATTGAATCATGTGATCTCCTTACATTTATTCTGAATACTTTACTTGAATGGCGCTCTATGCCATTATCAACGCTGACGACAAATCGCACACCTACTTATTTCACCATACGATGCCCCCAGCCACTTACCAATTTACCTACTTAGCACTCTTTCAGGACATTCTGTTAGGGGTGGCTGGCATGATCGTGGTTTTGATATTTCATGGAATCTCGATTAATACTGCCTTGATGCGCTTTGAAAGAATGACTGCCGCCAACCTCACCAATAAAGATTATCGCTGGGTCTTTATCCATTTCTATGGCTCATTTTCTTTGATTGCCCTCATCCACATTGCTGAGGTATTAATTTGGGCAGCACTAATTTACCAGCTCAACCTCTTACATACTGCCATCGACGCAATCCTCTTTGCAGGAAGTTGCTACACCACTCTTGGGTTTGTTGAGGATGTTCTGCCGAATGGCTATAAAACCTTGGCTTTTTTCATCTCATTTAGCGGACTTTTTTCACTAGCTTGGACTACCTCAATCATGATTAGCATGACCAACACCTATCGTGAGACTTGGAAGCTAAGACGCCAACTATACGAGTCTAAAAAAGAGTCGAATTCATAATTTATTTCTTGATGTAATAGCCATAAACGCAGCGATTTCCACGCCGTGATGGATCATGCGTATCTTGAATTACTCCATCAACTATTGCAGTTAAGTGCTTGGAAACCTTCACAATTAATATTCCGCCTGGAAGTTCATTAGGCCTAAGGTGAACCTGGCAGCCTGCCCCCACCTTCATTGTTGGAACCCATTCAAAACCTAGCCCAAGGATGTAATCATGAAAGACATTGCGATGGTTGCCGTTTCGAGGCGATGCGCCCTTATTGTTAAGGCGCCTTGCTAAACGATCGTTCCTCAGCTCAGCGTAGCTTTGATTAGCACTTCTTAAGTCTTCGTAAACCTGCATATAGGGCAGTTTGGCGGCAATGGCAATTGATCTCACGACACAATCCCCAGCCCCACCTTTAAATCCAGCCTTCTCCCTGCCCCCATCATTTAGCTGTAATGGGAAAGTCTGCTGGGGCCTAGAAAATAAATTTAGCAAGCCAAACATATTGATGTGCCTAATAAAAAATGGATTTGCTTTGTGGGCAAATCCATTTTGATTTTTTAATGGCCACGAAAATTACTTCGCTTGCGCTGCTTTTACTTTCAAGCGCCAAGCATGTAGCAATGGTTCGGTATACCCATTTGGCTGCTCAAGACCCTTAAAGATCAGATCGCTTGCAGCTTGATAGGCATATGAATCTTTATAGTTCGGCATCATTGGCTTGTATAGAGGATCACCTGCATTTTGCATATCAACAATACTAGCCATACGTTGTAGGGCTTCATTTACTTCCGCTTTAGTAACATATTTGTGTAGCAACCAGTTAGCAATATGCTGACTAGAAATACGTAATGTCGCACGATCTTCCATCAATCCTACGTTGTAGATATCAGGCACCTTAGAGCAACCAACACCTTGATCAATCCAGCGAACTACATAACCCAAAATACCTTGGCAGTTATTATTCAGCGCTTCACGAATCTCTTCTTTAGTCCAATCGGGGAAAAGAGCAATAGGTACAGTCAAGAGGTTATCCATTAAGGCTTCATACTCAGCCTCGGTATCTTGCGTTTCCATATCCTTTTGAATTTGCTCAACATTAACCTGGTGATAGTGCATGGCATGCAAAGTTGCTGCTGTAGGTGACGGCACCCAAGCTGTATTAGCGCCTGCTTGAGGATGTGCGATTTTTTGCTCTACCATTTCTTTCATGAGATCAGGTGCAGGCCACATGCCTTTGCCAATCTGTGCACGACCACGCAGGCCACAATCTAAACCAGCCAATACGTTACGGCGCTCATAAGCACCGAACCATTTAGCGATCTTCATTCTGCCTTTGCGAACCATGGCACCACCGTACATTCCGGTATGCATTTCATCGCCAGTACGATCCAAGAACCCAGTATTAATAAAAGCAACGCGTGCACCAGCTGCAGCAATGGCCGCTTTAATATTGACGCTCATGCGACGCTCTTCATCCATGATTCCTAATTTCACCGTGTTCTCTGGCAATCCAAGTAGCTTCTCAACCCGACCAAAGAGCTCACTAGCAAACGCCACTTCTTCTGGGCTATGCATTTTTGGCTTAACAATATAAACAGAACCTTTACGGGTATTACCAATAGCCTGAGTCGTTGGACGTTTAATGTCGTATAAAGCAATCAACACTGTCACTACTGCATCTAAGATACCTTCGTAGATTTCCTTACCTTTACCAGTAATGATGGCAGGGTTAGTCATCAAGTGGCCTACATTACGAAGGAATAAGAGTGAACGGCCATGTAGCGTCACAATGCCATCTTTTGCGTTAACCGCACCAATGCCCGCCGTGTATTTACGGTCTGGATTGAGTGTGCGGGTAAAGGTTTTCCCGCCCTTACTCACTTCTTCAACTAAAGTGCCTTTGAGAATGCCTAACCAGTTCTCATAAGCCAGTACTTTATCGTCAGCATCAACCACCGCTACTGAATCCTCTAAATCTAGAATAGTTGAGAGAGCAGCCTCAAGCACTACATCATTTACACCAGCTGCATCAG
This sequence comes from uncultured beta proteobacterium, assembly GCA_903900805.1. GTDB lineage: Bacteria > Pseudomonadota > Gammaproteobacteria > Burkholderiales > Burkholderiaceae > Polynucleobacter. The sequence goes on along the minus strand of CAIUOP010000088.1, from coordinate 46,354 downwards.
CAGCACCAATGGTTTTGGTCTTATCAATTTCAATATCAATATGAATGCCGTTATTGCGGAGTAAAACAGATGATGGTGCAGCAGCATCGCCTTGATAGCCAACAAATTGATTCTCATCAACCAAGCCAGTAGTGCTACCGTCTTTTAATTTCACGGACAGTTTTTTGTCTACGACGCTATATGCCACTACATCGCCATATAGAGCCCCAGCTAAAGGAGCGGATTCATCTAAAAACTGACGCGCATAAGCAACTACCTTTGCACCTCGAATCGGGTTATAAGTACCGTCTTTATCGGCACCACCTTCGGAGGAGATAACATCTGTACCGTAAAGGGCGTCATACAAAGAGCCCCAACGAGCATTGGCCGCATTTAAGGCATAACGGGCATTAAGTACTGGGACCACCAGTTGGGGGCCGGCTTGAAGAGCCAGCTCATCATCTACGTTCTGAGTGGTAGCTAAGACAGTATCAGGCACCTCATCGATATAGCCGATTTCTTTTAGGTACTTACGATAGGCAGGCATATCTTTAATTGGGCCTGGATTGGCTTTATGCCAATTATCTAAATCAGCCTGTAGTCGATCACGCTTAGCTAATAAAGCTTCATTTTTTGGTGTTAAATCTTTAACGATCTCATCAAAGCCCTTCCAAAAATCAGCGCTTTTAATGCCGGTACCAGGCAGTACTTTATCTTCGATAAAACGGTATAAGGAATTTGCTACTTGAAGGCCATTACAGGTAGTGCGCGCAGTCATGTTGATATTTTCTTAAGCAAAAGTGAATAAATAGAGTGAATGAGTTATTTTCCATTAAGCCTGAAAGGGATGCTGGAGCAAGATGGTCTCATCACGCTCTGGCCCTGTTGAGACCATAGCGATAGGCTTGCCGACAACCTCTTCAATGCGACGCAGGAAGTTTTGCGCTTCGATTGGAAGTTTGTCCCACTCCCGAATACCGAAGGTAGTGCCCTTCCAGCATGGGAAGTCTTCATAAATAGGTTCACAACGTGAAACAGACTCAGCGCCACGCGGCAATACATCAAGAGTCTTACCATCTAGCTTATAGCCAACGCACAAGCGAATAGTCTCCAAACCGTCGAGCACATCTAACTTAGTGATGCACAAACCCGAAAGACCGTTAATCTGAATTGAACGTTTCAATGCGGCAGCATCTAGCCAACCAGTGCGACGTGGGCGACCTGTTACTGAACCAAACTCTTTACCGACTTCAGCCAGACGGATACCAATGGGGTCTTGCTTTGCTGGATTGTCATGATCATAGAGCTCGCTTGGGAATGGGCCAGCACCAACACGCGTGCAATATGCCTTAGTAATACCTAAGATGTACTGCAAAGAATCTGGTCCAACGCCTGAACCAGCGGCAGCATTACCTGCCACACAGTTGCTGGAAGTAACGTATGGATATGTGCCGTGATCGATATCAAGCAAAGTGCCTTGCGCACCTTCAAATAAGAGATTTTGACCAGCTTGCTCAGCAGCATAAAGCGCACTAGATACGTCCACTACCATTGGTTTGATGCGCGGCGCATAAGACATTGCCTCTGCGAGCGTCTTTTCATAATCGACCGGCTCTGCACCATAGTAGTTGGTGAGCATGAAATTGTGATATTCCAAGTTCTCACGCAATTGCTCAGCAAACTTCTCTGGATAGAATAAATCTTGGACACGCAGTGCACGACGCGCAACTTTATCTTCGTACGCTGGTCCAATTCCGCGGCCAGTCGTGCCAATTTTGGCTTCACCACGCTTTTTCTCACGCGCATGATCAATTGCCACGTGATACGGGAGAATCAAAGTAGTCGCTTCTGAAATCTTCAAACGAGACTGAACGTCCAAACCAGCAGCTTCAAGCTCACCGATTTCTTTAAAGAGCGCTTCCGGGGACAGAACCACGCCGTTACCGATATAGCAAATGACCTCTTTGTGCATGATTCCAGATGGAATCAGGCGAAGAATTGTTTTCTTACCGCCAATGATCAGGGTATGACCCGCATTGTGACCACCCTGAAAGCGAACTACTGCTTTTGCATGATCTGTTAACCAATCGACTACTTTTCCCTTGCCTTCATCGCCCCACTGGGTGCCAATGACAACAACGTTACGACCTTTAGCTTGCTGCTTTGAAGACATATTGAAATCCAAAAAAGATAATTACAAAATAGGTTGAAAAGTCTGCTTGCTTTACTTTATTTTTTCTTTACTTCCCAAGAGCTGCCCTGCTTTACTAGCTCTCGATCACATTCATATTCGGCTGCCTCGACTTTTTCACCAGCCATCACCTGAATGACTACTTCGCCAGAATCCCGTAAGGCTGCAATCACCTTACTTAATGCGGCATCCTCAAGCCAGGGGGCAAGAATGGCTAACTTATGAACCTTCAATGGTGAAAGGTTGGCCAGAGTCAATAAATCTAATGAAAAACCCGTTGCAGGACGAGAACGGCCAAAGGCCTGACCAACATGGTCATAGCGCCCGCCTCTAGCGATTGGCTGCGGCAGTTTCTCTACATAAACAGCAAACATCACACCACTGTGATATTGATAACCACGCAAGTCTGCCAAATCAATACTGAGCTCTAAGCCTTTTGATGAACTCACTGCAGCAATTAAGCGCTCGAGATCGACTAATGCTTGATCAATTGCAGCATGTGTTGGCAATATTTTTTTAGCCTTTGCTAATACATCTGCACAAGGACCATTGAGCTCAGTCAGAGCCATCAGCGCTTGGGTAGTTTTAGCTGGCAAGCTTGCTGCCCATTTACTCAGGCGCGGACGATCTTTGGTCTGCAATAAACCATACAAGGTTTCAGTGGTCTCTTTATCCAATTTTTGGTCGGCCAAAATACCATTCAAGATACCAGCATGAGATAGATCAAGATAAACCTTATCTACGAGCGCAATAGAAAGTGTTTTGAGCAACAAAGTAATCGCTTCAAAGTCAGCATCCCAGGTAGCACAACCATAAATCTCTGCGCCCAACTGCAAATCTTCACGTGCAGAGCTACCTACTGGTGTGCGAGCATGTGCGACAGAGCCGGCATAGCAAAGACGGGTCACTCCAGTGCGATTTAATAAGTGCGCATCAATACGCGCCACTTGCGGCGTAATATCGGCACGCAAGCCCAGGGTGCGTCCTGACATCTGATCTACTAACTTAAAGGTTTGGAGATTGAGATCCGAACCAGTTCCAGTCAATAAGGAATCCAAGAACTCCAAAATAGGAGGAGCGACTAGTTCATATCCATAAGTTTGATACAAATCTAAGATCGCACGACGCAAAATCTCCACCTTGCGAGCTTGCGCTGGCAAAACGTCTGCAATATCTTCAGGAAGCAACCAGCGATTCATGCTCTAGCTCATTCACTTTCTTATTTTTTGTGCAGGAACTTGAAGAACTCGCCATTAGGTTCAACGACCATGATGTCCTTCTTATCCTTGAAAGAGCTCCGGTAGGCTTCCAAGCTTTGATAGAACTGAGCAAACTGAGGATCACGTCCAAATGCCTCGGCATAAAGCGCTGTAGCTTTAGCGTCCCCTGCCCCTTTAATCTTTTGCGCATCACGATAGGCTTCTGCCAGAATCGTATCGCGTTGACGCTCTGCATTGGCCCGAATCTTGTCAGACTCCGCGGCGCCCGTTGAGCGCAATTCATTAGCTACCCGCTTGCGCTCTGCTTCCATGCGGCGATATACCGAATCGCTAATCTCGGCTAAGAGGTCTACGCGCTTTAAACGCACATCCACAATCTCTACGCCAATATCAGCTGCATCATCAGCGACTTTCTTACGAATACCCTGCATAACCTCTTCACGCTGATCAGATATCAACTCGCGCACAGTCCGCTTGGTGAACTCTTCATTCAGAGCAGAACGAACCAGCTGAGTTAAGCGATCTTGTGCCAAGCGCTCATCACCCTTAAAGCTAATAAAGAACTTACGGGGATCAACAATGCGCCATTTGACATACGAATCTACTAGGAGATTCTTCTTTTCTGCAGTAATAAAGCGCTCTGCCTCTGGATTATCAATTGTCAGAATGCGACGATCAAAGAAGCGGACGCTTTCAAATGGAGCTGGCAGTTTGACACGCAGACCAGGCTCTTCAATCACGCGGACGATCTGGCCGAATGAGAAAACAACCGCAAATTTACGTTGGTCAACAATGAAAATACTGGACGACAGGACATAGATCACCGCAACGAAAGCGATGCCTGCAGCAATTAAACGATTTGCATTCATTATCTAGGATCCCGATCACGACTACGGAAACCATCGCGCTTATCGAGAGAGCGATCGTTACTATTATTTGCTCCGAGCGCTGAACTGCTACTAGAAATTGGAGCTGGATTATTCATACCGGTTGCACCACCTACTGTCACACTTCCAGTCGGAGTAGGCGCACTACTTTGATTTACTTGAGAGCTGGCGGCCTGCGCACTTTCAGCGCTAACTTGAGCAACAATCTTATCTAGCGGCAAATATAAAAGGCTATTGCTCTTCGTTGTGTCTACCAAAATCTTAGTGACATTGTTATACATTTCGCGCATGCTATCGATGTACATCCGATCACGCGTTACTTGCGGCGCCTTGGAATACTCTACTAATACTTGCTTAAAACGAGTAGCGTCACCTTCAGCAGTAGCCGCCACTCTAGCCTTATAGCCTTCAGCCTCTTGAATCAAACGGGCCGCAGTACCTTTAGCGCGTGGAATGATGTCATTAGCATAGGCCTGACCTTCACTCTTTAAACGCTCCTGATCTTGGCCTGCCTTCACGGCATCGTCAAATGCAGCTTGGACTTGCTCAGGTGGCTGTACGTTTTGTACGGTCACACTAGTCACGTAAATACCACTCTTATAACTATCCAGTATCTTCTGAATCGAGTTTGCTAAATCAATGCCAATCTTTTCGCGTCCTTCATAGAGCACCGTATCCATCTTGCTACGAGCAACAATTTCACGAACGGAAGTTTCAGCAGCTTGTATCACTGCAGCATCTGGATCACGATTGTTAAATAAATAATCCGTTGGATCTTTTAAGCGATATTGCACAGCAAAGCGCACATCTATGATGTTTTCATCTTCGGTAAGCATCGAAGAATCTTTTTGATTTGTTGCCTTAATGAGTATCGGGCGACCCACTTCAACAGAGCGCACGCCAGAAAGATTTACTGTTTCATCCGACTGAATTGGCCAAGGCATACGCCAGTTGATACCTGGCCTAGCGGTGTCAGCATATTTACCAAAGGTCAAAACCACTCCAGCCTGACCTTCTTGGATGATGAAAAAGCCACTGCAAATCCAAATGAAAAAGACGGCTCCTGCACTAATCAGGATGCTAGCCTTAGAACTAAATGGATTAGTGAAATTGAAGTTTGGCGCACTCATGCCACCACCACCGCCACCATTGCCGCCGCCACGCTGTGATGGCGGAGGGATATCAGTGCTGTTAGGTTTATTAGCTGGCTGGCTGGGTGAACCACCTGGCTTTTTCTTGCCACCAAAGATGCCAGCAATTCTGTCATTGAAATCGCGCCAGAGCTCATCCAAATCTGGAGGGCCACCTGGCTTGGTTGGTGAATTCGTTGGTGCAGTTTCTGTCGGCTTATTAGTATCCGGATCTACTTTTGGAGCTTGATCACTACCCTGCCCATCTTTAGCATCTTTGGAGCCGCTGTTGTGGCTATTGCCCCAGCCTGGATCATTGACCGAAAAGAGGTCGAGAAATTTACGCATCATTTGAAAAATAGCTTCGGTTTGGGATTGGATTAAATTCAGCAGTGTCTGGTCGTTCGGGTAAGGGTTCTAAAAACTCGTCCGGGGCCAATTGCTTCTTGGCACGGTTGTGCTCAATCCTCATTCTATCAGTCATTTGGGAGCATTCAGCCAAGGCTGTGCGGAGCAAATCAAGACCCAAGCCTGTTTTGGCAGACAGAAAAATCTGGCCAGGAAAACCCTGCCCATCTCGCTCTAAAACTGCCCCACGGGTAAAGGTTTGAGGCATCTGGTCAATCTTGTTCATTACCTCAATCCGAGGGATCTGATCAGCCCCAATTTCCTCTAAAACCGCCTCAACTTCAGCCTTCTGCTCCCGAGCTACTGGGCTGCAGGCGTCAATTACATGCAAAATCAGATCGGCATGGATGGTTTCATCCAAAGTAGCCCTAAAAGCCTCAACCAGCTGGTGAGGTAGATCTCGGATGAATCCCACGGTATCGGAGACCACAATTGAACCTACCCCCTCCAAATGCACTTTTCTAGAGGTGGTATCTAAAGTGGCAAAAAGTTGGTCAGCAGCATAAGTCCCTGCTTTTGTAAGGGCATTAAATAAAGTCGACTTGCCAGCATTGGTATAGCCCACTAAAGAAACGGAGAACACATCCTTTCGATTACGGGCCCTTCTCTGAGTTCTTTGTTGGCGCTGGAGCTTCTCGAGTTCATTCTCTAAACGCTTAGCTTTCGTTGCTAGCATTCGGCGGTCTAATTCCATCTGGGTTTCACCAGGACCACCACGCACACCAATACCACCGCGTTGACGCTCCAAGTGACTCCAGGCTCTTACTAAGCGGGACATGCGATAGCGAACTTGTGCTAATTCGACTTGCGTCTTACCAATATGGCTTTGCGCTCTTTGACTAAAGATATCTAAAATCAAACCGGTACGATCCATCACATGGCGATCAAGATGCCGCTCTAAGTTGCGCTGCTGTGTTGGAGAAAGGGGATGATTAAAGATGGCGAGCTCTGCGCTCTGCTCTTCCATCACGCGCTTAAGCTCATTGACTTTTCCAGAACCAATATATAAAGCCGGATCTGTTCTGCCTTTGCGAGCTATGACGCTGGCTGTGGGGATAGAGCCAGCGCTATCAGCCAAGAGACTGAGTTCAGCCATGCTATCTGCAAAATCTTCGCGTCCCGTATCAACACCAACCAGGACGGCGCGTGCCGCATCTACTCCAGTTTTATACAGGGGCGCCTTCTTCTATACGGAAGTCAATCGCACGAGCTGGAACAATCGTAGAGATTGCGTGTTTGTAAACCATCTGCGTTACCGTATTGCGTAATAACACGACGTATTGATCAAAGGATTCAATATTGCCTTGTAATTTAATACCATTAACGAGATAGATGGAAACAGGAATATGCTCTTTGCGCAAGGCATTCAGGAATGGATCCTGTAGTAATTGAATTTTGTTGGTATTCATACTGCTCCTCATTTGTTTTGTAATTAGGGAGTCTTGCTTTTTTTAATGGGATAAAACTTTTCAAAATTACTGCTACTCAATCTTCTATATTGAGCTCAATTATAAAAAAATCAAGCCCAAAATCACCGCTTTTTACCTTTTTTTCCCTTATCCGCATCTACGTAGGGGTTTTTAGCGGTATTCATCTGAATTCTCAAAGGGGTACCCCGTAATTTGAAGACATCCCTAAAGCGCCCTTCTAAGTAACGCTTATAGCTATCCGTTACACCACTCAATGATGTTCCATGGATCACCACAATTGGAGGATTCATACCCCCTTGGTGTGCATAGCGCAGTTTTGGACGACCCATACCAACCCGTTTTGGCTGTTGATGCTCAATAGCCTCTTGCAGGATACGGGTTAAGCGTGGGGTTGGTAATTTCGCCATTGCAGCAGCATAGGCAGAATCCACATCTTTAAACAACTCTTTGAGGCCTGTACCTTTTTTAGCAGAGATCGGATGTACGTTTGCAAAATCCAAGAAACGCAATTTTTGCGCAATCTCTAAACGAGCACGCTCTTTAACGTAAGTATCAATACCATCCCACTTATTAACGGCAACAACTAATGCACGGCCTGCTTCAACAATAAATCCTGCAATATGTGCATCTTGCTCAGATATATCTTGCTGCGCATCGAGCATCAAAATCACGACATTGCAGTCTGCAATCGCTTGCAATGTTTTAACCACTGAGAATTTCTCAATTGCCTCAAATACTTTGCCACGACGACGTAAACCAGCTGTATCCACTAGGATGTATGGTTTGCCATTGCGCTCAAAAGGCACTTCGATCGCATCACGAGTCGTACCCGGCATATCAAATGCAATTACGCGCTCTTCACCGATCAACTTATTAATCAACGTGGACTTACCGACGTTTGGACGACCCACTACCGCAATCTTCATGGGGCGATTTGGATCATTTACCAATTCTTCATCAGGCTCAGCAATCCCTAATGAATCTAAAGCATCATCAATTAATCCTCGTACACCATCACCATGCGCAGAAGAGATTGGGAAAGGCTCACCTAAACCAAGCTCATGAAAGTCTGCAGTAACAATGCCAGATTGCATGCCTTCCGTTTTATTCACTGCCAAAATGGTTGGGCGACCGGTCTTGCGTAAGAAGTCAGCAATCACGCGATCTTGTGGCGCCATACCTAAGCGGCCATCGACCAAGAAAATCACAATGTCAGACTCAGCTACTGCTTGCTTAGTCTGTTTTGCCATCTCAGCAACGATGCCTGTTTTAGCAACTGGCTCAAAGCCGCCAGTATCTACGCAAATAAAGGCGCGTTCACCAATGCGGCCCTTGCCGTAGTGACGATCTCTTGTTAAACCAGAAAAATCTGCCACCAATGCATCGCGGGAACGCGTTAGGCGATTAAAGAGTGTCGACTTCCCAACATTGGGGCGGCCGACGATAGTGATGACCGGATTCATTTAGGACTGTAGGCCGCGATTTTGCCACCCTGAGACTGAACCAAGATGAGTCCGCCTACTGCAATCGGAGCAGCAGAGATTGGATTACTATCGTGACGAATCCGCGAGATGATGTTGCCATTTGCCTGGGTCAATGCATGAACATAGCCTTGAGCATCTCCAAAAAGGAGAACTTTTCCAATTGCTAATGACTCACCTACATTACGATAGGAGAGCTGGGTGTTTTCCCAAACCTGCGTACCATCTTTAGTTGCAAAGGCCGTCACATAGGATTTTTCATTGGCCGAGAAAACCAATTCAGCACTTTGAGCAGTGCCGGTATAGCTTGAGTAGTCTTTGAACCAGAGTAAGTTCCCGGTCCGCGCCTGTCCGCAACCAATCCGACCCTGATACGAGACTGCGCAGACGATCTCACCTTCCATGCTGGGCTTAGCAGTCACATCATTCAAGCGCTCAATTTCTGAGAAACCTTTAGGAAATGACACTGGGGTTTCCCATACTAAACCACCGTTGGCTATTGCAATCATGCCAAAGCGCCCACCTGCAAAGCCAGTCACAATCACTTCATTACCAATTGCTAGCATGCCGTAACCAACCCGCAATGACAATGCGGATTGTTGACGCTGATAAGTCCACTTACGAGTACCTGTTTGTGCATCTAAGCCAATAAACCGATTATCAAGTGCCCGCACAACCACAATTCCACCGGCAACAATGGGCTCACTCAAGACTTCACTATTAACGCTTACTTTCCAGATCTGTTTACCAGCGTCGTTATATGCGTAGACATTACCTCGGGTACTTACAGCAACCGTTGTGCGGCCGTCAGAGCCAGGGCCAATAGATAGGCGCTCAGGAACAGAGGCCTCCCATAACTTGTTGCCAGTAGCTATATCAATCTTTACCAAATTACCGCGATGTGAAGCAACATAGACAGCATCCCCCGCCACAACTGGATGAAAGTTAAAACCTTCAGAAGAGCCAACGCTAGTTGACCACACCGCTTGCATATCAAACTGATTTGTCACTGCTGCTAATTCAGAAGGCTTGCGCACACGAGAGCTACCGCCACAAGCAACTAGTGCTGTAGCAAGAACACCCACGAGGATAGTGCTGCCAGCAAATCTGACTAAGCGTTTCACTCTATTAAGCTTGACAGTCATTACTGTGCTACCCCTCCGACTGCATCTAACTTCACCTTCAATAGACGACGCGCCTCTTCAGGAAATTCTTTAGCTTGGTTTAATATTTTCCATGCATCTTCATAGCTTTTTTTAGCTTCAGCATTTTTCTTCTGCACTAAATACCAATCACCACGACGCTCTAGCCATAATGCTTCAAAGCCAGCAACCGGCTTCTCTTTTAGTATTTGATCAGCCTCTGCGAAATCTTTTTCACCACCCTGCTCAATTAACTGAGTGACTAGGCGTAATTTTGCTAGCGCCAAGTAGCCATCATTGGATGCATTCTTGGCAACCCAACGGAGATAGTCGAGAGCCTTAGCATTATCACCAGCATCCGCAGCAACACGAGCAGCAATCAAACTGGACATCGCGGCGTATGGCGTGCGGGCAAAATCTTTTTGCAAATCATTGGTAGCGCGCAAGGTCTGCTCTTGATCGCCTTTGGCAGCTGCGCTGATCATCGTTTCATACAGCTTGGATGCCTCTAGAGCCTGACTATTCTGCCACCATCCATAAGTATTGTAGGCAGCAAAGGCAAACAAGGCGACAGTCAGTACCCCAGTAATCAGATTACGGTACTTTTGCCAAAACGCTTTAAATTGGTCTAACTGTTCTTGTTCTTCTAGATCTAAAGGCATGTGAATCCAAGCTAATTAATAAGTGGTTTATTGCTATTTAATGCAATCAATAGACCCATTCTATTCGGAGGCGCCAACTAAGGCTTCAATTACGGCTTCTAATACTCCATCTAAAGGGATGGCCTTTTGCTCACCGCTAGAGCGCAAGTCTTTGATCTGAGCCTCATTCTTGGCTAATTCATCTGGACCAATAATGACTGCAAACGCTGCTCCACTGGCATCTGCTTTCTTCATTTGTGACTTAAAGCTAGCAGATTGGCCATCAGGCGAACAGAACAGAATGGCATCGATACCAGCGCTACGTAAGCGCTCAGCAATGATCATGGCAGCAACGAGAGTCACACCGCCTTGATGCAATACAAAGATATCGCATTGGGATTGCATCTCAGGTAAGGATCCAGAGACCTTCATCAACTCCAAGACACGCTCCATACCCATAGCCCAACCACAAGCAGGAGCTGGTTTACCACCCATACGCTCAATCAATGGATCATAACGGCCACCGCCAGCAATGGTGCCCTGCGCACCTAACTCATCTGTCACCCACTCAAATACCGTGAGGTTGTAATAATCCAAACCGCGAACTAAACGCGGATTGATCTTGCAAGGAATGTTGTTTGCTTTGAGTAAAGCTTGTACTGCATTGAAGTGCGCAAGGGATTCTGCACCCAAGAAATCTAATAACTTTGGCGCACCTTCAATCAATGTTTGCATCTCTGGATTTTTAGAATCGAGGATGCGCAAAGGATTACTGATAAGACGTCGTTGCGAATCATCATCAAGTTGTGATTGATTCTGTTCAAAGTAAGTCACTAAGGCAGCGCGGTGCTCGGCGCGCTCATGAGCCTGCCCTAAAGAGTTAATCTCAAGGCGAACACCTTTGAGGCCAAGCTCATCCCATAGGCGTTGGCCCATGAGAATAATTTCAGCATCAATATCTGGGCCGGCAAAGCCTAAAGCCTCGATACCAAATTGGTGGAACTGACGATAACGACCGCGTTGTGGACGCTCATGACGAAACATTGGTCCGGTATACCAAAGACGCTTAGGTCCCTCGTAAAGTAAATTATTTTCAATGACAGAACGCACTAATGCAGCAGTACCTTCAGGACGCAAAGTAAGCTGTTCACCATTCAAGCGATCCTCAAAGGAATACATTTCTTTCTCAACAATATCAGTAACCTCACCAATACCCCGTTGAAATACCGCAGTAGCTTCCACAATCGGAGTTCTTAAAAACTCATAACCATAAGCACGAACTAAATCACGCAAGACATGATCAAGGTGAGCCCATTGCGCAGCATCGGCTGGTAGCAAGTCATTCATGCCACGCACGCCATTGATTTTCTGGGCTTTAGTTTGTGCTTTGGTATCTTTACTTTGATCGGTCATTTTTATTCTTGTTTTACTAAATGAGCTTTATTGCGCTTTTGCTGCGTAGTTCTGTTTAACGTATTCATCAACGATGACCTGAAACTCTTGGGCGATTTTCTCACCTCGCAGGGTTTTCACCTTAACGCCATCTACAAACACGGGTGCCGCTGGGGTTTCGCCAGTTCCTGGCAATGAAATGCCAATATTAGCGTGCTTACTCTCGCCGGGGCCATTCACAATACAGCCCATCACGGCTACGTTCATATTTTCCACGCCAGGATGGCTTTTCTTCCACACTGGCATTTGTTGGCGCAAATAGGATTGGATGTCGGCTGCTAATTCTTGGAAAGTCGTACTGGTTGTTCTACCGCATCCAGGACAGGCAATGACCATCGGCGTGAAATTACGTAAGCCCATGGTTTGCAAAATTTCTTGCGCAACAATCACTTCATTCTCTCGAGGTGCGCCAGGATCCGGTGTTAAAGAAACCCGAATCGTATCGCCAATGCCCTCTTGCAACAGAATGCCCATTGCAGCAGTCGAAGACACAATTCCTTTGCTACCCATGCCCGCCTCAGTTAAACCTAAGTGCAGCGGGTAGTCAGAGCGGCGTGCAAGATCACGATAGACTGCTACTAGGTCTTGTACATTGCTCACTTTGCAAGACAGCATAATTTGATTGGGGTTCATACCAAACTCAACTGCCTTTTCTGCAGACTGCAATGCAGACTGAATCAATGCCTCAATCATCACCTCTTGCGCAGTCTTTGGAACTGCTAAGGCAGCATTGCTATCCATAATGGATGCCAATAGATCTTGATCTAAGCTTCCCCAGTTCACACCAATACGAATTGGCTTGTCGTATTTGCAAGCCGCTTCGATCATTTGCGCAAATTGTGGATCGCGTTTAGCGCCCTTGCCCACATTACCGGGATTGATACGGTACTTAGAAAGTGCCTTGGCACACTCGGGGTAATCATTTAATAAAGTGTGGCCGTTGTAATGAAAATCACCAATCAATGGCACCAAGACATCCATCTTGTCCAACTGCTCACGAATGTAGGGCACTGCAGCTGCAGCTTCTGGCGTATTGACAGTAATGCGCACCATCTCTGAACCAGCCCGCGCCAACTCTTTGACTTGGATTGCCGTACCTACAGCATCTGCAGTATCGGTATTGGTCATGGATTGCACACGCACGGGCGCATCCCCGCCTACGGTAATGATGTTGGTTTTCCAAGCAACAGTTGCTTGACGCGTTGCACGCTTCGGGGATGGACCCAAAGGTAGCTTTGGTGATGAGGAAGGATCAGAACTCATATAGACCTCATATTTAATTTAACTTTTTGAGCCACTCGATGGGCTGCTCTTGGGATTCTGCAACAATTTGGGCATCGTGCACAGCACGTTCACGCACGCGGGTGCGATCTATGACATCCCCGGCTAGTTGACCACAAGCAGCAGCAATATCATCTCCGCGGGTCTTGCGCACTGTAGCTACCATACCCGCATCTAATAGGATGCTCGCAAAAGCATGTACACGCTGGGCTGATGAACGCTTTAAGCCAGATTCTGGAAATGGGTTAAAGGGGATGAGATTGATTTTGCACTTGATATTTCTGAGTAAACGCACTAATTCTTTTGCCTGGATGTCTGAGTCATTCACGCCATCTAGCATGCAGTATTCAAAGGTCAAGAAATCCCGTGGCGCAAATGGCAAGTAACGCTCACAGGCATCAAGCAATTCACGTAAGGGATATTTTTGATTGAGTGGCACTAGTTGATCACGCAAGGCATCATTGGCCGCATGCAATGAAACCGCTAAGGCGACTGGGCAATCTTGTGCCAGGCGATCAATCATTGGCACTACACCCGAGGTTGATACCGTGACTCGACGGCGTGATAAGCCATAGGCTCTGTCATCTAGCATCAAACGTAATGCGCAGACCACATTATCGTAGTTCAGCAATGGCTCACCCATGCCCATCATCACTACATTTGAAATCACTCGGCCAGTGTGCTCCCAGCCTGGAGTTGGAAATTTTTCAATTCTGCGAATCGCTTCTGGGTCACTACGCAAAAGATGCTCAGCAAACCAGAGTTGTCCAATGATTTCTCCGGAGGTGAGATTGCGTGAGAAGCCTTGACGCCCTGTAGAACAAAAACGGCAATTCACTGCACAGCCTGCCTGAGAAGAAATGCATAAGGTGCCTCGATCATCCTCAGGAATAAAAACGGACTCGACGGCATTACCAGCACCCACGTCCATCAACCACTTACGGGTACCGTCTGAGGCATGCTCATCTTTAATAATCGGTAAGGAAAGCACTTCTGCTTTATCGAGCAATGTCGCCCTGAAGCTTTTTGCTAAATCACTCATGTCATTGATATCGGATACGCCGCGCTGGTGTATCCACTGCATGAGCTGCTTTGCCCTAAAGGGCTTTTCATTTAACCCCGCGACATACGCCGCCATTTGGTCAGCGTCAAAATCTAAGAGATTTACGCGCGGGGAGGTCAATGCGCCTGCTTATAAATAAATAAGTGACTGATTAGCGAGTGAAAACATTCATGCCAGGAAAGAAAAAAGCAACTTCCACAGCAGCTGTTTCAGGAGCATCAGAGCCATGAACAGCATTCGCATCAATGCTGTCAGCAAAGTCAGCACGGATTGTGCCTTTATCTGCTTTCTTAGGATCAGTAGCACCCATCAAATCACGGTTCTTAGCAATCGCACCTTCACCTTGTAATACTTGAATCATCACTGGACCAGAAATCATGAAGCTCACCAAATCTTTGAAGAAAGGACGATCTTTGTGAACGCCATAGAACTGCTCAGCCTCTACTTGTGAGAGGTGCGCCATTCTGGAAGCAATAATCTTCAAACCAGCAGATTCAAAACGATCATAGATTTTGCCGATGACGTTTTTAGCGACAGCATCAGGTTTGATGATGGATAGGGTGCGTTCAATTGCCATGCAAGACTCCAATAGTGATTTCAATGATATTTGTTGGCTCAGGTGAAAAACGGCTTAAATAGCCCTGCCAAGCTCAACGACCCCCGAATTATACATTGCCTGACCGTATTTACCCTTATATAAGTAGGGCTAAGCCATTGAATTTACATGGCATAAGCCCTCATTTTGTAGGTCTTTTCTATGGGGACTTGAATTTAGGGTGTTTTGTCTATACTTACTGTTAACAGCCCTTCGTGGGCTCATGTAATCACTTTGAAAGAAGGAGTCAATATGAGTGATCTTAACTCTTACGGCTTTGGCCAAACCGGCGCAATTAGTAACATGCAGATACGTAACCGCGTACTGCGCAATACCTATGCTCTCTTGGCGCTATCAATGGTTCCAACAGTGATTGGTGCCTGGCTTGGTGTTGCAATGGGTTTTAGCTTATTCGCTGAAAGCCCATTCATTGGTTTCATCGTCTTTATGGCAGTTGCCTTTGGTTTCTTCTGGGCAATCGAAAAAAATAAAGAGACGGGTATAGGTGTTCTGCTGCTCTTGGGTTTCACATTCTTCATGGGCATCATGATGTCCCGCTTGATTGGTTTTACTCTCAATAGCTATAGCAATGGTGCCACCCTCATCATGTTGTCTTTTGGTGGTACAGCAGCCATCTTCGCTACGATGGCAACGATTGCTACTGTGAGCAAAAGTGATTTTTCTGGCATGGGTAAATGGTTGATGGTTGGCGTACTGCTCCTGATCGTTGCTTCATTAGCAAACATTTGGTTACAGTTACCCGCTTTGATGTTGACCGTGATGGTTTTGGCTATTGCTATCTTCTCAGCCTTCATCCTAGTTGACGTACAACGCGTTATCAGTGGCGGCGAAACCAACTACATCATGGCCACCCTAGCTATTTACCTAGATGTATATAACGTCTTTACTAACTTACTGGCACTTTTAGGTATTGTTGGTGGTAACAGAGATTAAGCATTTCTTCTCTCAAAAATAAAGGCGCCTAGAGCGCCTTTATTTTTTTCCAGCTTAATAGAGAATAATTACTTAGCAGTTAAATCATCACACCAGGCATAGTAGGTATTAATCCATTGGCCAAATGGACCTTCACTAGCTCTACCAGATCCACATCCCGCTAATTTATTTCCACTGATGTCATAAACGCCAAAGCCACCCTTATAGGAGATTTGTAATTTCTTTCCATCCGCAGAGATAGTGCCAATTTCATAAGCTTTATAGCTGGGATTTTGATACATAAATTCAACGTGCTGACCGTCTTGCTTCAAAATGGTTAATGTAGCCACCATCGTTTGATTTTGTACTTTTGGATTTTTCTGGGATGCATTGATTGAAGTTTCAACCGTATTGCCACTATAGACTTTGGCTAAGGTTGGGATAGTTTGTGCATTTACGAGGAAGCTCATACTTAGGCCAAGCGTGAGGCCAATCATTGATTTCATAAAATACCTTTGCGTGAAAATAAATATGATACCTATTTTTTGTCACACAATGATATTAAGCTGTCTTAAATTACGGAGGTATTTATACCTACCTTAAATCAGGGATTCAGAGAGGTAATCGGCGGTCAAATACCGCCATGGACTCCACATGGGAGGTCTGCGGGAACATGTTTACGATCCCCGCGCTACTGAGCGTATAGCCTGCGTGGTGACACAAAATCTCCACATCTCTAGCTAATGTTTTGGGATTACAAGAGACGTACACAATACGCTGTGGCATCAAATCACTTTTCTGAGTGTGTAGCTGTGCAAGCGCACTACAAATTTCCATTGCGCCTTCACGTGGTGGATCCATCAGCCAACGCTCTGCCTTGCTCCAAGATGAAATCGTTTCTGGAGTGACTGAAAACAAATCGCTTTGTAAGAAGCTTGCCTTATCTTCAAGACCGTTATGCATTGCATTTTCTTTTGCACGTGTTGTTAAGGTTTCTAAGCCTTCTATTCCCAAAACTTGCTTTGCTTTTCTAGCAAGGGGTAATGTGAAATTACCAAGCCCACAAAATAAATCGAGTACACGATCAGTTTCTTGTACTTCTAACAAACGAATCGTCCTGCTCACAAGCGCGCGGTTCATCAGGTGGTTCACTTGTGTGAAATCAGACGGCTTAAATGGCATCTCGATTTGAAACTCAGGAAGGCGGTAGCAAAGCTTGCCAGTTTCTGGGTAAAACGGGGCTACAGTCTCCATTCCTTTGGGTTGTAGCCAAATCCAGACTTGATGATGGTCCGCAAATTCTCGCAGTAATTGCTCATCAGCAACAGTTAAAGGCAGTAGGTTGCGAAACACTAATGCAGTTACTGGTTTAGATTTCTTAGGATCATCAGAATGAGGCTCTTCTGGCTCGCCAATAGCAACTTCAATTTGGGGCATACGATCCACGATCGATAGACCCATGACTAATTTACGCATGGCTGGCAGTAAATCAGAAACATGTTTTGGCAAAATCTCACAGGCAAGCATATCGGCTACATAGCCGCTCTTACCTTCATGAAAACCAATCAATACTGTACCTTTTTTGATTGAGCGGTTAACTACACTTAAGCGTGCACGATGGCGATATTCCCAAACGGGGCCGCCCATTGGCCGCAAAATTTCTTCTGGTTTGACTTTAGCGATGTGTCGCAAGTCATCTTCTAGAACTCGCTGCTTCATGGCAACCTGTGCCCTAATCTCTAAGTGCTGCATAGTGCAGCCACCACAGACACCAAAGGCAGCACACTTGGGCTCTGCCCTAAATACGGCTGGCTTTAGGATCTCACGTACCTTCGCTTTACTAAAGCGCGCTTTTTCACTAGTGATGGTGTAAGTAACTAACTCTGT
Source organism: uncultured beta proteobacterium (assembly GCA_903900805.1). Taxonomy (GTDB): domain Bacteria; phylum Pseudomonadota; class Gammaproteobacteria; order Burkholderiales; family Burkholderiaceae; genus Polynucleobacter. Next base: position 28,634 of record CAIUOP010000088.1, on the reverse strand, counting down.
TGGCAATGCACCTTTAATGAAAATTACTTTGCCACTTTGACCAAGCGCTTGTTCTTGCTCATTAGGAGCTAAACGGGCAATCCCTTGTGCGTCTAGATCGAGTGCTTCAACTTTTACTGGCTCAGTCACTTCGATATTGACTGGCTTAGCACCTCTACGCATCCGGTGCGAAACCTTGCAGGTACTCTTGCCACTGAGCACCATTAGGCTCCTTGGCTTCTTTTTCTAAATAGGCTTTTACAAATTCAATTTCTTCTTGGTACTCAGCTAATGAAAAGCCACCGCGCAGTAATTGAAAGCGGCAATACATGAGATAGGTATTGACGACATCAGTCTCGCAATAGCGGCGAATGTCATCGATCTTACCGTCTTGATATGCGGGCCATACTTGACTACCATCCATGCCCATCTTGCCTGGGAAGCCGCAGAGCTTTGCTAAACCGTCTAAGGGTGCGTTAGCTCTACCATTGAACTTAGCTAAGAGATCCATCATATCGAGGTGACGCATGTGATAACGACTAATGTAGTTATTCCACTTGAAGTCGCGACTATCAGCCTCTTGGCTCTCACCCATTTCCCAATAACGTGGTGCCTGAATATGATTGGCAAGCGCGCGGTAATGCAGTACTGGTAGATCAAAACCGCTGCCATTCCAAGAAACCAATTGGGGTGTGTACTTCTCAATCAAATCAAAAAAAGCCTGAATTAAAACCTTCTCATCGTCTTGGGGAGTGCCAAGGGTTCCTACTTTAATTTGTGGGGCGCCTTCTTTAGTGCTTCTGCGTATCACACAAGAAATAGCAACAATTTTTTGTAAAAATAGCGGTAGAAAATCGCTGCCTGTTTTAGCCGCTTTGTCAGCCATCGCTTTAGCCGCCACTTCAGCATCGCTCATGGAGTCTGGATGGCCTTCTAGACGACGAATTCCAGCTACATCTGGAATAGTTTCGATATCAAAGACGAGAACAGTAGCCATATGCTCTTACCGAATCGTTACTGTAGATACGGTGTTGGATTGACTGGCTTACCGTTTACGCGTAATTCAAAATGGAGCCTAGCTGAGGTGGTATCCGTATCACCCATCTCGGCAATCTTCTGCCCTTTACGAACTGCATCGCCCTCTTTCACAATGAGCTTACTGTTATGAGCATAAGCAGTGAGATAAGTGTTGTCATGCTTCACAATGACTAAGTTACCGTAACCACGCAGACTATTGCCTGCATAAACTACTTTGCCATCAGAGGCTGCTAATACCGGCTCGCCAACCTTACCGGCGATGTCGATACCTTTATTAGTTTCACTAAATTCAGCACTTACCTTCCCTTTGGCGGGCCAGGATAAACGAATGCCGGGCTCTGCAACGATTTCTGGCTTGGTGGGTTCTGGTGCGGGTTCATCTGCTTTAGCACTTGCAGGTTTTGTATCAACTGCTTTTGCGGGCTTTGTTCCTGCAGGAGCCCTAATCAATACTAAATCACCCACCTCAATGACATTTGGATTAAAGCTTGGATTAGCTGCAGTATTCCACTGCGCTACATCACGTGGCGCTTGACCATGATCTAAGGCGATTCGCGCTAAGGTATCACCCTTTTTTACGCGATAGTAACCAGGAGGGGTTGGCTCGGGTGCTACGCTAACACGATCAACCACGGTAGCAGGCTTTGTGCGAGGCGTAGAGCAACCGACAGTCAATATCAGGGTTGCGGACAGAAACGCAATCAGAAGGCTCTTAGATAAGCTATTAGGCATATAGGATATTCAATTCAGATTAGAACTCATACTACCCCTGATTGTAAGGGGACAAAAAAGACCTCGTCCAGCACAGTTCTTTGATAGCGCTGAGAGCTCATCCTTTCAACCATGATGAGCTGCTGCTCTTTTTCATTTTTAGCAACTGGAGCGACTAAACGTCCTCCAATAGACAGCTGATCTAACAAGGCATCCGGAATACCTAGGCCGGCTGCAGCCAAGATGATTCCATCAAAAGGTGCGGCCTGGGGCAAACCCAAGATTCCGTCACCGTAAATCAAGCGCAGATTATTAATCCGAAATGGGCGTAGCTTAGCTCTAGCCAAGTCATGCAGCGAACGAATACGCTCGATTGAATATACCTCATCGGCCAACAGGCTGAGTACTGCTGCTTGATAGCCACAACCCGTGCCAATTTCTAAAACCTTACCTAGTTTATGCCTGGGCTTATGCAAAAGCTCAATCATATGAGCGACTACCGATGGCTTAGAAATGGTTTGCTCTTGTCCAATCGGCAACGCTGTATCCTCATAGGCTTGGGCATGTAGACCAGCATCAATAAATGCATGGCGTGGCACAGTGGCGATGGCCTCTAGAGTTTTACCGTGCTTCACACCACTAGCATGCACCTTAGCAGCTAGTGCTTGACGATAAGCGGCGAATCTTTCGGTGGGAGCCTTCAACCGCGATCCCAGCCGTTAGAACGCATCGCCGCTAAGCGTGCGTGGTGAGTTAAGTCTAATTGCATTGGAGTGATGGATATACAGCCCTCATCAATTGCATGAAAGTCTGTACCCTCAGAGCCTTCTTTAACACCTCCTGCAGCACCAATCCAATAAATCTTGTCACCACGTGGACTATCTTGAACGACCACTGGCTGTGAGTGATGGCGGTTACCTAAACGAGTGACGCGCCAGCGATATAAGTCGGCATAAGGACGATTGGGAATATTCACATTGAGCAATGTTGCCGTACCTTCAGTTCGAGCAAGTGCTGAAACCAACATTTGTGCCACAACATCATGGGCAGCCTTAGCAGCGTCCTCAATCCGATTCCAGCCACGATCAATTTGTGAGAAGGCAATGCCCGGAACACCGAACATCACCCCTTCAACTGCCGCAGCAACCGTACCGGAGTACAACACATCTTCACCCATATTCTCACCTTGATTAATACCCGAGATCACAAGGTCAGGCTTTTCATCTAAGAAGCCTGTCATGGCTACATGCACACAATCGGTTGGTGTGCCGTTAATAAAGAAGAATCCGTCACGCTCCCCACCAGCAACTCGATGGATTGAAAGTGGTCTAGATAAGGTTAAGGAGTTAGATGCACCGCTGTGATTCTGCTCAGGAGAAATCACTGTAATCCGCCCTAATGGACGCACTGCATTGACTAAAGCCAATAAGCCTGGAGCGAGATAACCATCGTCATTAGAGACCAATATGTGGGGTTGACGTTCGCTCATAGCTCTCCAGTTTCTGTATAGCTTAAATATTTTTTGCAGGAGTTAATGCGCGACCCCTGAACCAGCCATAAATCACTGGCAACACTAAAAGCGTCAATATTGTTGTTGTTACCATGCCGCCCACAATGACTAAGGCTAATGGTCGCTGCGCTTCTGAACCAATGGATTGGGATAAGGCCGCAGGCAACAAACCTAAACCAGAGAGCATCGCTGTCATCAATACTGGACGAACGCGCAATGCGGCACCTTCTACCATGACATCTTTCATCTCCCCATGCTCAGTTGCAGCCGTCTTATTGATAAAGGAAATCAAGATCACGCCATCTTGAATTGCAATCCCAAATAGCGATAAGAAGCCAAAGAATGCAGAAATACTCAGCGTCTCACCTGCGAGGTGCAAGGCAAGAACACCACCGATGGCAGCAAAAGGTACATTGATCATCACAATGACGGCATCGCGGAAGTTGCCAAAGGCGCTAACCAACAATAAGAAGATGCCCAATAGAGCCAAAGGCACTATCAACATCAACTTCTTCTGCGCCTGTTTCATTTGATTGAACTGACCATCCCAACTAATAGAATAATTTGGCGGTAAGGTGATATTTTTTTCAATCAAAAACTGAGCATCCTCTACAGCGCTACCTAAGTCGCGGTTACGAACGCTGAACTTAATGGCAATATAGCGCTTACCGGCTTCGCGATAAATAAAGAATGGTCCATCAACTAGCTTTACCGTTGCTACCATTAATAAAGGAATCTTAGTACCGTCGGGTGCCTCAACCAATAAATGGCTAATATCGGCCATATCATTACGACTTCCTTCATTTAAGCGAATCGCAATACCAAAGGTTTTTTCATCTTCGAGCAGGTTTGTTACAGCAGCACCACCAATTGCATTAGCAACTACTGTCTGCACATCACTTACATTGATGCCATAGCGTGCGGCACGGTCACGATCGATCTGAATGTTCAGAGTTGGCTGGCCAAGCTCTTTAAGAATGCCAGCATCTTCAACTCCTCGTACTTTTTTAAGCTGATCAATCACCTCGTGGGCTTTTTGATCAAGAACCTCAAGATCGGTGCCATAAATTTTGATTGAGTTCTCCCCCTTAACACCAGACAGAGCTTCATTGACGTTATCTTGAATATATTGCGAGAAGCTATACGCAATACCCGGCACCTTATTTAGTTCAAGCTCTAGATGCTTAATCAAGTCTTTCTTGCTAGATCCAGCCGGCATCCTATCCGGACTTTTGAGATAAAGGCCATACTCTTGGTTAAACACCCCAGTGGAATCAGTACCATCATCAGGACGACCGATCTGCGCGGCCACCTTATCGATCTCAGGCTGCTTAAGAAAGGTTTCACGTAGTTGGTTGGCGACTTTCACGGAATAGTTTAAATCTACGGTATTTGGCAAGGTCACTCGCAACCAAATATTGTTCTCTTCCAAGGTTGGCAAGAACGCTGTACCTAAGCGCGTCATGCTCAATAAAGTTAAGCCAAGAATAAATACTGCTACCGAGAAAACCGTCATTGGACGATCCATCCACTTTCTCAGTAAAGGCTTATAGTTATTGAGAATCTTGGTCATAAATGATGGTGGCTTGTGCTCCAGGTTTTCACTAAAAACCAAAGAAATCATTGCCGGTAAGAAAGTTAAGCTCAACACCACTGCCGCGATTAAAGCAAAACCCATCGTGAATGCCATCGGCTTAAAGATGATGCCTTCAACACCGCCCATAAAGAACAATGGAGAGTAAGCAACGATGATGATGCCGGTTGAGTAGATCATGGCCCGCTGTACTTCACTAGTGGCCAAAATAATACTTTGATTGAGGCGCTTACCGCCCTCCTCTAAGTGACGCATGACGTTCTCAATCAGAATGACTGCGGAGTCTACGATCACCCCGAAGTCAATTGCGCCCAAAGAGATTAAGTTAGCTGGTACGCTCCATAAATGCATCTGAATGAATGAGACACACAAAGCGAGCGGGATTACAGCAGCTACTACAGCAGCAGCGCGAATATTACCCAAGAAGAAAAACAATACTGCTAATACCAATGAGATGCCAAAGAACAGGGTATGTTTCACCGTACCAATAGTGATATCTAAGAGTACTTGGCGGTCATAGAATGGTTTTACTTCAATTCCAGGCGGCAAGACATGCTTATTAATATTCTGAATCGTATTACGTACTCGTGCTAATACTTCGGTAGCATTCTCGCCGCGACGCAAATACACAATACCCTCAACAGAATCTGGATTGTCATTAAACTGAAACATGCCAAGACGTGGTGCATTACCAATCACTACATTGGCAACATCGCCAATCCGAATCGGTACTCCATTATTAATAGTGATGACTACTTGCTTGATATCGTCGATGTTCTTCAGTAGGCCTACGCCACGAACTACAAACTGTTGTTCACCACTAGGTAATAGTCCACCGCCAGCATTGCTATTCGCGTTAGTGAGCGCCAAAATCAGTTGGTTAACGGATATTCCCTTAGCCTGCATACCCTCAGGGCTCACAATGACTTGATATTGACGAACCTTGCCACCAAATGAAGAAACATCAGCTACACCAGGAGTTTGTTTAAGCTCTTTATAAATCTCATAGTTTTGTAGAGTCTTGAGCAAGGTGGAGGAAGCGTATTCCGAGGTAACCTCATAACGCATGATCTCGCCGGTAGCATCAGAATCGGGGCTGATGCTAGAAGTAACGCCAGAAGGGAAAACAACGTTGGCTAAATTGGCCAGAAAGGTTTGGCGCGCCTTAAATGGGTCGGTAGCCTCATTAAATTTAAGCGTGACTACAGATAGGCCAAACAAAGATACGGAACGGAATGCTTGTAAGCCTGGAATACCTGCTAAGGCATTCTCAACTGGAATAGTGACTTGCTGCTCGACCTCAGTAGTGCTTCTACCAGGCCATTGAGAAATTGCCTGGATCGTTAATGGCGCAACACCTGGATATGGCTGAATTGGTAATTTGCTTAGACTTAGCATACCCAAGCCAAGTAATGTGATAGAAGCAAAGATGACTAATATGCGCTTCTCGATTACGCCTCGAATAAAGGAGGTAACAATACTCAATTAGTCCTCCTGCTTGGCAAAGCGATCATTTAACAAGACAGCGCCTTCTGTTAACACTTTCCATCCTGGCTCAACGCCCTCGGTAATCGCAAAGCTCTTACTATTCAAGTCATAGCCCTGCACTGGCAGACGCCGAAATGTCTCATCGCCAGTTTTAACAATGGCATAGCGGTTTTCACGAATGCGGACAATGGCTGACTGAGGCACTACAACTGCATCTGCTGTGCCCGTAGTGAGTAGACCAGAAGCATACATATCGGGACGCAATAAATTATCTGCATTTTCTACATCAGCACGGATGAGTAAAGCGCGCGTTTGCGGATCAATGGTTGGCGCAATGTAATTGGCATAAGCAACAAACTCTTTATCAGGGTATGCCTCAAGACGTAAGACCATTTTCTGCCCCTGCTTAATCATTCTGAAGTCTTGCTCAAATACATTACCTATGAACCAGAGCTGCTTAGGGTCTGCTAGGGTAGTAATGACATCGCCAGAATTAACCGCCGTACCAGGCTCAACATTACGCTTGACTACTACACCTTTCAGGGGCGAACGCATTACCAAATTGCTAGTGGTCTTGCCTGTGCTTTCAATATTTTTAATGTCACCGTCGCTAGCGCCTAGGTTTCTCATACGGTTAGCAGCAGCTTCCTGAGTAATCCGGGCATCGCCCAGTAAATCACTCATGGTTTTATTACTCTCTAATACCCTAGTGGTTTTAGTAGAAAGTAAATACTCTTGCTGGGCAGAAAGAAAGTCTGGGCTATAGAGCTCTACTATGGGCGAGCCAATATCCACTTGTGCGCCATCAAAAGCATAAATACGCTCCACCCTACCCGGTGCGCGCGCGGAAAGTACTTTAGATTTTTCTGCATTAAATGCTAAACGTCCTGGAACTTTAATGTTCACTGGTACTTGCACTTTTTCCGCTAACTGAAATACATAAATCTCAGGATTGAGCTGGACGCCAGGTAGCTGTAATTCCAAAACGCCGCTTTTCTCAACCTTCAGTCCTTTTCCGGAGCTCTGGATTTTTACAGCACGATCCACGTTAGTGATTCGTCCCGCTACGATACCCAATGACAAAATTGCGAAAGCAAAAGCAGCTAAGCGAACGCGATAGCGATTGATCGCAGATAAATTCCAATACAAGCCAACTAAGCCATTAGCAGCAGCTTTTGCATGATGCGCGCCATGATGCGCACCCTTATGCAAAAGTGGCTTTGTCTTTTCAGACAAGCGTTTTAGAAAGGCAATGAATTTATCAATCAAAACTGCTCCTTAAAAAGGCTCTTTGCCCGCAGATACCATTAATACTGCTTGCGCTTGCAATAGATTACTCTCTGCTTGCGCCAATGTAATCTCTAAGTTACGTAATTGTGTTTGCGCAGTCAATAAGTCATTAAATCCCTGGCCATTATTAGAGTACTGCGTGAGGCCTACTTTATAGGCAGCATCGGCTTGTGGGACTTGGCGATCCCTTAGAAACTGGGTTTGGATCCGAGCTTGCTCATAATTAGCATAGGCAGTATTTACCGCCAAAACAATCTGTTGACGATTAGAAATATTGCCCGCTTCAGCAGCCGCTTGATTACGCTGTGCCTGCTCTACCCCATATTTTTCTTTAGTAAAGAAATACAGGGGAATAATGAGATCCAACTCCAGTTGATAAAACAAGGTTCCATTGTTTGAGGCAAATGGTCCGCGCGGTGTGTACGAAGAACCAATGACTTGAAAATCCGGTAGGTATGCCTTCTTGGCAAGAGTGACACCCTTGCGTGCAGCATCTAATTGCAGAGCTGAACTTTTTAAAGCGGGATGACTAGATTCTGCATAGTCTTCCAATTCAACTAAGGTTGGTACGGTATTCATGGCACGGCGCACGTCTCCACGTAATACTAATTTTTCGCGAGAGTGGCGGCCTACCAAAGTATTAATACTATTAAGCGCGACTTGGAGTTGACGCTCAACATTGAATTGGTCAGCCTGGGCAGCGCTTTGCGCAACTTGTGCATTCAGAAATTCAACATAGGCTGCAGAATTATTGGAGTAACGTGCTTTAGCAACATTCTTCACCATCTCTAGACGGACCACGGTCTCTTTTAAAACCTGTAGCTGCTTCTGAGCGGACAATGCGCCGTAATAAAGGGTTGAGAGCTGCGCACCTAACTGCAAATAGGTAGATTCAGCACTAGCTAAGAGTGCCTCTGCATTGGTATTGGCAATATCTGCTGCCAAGCTTTTCTTGCCGGGGAACTGAAATGGTTGCGCTATAGAAATCGAGTTATTGTTACTGACGCCATTAGGGTAAGATGTAGATGGCACATTCGCTCCGCCTAATGCAAATGGTGAATTGGCTGGCATACCAGACCAGACCATACCGACTTGAGGATTTGCTGGTGCTGCAATTTGTGGAACAGTTGCCTTAGCAGATAGATAGGACTCACGCAATGAAGACAGTTGCGGGTTGTTCATCTTGAGCTCATTCCACAACTGACGCAAGTCCATATCCGTTGGACCCGATGGCACACTCTTGACATAAATCTTGGGAGTATTTGCATTAGTAACAGGAGCAAATAATTCAGCTGCCTTGCTACTTTGATCCTGAGCGCTCAGTTGCGAACCGATGGATGGCGGTGATGCTAAGGAAGAGTCGCCTGATTGAACGGTAACACTCGCAGGAGTGCTACCGCCAGATACCTGCGCAAACGCTGAAATAGCAAAAGTAGCCATTGCATATGGTGCAATGTTTTTAAGTAGATTGACTACCCTTGTTTTACGTTTGCGGTTAATCAACAAATGCGGCCGCCTCTAAATCAATAAATGCTATTTTTATAGCCCCTGATGCAGATTTAGAACTTACAAATGCCCATTTCAGGGGGTTTTATTGATTATAGGTGACAAAGCTAAAGGTTTATTTATTAGAAATAGCTATCTTATTGATTCTAAAGATAATAATGAAGTGCTTAGTCCCTTAAGACCCTAAAACTCGGCATGAATCCGAAGAGAGATGATGTTTACTGGACCGCGGGCTGCGTTGTAAGCGGGATTATTGATGTGCTGAAAGTTCAAACCAGCCAGGACATTCTTGACCACAGTAGCGTTGTAATAAACCTCACCTATCCGTTCAGGACGATAAGAAATCGTCTGACCAGGACCAGCATAGTCGCCAATAAAGTAAGACACACCGCCGGCTTGCAAATAGGAACGGCGATAACTGGATAAACCGTTTTGCATCATAGAGACACCAATGGTATCTTTTGGGCGCGTCCAGCGTGTGCCATTCATACCCATGCCAACGGAGACTGAATTATCAGCTTCTGTGAAAGACATCGTTTCTGTACGACCATCTGAGGTAAATGCGCGAGCATAAACACCAAGGTCATGAGTCAGTGCTTGCTCCCCATTAACGCCCACACCCGTTTTATATTGATAATTAGTACGCACATTATTAATCGCTTGTGTACCTTGGGCATTATTGGCAGTCACATAATTAGTCGCATCAGAAAAACGCGCCAAGATCATTTTATTTCGATAAGCAAGCACACTCACTTTGCCAGGCAACTGACCCATATGGTGTTTACGCTCAATCTCAAATTGATCGCCATAGGTATTAAAAATTTGCCAGTTCAGATCACGGCCGTTGGGCGTCTTTGGAGCGAGCATGCGAGAGGCCCGTATTACCCAGTGCTCTAAGTACCACTCACCCGCCAAGCCAGTGCTGTATCCCCGTGCATCGGCGGCATAATCATACGCTAGATAGGTCATATTGCCCCAGTTCATGAACTGAACACGGGGATCTTTGGCGTAGCGGCTGTCATCAAAAATATCTAAAGTAGAAAACTGACCAGCAGTAACGACGACGCGATTACTACTTACCGTTTGTGTAATTTGATTAGCCTCATTCTCAAGAACTTCTTTATTACCTTCTTGATTGATAGTGTGTCGCACAAATGCTCTAGCAGAATAAAACTTCGCTGGCGCGCCAACTGCTTTACTACCTTCGCCATTGGTAAATCCACCTAATCCAGTGAGGTTTGAAAATGCCACTCCTGAAATGACTTCAGGATTGAAATACACATCAGTATCTGGAGCAAGCCGAGCGCCAAAGAATAATGTTCCAGACCAGGTATAGCTCATCGACTTCTGAGCAGCCAAACTATTCATACCTGAATAGCTAGATGTGAAATTGTTATAGCGCTGATTAATGTAAGTAGTTTGACCGTGTACGTTTACCGGCAAACCAAAAAGATCTCCTTCCGTAGGCAAATCTTGAATTGGCGATGCATAGGTAGCAATTTGGTCCGAGCCTGATCCCGCCTTCTGTGCAAATGCAGAGGCACCTAGAAAAGTGCAAATAATGCTCAACAGGAGGAGGATATAAAACTTGCGGGTCATTCACAATTTCTAAATGGGGTGCCAGTGCAATGCATTAGCAACATGCCGATAGGAAAAACTAGGCAAACACAGCTTGAGATTGAAGCCCAAGGGTGGCGCAGGCCAAATTATCCCCAAAAAGAGGCAATTTACCTAGTCTTTATGTCGCTGGTATGAAATGTGTCGTCTATGACTTCCTCATTATCAGTAGTTAACGACACAAATTTGCGTAGGTGCTTGGCCAAAGATGCACCCCCTTTCAAGCGTCTATTTGTAGCCTATTAACTCATGGCTTTTGATGTTTTGAAGGATTAATGTGTCATTTTGAGCTACAATGTAGCTCAAAAGATATAAAAGGACTAAATCATGGCTGCCAATGCTGTTGTGCGTGCAAGGATTGATGGAAGTATTAAAGAGGAAGCCACTGCTGTATTGGCTGCTATGGGACTAACCCCTTCCGATGCCTTTCGAATCTTGCTGACTAGAGTAGCCAAAGAAAAGGCATTACCTTTTGCGCCACTTATTCCAAATGAAGAAACCATTGCGGCCATGAAAGAAGCGAGAAAAGGACAACTGAAATCCTTTACCTCTGTTGATGACCTAATGGCTGATTTGAATGCGGACGATTGAATACACTAAAAAATTTAAACGCGATTACAAAAGAGAATTCAAAGGGATATACAAAAAAAATTTAGCAAATGATCTCAAATTAGTAATTCAATTACTTGAAAAAGATGCAGTGTTGCCTGCAAATTACTACGATCATGCGTTAATAGGTGACTGGAAAGATCATCGAGACTGTCACATAAAGCCTGACCTCGTTCTAATTTATAGAAAGCCTGATGAAACTAAGTTGCAACTAGTGCGCCTAGGTTCTCATAGTAAATTAGCTATGTAGTCACAGCACTAGGTCAGATGAGCGCTTCTTTAAACTGATTAACGGCGGTCCATTAAAGCTCTAGCCAAGGTCCCTGCATCAACATACTCTAGCTCGCCACCCACCGGAATACCTCTAGCTATGCGTGTGACTTTGATACCTTTGGCTTTGAGCACTTCACCAATGTAATGGGCAGTAGCTTCCCCTTCACTAGTGAAGTTGGTAGCAAGCACTACTTCCCGAATGGGCACGTTCGTATCTGGATTCTCGATACGAACAAGTAATCGATCAAAATGAATTTCATTGGGGCCCATGCCATCAAGTGGTGAAAGGCGGCCCATCAATACAAAGTAATTGCCTTTGAAACTTAGGGTCTGCTCCACCATGACTTGATCAGCGGGTGTTTCCACAATGCACAGCAAGGATGGATCACGGCGCTCATCTGAGCAAGTAATGCAGATTTGGGTTTCTGAGAAGGTATTACAACGTGCGCAGTGGCCAACGGTCTGCACTGCCTCTCCCAAGGATTGAGCAAGTACTGCAGCACCATTGCGATCATGTTGCAAAAGATAGAACGCCATGCGCTGAGCAGACTTGGGACCTACTCCCGGAAGCACGCGCAAGGCTTCGATCAAACGACCGAGTGCATCTTGAGGTGCTTCATGACGCGCCATAAATGATTGCTTAGAAAGGCAACTTAAAGCCCGGAGGCATTGGCATTCCAGCAGTAGCGCCAGACATCATTTGCGCACTAGCTGCTTCAACTTGTTTAAATGCTTCTGTATAAGCAGTAACAATCAAGTCTTCTAACATCTCACGGTCGTCCATTGCGCCTGGATCAATTTGTACCCGCTTGAGTTCGTATTTACCAGAGATGGTAACTTTGACTAAGCCACCAGCTGCTTGGCCAGTGACTTCCAAGGCAGCTAACTGCTCTTGCGCCACTTTCATCTTCTCTTGCATCTGCTGAGCCTGTTTCATGAGACCAGCAAGTCCACCTTTCATCATCGCTTCTTTTCCTTAGTGCTTATGTGTTACAAAATTTAAATTAAAGGGATGCATTAGAGTGGCTTCACAGAGCCGCCAACTACTTTAGCCCCAAACTCTTTTTCCAATTGCTGAATAAAAGGATCAGCGGCAATCATTTGCTCAGCATTCATTCTTTTTTCTTGATGAATCTGGGCATCAACCTTAGCAACTGTCTTACCCTCTACTTCACCCTTTTCAATCACGATCTTAATTGGCTTACCGAAATACGTAGTGAGCACCTCAGCTAAGCGAGCAATAGAAGCTTCTGAAGCGAGCTGCGGCATGGGTGTCACGATCGTTGCCTTTACACCTGCTGCAGAATCTTTCCAATCTTGCAGCTCTGTCTGAAATGCCAACTGTTGCACCAAACCTTTTACTGGTAATTGACGCATCAAGCTATGCCAGTCTGGACGATTTGCAACATTGCCTACAGGAGTAGCTGCGGCAACTGGCTTATTTGTTAAAGGCGTTGATGCAGGCGCTACCGTTTTTGCTACTGGTGCTGGAGCAGAAACTGGACGTGATGCACTAGCGACTGGTGGGGCTGATGGCGTTGGAGCTGTTCCTCCACCTCCTCCGCCACCGCCATTGCTGCGCGGACGAAATGCCAACATCCGCAAGAGTGTCATGGCAAAGCCAGTTTGCTCATCTGGTGCGAGCGATAAGTCGGGGCGGCTAGTAATGGTAATTTGGTAGAAGAGTTGCGCTTCTTCTTTTGTGAGTTGAGTAGCCAAGCGACGAATCTCGCCTGCTTCTGGCCAATCTTCTAATACCGATTCTGGAACTACTTGTGCTGCTGCAATCTTTTGTAGCAGGCTGGATAAATCTTGCAATGCTAAGGAGAAAGACATACTGCGCTCTCCCATTTCATTAGCAACTGCGAGAAGGCTTGCGCCATCTTTTGCAATTAAGCAATCCAGAATACGAATGAGGTAAGCATCATCTAATGTGCCAAGCATGCTGCGGATCGATTCTTCAGTCACCTTACCTGCTGCATAAGCAATTGCTTGATCGGTTAATGACAGCGCATCGCGCATGGATCCTTGAGCTGCTTTAGCTAAGACACGCAATGCGTTGACTTCGTAAGTCACTTTTTCTGCTGCAAGTACTTTCTCTAAATGCTCAACGATCAGCGCTATAGGCATTTGCTTGAGATTGAACTGCAAGCAACGAGACAAAATAGTGACGGGGATCTTTTGTGGATCGGTAGTCGCCAGAATAAATTTGACGTGCTCTGGAGGCTCTTCCAAAGTTTTCAGCATGGCGTTAAAGGCATGATTGGTGAGCATATGCACCTCGTCAATCATGTAGACCTTAAAGCGAGCATTGCTTGGTGCGTAAGCTGCTTTTTCTAGAAGAGCGGCAATATCATCAACCCCACGATTACTTGCGGCATCCATCTCAATATAGTCAACAAAGCGACCCGCATCGATTTCCATACAAGCTGGGCATTTTCCGCAAGGCTCTGAAGTCATCTTGCCTGCACCATCTGCACCCGTGCAATTGAGGGCTTTTGCCATAATGCGTGCAATCGTGGTTTTACCCACCCCACGGGTACCTGCAAAGAGCCATGCATGATGAAGGCGGCCCTGATCCAAGGCATGGGTCAAGGCCTTAACCACATGGTCTTGTCCTACCAACTCAGAGAATGTTTTGGGGCGCCACGAACGGGCTAATGCCAATGCTGTCATGTCTTACATTCTAACAAGCTAAAATGGAAGTGGATGGGCCTCCCCGCATGGTGGGTTGGATAACCTGGTCAGGTCGGGAACGAAGCAGCCAAACCCAATTTCTGCCAGTGCCGGGGGTTTGGCTCATCCACCCTACCCTTGAAAAATTCCCCACATACAGCCCATCTATCCAGCTGCAAATATTGGTATAGTTTTACTTAGGGAGTCTTCTATTGGTCTGAGGGCTAGTTTACGCATTGGGGGAGTGATGTCTAGAGATAGATTAGGATTAATTGCGTTTGGTCTTGCGCTCTTGGGCTTCATCGTTTTTGTCAAAACCGGATCGCTACTTTTGTTTGTAATTGGCATGATCTTAGTAGTTGCATTGGTATTTTCTAAGAATAAATTCATCCAATAAATGACGGGTGTAATGCTCGAGCTGGTGCTTGAATTTAGTATTGTTTTGATTTCACCAATCGTTTTTCACTACTACCTTTGGAAGTATAAAAAAATAGCCCCTGCAGTCATTCTGAAAGATTTCAAAATTTATGCCTGCTTGTATGGGCTCATTTTGATTGCCGGCATCTTTGCCATCTGGGGCCAGCATTAAGGGCCAGTAAGCCGTTTATCCGAAGGGCCCGTTCAGCCTTACGGTATCCCAATTCAACACAATCGCAATAGTGACCCAGATCAAATACGGCAACATATATAAGCTGTATTTAGTAGAGATTTTTCGCATCGTCAGCAGGATGGCAAGTACTGAAAGCCATAAAAAGACTGCTTCATATAAAGACCAGTCTGGCCTCTGAAAGCGAAAGTACAAAATACTCCACAGCAAGTTCAGAAAAGCATTAACCCAAAATAAAAAAGTCAGACGACTCAGAAGCGCGGGATTAGTAGTCAAGTGCTTTACGGCTACCCAAGCGATGCCAGACAAAACAAAAATAGTCGACCAGATCGGTCCAAATGCTGCATCAGGCGGCTTCCAAAAAGGTTCTTTTAAGGCTTGATACCAAGGCCCCAAATCCGTTGCTAAGCCACCTAGAATTGCTACTGTTAAGCCCCAGGCTAATGGCATGGCCATTTTTTTATTCAACATTAATTTTCCTTCGAGAGAAGTAGTGCCGTGGGAGATTCTGAAAGTTCAGCGTTTAGGTGTAATAGTAGATTAAGAAAAAAACAAGGATGAATAAATTCAACGTTCCAAAGATGACTAAAACAGGCTTACCGATATATTGCCACTTTGCCTCTTTAGATAACAGCTGTGTCTGATTTTTTTCTTTCTTAAACATAAATGAGATGCTTATATCTGAAAGTGATCCCGCACTTTGATCAATATCTTCTTCGGGGATAGCCCATATAAATCTAAGAGCACATTAATATCGCCATGCTCTACATACTCGTCAGGTAAGCCAATTTGCAGAGTAGGTATCTGAATCTTATGTGCTGATAGCGCTTCCAGACAGGCACTACCAGCCCCGCCTTGTGTTGCGCTATCTTCAATAAAGACCAAAGCATCATGATTTTTAGCAAGGTCTAATAGCAATTGTTCATCCAATGGTTTTACAAAGCGCATATCGGCAACAGTAGCATCCAACTCCTCTGCGGCCTCTAGTGCGTTATAGAGCAATGGGCCAAAGCAAACAAAGGCAATCTTTTTTCCGGGGGCTTGTACATTTTTTGGTTTTCGAACAATTAAACCTTTTCCGACGGGGATAGTCTCTAGTTTTTGAGATGCTGCAGGGCCCACTCCAGAGCCACGTGGATAACGCACGACAGAGGGGCCATTCAAACCAAAAGCAGTCGTGAGCATATTTCTGCAATCTTCTTGATTGGATGGGGTCATCAAGACCACATTAGGTAAGCATCTCAGAAAAGCAACATCGAATACGCCTGCATGGGTTGGTCCATCTGCACCAACCATACCAGCTCGGTCGATGGCGAAAACAATTGGTAAATTCTGCAAAGTCACATCGTGTATGAGTTGATCGTAGCCCCTTTGCAAAAAGGTAGAGTAGATTGCTACAACCGGCTTTAAGCCCTCACAAGCAATACCCGCTGCAAAAGTAACTGCATGCTGTTCTGCGATTCCGACATCAAAGTAACGATCGGGGAACTGTGCCTCAAACTGAACTAAGCCAGAGCCCTCGCGCATTGCTGGCGTAATTCCAATAAGACGCTGATCCTCTTTGGCCATATCGCAGAGCCATTCGCCAAATACTTCGGTATAGGTTTTTTTACCTGGTGCAGAAGGCTTCAGGCCTTCGCTAGGATTAAATTTTCCGGGCCCATGATAAGAGATGGGGTTTAACTCTGCCCTCTCATACCCTTTACCTTTTTTGGTAACGATATGCAAAAATTGCGGGCCATCAGTCTGGGCAATTTTTTTCAAGTTCTCAAGGGTGATGATGAGATCGTCGAGATTATGACCATCGATTGGGCCATAGTAATCAAAACCAAATTCTTCAAAAATCGTGGCTGGGCCAATCATCCCTTTTGCATGACCTTCCAGTCTTTTGGCAAACTCTCTTAAGGGAGGCGTATAAGAAAGCATCTTATCCAAACCTTTTTTGGTAGCCCCATAGAGCGAGCCGCTAATCAGCTTTGCCAAATATCGATTCAACGCTCCAACAGCAGGAGAAATTGACATTTCGTTATCGTTCAAAATCACGATCAAGGGAATCGATTTATCAACCCCAGCATTATTCAAACCTTCATAGGCCATGCCAGCGCTCATAGAGCCATCGCCAATAACTGCGATGACATTGCGTTTTTCGCCCTTCACTTTACTAGCAACCGCCATCCCGAGAGCCGCTGAAATACTAGTAGATGAATGGGCTGTACCAAAAGCATCGTATTGGCTTTCTGCACGTTTTGGAAAGCCAGACAAGCCGCCAAACTGACGCAAACTCGGCATCATTTCTCTGCGCCCTGTCAAAATTTTATGGGCGTAACTTTGATGCCCTACATCCCAGACAATGCGATCTTCTGGAGTATCAAAAACATAATGCAAAGCAATTGCGAGCTCAACGGTGCCAAGATTTGAGGATAAGTGCCCACCAGTACTAGCAACAGACTGCAGAATAAATTCGCGTAATTCAAGCGATAGTTGGGCAAGCTCAGACTGCTCGAGCTGCTTTAAGTCCTGCGAGGAATTAATGGTGTGGAGTACTTTAGTTGCCTGGAGCATATTTAACGCCGTAATTATTTAGGAGAATAAATACTAGAGAGAATTCGCTTAAAATCTTCAATCTCGTTATTAGGTGATTTTTGCAAGGCATTGATAGGTGCATGCATAAATTTGTTAGCCAAGGCTTCAGCCATGATTGATAGAACCGTAACTGGATCCTCGCCCCTCTTGATACGCCGTACTGCTTTTTCTAATTCAATTTCTTTGAGTCGCTCTGCAGTGGTCTGCAGGGATTGAATAATCGGCACTAGTGTTCTTTTTTGCAGCGTCTGAAAAAATTCACTCACGCCCTTATCAATAATAGTTTCAGCGTCGGCCATAGAAAGTTCTCGGCTATTGCGACCTTCGTTGACAACGCTACCCAAATCATCGACTGAATACAGGTAGGCATCTTCAAGAGATCGAACCTCTGGCTCTATATCCCGTGGGACAGCCAAATCAATCAATACGATCGGCCTGCTATTTCTAGCCTTCAAGGCCGTTTTAATCATCCCCATGCCAATGATTGGCAATGCACTTGCTGTACAAGAAACAATCACGTCAAAGTCCTGTAAACGCGTTGGTAAGGATTGCAAAGGGAAGGAATCTGTTTGCAATCCCTTTTCAGCGAATACTTTGGCCATCTCATCACCACGATCAACCGTACGGTTACTAATCGCAATCTGTTTTGGATTTCGACCAGCAAAGTGAGAGGCACACAGTTGAATCATTTCACCTGCGCCAATAAACAAAATTTTGGAGTCCTTAAGGTCGCCAAAGATTCGTTCGGCTAAGCGTACTGAGGCACTAGCCATGGAAACTGAATGCTTACCAATATCCGTTGTTGCGCGGACTGCCTTGGCAACGGAAAAAGTTTTATTGAATAAAGGCTTTAGATATACGCCTAATGTGCCGGCTTGGTCAGCCAATTCAACCGCTTTTTTCATTTGACCCAGTATTTGAGTCTCCCCCAATACCATCGAATCCATTCCACAACTGACTCTAAATACATGTTTTACAGCATCAGTTTCTTTCGCCGAATAAACATAGGGCTTTAATGCATCGCTTTGCAAACGCTTTTGAGATGTCAGCCAATCAAGAGTCCGTTCTTCCAAATGATGGGTAGGATAGGAAACATCATTCGCAGCGCAATAAATCTCCATGCGATTGCAGGTAGACAAAATGGCGACTTCTGGCATTAATTCAGAATCGGTACTTCTTAAATAATTACGAAGATCCAACAAGGAATCTTGCAAATCTGCCGGAGAAATAGCAACGCTCTCTCGAATATCAATTGGAGCTGTGTGATGATTCACACCAAGATTGAGTATTTGCATGCTAGAGGCTGCTGAAAATCACTTTATGTGGGACTAGAAAAATCATGCAAATGATTCTTCCTCTAGATGAACAATATGTCAATCAAGATTGACACCTATTTCAGCTTCTCTACCTAGGGAAAACCCACATATCAATGCTTATTGCTGGTTCTTAGAGGCAGCCTCATAGGCCTTAAATTTTTTGTATGAATTGATCGTCGAATACAAGGCAAAGGCCGTAATCAGTACGAAGAATAGATTGGTCAATGAGTACTCCTGATACAGAATCCAGACCTGGCCCACTAAGGCTAATGGGAACACCACAATGGCAAATTTGAGCCAAAGCATAGTTCTTTTAAATTTGGCATCAATTGGGGTAGATTCAACTTGCTTATTCATTACCTGTCCTTATGACTGAAGAGGCTGAGCCTCTGATTAATCTCGTCTCAGTATACGAAAAATGAAGGCTGTCACGCCCTGGGCAAGGATAAAGGTGAAGATTGCCCCCATCAGACCCATAAATACCCCAGGAACGATGCCTAAATCTAACTGCTTGGCAAATAGCAGCCCCATACCAAACCCGCCCGCAGCGCAGGCTATCTCAAAGAGCAGTTTGATGGTGCTAAAGCGCTGACTAGTTTTACTCAATTGATATCCAAAATAGACATTAGATAGGGTTCATTCTATATGCCATATACCCTAAAGCATCGCAAACGATGACTGTTACGGATGAGTTTTTTTGCATTGCAATATATTGACATATAAGGGAAATTCCTAACAAAACTGTATAGATTTTTTTACACATCCGTATTAAATTGACCCTGTGGTAAGTGGGTTAATTAGCACCCTCGTGTGGGTTAGCACGACGCAGTTAGATTTGAGAGGAAAAGAGCTATGACAAATAACACTCTTACAGGTCTGAGTGTTGAGGAGGCGGAAGAGTTACATCGCAACCTCATTCAAGGTACGCAATTTTTTGGGATGATTGCAGCACTCGCCCATTTACTTGCTTATATCTATTCACCTTGGTTGAAGTAATTAAAGGAGATTGAGATGATCTACGGAAAAATGTGGACAGTAGTTAGACCAACCGTTGGTATTCCCCTGTTTTTAGGCGCGTGTGCAATCGGTTCTTTTTCAGTGCACTTAGCATTACTTAACAATACAACTTGGGTGAAAGCATTCTTAGAGGGCGGTAAGTCTTCTAGCGCTGCTGCTGTTGCTTCTAAGGCACCCGCGGCACCCGCGGCACAAAAATAAGTTTTATCTTGTCTCATAAGACCTAGATCGTTAGATCTGGGTCTTATTTTTTTGTTTCGCCGATGTATCACTTAAACTAAGCTTTACATGAATCGTTTTAGTCAAAAATTGATAAGCACCTGGGCTAATTTAGGCCCCCGCTTCTTGCCTTTTGCAGATGCTGCCTCTCCTGAATTACCCCTCGGCAGATTACTCAGACTATCTCTATTCCAAGTATCCGTTGGCATGGCTCTCGTGCTTCTAGTAGGCACCCTAAATCGAGTGATGATTGTTGAGTTACAAGTACCGGCATCACTTGTATCGATCATGGTTTCCTTACCTATTATTTTTGCTCCCGTTAGAGCCTTGATTGGCTTTCGTTCAGACACTCATAAATCCGCTCTAGGTTGGCGTCGTGTTCCTTATATTTGGATGGGAACCATGGTTCAGTTTGGTGGCTTAGCCATCATGCCTTTTGCTCTACTCGTCTTAGCTGGAGCAGGCAATGCCAGTGAAGCGCCAGCATGGATTGGATTAGCAGCTGCAGCACTGGCATTTTTATTTGTGGGGGCCGGAATTCATACGACCCAAACGGTAGGTCTTGCCTTAGCTTGCGATCTTGCGCCGCCAAAGTCCCAAGCCAATATTGTTGGCCTGATGTATGTGATGCTATTAATCGGCATGATTGGTAGCGCGCTTATTTTTGGCCAGTTATTAGAGGAGTACAGCCCCGGTCGATTAATACAAGTGATTCAAGGTTGTGCCGTAGTCACAATCGTCTTAAATGCGATTGCGCTCTGGAAGCAAGAAAGCCGTGAAGAAGCCCGCGCAAGAGCGCTCGTAGCAAGAGAGCAAAACTTTAAACAATCTTGGGAAACTTTTAAAGAAGGTGGTCAAGCAATTCGTCGCTTAGTTGCAGTAGGTTTTGGCACGATGGCATTTAGCATGAATGATGTTTTGCTGGAGCCCTATGGCGGCGAACTATTAAACATGAGCGTGAGTGCTACCACTGTACTAACGGCTACCTTAGCTGTCGGTTGTTTATTTGGCTTTAGTATTGCCTCCAAAGTATTAAGCGCTGGTTATGACCCATTCAAGATGGCTAGCAATGGCGCAAAAATTGGTATTCCTGCATTCATATTAGTGATCGTTGCTGCACCTTTTGATAGCACAATCATTTTTATTATGGGTGTCGTGTTGATTGGATTTGGTAATGGTCTATTTAGTCATGGGACTTTAACTGCTACCATGAGATATGCCCCAGAAAATCAAAGCGGCTTGGCCTTAGGTGCATGGGGGGCGGTGCAAGCTACTGCTGCAGGAATTGCAGTGGGTGTTGGTGGAATATTTCGGGATATTTTAGGTGGCATGGCCTCCAGAAATTATTTTGGCGCAGACCTGAATAATCCAGCAACTGGTTATTGCGGCGTCTACCTCTTAGAGATCATCTTACTGTTAATCACGATCGCGGCTATGACGAATTTTATATGGCCAGCTAAGCCAGTAGAATCGGTTGTCTAATTGACTACCTTGCCGCAATTAGCCGAAAAGATCCTCATTTTTTTTGGCTTCTTCATTAGCTCAATTAGTTTTATATTGATTACCTTAAGTCTGTGGGACTTCATTTCAGCAGATCTATTTTCTTTTGGTATTTCTTCGGGCATTCGCGTATTAGGCGGCTGCGCTATCATTGGATGCCTTCTGAGCGCAATTGGCTACGGCATTGGAGATTATTTTAATAACGAAGCGAAGGAGTGAATATGTTTAAAAAATCAGATTACTTCATTCTCATGGCAGTGGTGATTTCTTTCTTTACCTCTGCCTATTTATGGTTTGTGGTCCAGGATCGAGAGCAGTCTATCTTTACAGCGCTGTGGGTGCCCTCAATATTTTGCTTTGGGATTTATTTCAAATTATCTGCACTGTTGAATCGTAAAAAATGAGTAATACAACCCTACTCCTTCTATCGATTTTTGTTTTTTGCCTTTTAATTGCTGGCCTGTATTACATGGTTCGTGAATTTATGGGTGAAGTGCAAGATGCCTTCCCTGATGTCAATGAGTGGCTGGACTCTGATCAGAAGAAAAAGAAGTGATGACTAGTGAACTGCATCTAATCTAGAGCAGTTTTTGAATCGCCTCTTCCATCTTGCTTGCACCGTCTGCAGATGCAAGTCGTGTGATGGATTGACCATCTTTGCTCACGACAAACTTAGTGAAGTTCCACTTAATACCAGTGGTACCCAAGATGCCAGGCGCTTGATTTTTTAAATAGACATACAAGGGATGAGTGCTATCCCCATTCACGTCAATTTTTTCAAACATTGGAAAAGTCACACCATAGTTAGTGCTGCAAAAGCTTTGAATTTGCTCTGCAGAGCCAGGCTCTTGAGCGCCGAATTGATTGCATGGGAACCCCAATATCTCTAGTCCCTTAGCTTGATTTGCGGTATACAGATTTTGTAAATCACGGTATTGAGAAGTAAAGCCACAGTTGCTTGCGACATTGACAATCAAGATTACCTTACCTGCATAATCCTGCAAATTTTCTGAGGATCCATTAAGTCTTTTGAGGGGGATATTGGGCAACATGTTTACTCTCCATATTCATAAAATTGGACTGCAAATATTTCGTATTCAGGCCATAATAAATGGATTATATTTACTTTGCTTTTTGCTCCGCTACCCCATAAATCATCATGTCTAAAGGACTGAGTAAATCCTACTAATGAATACTGCTGATGCACCCTATCGGAGCTTATGCACCGACTGCGGAATTTCTCGAACTGATAACCCAAAACGCTGCGGTGAGGCTTGTCAATTTATCAAGCCCAAGTACCCAGAGTTAGAAACTCAGGTACACGGCAGAGCGAGAGATGTAAGTCGTCCTGATGAATTGCATTTTGGCCCCTTTATCAAAATGCTCAGAGCGGGACTTAAAAATCCCAGTACAGGAGCGCAGTGGACTGGGATTACCACCCGCATTGGTGAGCGTTTATTGGAAACTGGTGCGGTCGATGCGATTTTGACCATGACTGAAGATCCTAATGATCGCTGGAAGCCATTACCGATCATTATTGATAAAGCATCGGATATGGCCAAGTGTCGTGGTATGAGAATGGGTTATGCCCCGCTTCTCTCCTTATTAGAGCCGGCGATTGCTAAAGGCTATAAAAAGATGGCTGTCATTGGCATCCCCTGCCAGGTTTATGCTTTAAGAGCTCTCGAGAAAGAGCTTGGCCTAGAAAAGCTTTATGTCATTGGCACACCCTGCTCTGACAACACTACGACTGAGAATTTTCATCACTTTCTGTCGCTCGTTAGCTCAGAACCTGATGAGATTATCTATTTAGAATTTAGAGCGGATTATCACGTTGAAGTGCGCTTTAAGAATGGCAAGAAGAAAGAGATCCCGTTTCTGCAGCTGCCACTTTCTACCTTACCAAATGACTTCTTCCCCCTAACCTGTCGTACCTGCGTCGATTACACCAATGTGCTATCGGACATTACTGTTGGTTATATGGGTGGACAAGGAGAGCAATGGCTCATCGTTCGCAATGAGCGTGGTGAAGAACTATTGAACCTGCTGGGTGATGAGGTTCGCACTTCAGCGCCAGGAACGGCTGGTAAACGTCACTCTGCCGTCGTTGGCTTCATGAAAAACGTAGAGCGCGCTGCTGGTGGTCTCCCTTTGAGAAAAATGCCGAACTGGTTAAGGCCAATCGTGGGTTGGTTAATGCCTAAGGTTGGACCTCGTGGTCTTGAATTTGCTCGCACCCGCGTTGAGATGAAAGCGATTGAAACAGTGCTTCATCTGCGCAGAGAGCAACCTGCAAAAATGGCGTCTATGGTTCCCAAGCACATCTGGCCTCTAGTAGAGCCATATGGAATCAAGCCCAGCGAACAAGAAACTCATAAACCTTAAACTTTTTTCCTTTGGAGCATTCCATGGCTTTATTTCTGATCGGTCTTGTTATTTTTCTTGCTAGCCACTCTTGTCGCATCTTTGCTGAGTCATGGCGCAACCAGATGATTGATCGTATCGGTGAAGTGAAATGGAAAGGTTTGTACACCATCATTTCCTTGATTGGATTTGTCATCATGGTGATTGGTTATGGTCAAGCAAGGCAAAATACAATTGCTTTATGGCAGCCTAATGCCTTTCTCATCTATATCGCCCTAGCCTTAAACCTAATCGCCTTTATCTTCCTTGCAGGAAGCTCGCCTTCGAATAATGCGATTCGTCTCAAACTGAAGCATCCAATGATTTTGGGCGTCAAAGTATGGGCGCTAGCGCATCTCATATCTAATGGCACCCTAGTCAATCTCATACTCTTTGGCGCCTTTTTAATCTGGGCTGTATTGGATTTTCGTTCAGCCAGAAAGCGCCCCGTTCATATCCCCGAACAAGCTCAAGTCAGCACCAAAGCGACAGTCATTACCATCGCTTCTGGTGTGATTCTCTGGGTAGTCTTCATGTTTGGCTTACACCAATACCTCATTGGAGTTTCCCCTCTCGCCCAACTGTCTTGAGCACTTTTTTGAAATCATCTTTTATGAATCTTAAAGGGGTTTCAATCAGTCTGATGTTGACGCTAGCTTTATGGGGTTGTGATTCTCAAGCCCCTAAAATTGAGGTAATTGATAATCAAAGCAAAGTACTGAAATGCACACTCAATGGCAGCCCTATTCAGATAGGAATTACTAAAGGGTCTCTTGATGCAAATCTACTCTATGAGGGCAAGGAGTTGAAGGTGAACTTATTAGAGGTGAAAGATTTCTATCAGATATTGATGCGTTTTGACCCGCAAATTGGGCAACTCAAAATGAATAAGATGGGCAATGAGTTGACTCAAGTCAAAAATGGCAATGAACAAGTGAGTACTTGTGTGGCAGAATTAAAAAAGTCTTAGAGCAATATCTCATCATTACATTATTGGGGCAAATATCATGAAAAAAAATCACTACCTTATTGGCTTGCTTCTTTTCTGTTGCTCGCAAAATTGGGCCATGGCTCAATCGGCTCAGGCAGAACCAAAGCCAGTAGCGCCAATTAAGATAATTGCCGCATTAGATGTCGCCCGCTATCAGGGTACCTGGTATGAGATTGCAAAGTTTCCCAATTGGTTTCAGAGAAAATGTATTGCCGATACTAATGCCACCTATAAGATCAAAGATGATGGCAATGTCAGTGTGACTAATCGCTGCTCATTTGAGGGTGGTGAAAAAGGTGAGGCAATTGGTACCGCAAGGCAGATTGGTGACTCTACTTCCCCTACCCTAGAGGTTCGCTTTGCGCCGGCTTGGCTGGCTTTTCTGCCCATGGTGTGGGGAGATTATTGGGTGATCGATATCGACCCTGAATATCAACTAGCGGCCGTGAGCGACCCTAGAAGGCAATATCTTTGGATACTTTCTCGTACCAAGAAAGTGGATCCCAGTAAATATCAGGCGCTGCTTGGTCGCCTAGTCAATGACAATGGCTTCAGTCTCGAACAACTGAGCCTGACGCCACAAAATTAAACGGAAAACAGGAATTTAATAAAGGTAATCCCGATAATCAAGCCTGAAAATGCAATGATTCCAATCAGGTACATTTTGCCGGTTTTATTTTTTAAGGTTGTTGCGCTGTTATCTCTCATGATTCCACTTCCCTTCAGTAGTTGGGATTAATTTAAAACTGCTGCTGATTGACCACTTCTTAAACTTTCGCAAAACCCAATAAATGGGCGGTATCTTTTAAGAAGATCTTCAAGTGCGCCATAGGGTCACGGCGAACAAGCTTCTTATTCATATACGATTCAAATGTTAAACGCTGAACGTCTTTATCTTCACACATTTTGACAAAGCGCTCGCGACGTTTATCGTTGCTGTACCAAAAACGCTGCATGATACCGAGCACTAAAAATACAGTGCCATGCTCTTTCATAAATTTTTTACGGGCTTTTGCCAACACCTTGCCATTGCTTGTTGTCAGGAGCTCTTCTACCGCTTCTGCGGCCACTCTGCCACCATACATGCCGTAATAGATGCCCTCACCAGAAGCGGGAGCTACCACTCCAGCAGCATCTCCAGCCAAGATAACATCTCTGCCGTTATCCCATTTCTTTAGGGGTTTCATTGGCAGGGGTGCGCCTTCATGCCGGAGCATTTCAGCATTCTCTAAACCGGTTTGTTTTTTGAGAGTTTCTACTGCACTTCTCAAAGAAAAACCTTTGTCAGCCGTTCCCGTTCCGATACTCATAGTTGTGCCATGAGGAAAAATCCAGCCATAAAAGTCTGGGGATAAAGCGCCCTGATAAAAAACATCGCAGCGTGAGCCATCAAAACCAGCGGGTGGGTTTTCAGGAACTTTAACGATCTCATGATAGGCGAAGACATATTCCACATCTTTAGCGCCTGGAATCGCCTGACGACCCACTCCTGATTTTGCACCATCAGCACCAATCACTGCCCTAGCACGGACGGCTACGGTTTCATCAGGCGCACCGTGCTTGCCACGCACAACATAATGCACAACTGAGACTCCATCTGAATCTCTAGTGAGTTTTTCAAAGACGCCAGTTCTTCTTTCGGCACCATCATTGGCAGCACGAACACGCAAGAATTCATCAAACTTATCGCGATCGACCATCCCTACAAAGCCGCCCTCAATATGCATATCTACCGCCTTATCTGACGGGGCTATCATTCTGGCGCAATTAGCCTTGGCTACTAAAAGCTCATCCGGAATTTCAAAATCTTTAATTAAGCGTGGAGGTATGGCGCCACCGCATGGCTTAATGCGGCCCATACGATCTAATAAGAGGACTTTTCGACCTTTCTTTGCGAGATCACTTGCAGCTGTAGCTCCAGTAGGGCCACCGCCAACTACAACGACTTCAAAAGTTTCTAGGGCACTCATTTTCATCTCCATCATACTCAGTTAATTGATTCAGTTAATTGATTGATTTGCTATACACCCACTAAATGACTTGACATCTTGCTTGTTTGTTTTTGCGTTCTGGTCTGATAAGACAAGTAGGCAGCCACCACAAATAAAACAGCTTCTAATAAAAAGACAAAAGCATAGGCAGAAGCAGGGTCACCTAAAATAATTCTGGCGATATCACTTAAACCAGTTCCAATAATTCCACCTAAACCAAAGGCCATCGCTTGCGATGCTCCCCAAATTCCCATACGAACACCCTCACGCCGTGCACTGCCGATGCTCGCAAATTGCATCATCGATCCGATAGCAGCAATCGAAAAGGCACCATTAAAGATACCTAATAAGAAAACGGCCACCTGAAAGAAAATCACATTTGCAATTGGGCCCGATAAAACGAGGCCTAGCATCGCTAAGGCTGAAGCAAGACATCCGCCAATTGTCCAGGTACTCAATGACGTTAAAGTCTGAGATTTAGCTTTGCTGGTAATAAAGGCTAAAAAGAGCATTCCAATGAGTACGCCACCGTTTTGCAAGCCAGATAATGTCGTTGTCTCTGCGGGTGAGAACCCAAAGGCAACTGCAGCAAAAGGTTCTAAGATCAAATCTTGAGAGCTATAAGCCAACATCGATACAAAGACAAACCAGGTAAACGAACGTACCCTACTTTCTTTCCAGACCTCCGCAAAGGCTTGACGAAAACTGGCTTTGCTTGGGCTTTCTGACTCGGCTACATCTTCGCTAGGTGCTAATTGCCCAGCTTTAATAACTGGCGCTTCCATACCCCAGATGGCCAAGAATGTGACTATCACTGCAATCACCGATACGGTCGATGAAACCATGAGTAGCCGCTCAAATGAAAATGGGGTGAGGAACTTTCCGCTAACACTGGCTGTAAAAGCAAATCCAAAAATCATCATCAACCAAACGCAAGTAGCAGCAGCAGCCTTCTTTTTAGGCTCCACTCGTTTTGCTAAAAGTACGAGTAATGCAGTACCACTGGAACTCACGCCAATACCGATCATTAAAAATGCAACAGTTGCTAATGCAATGCCTAGAACAACGGAGTGACTTAAAAGAATTGTGGAGGCAGCAGCTAGAACTCCACCACTAGCCAATACCAATATTCCTCCACGTATCCATGGGCTTGCTCTGCGCGTTTGATCGGAACCAAAACCCATGCGGGGACGGATTAATTGAATAAAATAATGAATTGCTACTAATGCACCGGGCAAAATTGCAGGCAGAGCCAACTCAATCACCATCACCCGATTTAAGAGTGAGGTCGTTAACACCACAATAGATCCCAAAGATGCCTGGACTAAACCTAGTCTGGCAATTTGGGGCCAAGTGAGATAGGTGGTTTCAGGTGTGCTCATAGTTTGATTAACTTACCGAGAAACGTCCTGCCACTGCAAATGCACTCACCATCATTCCTGCAACAAATAATGGCACTCCAAAACCACTCAAAAATAATGCGCGCTTGACTGGATCCTGTAAAAAATAATGCATCATTTTGATTTGCCCGCCGATAAGCAGCAAGATCACGAGCGCTTGCCAATAAGCGCCCCATACCAATAAGAGTCCAATAACGCCAAACTGAGGCGCTAACATCATGAGGCAAGCATTCTCGGCCGCACCTGCGATACCGAGTTGAACTGGCAAAGAGAGCACGCCCATCTTACGGTCACCTTCAATTGCTTTGAAATCATT
>CAIUOP010000087.1 GCA_903900805.1 uncultured beta proteobacterium | reverse complement strand
GGTCAAGCCGGGAATGCCGTATCTAGATATCGTACGTCGCGTTAGAGAAGAATTTGATTACCCCACTTATGCCTATCAAGTGAGCGGCGAATATGCGATGCTTAAAGCTGCTGCACAAAATGGTTGGCTCGATCACGACGCTGTGATGATGGAATCTCTGCTGGCATTTAAACGCGCCGGGGCAAATGGAGTATTAACTTACTTCGCTCTCGAAGCTGCAAGACTAATCAAGTTAGGCAAGTAACGTCTCATTGAGTTGATCACCAACTCTGATCTCGCCAGCGTCTAAAATTTGAGCTCTAATACCGCCCCTGTTATCAAATGCAGAAATAAATTGAGCTTTCTCGCTAAGATTTGCTGGGCGCTCACAAGGCACGCATAACTCTGTAGCCTTAAGCCTGAGTGGGCCCAAAGAAAACTCTTTCCCGGCTAACTGATTGAGTGCATCTGAACTCATGTCCTCAATAACAATATTTCTTCTTGTTTCAATGGCAAGAAAAGTTTTCATCCCACTAGACTCAAGCTCTAAATTAGCTGCATCAATTCCTGCCAATGTAATTAAGGAAACATCCCTGATTTTTGGTGGAATTGAGCCTGAGAACGCACCGATACCAAGCGCATATCTATCGCCCTCAATTCCTGCCCCAACAATCAGCCTTACGCTCTCTCTTTTATTCATTGGCTCCCCAGCCTGAGAAGCTATATAAATAGAATGTATTCTGGGCATGATTACTAGCTCTAAGGTAACTTTTGCAAGCGCTCAATGAAGCGTTGTGGTGGCATATAGCCAATCACGCGTTGATCTTTTTGTTCTTCAGAATTGAGATTAAAGAACAAAATACCTGGCGGGCCGTATAAACCAAAGCGCTTTAGTAACGCTTGATTATCAGGACTATTCGCGGTCACATCAGCCTGTAGCAAAACAAATTGCTTTAATTGTTGACTAACTTCTGAGTTGGCAAAAGTATTGACCTCCATCTCTTTGCAGCTGATACACCAATCTGCATAAAAATCGAGTAATACTAATTTTTGGTCTTGCTTTGCTTGACTAAGCTGTGCATCAAGCTCTGCTGGCGAATGAATCACTACAAAAGATAAATCCCCAACTGAATGAATGGTTTGTCCATTAATGATTTTTACAGCCCCGCTTACATTATTCTGACCGAGCAAAGGAGATGCAATCCAAGCCGCGGTGGCTACGAGCAAAACCCCCAGGGTACGCTGTAACCAAACCATCCAAATACCGGTAGATGGAATCAAAATACGTGCCTCAATAGCAATAAAGAGGAGCGGCAAACCCATGCCCAGAGCCATAACAAAAAGTAATCCAGCCCCTAAAGACATAGAACCAGTTTGGGCAATAAAGGCCAATACACCTGCTAATGGAGCTGTAATACAGGGGCTTGCTACTAAAGTTGAGATACCGCCTAAGGCAAAGGCACCAAACACGCTACCGCCCTTCTGGCGACCTGCCAGACGATCAACCTGCTGATGCCAGGAATGTGGCAAACGAAGCTCATAGAGCCCAAATAAACTTCCTGAGAGGGCTAATAGCAATAAGGCAAAGGTAGCCAGTGCAACTGGGCTTTGAAGCACCCTTTGCACACTGCCACCCAGAGCCGCCATCAAGGTTCCCGCCAAGGCATAGACCAAGGCCATACCCAGAACATAAGAGAGCGCTAAGAGGCTGGCGCGGCCCTTAGAAATGGTTTTACCGCCCTGGGAGCCAAAGATCACACTGGAGAGAATTGGAAGCATCGGTAAAACGCAAGGCGTAAATGCCAATGCAAGGCCCAACACAAAGAAAGCTAAGAATAAATATGCTGTAGAAGTGTTTGCTAAAAAGCGGCCAATCGCATTAACGTCATCTCGTTCACGCCATAAATCAGCCAGACTAAATTCGGTTTTTGGCGGGCTCGCAATGTTTTGCGATCCTTCAAGATTTTCTGGTATTGGTGCCGCCTTAACCCCAGGTGCAGCTAACAAAAACTTTAAAGTCATGGGTGGGTAACAAATACCAGCTTCTGCACAACCTTGTAGAGTTATCTCAGCATGAATGGGTTTGCCAGAAACGGGTTTGATGTCCAATAAAACAATAAAAGGCTGCTTATACACTTGCAGTTTTTTCTGAAAAGTCTCATCAAACTTTTCAATGCCCAATGGCAGTGAGGGGCTTATTTTATATAGCTTAGAAGCCTCTATGCCTACATCAAATTTAAGTGATTCTTGATAAATGTAATAGTCCTTAGCAGGAATAAATTCAATCTCAAGCTGATTAGAATTTTGTAACCAAGTTGCCTCTACCCGAAACGCTTTTTCTGGCGGTAAAAAATCTGGTGCTGCAAATACTTGCGTCGAAAAGAGCAGTAGCAGCCCAATCATCTTCGTCAGAAAAGAAGGTAATCTCATGCCTTTGAATTTACCTCAGACTTAACCCACTGACCATATTGCTGATCATATTGTTCTGGAGAAAAAGCCAAAATCTCAGGAAGATCGTATGGGTGACTTGCTTTTATGAATGCGCAGATCTCTTCCCATTGGTGGGCCATCGTTTTTGCAGACAAGAGAATCTCTTGCTCCTCGCAAAGCTTTCCTTCCCAGCGATAGACCGAATACAGTCCTTCATTCATCTGAACACAGGCCGCAAGATGTGTCTCAACCAGGGCTTTAGCTAAAGTTGTAGCAGTTTCCATATTAGGCAAACTGGTCACGACGACCAGAAGCTTATTGGGTTTGCCTAATGGGCTGACTAAGGGATTTTGAGGCATACCGTATTTATAAACCTATCAATGAAAAAAGCCAGACCGAAGCCTGGCTTTTCAAATAGCAGGGAGACTTAAGCCTCTTCAGCTACAACTGCTGTTTCATCAACTTCTGGACGATCAAGCAGCTCAACCAATGCCATTGGCGCATTATCACCATGACGGAAGCCAAACTTCAAAATACGAAGGTAGCCACCTGGACGTGTTGCATAGCGTGGACCAAGCTCTGTGAAGAGTTTAGCAACGATATCGCGGTCACGTGTGCGATTGAATGCCAAGCGACGGTTTGCTAAGTTATCTTTTTTACCTAAGGTAATTAAAGGCTCAACAACCATGCGCAATTCTTTTGCTTTTGGCAAAGTGGTTTTAATCACTTCGTGCTCCAAAAGAGAATTGGACATATTGCGCAGCATCGCCAAGCGATGTGAGGATGTTCTATTGAGTTTGCGTAAGCCGTTTCCGTGACGCATGATGCTTCCTTTCTAATTATTTCTCGAGGTTAGCTGGAGGCCAGCTTTCGAGTTTCATGC
>CAIUOP010000086.1 GCA_903900805.1 uncultured beta proteobacterium | reverse complement strand
AGAGTTGTGGGGGCTTCATAACTATAAAGGTGATGATAAATATCAAAATACGGCACTTTTGCGTTACTACCACCCACTACAGACTGATACATGGCGTGGTCGTATGCGCATAGATGCCTCATTTGTATCAAACTTTAGCTCAACATCATCTAATAACAATGCCGCCCAATATACACTTGGCAACACATTAGTGACTGTATGGGGTCAAGATAACTACTTCTTAAAACCACTTGGAGCATTGTTTGGAGGTCGCATTAGTTTGCCGTCTGATACTAATGGGCAGTGGGCAGCAGGGCCTCAGTTAGGGGTGGAATTTCGTAACTGATGCCAATAACGCACTCAACGTTACTAACTTTTCTCCCTTATTTAGATATATGTATGGTTTTGATAGAAAGAATAATAGCTTTGGAACTAAGCCTCCCCAGCCCACTCTTCAGAGAAATCTACAAATATATCCAATCATTAGCTTTCAGCTGTCTCCAAGCACGGTATTGCGCATGTGGGATCAAAATGAAATTATTTATAACTCTGCAGGTGGTGGTTGGTTCGTACCGATTGATGCCATGATTAGTCATCAGTTAACAAAAAGCTTAGTATTTTCTATTGGGGCAAGCAAGCAAGTAGTACAAACTTATAAGCAGTACGATTGGTCGACATATGCAAAGGTGTCATTGAATTATTGATTCTGTGCCAGATATCTTCAAGCTTTATTTCCTTATAGAACAGCTTGCAGTGATTACCAAGGTCAGTCAAATATCTAAACATTTCACTTTGCAGCGTAGACCTCTTTAGCCCAATGTCGCATTTAGGCTAGTAAAGGATAGTCAGGGTGATGCAGGTATCCGCTCGTGATCAAATAAAGAGTCGACAGCTTAGGAGCGCAAGATATAGCTATTGATGGGCAAAACATCCTCTAAAGCAGAAAATTCTTTTTTGTCTTAAGATTATGCATTATTAAAAAACGATCATTCTTAGGGAATCAATATGTTTGCTAAAACACTTCTCAGCGTTCTTGCTCTTGGCATAGTCATCGTGGGTTTGCTGCAATTTTTCAACGATGGTAGTTATCTTGTCTTCGTCGTTGGTATGGCGCTTTATTTCTTGGCAAGCGTTTCAAGCTCCATTTGCAAAAGAATGGATAAGTAATTCCTTCCGTCCTCGGTGGGTTGCGCTATTTAAGCTAACCCACCATGCCGCAGTAAAGCATCAATACTCGGCTCTCTTCCGCGGAAGGCTTTAAAGGATTCGGCAGCAGGGCGGCTACCACCCACCTCCAGAATTTCTTCTCGATAACGCGTTCCAGTTTTAGCATCCAATACACTGCCAGTCAGCTTTGCCGCTTCCTCAAAGGCAGAGTAAGCATCTGCAGACAGTACCTCAGCCCATTTATAGCTGTAGTAACCAGCAGCATAGCCACCGGCAAAGATATGACTAAAAGAATTAATCCAACGAGAGATCTCAGGCTGCGGGATGATGTTGTATTCAGCTGCAATACTTCTAGAAACATCGAGCACTGCATGCCCTTTGGCAGCTTTAGCATCAAAGCGAGAATGCAAGCGCCAATCTGTTAAAGACATCACAATTTGACGCAAGGTTGCTAAACCGTTCTGGAAATTCTTGGCAGCGAGTATTTTTTCAAAGAGCTCGCGCGGTAATGGCTTGCCAGTTTGCGCATGGGCTGTCATTTTCTCGAGCACTTCCCATTCCCAGCAGAAGTTCTCCATAAACTGACTGGGTAATTCCACTGCATCCCATTCCACACCATTAATACCTGAAACCCCTAAGGCACTTACCTGAGTGAGCAGGTGGTGCAAGCCATGACCACTTTCATGAAAAAGGGTAATGACATCATCATGAGTAATGGTGGGTTGGCGTAATACCCCATCGACTGTTACTGGAGGAGCAAAGTTGCACACAAGATAGGCTACAGGGATCTGGATTTCTCCATTGGCTAGTTCTCGGCGACCACGAGCATCGTCCATCCAGGCGCCGCCACGTTTACCTGGGCGGGCATAGGGATCTAAATAGAAATAAGCCCGTATTTTTCCAGCAAGGTCTTTCACGGCAAAAGATTGCACATCCGCATGCCATGTCGGTAAGTCTGCTGCTTCAATCTTGACGCCAAACAGTGTCTGAATGACTTGGAATAAGCCATCTAATACTTTAGGCAATGGGAAGTACTGTTTGAGTTCATTTTCGGAGAAGGAGTAACGCGCTTGCTTTAAACGTTCAGCAGCAAACGGGATATCCCAAGGCTCAAGGCCATCTACAAATCCAAGCTCAGTCTTTGCGTAGTCACAAAGTTCTTCCCAATCCTTCTGGGCAAATGGTTTTGATTTAATGGCAAAGTTCGTTAAGAAGAGATCTACTTCATCAACGGTATTGGCCATCTTGGGGGCTAAACTGAGTGCTGCATAATTAGCAAATCCCAGCATGCGCGCTTCTTCATCTCGCAGACGTAATTGCTCCAACATATTCTGAGTATTATCCCAATCGAGCTTGCCCTTGGTGTATTGGGGTGCTAGTTCGGATGAGCGGGTGACATAAGCTTGATACATCAGGCGACGCAGCTCCCAATTCTCGGAATACTGCATCACAGGATAGTAGGAAGGAAAATGCAAGGTGAAGGCCCAGCCTTCCAGATTCTTTTGCTGCGCGGTATCTGCAGCGGCAGCAATAGCGTCCTCTGGTAAGCCAGCAAGATCTGTCTTATCACTTACTAGATGAACAAAGCCATCAGTCGCATCTAAGACATGATCTGAGAATGCTTTCCCCAATACTGCTTGCTCATCCTGAATGGCAGAAAAGCGCGGTTTGTCAGTATCACTGAGTTCAGCACCGCCCAAACGAAAATCTCGTAGCGAGTTTTCAATCACTTTCTGTTGTGCACGATTGAGCTTTGCAAAGTCAGGACTATTTTTGAGCTCTTTAAATTTCTTGTAGAGCGCTAAGTTTTGCCCAAGGCTAGAAAAGAATGCAGTGACCTCAGGCAGCATCTCTCCATAGGCAGCGCGTAATTCTGGGGCATCAGCGACGCTATTGAGATGGGAGATTACTCCCCAAGATCTTCCTAGCGCCTCGGTGGCATCTTCTAGGGGCTCAGCCAATGCATCCCAACTTGAAGGTGTTTTCGGATCTGTTGCTGTATCGACAGCAGTTTGTGCATGTCCCAGTAGGAACTGAATGGCTGGAGTAATGTGCTCAGGTTTTACTTCTGAGTAGGCAGCGATGCCACGACCAAAAGTTACGAGCGGATTATTTTGTAAAGCGGCAGGTAGGGCAAAGAGAGATGTAGTCATACCCTCTAGCTTAATGGATCTAGGGCTTGGCTGCTTTTTCTGCCGCTTCTAAAGTATTCATGAGCAGCATGGTAATCGTCATAGGGCCGACGCCGCCCGGTACAGGGGTGATCCAGCCAGCGATATATTTAGCGGCGTCAAAATCCACATCGCCACAGAGTTTGCCATCTGGCATGCGATTGATACCCACGTCGATCACGACAGCACCTGTTTTCACCATATCGCCAGAAATCATCTTAGGTTTACCAGTGGCGACTACCAAAATGTCAGCATCTTTAGTGTGGTGCGCTAGATCGCGAGTCTTGCTATTACAGATCGTCACTGTTGCACCCGCTTGCAGGAGCAGCATGGCCATCGGTTTACCCACAATATTAGAAGCGCCAACAATCACAGCACGGGCACCCCGAATCGGGTAATCAATGCTCTCTAAGAGTTTCATACAGCCATAAGGAGTGCAAGGCTTGAACTCTGGCTGGCCAACCATTAAAGCACCAGCATTAGCCACATGAAAACCATCCACATCCTTTTGGGGTGCAATGGCTTCAAGCACACGCTCAGCAGCAATATGTTCTGGCAGTGGCAATTGCACCAAGATGCCATGAATGGATGGGTCTGCATTGAGGGTTGCAATGCGAGCCAGTAATTCTTCTTCACCTAACTCAGCAGAGTAGCGCTCCAATACCGAATGAAAACCAACATCTTCACAGGCTTTCACTTTATTGCGGACATAGACTTGGCTAGCAGGAACTTCACCCACCACAATGACTGCTAAGCCAGGGCGAACGCCTTTGGCAGTAACAATTGCGCCACGCGCTGCAATTTCAGTACGAATTTTTTTGGAGAGCGCGTTACCGTCAAGTAATTGGGCTGGCATTGCGAGTGCTTTGATTAGAATTAATTTGGTTGTGGGTCAGACAAAGCCAAGCGGAGCAGGTCGGCAACGGTATTGACGTTAAGCTTTTCCATAATATTAGCGCGGTGGGCTTCAACTGTCTTAATAGAGATACCAAGATCATCAGCAATTTGTTTATTGAGGCGACCAGCAACAATACGCTCTAATACTTGACGCTCACGACCAGTTAGCTTACTGAGTAAGCTCTGAGTAATTTTGCGTTGACTTGCTTGTGAGTAATCTACTCTTGCTTTGGCAAACATGCGATCGACTAAGCTGCAAAGATCATTTTCTTTAAAAGGCTTCTCAATAAAGTCTACTGCGCCACGTTTCATGGTGGAGACTGCCATCGAGACATCGCCATGACCAGTAATAAAGGCCACTGGCATCGGGAAGTTTTCACTGATTAAACGCTCTTGGAGCTCAAGGCCAGACATCCCAGGCATACGCACATCCAGAATCGCACAAGAGATCGTCGACTTATCCGTGCTCTGTAAAGACTGTAAGAAACGCTCAGCACTGGCATGACAGCGCACTACATAACCATTGCTCTCTAAAAGCCATGTGAGTGAATCACGTACAGCCTCGTCATCGTCAACGACGTATACAACTTCGGCTTGGTTTGGTTTGGCAGCAGCTAAGTTCATAAGGGGTCTCACAAGGTCAATCTAAAAATAGGATATTCATCCATTTTCCACGGAATCAGGGGATTCTAGGGGTAGAAGCATTGTAAAGGTGCAGCCGGCTAGTTTAGTCCGTTCGGAGTCCATCACATTCGATGCCCAAAGCCGCCCATGATGGGATTCAATAATGGAGCGGCAAATATTGAGTCCCATGCCCATTCCATCCGCTTTAGTACTAAAAAAGGGCTCAAACATGCGTTCTATGACGGATTCTGCAATACCACCCCCAGAATCCGTGACCTGTATGCGCAGCATGGCTGGGAAGGTGCTGGTATCTAAATCGGCGCTAATGTTGACCGGTGGGGCTGACCAACGGGATGAGAGGGGGTAGGCCTCACGCACGCTATCGAGGGCATTTTTTAGGAGATTCACCAAGACCTGCAGGATCAGTACGGGGTCTACATTCACCTCGGGTAAATCGCCAGCTAGATTAGAGGTAATGCTTAAGCGATGGCGATGCGCTTCAATCTCTACCAGACCCACTGCATCATCAATGATTGTAGTGATCGATGAGAATTTGCGTTGCGGCTCACTGCGCTTCACAAATCCGCGAATACGCTGAATGATGGTGCCTGCACGATGCGCTTGTTCAGAAGCTTTTTCTAGGGCAGGCAAAATATCTTTACTAACAGAGGCATCAAGATTACCCTCTAAGCGTTTTGCAACGCCCATGCAGTAATTAGAAATGGCCGATAGCGGTTGATTTAATTCATGAGCAAGAGAGGACGCCATTTCGCCCATCGTAGTCAGACGGCTTGTAAATTGCATCCGTGCCTCTTGTTGGCGTGCCAATTCATCAGCCTCTTTGCGAATCGTGATGTCAGTGGCAATTAAGAGTTGGGCTAAATGGCCATCTACCCAGGGAATAAAGCGGCGACGTACCTCAAACCACTTATTGCTGCCGTCATCCAATTGGACTTCTTCTGATTCTGCTTCTTGATATAAGAATGAGGTTGGAATACCTGGTGCGGAGTCTTGCAGTTCCTCGGCAACTTCACGCAAGGCATCCGGATTATTACGATTACTGGCTAATTTAAAATGGCCTTTAGCATCGTCGCCAAAGTTCTCTCGATAGAAGCGATTAGCAAATAGAAGTTTGTCATTCTCAAGATCTACCACGGATACTGCTGCATCAAGCCCCTCAAGCACAGTAACGAAGCGCTCTTGAGAAGCGCTCAGTTCTTCACGAATCTTCGTTGGTTCAGAGATATCAACTAAAGAGGTAATCCAACCCGTTTGTTTGCCCTTTTCATTAATCAGTGGGGCAATAAAAGTACGAGTCAGAATTTGCGAGCCATCGCGACGCAAAATAGCACCCTCAATGCCTGTTTTGGATATGACTTCGGATTGCAGGGCAAGGTTCATTTTCTCGACCAGTTCCTCACGCCTCGATTCGGGCCAGAAGGGAAATGGCGGAGTGAGGCCAATCAGTTCTTTTGCTGACCAGCCAGTCATATCGCAAAATGCGCGGTTCACATACGTAATGCGTTTTTCCATATCATGCGCCCGAATACCAACTGGAGTGGAATTTTCCATGGCATTACGAAAGCTTGTTTCAGTCCGCAAACTAGCTTCCGCTTCTTGGCGGACTTGCATTTGTTTTAAGACCGACCACAAACTCCATATCACGAAGGCACACAAGCCAATGACAACCCCAATCAACATCCGGAAGGTGAGATTGGTCGGCGGAGGATAAGTATCGATCCGTAAAATTAAGTTCGGACTGAGAATGCCAATGTCTAAACTCGTCTGGTTGGTAAATGCTCGTCTTGGGGTATCTCGATCAGATGAGATGGACAGCACTCTTTCATTGTCGGTGAGAAGGGTAAAGCGGTAAAGCGCTTTGAGTTCTGATGGCACCACATCTAAAACACCCTGAGTGGTATAGAGAGCGGCTAAATATCCAATAATCTCTCCGCCAACAATATTGGGAACGACTTGCCAAAAAACCGTTTTTCTTTCATTAGCAAGGCTCTCGTTGCTTGGAAGATTTAAATTAATAAACTGACTAAATGATGCCCTGTTGGTGCTTCTACTGAGTTCGATCGCATTGGCTAGTCCCTCGTTAGCCAATTGGTCATTTTGTGTTCTGCTAATCCAATCGGTTTTATTGTTACTGAGGGGAGCCGTCCACAATGGCTGATTATTTGGATCAATCCAGATGACTTTAACAATTTCATGGTTGTTATTAACTAAATCAACTGCTTGCTCATAAGCAATTTTTTTCAGTTTTCCCTGATCTTCGCTAGCTGCCAGTTGCCGATTAATGCTGACCAAGATATCCAGATTAGTTACAAAGCGGAGCTGTATACGCTGCTTAGCCAACGAGAGCTCTCTAAATAGAGCGGATGCCTGCTGATTTTTTTCTTGTAACTGTAGGGTTCCCAAAATGACGCCCATGACTACCGTAAAGATAACAATGGCAATTAGAGGGGTATATACGATCCGAAACCCTCGGATTTTTCGGAGCCATAGGAATGGACTGAGGAGTAATCTAAAAGATACCGAACTTTTCATGAATGAGGCCTATTTTGCCTGATTGCGCTATTGAAAATGCTATTTCCTGAGTAAATTCAAGATCTTATTTGCAGTGCAATAAAATCCCATATTATGAGAAATATTATCATTATGTGGAAAATTGCTTGTTTACCTCCCAATACCTTTTTAGAATATTCCCTATAAAGTGAATAATTAATTGCGAAGTACTCATTGGAGATAAGTTATGGCCGCAGTTCCAGAGCAAGTGTTAGGTAAGCAGAATTCTCAGGACGTCGATCCTGGTGAAACTCAAGAATGGTTACAGGCCCTTGACGGCGTTATCCATAACGAAGGCCCTGAGCGCGCTGCCTTTTTAATCGATCAACAAATTTCTCATGCCAGAGTGAATGGGGTTGTACAACCCTTTCATGCAGAGACTCCTTATATCAATACGATTCCAGTGGAGAATCAAGCGCGCTTACCGGGTGATCAGAATGTCGAACACCGTATTCGTTCTTACACTCGTTGGAACGCGATGGCGATGGTTCTGCGTGCAAATAAAGACACTAACGTTGGCGGACATATTTCTTCTTTCCAGTCAGCGGCAACTTTGTATGACGTAGGCTATAACCATTTTTGGCATGCACCATCACCTGAGCATGGCGGGGATCTGATTTTTGTACAAGGCCACTCAGCACCAGGTGTTTATGCACGCGCCTATATGTTAGGGCGCCTCTCAGATGAGCAGTTGAATAACTTTCGTCAAGAGGTTGGCGGTAAGGGTATCTCTAGCTATCCACATCCTTGGTTGATGCCAGACTTCTGGCAGTTCCCAACCGTATCGATGGGCTTAGGCCCAATCATGGCGATTTATCAAGCGCGCTTTATGCGCTATATGCAAGACCGTGGTTTCATTAAGAGCGAGGGACGTAAAGTCTGGGCTTTCTTGGGTGATGGTGAAACTGATGAGCCAGAATCTTTAGGCGCAATTGGTATGGCTGGCCGTGAAAAACTGGACAACCTGATTTTTGTAGTGAACTGTAACTTGCAACGTCTTGATGGACCGGTGCGTGGTAATGGCAGCATCATTCAAGAGCTCGAGGGTGAGTTCCGTGGTTCTGGCTGGAATGTGATCAAAGTCGTGTGGGGTGGTCAGTGGGATGCGTTATTTGCCCGTGATAAAAAAGGCATCTTGATGCAGCGCCTTGGCGAAATCGTGGATGGTCAGTATCAGACTATGAAGTCTAAGCATGGCGGCTATGTTCGCGAGACGGTATTTAATACTCCAGAATTAAAAGCCTTAGTGAGTGACTGGAGCGATGATGAGATTTGGCAACTTAATCGTGGTGGCCATGATCCGCATAAAGTCTATGCAGCATTTCATGCAGCGGTAAATCACAAGAATCAACCAACCGTAATTTTGGCTCACACGATTAAAGGTTACGGTATGGGCGGTTCAGGTGAAGCGATGAATATTGCTCACCAAGCAAAGAAGATGAATGACGATGACGTACGTCGTTTCCGTGATCGTTTTGAGATTCCGGTAAAGAACGAGGATCTCGATGAAATGCCTTTGGTGAAATTTGCCGAAGGTAGCCCTGAGTTGGAGTACATGAAGGCGCGTCGCCAAGAGTTGGGTGGTTATTTACCGCAGCGTCGTATGAAGGCAGAAAGTTTGCCTGTTCCTGCATTGGATGTATTTGCTCCACTACTTGAAGCCACTGCAGAAGGCCGTGAGATTTCGACAACGATGGCATTTGTGCGCATGCTCAATACTGTTGTGCGCGATAAAGTTTTGGGTAAACGGGTGGTTCCGATTGTTCCGGATGAATCCCGTACCTTTGGTATGGAAGGCATGTTCCGCCAATTGGGTATCTGGAATCAATTGGGTCAGCTCTATACCCCAGAAGATCATGATCAATTGATGTTCTACAAAGAGGATAAGACGGGCCAGATTTTGCAAGAGGGTATTAATGAAGCGGGCGGCATGTGCGACTGGATTGCAGCCGCAACTGCTTACTCTACCCATGGCGTACCGATGTTGCCTTTCTATATCTTCTACTCCATGTTTGGTTTCCAGCGGATTGGTGACTTAGCATGGGCAGCGGGTGATATGCGTAGCCGCGGTTTCTTACTCGGTGGTACTGCTGGTAGAACTACTTTGAATGGCGAAGGCTTGCAACACGAAGATGGCCATAGCCACCTTTGGAGTGGGGCAGTGCCAAACTGTATTAGCTACGATCCAACATTCGCATTTGAATTAGCAGTGGTGATTCAGGATGGTATGCGCCGTATGTTGGAAGTTCAGGAAGATGTTTACTACTACATCACCTTGATGAATGAAAACTATGCTCATCCCGGAATGCCAAAGGGTGCTGAGAAAGACATCATCAAAGGGATGTACAAGCTCAAGTCTGTGGGTGATGACAAAGCGAAGTTACGTGTTCAACTTCTCGGCTCAGGAACTATTTTCCGTGAAGTGATTGAAGCAGCAGAAATGCTTCACAAAGACTGGGGTGTTGCCTCTGACTTGTGGGGTTGCCCAAGCTTTACTGAGTTAGGACGAGATTGGAATACGGTACACCGCGCTAATCTCTTAAATCCAACAGCAGCACCCTTACTTTCTCATGTCGAGAAATGCTTAAAAGATACTTCAGGCCCAATCATCGCAGCTACTGACTATGTGCGTTTATTTGCCGAGCAGATTCGTCCAGCGATTCAGCATATTAGTCGCCGCTATGAAGTATTGGGCACAGATGGCTTTGGCCGCTCTGATACCCGTGAAAAGTTGCGTGACTTCTTCGAGGTAGATCGTCGCTGGGTTGTGCTGACTGCTCTGAGATCTTTGGTAGATGCCGGTCAGATGGATCGTCAAAAACTTGCTGAAGCAATTCAGAAGTATGGGATTGACACCACTAAACCAAACCCAATGACGGTTTAAACGAGAAGAACTCATGAGTCAAATAATTGAAATCACAGTCCCGGACATCGGCGACTATAAAGATGTGCCCGTCATTGAAGTCTTGGTGAAGCCAGGCGATCAGGTTGAGAAAGAACAATCGATTGTTGTGCTTGAGTCGGACAAAGCAACGATGGATGTGCCTTCATCACACTCGGGCGTCGTAAAAGAAGTCAAAGTAAAGATTGGCGACA
This sequence comes from uncultured beta proteobacterium, assembly GCA_903900805.1. GTDB lineage: Bacteria > Pseudomonadota > Gammaproteobacteria > Burkholderiales > Burkholderiaceae > Polynucleobacter. Next base: position 34,616 of record CAIUOP010000086.1, on the reverse strand, counting down.
ATCTTTCTCAAGGATCAGTGGTTATCACATTGGAAGAGAGTGGGGCTTCAGTTACCGCGCCAGCCTCCCCCTCTGCACAGACCGCCCCTGTAGCATTAGCCCCGGTAAGTGCACCAGTAAGCTTGGGCGGTAATGCTATTGAAATCACAGTCCCTGATATCGGTGACTATCAAGATGTACCTGTTATCGAGGTATTAGTTAAAGTTGGTGATCAGGTTGAGAAAGAACAATCGATCGTTGTGCTTGAGTCTGATAAAGCAACAATGGATGTTCCATCATCACACTCGGGTACCGTGAAAGAAGTCAAAGTAAAGATTGGCGATAATCTTTCTAAAGGATCGGTAGTCTTGATTCTGGAAAGTGGATCATCTGTATCTGCACCCACTGCGGTAGCAGCAGTAGCAGCAGTACCAGCAGCAGCATCAATCAGTAAGCCTGTAGCAGTTGAGCCTCCAGTAGTTCGTGCTCCAGCGCCTCCTCCAATGTCAAACCCCGCTCCAGTAGTGGATGCATCTCTTAGTCATGCCAGTCCATCGGTGCGTAAATTTGCCCGTGAATTGGGTGTGACGGTTCATCAGGTCAAAGGATCTGGTCCTAAGGGGCGCATTACTCAAGAGGATGTTCAGGCCTTTGTTAAAGCAGCCATGAGTGGTGGTGCTGGCAGCCCCGCTGCAGCAGCAGGCGGCGGAAGCTTGGGTGGTTTGAATCTCATTCCTTGGCCAAAAGTCGATTTCACGAAGTTTGGTGAGATTGAGCGCCAACCATTAAATCGCATTAAGAAGTTAACCGCAGCGAATCTGGGCCGTAACTGGGTCATGATTCCGGCAGTGACGTATCACGAAGATGCAGATGTGACTGACTTAGAGGCATTCCGAGTAGAGACCAATAAAGACAATGAGAAAAGGGGCGCCAAGATTACGATGCTCGCTTTCTTAATGAAAGCTGCTGTAGCTGCTCTGAAGAAGTATCCAGAATTCAATAGCTCGCTTGATGGTGACGATTTAATTTTGAAGAAGTACTTCAATATCGGTTTTGCTGCAGATACGCCAACTGGCTTAGTAGTGCCGGTCATCAAACATGTAGATAAAAAAGGCATCTTCGAGATCGCTAAAGAAACTTCTGAACTAGCAGCATTGGCACGCGAGGGTAAGCTCAAGCCAGATCAAATGCAGGGCGCAAGCTTCACAATCTCCTCTTTAGGCGGCATTGGTGGAACTTACTTCTCACCCATCGTGAATGCTCCAGAGGTTGCAATCTTGGGCGTCAGCAAAGCTGCTATGAAACCAGTATGGGATGGCAAGCAATTTGTGCCACGCCTGATTTGCCCATTATCGCTGTCTGCAGATCACCGCGTGATAGATGGTGCATTGGCTACACGATTCAATTTGTATATCGCACAACTCTTAGCCGACTTCCGTCGCGCTACGCTGTAAGGGGGATCGATGGCTAAGCAAATGATCCTCGTGCCTGATATTGGCGACTATTCTGATGTGCCAGTCATTGAGGTACTAGTGAAGGTTGGTGATGTTGTTGAAAAGGAGCAGCCTTTATTGGTGCTTGAGTCTGATAAGGCAACCATGGAGATTCCGGCAGATGCTGCTGGAACCATCACTAGTATTGCAGTCAAACTAGGCGACAAGATTAGCAAGGGCTCTGTGATTGCGGAGATTGAGGTAAGTAGTGCTGCAGCTGCAGCGCAATCTACAGCAACACCTCCACCAGCTCCAGCAAAAGCCGCAGCCCCAACACCAATAATGCCAGCACCAGTCGCTGGTCAATACAGTGGCAAAGTAGATCACGAGTGCGAAGTATTAGTTCTTGGCGCTGGGCCTGGAGGCTATAGCGCTGCATTTCGAAGTGCTGACTTGGGTATGAACACTGTTTTAGTTGAGCGTTACTCAACCTTAGGTGGCGTATGCCTGAACGTCGGCTGTATTCCATCTAAAGCATTACTCCATACCACCTCAGTGATGGACGAAGTTAAAACAATGTCCAAGCATGGCATTACGTTTGGTGAGCCAAAGATTGAGATCGATCAATTACGCGGTTATAAAGATTCTGTGATTGCGAAATTAACTGGTGGTTTAGCAGGCATGGCTAAAGCACGCAAGGTCAAAACAGTTCGTGGCTTAGGCCGTTTCTTGGACGCTCATCACGTCGAAGTAGAAATGACTAGTGGTGCCGGTCAAGATCTCACCGGTCAAAAAGAAGTGGTGCGTTTTCAGAAGGCGATTATTGCAGCGGGTAGTCAGCCTGTGAAATTACCATTCTTGCCAGAAGACCCGCGCATTGTGGATAGCACTGGTGCTTTATTACTCAAGAGCATCCCCAAAAGAATGCTCGTTATTGGTGGCGGTATTATTGGTTTAGAGATGGCTACGGTGTACAGCACACTGGGTTCACGTATTGATATTGCCGAGATGATGGATGGCCTGATGGCTGGCGCTGATCGAGATCTTGAAAAAGTCTGGGAGAAGTTCAATGCCGGGCGTTTTGAAAAAATTATGCTCAAGACTCGCGCTGCTAAAGCCGAGGTAAAGCCTGATGGTATTGCGGTGAGCTTTGAAGGCGAGAACGCACCTGCAGAACCCCAAACTTATGACTTAGTGTTGGTTGCTGTTGGACGTACTCCAAATGGCAAGAAGATTGATGCCGGTAAAGCGGGCGTTCAAGTAGACGAGCGTGGCTTTATTTCAGTTGATAAACAAATGCGTACTAATGTGCAAAATATCTTTGCCATCGGTGACATTATCGGTCAGCCCATGTTGGCGCATAAAGCAGTACATGAAGGTCACGTTGCGGCTGAAGTTGCAGCTGGACAGAAGTCTTATTTTGATGCGAAGCAGATCCCATCGGTTGCGTACACTGATCCAGAGGTAGCTTGGGCTGGATTAACTGAAGAGCAGTGTAAGGCGCAGGGTATCGCTTATGAAAAAGGCTTATTTCCATGGGCAGCTAGCGGACGTGCCATTGCCAATGGCCGCGATGAAGGTTTCACTAAACTCATCTTTGATGCAACAACCCATCGTATTATTGGTGGCGGCATTGTAGGCACGCATGCTGGTGATTTAATTGGTGAAGTTTGTCTTGCAATTGAGATGGGTGCTGATGCTGTTGATATTGGCAAGACTATTCATCCGCATCCAACCCTAGGTGAGTCAGTTGGCTTGGCTGCAGAAACAGCGCATGGCCATTGCACTGATTTACCACCAGTCAAGAAAAAGTCTTAAAAAAAGAACTGATCTACTGAGATGCTGCAAAAGAATAAGCCCCGAGGGATCGGGGCTTATTCTTTAGAACTCTCGGAATAATTTATTTATGATTTCTTCTTAGTAGCTTTGCTAGCTACTTCCGCATTCTTCATTACAGTAGTAGCGGCGGTATTGAGATTGGTCTGCGCAACATTGACTGCATGCTTCACCGCCTTTTGACTGCTTTCATATACGGTGTTGGCAGAAGCAATGGCTTGCTTCATTGCGTGCATGGCAGCATCAGAACCAGCAGGAGCATTCTGCGTCCACTCTTCCACTAAAGCATTCATTTTTTGTTGGCCTGCCTGAAATTCTTTTTCGGCAGATTTAGTGAAGTTGTCTTGTGTCTCATGAGCCAAGTCATAGAGATGACGACTGTAAGCCATGATCTTTTCAGCCATTGGTTGAACTGCTTCGGCCTGGTGGGCAAGCAGCTGCTGAATGTCTTTCACCTCCAAAGCTTTCTTAGCGCTGGTCATACTATCGCTCAAGCTTTGTTTTGCAATATGCATATTGAGCTCAACCAATTTCTCAATACTTTGGAGCGCTTGATTGGTTAGGCTGCTCAAGGTTTCTAAATTCGCCTTTTGCGCGGCAGCCAATTGTTCTGGTGTTAAGTTCATGTCAATCCCCTGTAGATGGGCTCATGCTCCGTTTGTAATCTCGCCCATAGTCTTACTCTATACCTCTTGTGCCAATTTAGAGCGTCTATATTGCATAGTAGTCTGAAGAATCACCCAGTTCCTCAAAGCGGAGTGTAGGAGCAGTATCAAAAAGAGCCTAAAATCAACAGTTGAATAAAAAATTCTCATAATTTCAGTCAGTTAACCATGAAACTCAGCCTAGATAATGCCATTGCACCGATATTTGTGCTGATTTGGAGCACCGGCTTTATTATTGCTCGTCTAGCGATGCCTTATGTCGAGCCAGCAACCTTCTTATTTTGGCGTTGCATCGGTGTTCTCGCAGCCATGGTGGCACTCAGTTTGTTTTGGCGTATTACCTGGCCAAGTTGGTCGCAAATGAAGCATATCGCGGTTGCTGGCATCTTGCTCCAATTTGGGTATTTATTCGGGGTTTATTTTGCCGTCCACCTCGGTATGTCAGCGGGCTTAGTAGCCATCATCGTCGGCTTGCAACCTATTTTGACTGCTTGGTTTGCTGCATGGGTATCAGAGCAAGTCTCACCACGTCAGTGGATTGGTTTGGGCTTTGGCTTTGCGGGTGTTGCCCTAGTAGTAATGGCAAAAATTAGTTTTGCCCAAATTCCATTTGAAAGTTATGTATTGGCATTTATCGCATTGCTCTCAATTACTTTTGGCACCCTGTATCAGAAAAAATATTGTCCGGTATTTGATCTGCGGGCAGGCTCTTCAATTCAGTTCGGTGTTTCAGCAGTTCTATGCTTTATTTTTATGTATTTCTTTGAGACGGGTGAGGTGGTCTGGAATGCATCAGTCATTGGCGCTTTATTGTGGGCCATTTTTCCGCTATCGATTGGCTCAATTAGCTTACTATTTATGATGATTCGTAAGGGTGCTGCAACCAAAGTCACTAGCTTTCTGTATCTGACCCCACCGACAACAGCGCTGATGGCTTGGTTCTTATTTGGTGAGCCATTTACGCTAATGATGGCGCTAGGACTGGGTTTGACGATGACAGGGGTAGTATTGGTAAATACCCGCCAAGCCAATACGGTGGCGACCATTGCTGAGTAGGGCGCTATCAAATGTCCAAGATGGAGATAATAAATCCATCCTGAGCGATGAAATTAATTATCATTCCGTATGTTGAAAGTTTTGGAGGGTATTTTTGGGATGCATTTGAAGCGATTTTCGATCTTGATATTGACTGCAGTATTTGCGTGCGGCGCTTCTCTGAATGCGCCAGCTATCGCCGCCAGCCAAGATAAAGAAAAATCCCCCAAGACCAGTAAAGTAGTCGTTAAAAATACTAAGACCACTAAAAATACTAAATCAAATAAACAGCAAAAAGCAGTTCGCGTTACGGTCACTCGCTCATCTGAGCCCGTTCCCTCTCATCCTTCCTTTGCAACAGCGCTGGGTTTGCGAGGCCAGCATGATGAGCTAAGCCTCAAGTCGAGTGTAGCCATGGTGGTTAATCAAGATACCCAAGAAGTGTATTTTGAAAAAAATTCTTCCGTGAGCTTACCCATTGCCTCTATTACTAAGTTAATGACTGCCATGGTTGTTTTAGATTCCAAGTTACCCTTGGATGAGACTATTGTGATTAATGCAGAGGATGTGCGTAGCTATGCTAAATCCCGTATTGCTGGGGGCACCGTCATGACGCGCGAAGAGGCTTTATTGCTTGCTTTAATGTCTTCTGAGAACCGTGCGGCATACACCTTAGGTAGAAACTATCCAGGGGGTGTTGCAGGTTTTGTTGATGCGATGAACCGTAAAGCCAAAGAATTAGGAATGGACCATTCTCGTTTTGCTGACCCTACGGGCCTATTGAGTGAGAACGTGGCCTCTGCCGAAGATTTAGCCCGCATGCTGAGTGCTGCCTACCAGTACAAAATGATTCGTGAATTCTCTACTTGGCCCGATTTAACGATGGTCATCGCCAATCGGCCACAGAAGTTTTTAAATACCAATCGTTTAGTACGCTCCGGTGATATGAATATCGGCTTACAAAAAACGGGTTTCATTAACGCAGCAGGAAAGTGTTTAGTGATGCAGGCTAGGGTGAACAACACACCTTTACTATTGGTGTTCTTAGATTCTGTTGGCACCCAATCTCGTTTTGCGGATGCAGTGCGGGTACGTGACTGGTATGAGCGTATGCCTTTAGGCACACAACCAGTTCGTCGCTTGATGTAAGGTTTAAGCTAGGCTGCAGTGCCTGGCTCGGTCGTTTTAGGTTTGTAACCCAGCCCTTTAGAAATCTGTAGGGCGGTATCTTGCAAGGCTTTGAGCCAGTCGGCTTGCATGCGATCTGTAGGTGAACTGAGTGATAAGCCAGCAACCAATTTTCCAGTGTCATCCAAAATAGCAGCAGCGAAACAGCTAACGCCGAGCTCTAATTCTTCATCATCACGGGCATTGCCATCTTTTCGAACTTGATTGAGAGCGGCCTCTAATTTTGCTGCGTCAGTAATGCTATTGCGGGTGTGTCCTGATAAGCCAGTACGGGTGATGTAGGCGCGAACTTGATTAGCATCATCGCTGGATAAAAATAATTTACCAACGGAAGTCAGGTGGAGCGGGGCCCTGCCACCAATGGCACGAACCACTTGCATACCAGAGCGTTCACTATAGGCACGATCGATATAAACGATTTCATCACCCTGACGTACCGATAGATTGATGGTCTCGCCAGTGATTTTATGCAAAGTGCGCATGGGAGCTTGAGCGGCCTCACGAACAGAGAGCCTTGCCTTGACTAAGTTACCGAGTTCTAAGAGTTTTAAGCCAAGGCGATAAGTGCCGCCATCGCCCCGTTCAACCAAACGGCAGGCAACCATATCATTCAGAATACGGTGGGCAGGAGAGGGGTGAAGGCTGGTTTGCTCGGCCAATTTTTTGAGACTGCTCGATTCTTCTTGCTCAGCTAAGGCATCGAGCAAATTCATCATCCGCTCGACTACCTGGATGGCTGTTTTAGCGACTTCCCCAGTGCTTCTGGGATTTTTAACAGTTTTACTAGTGCTCATGGGCTCTATTGTAGCGATTTCAGCTCAAATTGCATATTGTGAAACGCTGTTTTATGGATATCCAGGCTAAAAAACCCTGTTTTAAGGCTAACTCTAGGATTGTCTGAGAGCTTTGGCGCACTCACTGACGAGATCGGGACCCTTGTAGATGAGCCCACTATAAATCTGTACTAGGCTGGCACCAGCCATGATTTTTTCTTTTGCATCAGCCCCCGACATAATGCCGCCAACACCGATGATGGGAAGCGTATTTCCTAATCTGGCTTTAAGTGTTTTGATGACTTGAGTTGAGGCTGCGCGCACTGGGGCACCCGATAATCCACCGGCTTCTTCACAATGCTCCATACCTTGCACAGCATCACGAGCAATCGTTGTATTAGTAGCGATGATGGCATCAATACCAAACTCCATGGATAGATCTGCAATCAAATTGATATCCGTAGAGTCTAAGTCAGGTGCAATTTTTAAGAAGAGTGGTTTACGCACACTATAGCGATCACTCAAACGTTTTCTGGCTTCATCCAAACTACTTAGTAATGAACGCAACATGGCTTCGCCCTGGAGAGCCCGTAGGTTCTTAGTATTCGGGGAGGAGATGTTCACAGTAATATAGGAAGCAATTTCATAAACAGCCTCCATTGCCAGGATGTAATCGCTGGCAGCATCTTCAATGGGTGTGCTGGCATTCTTACCAATATTCATCCCTAAGACACCACCTTGTTGCCAAAAGCGTGAGCAGCGTACTCTAGTAACGCAAGCATCCACCCCATCATTATTAAATCCCATGCGATTGATAAGAGCCTGTGCTTCTGAAAGCCTAAACATGCGCGGCTTCGGATTTCCTGGTTGAGGCCGGGGTGTGACGGTGCCGATTTCTAAAAAACCAAATCCGAGAGCAGCTAGTGCATCAATATGTTTGCCGTCTTTATCTAAGCCAGCAGCAAGGCCTACTGGGTTTGCAAAGGTAATGCCACATAGCGTTCGAGGGTCAGCTACGGGTTTACTCATGAGGCGTTCAAGCAGGCCCCAGCGCTGCGCACGATCTAAATTATTGAGAGTGAGGTTATGGGCTTGTTCGGGATCTAAACAAAAGAGCCAGGGGCGCAAAAGAGAATAACGGTCGATCATGGGTAGATATTATGGCTCAGCCAACCCAGGTAAAGGCTGCCAATGATCATCAATCAAGCCTTCCATTGGTTGATAGTTGGCCTTATAGGACATTTTTTCACTCTCTCGAATGTAGTAGCCGAGGTAGAGGTAAGGAAGCCCCAGTATTTTGGCTTGCTCGATTTGCCACAGGATGCTGTAACTACCGTAGCTAGATGCGTGCACCGAAGTATCGAAGAAGGTGTATACCGAAGAAATACCCTGATCTAAGATATCAATCATGCTGACCATGCGCAGACGCCCTGGATGTGAGTCATGCGGTCCGTCCCTAAACTCCACAATGCGCGAGTTGACGCGGCTTTGCAATAAGAACTGCATATATTGCTCTTGGTCATCGCTATCCATTTCTCCGCCAGCATGTCTCTCATTTTGATAACGCTGGTATAGCTGATAATGCTCCTCTTGATAACCTAAGTTCAGAACAGATACCTCTAAGCCAACATGTTTTTTCCAGGCACGACGTTGACTGCGAGACGGTATAAATTGATCTACAAGAATGCGGGTGGCAATACAGGCTCTGCATTCATCGCAATAAGGACGATAGGTATACAGGCCGCTACGACGAAAGCCAGCATTCAAAAGCTCGCTGTAAGTATCCGCATGAATTAAATGGGATGGTGTAGCTACTTGTGAGCGCGCGGTTCGATTGGGCAAATAAGAGCAAGGGTAGGGAGCCGTTGCATAGAACTGTAATGTGGTGAGCGGAAGTTCTTTGAGCCGAGTCATAGCCAGTGGGTCAATATTGTTTTGTCAAAAGTCCAAGATAGTTCAATCTTAGTTTGATTCAAAGATATTTGCAGTTGTTCCAGAAATTCACGTCGGGAGATGGGGGCTGCACCCAAGGAATGAAGGTGTGAGGTCTCTTGTTGACAATCAATCATGACAATTCCATTTTGCAGGCACCAAGCGCTTAAGGCGGCTAAGGCAATCTTAGAGCTGCCAGGTTTACGGCTAAACATGGATTCCCCAAAAATCATCGCACCAAACGAGACGCAATACAGGCCACCAATGATCTGGCCTCCTTCGGTCACTGCGATGCTATGGGCATGACCTGCTTCATGAAGTGCAGTGTAGGCATCCATGATTTCATGGGTGATCCAAGTACCATCTTGATCTTTGCGGGCGCTAGTAGCGCAGGAGCGAATCACTCCCCCAAAATCTTCATCCACTACGATTTGTGAATGAACGTCTTGACAGAAAAGACGAATATTTTTTTTCAGAGAGTCGCTGCATTTAAATTGGGTAGGCTTGAGAACCATGCGAGGATCTGGTGACCACCATAAGACGGGTTGATTATCGGAGTACCAAGGAAAGATTCCCAGTTGGTAAGCTTGAGATAACTGCCCAGGATAAATGCGCTCACTCACTGCAATTAACCCTGGAACACTGGGATCGGGATCGGGCTCAAGCAGTGGGTTTGGAAAAGAATCCTGCGGTCCTAGCCAAGTAATTTGACTCATGTCTTAACTCACGTCAGATACTAAATTCTCTCGGATGGCAGCACATCACGACTGCGTACGTGAAATTCTTTACCATCCTCAAAAATACCAGCGGCGCGATCAGCAAAGAACCATTCCAGCGTTTGCTTCACCGTTGGGAAAGCCAAATCTGCCCAAGGAATTTCATGTTCATGAAAGAGGGCAACCTCAAGACTTTCTTCGCCAGCACAAAATTGGGCAGAACTCATTTTGGCTAAGTAGAATAGATGTACCTGTTCTGCATGAGGAACATTTAATAAGGAGTAGAGCGGACCGATTTCAACCTGAGCACCAGCCTCTTCAAAGGTTTCTCTAGCGGCGCCGTGACTGGTGCTTTCACCAAGCTCCATAAAACCTGCAGGCAGTGTCCAGTAGCCATGACGTGGCTCAATAGCACGACGGCAAAGTAAGACTTGTTTTTCATAGACAGGAATGCTACCCACAACATTACGGGGGTTTTGGTAATGAATAGCCCCGCATGCTTCACAAACATGACGTTCACGAGAATCATCTGCCGGAATCTTGATTGTCAGTGTGGAGGCGCAGTGAGGACAATACTTCATGACAGCTTTCTAGAAATGGGCTTTAATGGCGCCACGCAGCGCATTAGTAAGAATAATCTCATCTGCCATTGAAACATCATTAATAGTCAGGTTAGCTTCGCGGGCATTGCGTTTTGGGTCAGCAAGCAGGGTTGCGCGCATCACCCCAGGCAATAGACCAGCAGAAACCGGTGGCGTTAACCATTCCAAGCTACCCTGAGGTTTAACAAAAATGCTAGTTCTCCCGCCTTCAGTCACAAAACCCTGTTCATTGGTAAAAAGAGCATCAAAGCCGCCTAATCCAACAGCAGTTTTCCAGGCTAGATCGTAAAGAGTGCGATTGCTGACCTTATGGCGCAATAAGGCATCGCCAGAAAACATGTCTACATCACCAGAAAGAATATCTTTTGCCCAGAAAATTTTGACGGGCTGATTGATGCTCTCGATCACTCCAGTAGAAGTAGATAGTTCACCATGAATAGTGAGATCCAGTCTTAAGCGAAAAGAAGTGAGAGCATCTAGTGATGAACAAACACTGTCAACTACTGCTTTTGCATTAGATCGATTAAAGGATATTCCTAGTGCTAAAGCGGAAGCTTGCATACGGTCTAGATGCATTTCTAATTTCTGAGGACGATTACCAACCACGGCAATTGTTTCAAACAGCCCAGTAGAAGAGGGCAGATTCATTAAGAAGTCTGACTTAATGCGACATTCTTGCCATTCTTGTTTTGGATCAGAATCATGGGTGATGCCAGCGCCAACACCTAAGGTAAAGGTGGAGGCGTGCGATGGGAGATCTTCTGTAATCTCAATGGTACGGATAGGAACGCTAAAGGCAAAGTCACCGCCAGGATCAAGCCAGCCTAGTGCGCCACAGTAATAGCCGCGATCTTCAGGCTCTAAGTCTTGAATAATTTGCATGCTACGTTTTTTGGGGGCGCCTGTGACAGAGCCACAAGGAAAGACGGCAGTCAAAACATCTAAGAGAGAAGTATTGGGCTTAGCTTGGCCTTGCACAGTAGAAGTCATTTGCAAGACATCGCCGTGCCTAGCCACTTCAAATAAATTGGGCACAGTGACTGTGCCTGGCAAAGAGATGCGGCTAAGATCATTTCGCAGTAGATCCACAATCATGACATTTTCAGCTTGATTTTTGGGATCATCAGATAAAGCACTCGCTACTTCAGATAAAGCACTCGCAGTGCCTTTCATGGGCATGGCTTTGAGGGTGTCATCTTCACGAGATATAAAGAGCTCGGGAGATTGGGATAGCAGGTAATTGCCATCATGTGCGACGTAAGCCCCAAATCTACCTGGCTGACGCTCACGCAGGCGACTATATAAAGCGAGAGGAGAGCCGTAAGTTTTTCCAGTGATACGATAGGTGTGGTTGATTTGGTAAGTATCACCACTGCGAATGTATTCCAAAATACTAGCGATATCAGAGGAAAACTGCTTCTCATCTAATGACTCATGTACATCGAGCACACCAGCAGAACTCTGATCGGGTTCGAGTAGGGTTAGCTCATGAGCAATCAAGGCATCCACTTGCGCCTTAGAGATTTTGTCAAAACTTTTGAATGACCAAGCTTCAATCAGCGGATGAGTACTTAAAGTGCTGCCCACTCTTTGTGGGAGGCGATGAATCTGTCTGCCCAACTCATAAGCAAACGCAGCAACAACAAACTCCCCTCTAGCAAGAGAGGTCGCAATTTGGGCTAAACAAGTTTGAGTAGCCGATAAATCCAGTGAGTTATCGCCAGTAGAAAGAATCCGCCAATAATGGAGCGGGCTTTCATAATGGCGACTAGACGGTTTGGCCGCTGTACTTTGCGCATCATCGAGCAAAATCATTGCGGCTAACCTATTTCTTCTATTTATTTCAGCAGGGTAGCTGATTCAATCGTTACTGTCTTAGAGGGAACGTCGGCCATTCTGCCCATGCGTGGCGCTGGAGCAACCATAGTTGGTATCTTGCGGATGGCATCAATAGTTTGTGTGCCAGAAATCACTTTACCAAACACGGTATAGCCATTACCCATAGCATTGGGGAAGTCCAGTGCGGCATTGTCATTGACGTTAATAAAAAACTGGGAAGTAGCAGAATCTGGATCGGATGTGCGTGCCATCGCAATGGTGTAACGATTATTCCTTAAGCCATTTTGCGCTTCAGAAACAACTGGAGCATTAGTTGATTTTTGATTCAGGTCTGCAGTAAAACCACCACCTTGAATCATGAAGCCATCAATCACGCGATGAAAGATAGTGCCATTGTAAAAACCACTCTTCACGTAGTTTAAAAAGTTGGCAGTAGTCTTTGGAGCCTTCACATCATCTAACTCAACGACAAAGTTACCTTGAGTGGTTTTGAATTCAACCTGAGGGCCTGCAAAAGCTGCTTGGCTAGTAATGCAAGCAGCAACGAGAACCAGGCTAGTAAAAAGCTTACGCATAAAGACTCCTTGAATGAAATGAATAGAACAATTGTATTGTGCAAAGCATTAAGTAAGGCCGTTGGGAACATTCCCTGCATAAGCATAGGACGCTTCTTCGAACATTCCTGGTCGGGCAAGGTAATCGAGCGCCCAATCGATGGCATCGAAACCCCAAAAGCAGTGTTGATTGAGTATCAAGGCGGGGACTCCAAAGGCACCATCTGCTTTAGCCTGCTTGGTATTCGCAACTAAGGCAGCTTTTACCTCAGGACTCTCAGGTTTTACTGTATCCGGTGATAAACCGAGATAGACGCAAAACTCTGACCAAGAAAGATTGGGGTCTTTACCTTCTACCCAAACATAATCAAAGGCACGTTCTACCATTGCCCAATCTGCTTGCTCTTGTACAAGAAGACGTTGCGCTGCTACTGTCATGAAAGGGTGGTGTTCAGGAAAGCGAAAGGGGATGCCTAATTTTTCTGCTTGCCATACGCAAAATTGATAGGTGTGCGGACGCTTAGCAGTAACTTCGCCAGGACCTTTATTTTCGGTTGCTCGTAAGAGACCGCCCAAAAGAATGGGTACCGGTGTGATTTCCAGCTTTTGTTCCAGACGCTGTCTTTGTTTCACATACAGATAGGCGAAAGGGGAAATAATGTCGTAATACAGAATCGCTGAAGTTTTCTCACTCATTTGCGCATTCCTATTTCTTTTGCTGTTCAGCATCGAGTTTGCGCAAGAAGGCCATCTTTTCTTTAATTTGACTCTCTAGACCACGCTCAACAGGTTCGTACCAGTGTGGCTCTGACATTCCTTCAGGCAAATAAGACTCTCCAGCAGCATAGCCGTGTGGCTCATCATGGGCGTAGCGATACTCCTTGCCATGTCCAAGCTCTTTCATGAGTTTGGTTGGCGCATTACGAAGATGGTTGGGTACAGGCTTGGATTGATCCTGCGCAACATAGGCACGCGCTGCATTAAATGCGTTGTAACTGGCATTACTTTTGGAGGCCACCGCTAAATACACTACCGCTTGACCCAGAGCAAGCTCGCCCTCAGGTGAGCCCAATCGTTCAAATGTTTGGGCAGCATCATTTGCTAATTGCATGGCCCTAGGATCGGCTAAGCCAATATCTTCCCAAGCCATCCGAATAATGCGGCGCGCTAAGTAACGTGGATCTGCACCGCCATCAAGCATGCGACAAAACCAATAGAGCGCTGCATCGGGGTTAGAGCCTCGCACTGATTTATGGAGTGCAGAAATCTGGTCATAAAACTGATCGCCACCCTTATCAAAACGACGCGCTTGAGTAGCGAGGGCATTTTCAATAAAGGCTTGGTCAATGAGCTTAATAGGAGAGTCGGGTGTTAGAACGGCATTACGGACTTGCTCAAGCAGATTTAAGAGGCGACGGGCATCGCCATCGGCATTCGAGATCAAGGTATCAATTGCGCTATCGTCAAATTTCACATTCGGCATCGCATGTTGATGCGCACGAATAAATAGCTGTTTGAGTTCATCTGCAGTTAAGGACTTCAGAACGTAAACCTGGGCACGAGATAGCAGTGCTGAGTTCACTTCAAACGAGGGGTTCTCAGTGGTGGCACCAATAAAGGTGAATAAGCCAGACTCTACATGGGGCAATAAGGCATCTTGTTGACTCTTATTAAAGCGATGGATCTCATCTACAAACAAAATCGTCTGCTTGCCATACTGAGCCATGTTTTGCTGAGCTTGTTCAATGGCTTCGCGAATCTCTTTCACTCCAGCCAAGACTGCAGAGATAGCGATGAATTCACGGTCAAAGGCTTTTGCTGAGAGACGGGCTAAAGTGGTTTTACCAACACCCGGAGGCCCCCACAAAATCATGGAGTGAGGCTTACCTGAAGCAAATGCCAGGTTGAGTGGCTTACCTGGAGCTAATAAATGGGCTTGACCTATGACTTCTTCAATGGTTTTCGGGCGCAATGCTTCCGCTAAGGGTGGCGGGGGAGTGCTATCGAAAAGACTGCTCATTAAATCATGCTTGGATAAACAGAATCACAATAGCTGACCAAATTAAGCAGGCAGCAGCAATATAGGTCAAGCGATTACGGATCACCATAAAAGCGCTCCGCGCGACTTCATCGGAAAAATAATATTGGTAAGTGTTTTGATCGATATTGCGTTGAATGATTAAGGTGGATGCCAGAATTAGTAATCCCACCGGAATGTAGATATGCAAAGCAAGCCAGGCAACTAGGGCAGGAATAACACCCCAGACCCAAGCATTACGATCTATCCAGCGATCGCCGCTAGGCGCTTTACCCAAAGTATGCAAGCTAGCACCCCAATGCAATGCACCCATAAACGCAGTAATCACAGCGCCATAACCTGCCAGAGATTCTGCGCTCAAATAATTTAAAGGTGTTGGTGCTAATTGCACTAACAAAGTAAGTCCCACAAAAGGAATGAGACCAGCATAGGCTAGTTTTTGTACTACAGGTGGAATGGGGTTCACGAGCGCTTCAGTATTAGAGGTGTTAATCGATGAGTCATTATTTATCGTAGGTATAAACACCGCGACCGGTCTTACGTCCAAGGTAGCCAGCCGCTACCATTTCACGAAGAAGCGGGCAAGGACGGTATTTTGAGTCGCTAAAGTTTTCAAAATACACTTCCATGACTGCCAAGCAAGTGTCCAAACCGATCAGGTCAGCTAAAGCTAAGGGACCAATCGGTTGATTGCAGCCTAACTTCATTCCGGCATCAATATCTTCAGGACTAGCAAGTCCTTCTGACAATACAAAGAATGCTTCGTTAATCATTGGCAACAAAATACGATTGACCACAAACCCGGGTGAATTTTTAACCGTGATGGGCTCTTTACCAACACGCTTGGCCATCTCGATAATGGCTGCATGGGTTGCATCGCTAGTTTGTAGGCCACGAATCACTTCTACTAAGGCCATCAGCGGTGGTGGATTAAAGAAGTGCATTCCGATAAAGCGGGCTGGGTTTGAGTCTAGAGCAGCTAACTTGGTAATCGATAGTGAAGAAGTATTGGTGGCAATGATGGTGTCTTTGCTGACGATCTCATCGACTTGCTTGAGAATTTTTTCTTTGACTGCCTGGTTTTCAGTAGCAGCTTCAATCACAAAACCCAAGCCTTTTAAATCAGCATAAGAGGTGCTGCCTTTAATGCGCCCTAGCGCAGCTGCTTTTCCGTCGGCAGTGAGCGATTCTTTTTTAATCAGGCGATCTAGGCTTTTACTGATTTGATCTAAACCTCGCTGCACTGCTGCTTCATTGATATCAACCATGACGACATCTAGACCGGCAACTGCGCAAACCTGCGCAATCCCATTACCCATCGTGCCTGCACCGATCACACCGACTGATTGAATCTTCATTTCATTTCCTCTTTTGATACTGTGTTGAACCAAACAACTGCTCTCGCGCCTTGTTGTCAGTCAAAGGCTTCCGTAATGCGGTTAATACTTCACAACCCCGTTTGACAGCGGGACGCTCACCAATCATTTCGAACCAAGCTTTGAAATGCGGATAGTCATTAATCTCCATGCCTTGATTTTTCCAATTTCGTGTCCAAGGGAAAATGGCGATATCTGCTATGGAGTAGCTTTTACCGGCAATATAGGGATTATCTTTGAGTTGTTGATCAAGAACCCCATATAAACGTTTGGCTTCATTGGTGTAGCGATTAATTGCATAGTCAATAATCTCCGGCGCATAGAGACGGAAATGATGGTTTTGCCCAAGCATAGGTCCTAAACCACCCATTTGGAACATCAGCCATTGCAAAACCTCATACTTTGCGCGAGTCGTCTTAGGAAGAAATTTACCAGTCTTGCTAGCGAGATACAGCAAGATAGCGCCAGACTCAAAAATACTGATGGGCTTTCCATCGGGACCATTTGGGTCTACTAAAGCAGGGATCTTGTTATTCGGGCTAATTTTCAAAAAGCTCTTCGCAAATTGATCGCCAGTACCAATGTTAATCGGAATAGCAGTCCAATCTTTACCCAAACGATAGCCACATTCCTCGAGCATGATGTGGACTTTGTGGCCATTCGGTGTTGGCCAACTGTAGACATCGATCATATTATTTGTTTTCTTCATTGCTATAAGTCTCTCTATAAGGATTGTAGGCGTTGCAAGGCAGCCGCTAAGGTTTGCTCTTGCTTAGCAAAGCAGAAACGAATCACGCCAGATTCAGTGGGTCGATCATAAAAAGCAGAAACAGGAATAGCTGCTACACCAACTTGAGTGGTGAGCCATTTGCAAAATTCAGCCTCATTTAATGAAGCCTGCGGAATATTGAGTGCAGAGTAATCAGCACACTGAAAGTAAGTCCCTGGTGTTGGTAGTAATTTAAATTGAGTCTTTTCTAAACCTGCTCGGAAAAAATCACGCTTAGCTTGATAGAAGGCAGGGAGATTGAGGTAATGCGATGCATCTGCTAAGTAAGAAGCAAGCCCATACTGTACTGGGGTATTCACAGTAAAGACATTGAATTGGTGAACTTTACGAAATTCTTTTGTCAAAGCTGGTGGTGCGGCAACATAGCCTACCTTCCAGCCAGTAACGTGATAAGTCTTACCAAAACTAGAAATCAGAAAACTCCTAGCGGCTAATTCTGGGTGCGAAGCTACGCTGTGATGCGCAGCGCCGTCATAGACCATATGCTCATAGACTTCATCACTCACAATGAGTGCGGAAGTATTTTTTACTAATTGAGCCAGGCGCTCTAAGTCTGCTGTCTGCCACACCATTCCAGTAGGATTGTGAGGAGAGTTGATGATGAGTAAGCGCGTTTTGGAATTGAGGGCGCTAGCCAAATCATCCCAAGGAATTTCATAGGAAGAAACGTGACCATCTGCATTGCGCTTTACTTGCAGTGATACGGCAATCGTTTTACCACCGGCTAATTCAATGGAAGGTCGGTAACTGTCGTAAGCAGGCTCAATGATGACAACTTCATCACCAGGACTAACGCAAGCCAGAATAGTTGTCAAAATTCCCTGGGTGCCGCCTGCGGTGATAGTGATTTCCGCTTCGGGGTCATAGTGGTGACCGTATAGGTTTTTAATCTTCTGACTAATGCCCTTGCGTAGCTCTGCAATCCCAATCATCGGAGGGTATTGGTTTTGATCTGCGAGCATAGCGTCGTTCACGCTGGCGATTAACTTGCGATCGCAGGGAAAGTCTGGAAAGCCTTGGCCCAGGTTTATCGCCTGATGTTCTGCTGCAAGTGCTGACATGACGGTAAATACCGTTGTTCCCACATTGGGAAGGCGACTCGGAAAGGAGGGGCTAATGTCTGACGTGGTCATTTAAGGCGGGGAAATCTAGTAGTCGCTAGAATGGTAAAAATACATAGACAAATTGTGCCATGCTGATCGTACTTTCTCCCGCTAAATCCTTGGATTACAAGACCCCAGTGAAGGTCAAGACGTCCACCTTGCCTGAATTTGTCTCAGAATCAGCCAAATTGATTGGCGATCTCAAAAAGCTGTCCCCCCAGGATGTAGCCAAGTTGATGGGTTTATCTGATCAATTAGCCGCCTTGAACGTGGGGCGCTACCGCGATTGGTCCAAGAAATTTACCGCAGAGAACAGTAAGCCAGCGATCTATGCTTTTGATGGCGATGTCTATGATGGCTTTGACGTCAAAACCTTAAACGCTAAGGCCGTCGATTTTGCCCAGGACCACATTCGGATTTTGTCTGGTCTATATGGAGCCTTAAGACCTTTGGATTTGATGCAAGCCTACCGCCTAGAAATGGGGACCACCTTTAAGAATGCGAGAGGCAAGGATCTCTACGCCTTTTGGGGGAGCCGTGTAAGCGATTCGCTCAAGAAGATATTGGAAAAGCAAAAAAAGCCTGTATTGCTCAATTTAGCCTCGGAAGAGTATTTCAAGGTCTTGCAGCCTAAAGACTTGGGTTGCCCAATTATTTCTCCGGTATTTCAGGATGGAAAAGATGGCAAATACAAAATCATTTCGTTTTATGCCAAACGGGCACGCGGTTTAATGGCTCGTTATGTGGTTGAGAATCGCATTACTGATCCGGCAGACTTAAAAGGTTTCAATTTGGATGGTTATAAGTATTTTGCAGCAGAATCTAAGCTTGATAAGCCAGTATTCAGAAGGGCAGAGAGAAAATAATGGCTGTACATCGCACCAAGTCCTCACAGCGCAGCTCTCCTGAGGTTGATAAGCTCGTGGCCGATGCTATTTCTTTGGCCGCCTCTGGTAGTCAAATAGAAGATCGCTTTTGGGAAGAGCGCCTCAACGTTCGTTTAATGCGTTTACTCAAAAGCCAAAACCAAAATGTGATTGATGCTGCACTAGATCAAACCTTTCGCATTAATACAGTTGCCTTTGAAGTGCTGGCAGATTCCGCCGAAACCCTAGCGGAATCCCTTAAGATCGAGCACGAAGGGCAGGAGTGGGATGTTCTCTTGCTAGCAATGCCAATCGTTGCACATACCCGTTATCAAATCCCTTCTGGACCATTGCAAACAAATATGGTCGAAGCTACTGCACATGCTTTACATTCTGCTATTGCAGCACCAGATACCCGCCTTGCAATTGTTCCTTGGCTCTATAGCATTGATCAGATGCCACATTCGCACTGTCAAACGCGCATCTTGACTGAATCCTTGGCAAATGCAGCGATCTGTAATAAAGATGTGAAGCTCGAGTTGCGTGATATGTCTGAGACGATTGCAGTCTTGGCCGACCCGCGTTTCATTATTGCTGCTCTTAGCGCCCCAAGTGGTACGCCGATTTTTCGCTGGCAGGCTGAATCTCCTGCGCGTCAAGAGCGTGGGGTCAGCTTAATTGGCTGGCAAAACGCCATGCACGATCCAATAGCCTCTTTGTTGCCAGGCTGCGAGTTCGAACTCTTATTGCCGGAGTCCTATTTCACGAACTGTCGTTTAGCTGATAAGCATGTACGCCCTTTAAGCATTCGTGCAGCCGTTAACTACCTAGAGAGTGGCTTAGGTATTTTGCCTGCTGGCTTATCTTGCGTAGTGGGTGCATTTGGTGAAGAGCAGGCTGATGAGTACCGTATTTCCTTTAGCGCAAAAGGCTCTTCAGAAATCATGTATGGCGTGATCTGGCCTTTATATGACCGTGAGAGCGTTGCAAGTGATGCGTTAAACGATTTATCAGATGACGAAAGCCCCATTAAGAAAATATGTGATGCACTGCATGATGCTGGCGTTGAAGATGTTTTCCGTCATGCAATGCTCTTTGATCCAGAGCTCTGTGATGACTGTGGGGCGCCGTTATTTCCGGATCGCTCAGGAGAAGCTGTACATGCAGAGATGCCAGACGATGCGCCATCTCAGCAACCCTTATTTCATTAGAAAAAATAAACAACAAAAAAGCCGAGGATCTCTCGGCTTTTTTATTTGCTGCAATCTGGAAATTAATTTTGTACAAAGGGCTCCGCACCAGCAAACAAGTGAGGCAACTTACCAGCCCTCATTTCTTGAGTCTGGCAGAAGTCAGCAAGTCTGATACCAGCTTTGATGTTAAAAAGCATTGCCTTATTGCCGAGCACTACAAGATCATGACCGCTGTTGGTGTTTTTATAACGCAGGCTGCCTGGTAACGAGGTTTGACGATCCAAGCTGTACGTTTTAGTTTCCCAAGTTAAGAGAATCTTTTCAGTAGTACCAGAAGTTTTGAACTGTTTACTCTCGCTGCAAGACCATGTGAACACTTCTTCACTGGCGTTAACATTCACAGCGGAAAAAATACCGGCAAGTACAACGCCCATGGTGAGAAGATTCTTTTTCATGTGTTAATTTTCCTTAGGAAAGCAAGTGCTTAACGCCAGCCTGTTCTTCAAGTAATTCATTAAGGGTATGAGTCATGCGCTCACGGGAGAATTCATCAATCTCTAAACCTTCGATCATTTTGTATTCGCCATTTTCGCAAACCACTGGGAAACCATAAATCACTTCTGCTGGAATACCATATTCACCTTTAGAAGGAATACCCATCGTAACCCATTTACCATTGGTGCCAAGTATCCAATCATGCATATGATCGATCGCAGCATTTGCTGCAGAAGCTGCCGATGAAAGGCCGCGAGCCTCGATAATGGCTGCGCCACGCTTACCAACAGTAGGAATGAAGGTGTCTTTGTTCCAAACTGGATCATTGATGGAGTCCTTTACAGACTTGCCATCGATAGTTGCAAAGCGATAGTCTGGGTACATGGTTGGGCTGTGGTTCCCCCAAACAACCAGTTTCTCAATATTGGCAACAGGCTTATTCAACTTAGTAGCTAACTGTGAGAGCGCACGATTGTGATCGAGACGCAACATTGCTGTGAAGTTCTTCGCAGGAATATCTGGAGCAGATTTCATGGCGATATAAGCATTGGTATTTGCTGGATTACCAACAACCAATACTTTGACGGTCTTCTTGGCCACGGCATTTAATGCTTTACCTTGGGCTGTGAAAATCTGCGCGTTAGCTGAGAGCAAATCTTTACGTTCCATGCCAGGGCCGCGGGGACGTGCACCTACTAAAAGGGCTGCATCGATATCCTTAAACGCAGTCATTGGATCTGAATGGGCTGACATGCCTGCCAATAGCGGAAAAGCACAGTCTTCTAATTCCATCATGACGCCAGCTAAGGCTTTTTGAGCTTTTTCATCGGGAATTTCCAGTAACTGGAGGATTACAGGCTGATCTTTGCCTAAAAGGTCGCCATTGGCGATACGGAATAAAAGGGAATATCCGATTTGACCGGCTGCACCGGTTACAGCGACGCGCATTGGGGCTTTTGCCATTACTAAGAACTCCAGGGGAAGGTTAATTAATCAAAACTTTTCTATTATCCATTCAAGTGGACGAATTTTCGCTTTACACTATGAATGACGTCTTATATAAGACTAGAACTACCCTGAATTTTATCCAATTGATTTGAACTGGAGTCAGTTTGTCAGAATTAAATTTGCCTGTTGCCTCATTTAGTCCTCTTTACGAGCAGATTAAGGTGATGATTTTGGCTAGCCTGCAAGCCGCTGAATGGCTTCCAGGGGCTGTGATTCCTAGTGAAATGGAGTTGGCTGCCCGCTATGCAGTAAGCCAGGGCACGGTTCGCAAGGCTATTGATGAGTTAGCAGCCCAAAACCTCTTAGTCAGGCGACAGGGTAAGGGTACTTTTGTAGCTACCCACCAAGAGGATGACTGGCAATACCGTTTTTTACGTTTAGCACCAGACTCTGGTGAAAAATTTCTTCTGACTAGCCAGTTTTTATCCTGCCTGAAGGCTAAAGCCAACTCTCATATTGCCAATTTGCTTAAATTAAAGGCAGGTGACACGGTGATTCATATTGATCGGGTGCAAAGCTTTGCAGGCAAACCCATTGTTTTTGAAGAGATTTGGCTTCCTTCGACCCGCTTTAAAGGCCTAGATCTGGATGCTTTAAATGCCTGGCATGGGCCGGTATACGCACTCTACGAGAGTCAATACGCCACCCATATGGTGCGCGCAGAGGAAAAAATTAAAGCAGTAGCGGCCGATAAGATCTTAGCTGGACACCTGCAGTTACCAGTTGGTGCACCGCTCCTTTCTGTTGAGCGGACGGCCTTTACCTACGGGAATAAACCAGTAGAAATTCGGCACGCTAGGTACGACACTAGAGAGCAGCATTACGAGAATAAATTGAACTAAATATATCCCTTAAAACCCCTATTTAACGTTTTTAAACACTAAAAAATCCTCACCACCACTAAGGTTTCCAATAGAATATGTTGCAACACAACAAAAATACATTAAACCTTCACATACGCATAGAGATTGCCCATGGTTGATGCACGCCAAGATGTAAAAAAAGATAGACCGGTTTATCGAAACATTGGTTTAGCCCAGTTAGTCAAATATCGCCTTCCTTGGGCGGGTAAAGTTTCCATCCTTCACCGCATTAGCGGGGCAGTATTGTTCCTCTTATTGCCGTTTATTTTGTATCTCTTTGATCAGAGCCTGGCATCTGAACTGAGTTACCAAAAATTCCAAGCCTTCACCAGCAATATTTTGGTAAAAATTATTTGCCTTGGTTTGATCTGGGCATTCTTACACCATTTCTGTGCCGGTATTCGCTACCTCTTACTCGATTTAGAGATCGGTGTCGAGAAGTCTGAAGCCAATCGTTCAGCCATTTTTGTTTTTTCTCTTGGCTTGGCTTTGACTGCAGTAGTTGGACTCAAATTATTTGGCTTTTACTAAGCGTTACTTCATTCAGGATATTTCATGCCCATTTATCAAATTGGACCAAAGCGCTTAGTAGTAGGTGCTCATTACGGCCTTAAGGAGTGGATCATCCAGCGCGTAACAGCGATTGTGATGGTGGTATTTACGATTGTTTTGTTAGTTGACTATTGCATCACTGGTAGTGCAACTTATGAGGGCTGGTCTGCCTTATTTGCTAATGAGTTCATGAAGCTTCTGAGCTTTTTGGCTTTGTTCAGCTTGTTCTATCACGCTTGGATTGGTGTGCGCGATATCTGGATGGATTACATCAAGCCTGTCAGCATTCGTTTAACACTGCAAGTGTTGACCGTGCTGTACCTCGTGGCTTGTGCAGCCTATGCGGTACAAATTTTGTGGAAAGTGTAATTCGATGACTGTAATTCAAAAATCATTGCCACGCCGTCGTTTTGATGCGGTAATTGTTGGTGCGGGTGGCTCAGGTATGCGTGCTTCATTGCAGTTAGCTGAAGCCGGCCTCAATGTTGCTGTATTAACAAAGGTATTTCCAACACGTTCACATACAGTTGCTGCGCAAGGCGGTATCGGTGCTTCACTGGGTAATATGAGTGAAGATAATTGGCATTATCACTTTTACGACACCATCAAAGGTTCTGATTGGTTAGGTGACCAAGATGTGATCGAGTTCATGTGTCGTGAAGCTCCTAAAGCAGTCTATGAGCTTGAGCATTTTGGTATGCCATTTGACCGTAACCCAGACGGCACCATTTATCAACGTCCATTCGGTGGCCATACTGCAAACTATGGCGAGAAGCCGGTGCAACGTGCTTGCGCTGCTGCTGACCGCACAGGTCATGCGATGCTGCACACTTTGTATCAACGTAACGTACGGGCTAAAACAAACTTCTTTGTTGAATGGTTGGCGCTTGATTTGATTCGTGATGATGCGGGCGACGTGGTCGGCGTTACTGCTCTTGAAATGGAAACAGGCCAGGTTTATATCTTGGAAGCCAAGGTAGTCCTCTTGGCAACTGGTGGTGCTGGCCGTATTTGGGATGCATCCACAAATGCCTTTATTAATACCGGCGACGGTATGGGTCTGGCAGCCCGCGCAGGAATTCCTTTGGAAGATATGGAGTTCTGGCAATTCCACCCAACAGGTGTAGCTGGTGCAGGCGTCTTGTTGACAGAGGGTTGCCGCGGTGAAGGTGCTATTTTGCGGAATAAAGATGGCGAACGTTTTATGGAGCGCTACGCACCAACCTATAAAGATCTAGCGCCCAGGGATTTCATTTCCCGTTGCATGGATCAAGAAATTAAAGAAGGGCGCGGTTGTGGTCCCAATGGAGACTACGTAGTGCTCGATCTCACGCATATTGGTGCTGAGACCATCATGAAGCGTTTGCCTTCTGTATATGAAATCGGTATTAACTTTGCGAACGTTGATGTGACCAAAGAACCAATACCAGTGGTACCAACGATTCACTATCAAATGGGCGGCATTCCAACCAACATCAATGGTCAAGTGGTTGTGCCCGCTAATGGTAAGCATAACGAAGAAGTCAATGGCTTGTACGCTATTGGTGAGTGCTCATGTGTTTCTGTGCACGGTGCAAACCGCTTAGGTACAAACTCATTACTTGATCTTTTGGTATTCGGTCGTGCAGCTGGCAATCACATTGTTGGATTAAATCTGAAGAATCGCGAGTTCAAACCATTACCTGCCAATGCTGGCGAGCAAACGATGGCTCGCATTGCCGCCTTGGATAACTCCAGTTCTGGTGAGTATGCACAAGACGTTGCAAATGATATTCGTAAATGCATGCAGAAATATGCTGGCGTATTCCGCAATCAGGAATTAATGGACGAGGGTGTTCGTCAAATGGCGAAATTGACTGAGCGTGCAAAGCATCTCTGGGTTAAAGATAAGTCTGAGATTTTCAACACTGCCCGAATTGAGGCTTTGGAAGTTGCTAACTTGGTTGAGACTGCCAATGCAACGATGATTTCGGCTGCAGCTCGCAAAGAAAGTCGCGGCGCACATTCACATGATGATCATCCTCATCGCGATGATGATCACTGGATGAAGCATACGCTTTGGTATAGCGAGGGCAATCGCTTGGACTACAAACCAGTCCAGTTAAAACCATTGACCGTTGATTCAGTTCCTCCAAAAGAACGTACTTTCTAAGTAAGAGAGATAGAGAATGAGTGATACCCGTATATTTGAAATTTACCGCTACGATCCAGATGTCGATGCAGCTCCACGCATGCAGCGCTATGAGTTAGAGCTCTCTGGTGAGCGTATGTTGTTAGACGCATTGATTTCTTTGAAGAAGCAAGACGAAACCATTTCTTATCGTCGCTCATGCCGTGAGGGTGTTTGTGGTTCAGACGCGATGAACATCAATGGTAAAAATGGTTTAGCTTGCTTGACTAATATGCTGACCTTGCCAAAGGTCATTACATTACGTCCATTGCCTGGCTTGCCGGTAGTGCGTGACTTGATTGTCGACATGACTTTGTTCTTTAAACAATACTTGTCTATCAAGCCTTACTTGGTAAACGACAATCCAGCCCCAGAAAAAGAGCGCCTCCAGAGCCCTGAAGAGCGTGAAGAGTTAAATGGTTTGTATGAGTGCATCCTGTGCGCATCTTGCTCGACCGCATGCCCATCCTTCTGGTGGAATCCTGATAAGTTTGTGGGCCCAGCGGGTTTATTACAGGCCTATCGATTTATTGCTGATAGCCGAGACGAAGAAACCTCTCAGCGCTTAGATAACTTAGAAGATCCTTATCGCTTGTTCCGTTGCCATACTATTATGAATTGCGTGGATGTATGCCCTAAGCACTTGAACCCAACGAAGGCAATTGGCAAGATCAAGGAGTTGATGGTTCGTAGGGCAGTATGACCCTCGGTAATGCAGAGTTATATCGTCTAAAGAGTGATGCTCGCAGGGGCTTACTAGAGAATGATTTGATTCTGCAACGTTTCTTTGAGCGCTATGGTGCTCAGCTAAACGAAGAGGAGGGAAAGGTTTTAAGTCAGCTATTAGCTTTAGACGACAATGACCTGATGGATTTATTGATTGGGCGCAAAGATTCTGTTGCAGTGCTAGAGAAAGAGATGCAATCTGACTCTTTCAAATTGGTTTTACAAAAGCTGAGAGAGAAATAATTCAGTATTTGAGTAGATAACATATTAATAATATTTTGAATGACTAAGGATTAGAAATGATTGAATCGGACATCAAAGCAAAACTCTCGTTTTCAGATGGCACGCCAGACATTGATTTACCAATTTACAAAGGGACAGTAGGTCCTGACGTAATTGATATACGCAAGCTTTATGGTCAGACTGGTAAGTTTACTTATGATTCAGGCTTTCTTTCTACTGCTTCATGCAATAGCAAAATTACTTACATCGATGGTGATAAGGGTGAATTACTTTATCGCGGCTATCCAATCGAAGATTTAGCAAATAACTGTGACTTCTTAGAAGTTTGTTATCTCTTAATTAATGGTGAGCTACCAAACGCTAAAGAGAAAAAAGATTTTGAAACGATGGTTATGCACCACACCATGGTTCATGAGCAAATGCAATTCTTCTTACGTGGTTTCCGTCGCGATGCGCATCCAATGTCTGTATTGACTGGTTTAGTGGGCGCAATGGCTGCCTTCTATCACGACAAGATTGATTACACCGACCCTTATGCTCGCGAAGTAGCGCAAATTCGTTTGGTTGCAAAGATGCCAACTTTGGTAGCGATGGCTTATAAGTATTCTATCGGGCAGCCATTTATCTATCCCGATAACTCTTTGTCTTACACCGCTAACTTTATGCGCATGATGTTTGCAACACCATGCGAAGAGTACAAAGTCAATCCGGTATTAGTGCGTGCCTTAGATCGCATCTTCATATTGCATGCAGACCATGAGCAAAATGCTTCTACATCAACAGTGCGTTTGTGTGGCTCTTCTGGCACAAATCCATTTGCAGCTATTTCTGCCGGTATCGCTTGCCTCTGGGGACCAGCGCATGGAGGCGCAAATGAAGCTTGCCTAGAAATGCTAAATCAGATTCAGGTAAATGGCGGCGTTGATAATATTCATGAATTCATTGCCCAAGTAAAAGATAAAAATTCTAGTGTTCGCTTGATGGGTTTTGGTCACCGTGTTTACAAGAACTTTGATCCACGCGCTAAATTAATGCGTGAAACTTGCTATGAAGTATTGAAGGAATTGGGTCTACAAGATGATCCATTATTTAAGCTGGCAATGACTCTGGAAAAGATTGCTCTGGAAGATGAGTACTTTGTTAGTCGCAAGCTTTATCCAAACGTAGACTTCTACTCTGGTATCGTCCAGCGCGCACTTGGTATTCCAACAGATATGTTCACCTGTATTTTTGCTTTGGCAAGAACAGTGGGTTGGATTGCTCAGTGGGAAGAGATGATTACTGATCCTGAGTACAAGATCGGGCGTCCACGCCAGTTGTATGTTGGTGAAACTTCACGTAAAGTTCCGAACATCTCAGTTCGCAAGTAAAGGATTTAAGGCCGCTTATGTCTCGAACGCTTTATGACAAATTGTGGGATGACCACGTTGTTTACTCTGAAGAGGATGGCACAGCAACGATCTATATTGATCGCCATCTCTTGCATGAAGTGACTAGTCCTCAGGCTTTTGAAGGCTTGAGTTTGGCTGATCGCCCCGTGTGGCGCATCTCCGCTAATTTAGCGGTCTCAGACCACAATGTGCCAACAACGGATCGTTCTGAAGGCATTATTGATCCTATTTCAAAATTGCAAGTAGACACCCTAGATCAAAATTGCGATGCTTTTGGTATTACTCAATACAAAATGAATGATGCTCGCCAGGGGATTGTTCATGTCATCGGACCAGAGCAGGGCGCTACTTTGCCTGGTATGACTGTAGTGTGTGGCGACTCTCATACTAGTACGCATGGTGCATTCGGTGCCTTAGCGTTTGGTATTGGCACCTCTGAAGTCGAGCATGTATTGGCAACTCAAACTTTGCTGATGAAAAAGAGCAAGAATATCTTGGTGCGAGTAGATGGACGCTTACAACCAGGCTCTACTGCTAAAGACATTGTTCTTGCCGTGATTGGTAAGATCGGCACTGCAGGTGGTACGGGTTCCACTATTGAGTTTGCGGGTGAAGCAATACGCAATCTCTCAATGGAAGGCCGTATGACCGTCTGTAATATGGCAATTGAAGCTGGCGCAAGATCTGGCTTAGTTGCTGTCGATGAAACCACGATTGAATATATTCAAGGCCGCCCATACGCTCCTAAGGGCCCTGTTCTATTGCAAGCATTGCAATATTGGAGAACTTTGCACTCTGATGTAGATGCCAAGTTTGACTTAGTGGTCGAGCTACGTGCCGAAGAAATTGCACCCCAAGTAACGTGGGGCACTTCACCAGAAATGGTATTGGCTATTAGCGAATGCGTACCTGATCCAGAAAAAGAACGAGATCCTAGTAAGCGTGTTGCAATGGAACGTGCCTTGGAGTATATGAATCTGATTCCAAATACGCCGCTCAGCAGCATCCCAGTAGATAAAGTATTTATTGGCTCTTGTACCAATAGCCGTATCGAAGATATGCGCGCTGCAGCTAAAGTGGTTGATCGTCTTGGTAAAAAAGTAGCAGCCAATGTCAAGTTGGCCTTAGTTGTTCCTGGTTCGGGTTTGGTAAAAGCCCAAGCAGAGCGTGAGGGCTTGGATCGTATTTTTAAAGCTGCTGGCTTTGAGTGGCGTGAACCGGGTTGTTCTATGTGTTTGGCAATGAATGCTGATCGCTTAGAGCCAGGTGAGCGTTGCGCCTCTACCTCCAATCGCAATTTTGAAGGCCGCCAGGGTAATGGCGGTAGAACCCATTTAGTTAGTCCTGCAATGGCCGCTGCTGCAGCGATTGAAGGTCATTTTGTTGACGTTCGTAAGATTTCATAAAGGTAATCAGAAATGAAATTCTCTCCAGTATCTCTAATCACTCGATTGGCTATTGTTGGTGTTGCAGGTCTAGTCATCGCAGCTTGCACTAATACAGTGGAAGGCATGGGCAAAGACTTGCAGACGATGGGTAAGTCAATGGAAGGTTCTAGCAGCAGCCCGCAAAATAATCAATCACAAACCAAGGGTAAAGATGTTGTGGTTACCCCTGTGAAGTAAACATTACGAGTCACAATCATGGATAAATTTACGGTATACAAAGGTTTAGTTGCTCCCTTGAATCGTGAGAACGTAGATACCGACGCCATCATTCCGAAACAGTTTCTCAAATCGATTAAGAAGACTGGGTTTGGTCAGAATCTATTTGATGCGTGGCGTTATCTAGATCATGGTGAGCCAGGGCAGGATTGCAGCACTCGACCTATCAATTCAGAATTTGTTCTTAATCAGGCTCGATACAAAGGTGCAGGCATTCTCTTGGCCCGTAAAAACTTTGGTTGCGGCAGTTCACGTGAACATGCCCCTTGGGCGCTGGATCAATATGGTTTTAGAGCGGTGATTGCTCCTAGCTTTGCCGATATTTTTTACAATAACTGCTTTAAAAATGGCCTGTTACCCATCGTTTTGACAGAGATACAGGTTGACCACTTATTCAATGAAACCTTGGCATTCAATGGTTATCAGTTGACTATTGACCTAGAGGCTCAACAAGTCATGACCCCTGACGGCACCGCATATAGCTTTGAAGTGGCCCCATTTAGAAAGTACTGCCTTTTTAACGGTCTAGACGATATTGGCTTAACTCTGCGCCATGCAGATAAAATCAAGGCTTATGAAGCTGAGCGCATTCTCAAAATGCCGTGGCTTGCGACACAATTGCCGTAATTTTAGATTTAAGGGCCTTTCATGAAAATTGCAGTTCTACCGGGCGATGGTATCGGCCCGGAAATCGTTGCTCAAGCCGTTCGAGTGCTGCAAGCACTTGGCCCAAAGTTTGAATTAGAAGAAGCTCCCGTGGGTGGTGCTGCGTATGATGTTGCAGGTCATCCATTACCACCAGCAACTTTAGAGCTAGCAAAAAAAGCAGACGCTATTTTGTTTGGCGCTGTGGGCGATTGGAAATATGACACGCTTGCGCGCGAACTGCGTCCAGAGCAGGCTATCTTGGGTCTGCGAAAACACTTAGAGTTATTTGCTAACTTCAGGCCAGCGATTTGTTACCCAGAACTTACAGCCGCATCTAGTCTCAAGCCAGAAATTATTGGCGGATTAGATATTTTGATTGTGCGTGAATTAAACGGTGATATTTATTTTGGTCAACCCCGTGGCATTCGCACTTCAGAGTTGCCATTATTTAAAGGCGCCCGCGAAGGTTTTGACACTATGCACTACAGCGAGCCTGAAGTAGAGCGTATTGGCCGAGTTGCCTTTGAAGCAGCCCGTAAGCGTAGCAAAAAAGTATGCAGTGTTGATAAGGCGAATGTTTTAGAAACATCACAGCTTTGGCGTGAGGTAATGATTCGGATCTCCAAAGAATATCTAGATGTCGAGTTATCCCATATGTACGTGGATAACGCAGCAATGCAGCTAGTTAAAGCCCCTAAGGCATTTGATGTGGTGGTGACTGGTAACTTGTTCGGTGATATTTTGTCTGATGAGGCTGCGATGTTAACTGGCTCCATTGGGATGTTGCCTTCAGCATCCTTGGATAAGAACAACAAAGGCTTATATGAGCCAAGTCATGGCTCTGCGCCGGACATTGCTGGCAAAGGTATTGCCAATCCATTGGCAACCATTCTGTCTGCGGCAATGATGCTGCGCTATTCATTAGGAATGCCTGCTGAGGCAGACCGAATTGAAAAGGCTGTACAGAAAGTATTAGCGCAAGGCTTACGTACTACTGATATTTATACCGAAGGCACTCAAAAGGTATCTACCGTGCAAATGGGCGATGCAGTAGTAGCGGCACTCTCTTAAAACGAAATTAAAACTTGATTAAATAGTTCATCATCATGGCAAATACAAAAATACCATTGGTTGGTTTGGTCGGCTGGCGCGGCATGGTCGGTAGCGTTCTCATGGATAGAATGTTGACCGAAAAAGATTTTGATTTGATTGAGCCAGTATTTTTTAGCACCAGCCAAGTGGGCGGCCAAGTGCCATCGATTAATGGCAAAAAAGTCAGCAAGAGCGAAAGTACTTTACAAGATGCGAATGACATCAAGGCATTGTCACGCTGCGACATCATTCTTACTTGCCAGGGCGGCGACTATACCAATGCGGTTTTTCCGAAGCTGCGTGCGGCTGGTTGGAATGGCCACTGGATTGATGCTGCTAGTGCTTTGCGTATGAAAGATGATGCCGTATTGGTATTGGATCCGATCAATCGGTCCGTGATTGATAAGGCATTGGCCGCTGGTGGTAAGAATTGGATTGGCGCTAATTGCACCGTGAGCTTGATGATGATGGCGATGGGTGGTTTAGTGAAGGCTGATCTGGTTGAGTGGATCAGTGCAATGACTTATCAAGCAGCATCTGGCGCTGGGGCACAGAATATGCGCGAATTGCTTCTGCAAATGGGTGCTTTGCATGACAGTGTCGCCAACGAATTAGCAGATCCTTCATCTTGGATTTTAGATATTGATCGTAAGGTTTCTGAAACACTACGCTCCTCAAGTTTTCCAAAGGAAAATTTTCGCAATACCGCATTAGCCGGTAGCGTGATTCCATGGATTGATGTTCCTGTTGAGCATGGTCAAACAAAAGAAGAGTGGAAGGGCGGTTCTGAGTTCAATAAGATTCTTGGGCGCCCTGCATTTCGTACTCCAGGTAGTATTCCTATTGATGGTATCTGTGTGCGTGTTGGCGCGATGCGTTGCCACTCACAAGGCTTGACGGTGAAGTTGAAAAAAGATATTCCATTAAAAGAAATTGAAGCTATTTTGGCAAACGATAACCAGTGGGTCAAAGTTGTTCCGAATGACCGCGAAATGACTGAGCGTGAATTATCACCAGCGGCGGTTAGCGGCACGATGACTGTGCCGATTGGCCGTTTACATAAATTGGCGATGGGCCCAGAGTATCTTGGCGCATTTACTGTTGGCGATCAACTGTTATGGGGCGCCGCGGAACCTTTACGCCGTATGCTCAGAATCTTGCTCGAAAAATAATGTCCCGAAGTTATCAACTTCGCTTTTTAAAAGTGCTTTGCTTTGTTTGGCTTAGTTGGTCTTGTACAGCTTGGGCAATTTCTTTGGGCTCACCTACATTGCTGTCTAAACCCGGAGAGCCTTTGCGGGCGGAGATTCCGATTCGGGTTGGGGCTCAAGAGCAGGCTGCTTTAGCTAGTTTAAAGGCAGGCACCTTACCCAAGGCATCCTATGAGCGTCTTGGGATTTCTCAAAAGATTTTGGACCTCAATCCGCAGCTATCGATTTATCGTAATCCCCAGGAGCAGTTAGTTGTCTTGGTGGAAACGGTGAATGTGATTCCAGCAAGCGATGACCCTTTTATTGATGTATTAGTGAATCTCAATTGGTCTAGTGGCAGCATTACTAAAACATTTACTTTGCTTTTAGGTGATGCGCAAAAGGTGCTCGTCAAGCCTGGTCAAACTCTTTCTGAAATTGCCGCCATGATGGCGCCTCAGTTAGATGGCGCCACTTTAGATCAAACCATGATGGCTTTGTATAAAGCCAATCCAGATGCCTTTGCAAGCGGCAGCATTAACCGTTTAGCAGCAGGTGCAGAACTCAATAAGCCCAGCCAAGCACTTTTGCGCTCAATTAGTCCAGCCGAAGCCAACCAATTTGTCTCTGAGGCTAATGCACAGTGGCATGCAGAGCAGGGTGGCAATGGGTCACAAAACCAATCTCAGTCTGGCAATGCAAAGAGTGGGGATGCTGCCCCAAAAGATCGCCTCAAGATTGGTTCTGGCACTGATGGTAATGAACAAGAGCGTCGCTATACAGAAGACCTAGTTGCTCAAGAAAGGCAACTAGAGCAAGCAAAGGCGCGAGTTGCTGAGTTAGAAAAGAATGTGGCTGATCTTCAGCTCCTCCTGGATAAATCAAAGGAGAAAAAAGTAGTTGAAAATAATTTTGGATTGGGTGGATTTGGACCAGCCATTCTAGGGATTGCTTTGATTGGATTAACTGGTCTACTGTTATGGGGCTTTGCTCGTAATGCTCGCCGTTCTGAGCTTACTCACTTCAATGCACCAGATAAGCTCACTAGCACTCCCTCAGGCATGCCTGAGCGCGCCAAAGCACTATTTTCTGGGATTGATTTAGAGCTTTCTAAGCCAGTATCAGATGCCACTGCTATTGCCTCTAATCCCTTAGCAGACACACTGCGCGTCAAGTTGAATCTAGCACGTGCTTACATCACGATCGAAGATTTTTCCGCCGCCAAGAAATCCTTAGAAGAAGTGCTTCGACTCAGTAATTCAGTTGATCCCACTATCACGATCGAAGCTCAAGGCTTACTGGCGGAGCTCTTGCACCGTAATGCCTAAGTTCATGGGGGTATTGCAATGCGTATAGCCCTTGGTCTTCAGTATGACGGCAGCCCATACTCTGGCTGGCAAACACAAGTCAATCAGAATTCAGTTCAAGATGAGTTAGAGAAAGCAATTACAGCCTTTGTTGGCGAGTCTTCTAAAGACTTTCCAATTAAAACAATTACTGCTGGCAGGACGGATACTGGCGTTCATGCATTAGGGCAAGTGATTCACTTTGATACCAATGTAGAGCGGGAAGATTTCTCATGGGTCAGAGGAGTCAATTCATTTCTGCCGCCATCAATTGCTGTCAACTGGGCAAAGACAGTTTCAGAAGAATTTAGTGCTCGCTTCTCCGCATTTGAGCGCACTTATATTTATGCCTTACATGTTGGTCCGTGTCGCGTACCAATGGTTCATGCCCGTGCAGGCTATTTAATGCTGCCACCCAATCAGCAGCTTGACATTGGAGCAATGCAAGATTCAGTTGAATGCTTGATTGGCGAGCATGATTTCAGTTCATTCAGGTCTTCTGAATGTCAGAGCAAGACACCAGTCAAAACAATATACGCCATAGACATTATTTCTGATGGACCATGGTTGTATTTTCGGATTCGCGGCAATGCTTTTTTGCAGCATATGGTGCGCAATTTAGTAGGATGTTTTCTCCAGATTGGACAGGGTCGACAAAAGCCTGAATGGATGGCAGAAGTTCTTGAGGCAAAAGATCGGAGAATTGCCGCGCCCACATTTATGCCTGATGGCCTTTATTTAGCCAAAATTGCCTACCCAGAAGAGTTTGGAATTCCAGAACCATGGCTAGATAATTCCTGGCTACCTAATCAGTTAACCAGGCTCTAAAGCCTTATCATTGGTTTATGGGCTTGCTTACTTACTCACCTGGACGAACCAGAGTCAAAATCTGCGGTTTGAAGACCTCTGAAGATGTAGACGCGGCTGTTGCTGCTGGCGTTGATGCGGTTGGCTTTGTCTTTTACCCTCCTAGTGTGCGTGCTGTAAGCCCTAATCTGGCTGACCAGCTCATTGCTAGGCTCCCAGTAGGGATAGATGCCGTTGGATTGATCGTAAATGCCACAGATGAGCAATTTGCCACAATTAAGGCAATCGCCCCAATCACTTTATGGCAGTTTCATGGGGATGAGACCCCAGAGCGCTGTCTAGAGCTTGCTGATGGCCAGCCTTGGATAAAAGCAGCCCGTGTAGGGCAAGACTTCGCGTTTAGCGAATTTTCCCTACAATATAGGCAAGCAAACGCTTTTCTGCTGGATGCCCTCGTCGAGGGTTATGGTGGCGGAGGCGTTCCTTTTGATTGGCAAGGAATT
>CAIUOP010000085.1 GCA_903900805.1 uncultured beta proteobacterium | reverse complement strand
TATCGACAAGAACGGCATCGATGCTGTGTTGTCTGATCTACGTGCACGTGGCGAAATTTAAGGAGCGCACAAATGGCTAAAGGCGGCAGAGAGAAAATCAAGTTAGAGTCATCAGCTGGTACTGGTCACTTCTATACTACTTCAAAAAATAAGCGTACTAAGCCTGAGAAAATGGAGATCATGAAGTTTGATCCCACGATTCGCAAGCATGTTGCTTACAAAGAAACAAAGCTGAAGTAAGAAATGAATTTAGCTGTACTTCCAGCAAATAAAAAACCCGCACGCAGCGGGTTTTTTATTACCTAGAAATTCCTACTCAGTTCAGTTATGCGTAGCGACGCAATCTCAAAGAGAAATCGCGAAGACTTGTTAAGCCACTTTCCTCAGCACGCTGACACCATGCATGCAACTGTGCAACTAATTGTTCTCTAGTGGCGTTAGAGCGGCCCCAGATAGCTTGGAGATCACGACGCATCTCAATCATCTTACGTAGTTGTGCATTACTAGCCATTAACTCCTCAAGCTTTGACCGCTCTTGCTCGCTAAGACGAGACTCATCTTTTGCTAACCAAGTGCGAGCATCGCTTAAATGAGATGCAAGAACCTGCATATGTTGCGCTTCATTGCTGAAAAAAGTACGCAATGTTTTGCTATAGCGCGCCATGATTTCATAACGATTAGCAATGATGGCCTCAAGAGTGTTGTGATCGGCAGGACGTAAATCGCTCAGCACTGGCTTGGGCGGCGTTTTCTTTACATAAGCCAAACCTACAGCGCTCATGATCTGAATGTACAGCCAACCAATATCAAACTCGTACCATTTATTTGATAACTTAGCGCTGGTAGCAAAGGTGTGGTGATTGTTGTGAAGCTCTTCACCGCCAATCAGTATGCCCCAGGGGATAATATTAGTAGAGGCATCTGCGCAATCGTAATTACGGTAGCCCCAATAGTGCCCAATACCGTTAATCACACCAGCGGCAGTAATTGGAATCCACAACATTTGGATAGCCCAAACCGTCAGACCAATGCCACCAAATAAAAACACATCAATGATGAGCATGATGGCAACACCCTGCCAAGAAAACTTAGAGTAGATATTGCGCTCAAGCCAGTCATCGGGAGTGCCATGGCCAAACTTTTCTAAAGTCTCTTGATTTGCTGCTTCGTTTTTATAAAGCTCAGCACCCCGAGAAAGCACGGTCCCAATCCCCAAAATTACCGGGCTGTGGGGGTCATCAACCGTCTCGCATTTAGCGTGGTGCTTGCGATGAATCGAGGCCCACTCTTTGGTCACCATACCGGTAGTTAGCCAGAGCCAAAAACGAAAGAAATGGGAAACGATTGGATGCAAATCCAAGGCACGATGTGCTTGGCAGCGATGCAAAAAGATGGTGACTGCAGCGATAGTGATATGGGTGACTACCAGAGTAAAAATGGTAATTTGCCACCAAGACCAATTGAGATAGCCGTTGGCTAGCCAATTGAGTAATAAATCGAAACCTGAACTTGAAGCTGTATTCAAAAGAGTGGCCCTAAAGAGATCCAAAACTCTATTTTAATTCTTTCGCAGTCTTCTTGGTTTTGACTTTTACCTCTTTTTCTACCCCTTTTTCAGAGTCAGGAACTGGAGCAGCAGCCTTCTTTTGGAAAATAGCTCCAAAAAAGCCATCCGTTCCATGAATATGCGGCCAAAGCTGCCACCAAGGATTGTCTGGACTGCAGCCCAAAGGCAGCTTGTCTTTTGGAAAGAGTGGCTTCAAAGCTTCGGCAGCGGGCACAACCTCAAACTGAGGGTGCTTTGCCAGAAAATCTTCTGCAATCGCTTGATTTTCTTGAGGCAAAAGGCTGCAAGTGGCATAAACCAAACGACCACCCGGTTTTAATAATCGGGCAGCAGAAGCCAAAATATTCATTTGCTTTTGATTAAGCTCTAAAACCCCTGCTGGGGTTTGGCGCCATTTGAGGTCGGGATTACGCCTCAAGGTACCCATTCCACTGCAAGGGGAATCCACTAGAACACGATCAATCTTTCCAGCCAAACGTTTGATCTTGGCGTCATTCTCGCTATCAATCCATACAGGATGGACGTTAGAGAGACCGCTGCGGGCTTGTCGTGGCTTCAAATTAGCCAAACGACGCTCTGATGTATCAAATGCGTAGAGGCGCCCTGTAGAGCGCATCAAGGCTCCAATCGCTAAAGTCTTACCGCCCGCTCCAGCACAAAAGTCGACAACCATCTCACCCCGTTTAGGAGCAAGTAAATAAGCGAGTAGCTGGCTACCTTCATCTTGGACTTCAAACATACCCGCCTTAAATCCAGCGGTATTTTGTAAAGCAGGCTTACCCATAATGCGCACACCATCTGGCGCATATGGAGTTGGGATTGCTTGATAGCGACCACCCAATGCATTCATCTGCACCAGTAATTCTTCGCGATTAGTCTTCATGGTGTTTGCACGCAAATCTAAGAGCGCAGGATGCATTAATGATTTCGCCAGTTCTTCACGTGTTTCTTCACCGGGATATTTTCCAAAAGCATCCCATAACCACTCCGGTAAATTATTTCGAACAAGAGGATTTAATGAGGCAGGATCTACAGTAGCAAAACGTTGCAACCATTCATATTCACCTGGCTTAAGTACGTGTGCTAAATCAGCAATTGCACTTTCTGCTCGGTTGGCTGAGCCAAGTCCACCTTCTGATAAGGCGGACAGTAAACCCAATAGGGCTAAGCGTCTAGCTTGAGAACCCTCGCCACTAGAAGCAAATTGAGAGAATTCATTTTTACGTCGCAAAATTGCGAAAGCACTCTCTGCAATCAGGGCACGATCTCGATTTCCAAGTTGGGGCTCAGCACGAAAATAACGACTGACTACGCGATCAGAGGGTTGTTCAAAACTCAGTAACTCGGGCAAGAGTCTTTCTAGATGAATTGCATGCTGAGGTAGTGCTTTGGCGTTAGAGAAATTCTTTTGCCCCTCAGGAGAAATTAAATTTCCA
Organism: uncultured beta proteobacterium; assembly: GCA_903900805.1. Taxonomy (GTDB): domain Bacteria; phylum Pseudomonadota; class Gammaproteobacteria; order Burkholderiales; family Burkholderiaceae; genus Polynucleobacter. The sequence continues at coordinate 11,476 of CAIUOP010000085.1, read as the reverse complement.
CTCGCATTGCGTCGCTCTGGGCGGCGCTGTGGATCATTCGATTTAGCAGCGTAACTTTTATGTGGGGCGAGTCTGTTTCCAGATTTACGGGGTGGACGTTCTGCACTCATAATTTAAAAAATTGCGACTCTGGGGGTTGAAGCTTCACTTGATTACCTTCTATTCGCAATCGTCCATCAAGGAACCATTTTACGGCCCGCGGGTAAATCTGATGCTCAGCACTCAAAACACGGGCTGCCAAGGTATCGGCATCATCACCCTCTAGGACTGGAACAGAGGCTTGGCAAATAATGGGTCCTTCATCAACGCCTTCAGTAACAAAGTGCACAGTGGCACCATGTTCCTTAACTCCAGCCTCTAAAGCCCGCTCATGGGTGCGCAAACCAGGGAATGCCGGCAGGAGGGCTGGATGGATATTGATAAGGCGACCCTCAAAATGGCGAATAAACCCTGGGGTCAGAATTCTCATAAAGCCTGCTAGCAAGACTAAATCCGCTCCTAAAGCATCAATTTGCTCAATCAAGGCAGCATCAAAGGATGCGCGAGTTGCATGCTCTTTGTGCTCTATAACCACGGTTGGAATACCCTGGGAGCGAGCAAAATCAAGGCCCTTAGCCGCTGAGCGATTGGCTATCACCCCAGCAAATTTGACCGGCCAATGGTCTTTTTGGGCTATTTTAGCGATGGCCTCGAAATTAGATCCACGGCCTGAGATTAAGGTAACGATAGAAAGCATGCCCACAATATAATTGATGGCTACCCTGAAAGCGATTTTGTGAACGTATTCCGTGGCCCGACCCAGTTTTCTGCAGGACCTGCTTGTGCCCTTAGCATCGGTAATTTCGATGGTGTGCACAGGGGTCATCGCGCCTTATTGAAACAGCTCGTAGATGGCGCCATAGAGCGAAGCCTGGTGAGCTGCGTCATGACCTTTGAGCCACACCCTAAAGAATTCTTCTCGCCGGACCAAGCCCCACCTCGCATTCTAAATCTGCGCGACAAGCTAGCCGCCTTAGCCCAGCTTGGCATTGACCAGGTTGTCGTAGAACACTTCAACGCCGCTTTTGCGCGGCTTACACCCGAAGAATTTGTTTCTGAAATTATTGTGAAACGTCTGAATGCCAAATGGATTTTGATTGGTGATGATTTTTGCTATGGAGCAAAACGTGCAGGCAATTTTGCGAGCCTCAAAGCTGCCGGGGCAAAATATGGCTTTGAAGTATCAAGCATTCAAACGATCTTGGAAAATGGTGAACGCATTTCTAGTTCCGCTTTACGGGCAGCGCTTGCTAACGGCGACATGAATCAAGCTGAAAAATTATTAGGTCGTCCCTACGGAATTTCTGGTCACGTGATTCATGGGCAACAATTAGGTCGAAAGCTTGGCTTTCCTACTTTGAACTTAGCGGTAGCCAATCATTTACATCATCGCAAACCAGCAACCACTGGCATCTTCACTGCGCAAGTATTGGGTCTTGCTGATAGGCCGCTACCAGCCGTAGCTAGCCTAGGAGTAAGGCCTACCGTAGAAGATGAAGGTCGGGTATTGCTTGAGACCCACATCTTTGATTATCAACAAGACGTATACGGAAAAATTATTACCGTAGAGCTCTTAGAAAAAATTCGTGACGAGGCAAAGTATGATGACCTCGACGCACTTACGAATGCAATTGCAGCAGATGCAAAGCACGCCAGAAATTATTTCCAGAAAAAAGCTTATGTCTGAAAAAGAAAACTCTTACCCCGTCAATCTTCTAGATACCTCGTTTCCAATGCGAGGAGACCTTGCCAAGCGTGAGCCGCAATGGGTTACACAGTGGCAAAAAAATAAACTCTACGAAAAGATTCGTGCCGCACACGCCAATCAACCTAAATTTATTTTGCATGACGGCCCTCCTTATGCAAATGGCGATATTCATATTGGTCATGCAGTAAACAAGATCCTCAAGGACATGATTGTCAAGTCTCGTTGGTTGATGGGCTTTGATTCTGTTTATATTCCCGGTTGGGATTGCCATGGCATGCCAATTGAGATTCAAATTGAAAAACAGTTTGGCAAAAACTTACCGATAGCTGAAGTGCAATCTAAGGCGCGTGCCTATGCTCAGGTACAAGTGGATAAGCAGAAGAAAGACTTCGAGCGCTTAGGTGTTCTTGGTGATTGGAATAATCCGTATCTCACCATGAGCTATCGTAATGAGGCTGACGAAATTCGTGCTCTAGGCAAGATCTGGGAAAAAGGCTATGTCTTCCGCGGCTTAAAACCAGTTAACTGGTGTTTTGATTGCGGCTCAGCCCTGGCGGAAGCTGAAGTGGAATATCAAGATAAGACCGATCCAACAGTAGATGTTGGTTTTGCTTTTGATGATGCACAGCGACCACAGCTAGCAAAAGTATTTGGGCTTTCAGACTTACCTAATAAGCCTGGTCAGATTGTGATCTGGACAACAACACCTTGGACCATTCCTGCTAACCAGGCAATGAACGTTCATCCAGAACTGACTTACGCTTTAGTTGATGTTGGTGATAAGTTATTAATTTTGGCAAAAGATCGTGTTGAGACTTGTCTTCAAGACTATGGTTTAGAGGGAAAAATCGTTGCCACTTGCCAAGGTATGCAATTAGCCAATATCTCTTTCTGGCATCCACTTGCTCCATTGCATGATGGCTACAAGCGCCTGTCGCCAATCTATCCTGCTGAATATGTCACCCTGGATACCGGTACCGGCATTGTTCACTCTGCGCCTGCTTATGGCGAAGAAGACTTTAAGTCCTGCAAAGCAAACAAACTCGCTGACAACGATATTCTCAATCCAGTAATGGGTAATGGTGTATATGCCTCATGGTTGCCACTCTTTGCTAATGAATATATCTGGAAAGCTAATCCAAAGATTGTGGAAGCAATGCGCGAAGCTGGTAGCTTGCTCCGTGATAAAACCTATACCCACTCATACATGCACTGCTGGCGCCATAAGTCACCCATCATTTATCGTGCAACGTCACAGTGGTTTGCGACTATGGATAAGAAGCCTTTAGATGGTAATGCTAGCTTGCGTGAGACTGCGCTATTGGGTATCGAAAACACAGAATTCTTCCCCGCCTGGGGAAAACAACGTTTGCACAGCATGATTGCTAACCGTCCCGACTGGACATTGTCGCGTCAGCGCCAATGGGGTGTACCAATGGCTTTCTTTGTGCATAAAGAAAGTGGTGAACCCCATCCACGCACTGTTGAGCTACTTGAAGAAGTTGCTAAACGCGTAGAAAAAGGTGGTATTGAAGCTTGGCAGAACTTAGAAGTCACTGAATTACTTGGTGATGAAGCCTCTCAGTATGAAAAAAATCGCGATACGCTAGACGTGTGGTTTGATTCAGGCACAACCCATTGGCATGTGATTCGCGGCTCTCATCGTAATGAGTTACTTACTATGGATGCGCAGACTCCAAATGGTCGCTTGGCTGATTTATATTTAGAAGGCTCAGATCAACACCGTGGCTGGTTCCACTCATCCTTACTCACCGGCGCAATGCTCGACGGCAAGCCGCCATACAAAGCACTCCTGACTCATGGTTTTACTGTTGATGGTCAAGGCCGCAAAATGAGTAAGTCTGTAGGTAACGTCATTGCCCCTCAACAAGTTGCAGATAAACTTGGTGCTGAAATTATTCGTCTGTGGGTAGCCTCCACTGATTACTCTGGTGAAATGACAATTTCTGATGAGATTCTGAAGCGTGTGACCGAAAGCTATCGCCGCATTCGCAATACTTTGCGCTTCCTATTAGCCAACCTATCTGATTTTGACCCTAGCAAGCATTCTATGCCTACTGATCAATGGCTAGAAATCGATCGTTATGCTGTTGCGCTAGCAAATCAAATCCAAGGTAATGTTGAGGCGCATTACAAGGCTTATGAATTTCATCCCGCAGTAACTCGTATGCTGTCATTCTGCTCGGAAGATTTAGGCGGATTTTATTTGGATATCCTCAAAGACCGCCTCTATACCAGCGCACCAGACTCTTCTGATCGCAGAGCAGCTCAGAACGCGCTCTTTCACATTACGCGTAATCTCTTGAAATGGTTATCCCCATTCCTCTCCTTTACCGCAGAGGAGGCTTGGAAGGATTTTCCACATGGCTCGGGCAGTAAACCTTCTGAGTCGATTTTCATGGAAGAATTTGGCAACTTCCCCGAAATTGTAAAAGCAGATGAATTACTAGCTAAGTGGAATCGTATTCGTGAAATTCGCTCTGAAGTCACTAAAGCAATCGAACTTGAACGTGAAACTGGTAACGTCGGCTCATCGCTACAGGCTGAGCTCACTATTAAAGTAGGTGATGCTGACTTTGCAATCCTCCACTCATTAGAAGATGACTTACGCTTTGTGACGATTACTTCAAGTGCCAATATCGAACTCAACAATGATGGCCTAGAGGTCTTAGTACGTGGTAGCCAATATAAGAAATGTGGTCGTTGCTGGCATCACACTAAAGATGTTGGTAGCAATGCTGATCATCCAGAACTCTGTAGTCGCTGCATTAGTAATCTTTTTGGCGACGGCGATCACCGCCTCTTTGCTTAAAGACTATATTTAATGAGCCTTTCATTTCTCCGCTATCTCGTAATTGCAACAATCACCTTGCTCTTGGATCAACTAAGTAAGTGGTCTGCTCTAAGTAATTTAAAAATGGGTGTTCCTGAACAGGTTTTCCCTTTTATGAATTGGCTGCTACTCTTTAATCCTGGAGCAGCATTTTCTTTCCTGGCGCAAGGCTCAGGCTGGCAACGTTGGTTCTTCACTGCTATTGGTCTTGCAGCCTGCATCTACATTATTTGGTTAATTCGTAAAAGCCAGAACGACAAACTGCTTTGTATTGCCCTGAGCCTCATTCTTGGAGGCGCCCTTGGGAATGTATTAGATCGTCTCATGTACGGTGCCGTAGTTGACTTTATTGACCTGCACTACGCCAACTGGCATTGGCCAGCATTTAATATTGCTGATAGCGCTATTTGTATTGGTGCTGGCCTCATTATTTGGGGCGAATTACGCAAGTCATTTGGCAAATCCTCCCAATCCCATTAAGCTGGCGCCATGCAATCACTTTTAAATAAGAAAATCATTCTCGGGATCTCTGGTGGCATTGCCGCCTATAAGACCCCTGAACTTGCGCGCCAATTGATGCAAGAAGGTGCTTTAGTCCAAGTAGTCATGACCGAAGCTGCAATGCAATTCGTAACGCCCGTCACCATGCAGGCTCTCACAGGCAATCCGGTGTATACCAGTCAATGGGATAACAGTATTAGCAACAATATGGCTCACATCGAATTATCTCGCTCTGCTGACGCTATCGTCATTGCGCCTGCAAGCGCTGACTTAATGGCCAAGCTATCTTTAGGATTAGCTGACGACTTACTCAGTACGCTCTGTCTTGCGAGAGATTGCTCGCTCTTACTTGCGCCAGCAATGAATAAACAAATGTGGGAGCATGCAGCTACTCAACGAAGCGTCCAGCGCCTTCATGAAGACGGGGTTGCCCTCCTTGGTCCAGCAAGTGGTTTTCAAGCTTGTGGTGAAGTAGGTATGGGTAGAATGCTCGAACCTTCTGAAATTACCGAACAAGTCATTGCCTTCTTTCAGAAGAAAACCTTAGCAGGTAAAAAGGTATTGATTACAGCTGGCCCTACTTTTGAAGCAATTGATCCAGTGCGTGGTATCACCAATCACAGCTCAGGCAAGATGGGCTTTGCGATCGCGCGTGCGGCTGTTGAAGCTGGCGCCCGAGTGCATTTGATTGCCGGTCCTTGTGATTTGACAACGCCGCTAGAGGCTACTGGGAAAATTACCCGTTGCGATGTCAGAAGCGCAAAAGAAATGCATGCGGCCGCTCTAAAGGAAACTGATTGCGATATATTCTTTGCAGTCGCTGCAGTAGCTGATTGGGGCATTGCAAAGCCCGCTAAAGAAAAGATCAAGCGCCAAGGAAAAGCTGCGCCAGTCATTGAATTTATTGCTAACCCCGATATTCTTTTAGATGTCGCAAAGACTGTCAAAACTAAAGGCGGCAAACCTTATCCATACTGCGTGGGTTTTGCAGCTGAATCTACTGATTTAGAAACACATGCAACTGAGAAACGCCTTCGCAAAGGCATTCCAATGGTTGTTGGTAATATCGGTCCTGAAACCTTTGGTAGTGATCTCAATCAACTATTGGTGATCGACGAATCTGGTAGCAAAAAAATCGCTCGGGCTGAAAAGCTTCAGCTTGCGCGGCAACTGATTGGGCTCGTTGCCAAGAAAATTTAAATTATCCACGCCACCCGCTTTAGGAAATTCTATGCAATCGCTCCAAGTCAAAATTCTCGATGAACGTATGCGTGATCAACTCCCTGCTTATGGCACACCCGGTAGTGCTGGACTGGATTTACGCGCCTGTATTGATGAAACTATTGAGATAGCACCAGGTCAAACTGTGCTGGTACCAACAGGCTTAGCTATCTTTGTTGAAGATCCGCGTTATGCTGCATTTATTCTGCCACGCTCTGGTCTTGGCCATAAGCATGGGATCGTCTTAGGAAACTTGGTAGGGCTAATTGATTCTGATTACCAGGGTCAATTAATGGTGAGCACTTGGAATCGTGGCTCAACCCCGTTCAAGCTAGAGCCCATGGAGCGCTTAGCACAGTTGGTAGTAATGCCAGTCCAACAAGTACAGCTCAAAGTGGTTGAAGAATTTTCTGAAAGCAGTCGTGGTGCTGGCGGCTTTGGGAGTACCGGCAGGGCTTAAGTATTCTGAATTTTTCTTTTCAGAAGAGAAATTGCATTTAAGAAGAAAAAGTAAGCAGACTCTTCACCAATTGGTACCTCGTTACGAATAACGCTCGTGTTAATTGCATCTAACCGTTCTAACATTTGCTGTTTTTCAAGAGTAGAAAGTTGATTATTCTGAAACTCTCTTTCGATTTTCAATAGCTCTTTGTAGTGCGGAATCGTCTTCAAGGTGAAGCGGAACTTTCTAAAGCGGGCATTCAATTTAGACAGTGGGTAGAAGATCGCAAATATTGTCAAGAAAAGTAGCCAAGCTCGATCCATAAAGCCCGCTAACCAATAAGGCAGGTATCGCATTGCATGTGGAGGCCCATAATCATAAAAATGCTCGGCAACAGGGCTAATTGGGATAGATGGGTCTAGGTAGGCGGGAAATTCACCTCTTTTTGCAAAAAATAAGTCAGGAGCATTGCGATTGTTATCTCTTGCGGACATCAATATTGCCAACTGCAGATCGGGGTGCATAGAGCGCTTAACTACTAGACTCGTTGTAGTGGCTAGCAATGTAGCGTCTTTTTGAGGTATTTGTTGATTGATGCTAATAGAATCGGCAGGCAAGGTTAAGGTAACAAAGGAATTAAACTGCTTTGCAAATGCAGGTGCATTCTTGAAATCAAAAATGGCAATATTGGGAGACTTCAATAAATCCTGTGTAACAGAGTCTTGAATAGTTGAAACAAATATCACAGCATCTAGCTCACCCTTTTTTAACTTTTCCTGATTTGCAATCATGCTGTCTGATTTGAAATTAGAATTATCGTTAATATCGATATTCATAATCCTAAATATCATTTTGGCAATTCGGTAGGAGCCACTTTTGGTTGGGCCAAGACCAACCTTATGACGAGATAGCTCACTTAAGGTTTTAATTTCTCCAATTTTATTTTTGTTATAGAGAATCCATATAGGCTCATAGCCAATACTGCCTAATGAATAAATTTCCTCTATCTTGTCACCATCCAAAGCAGCGCCATAAGTAAAAGCTGCATTCGCCTTATCTTGTGGATCTTCCAATCTCGCAACGTTATCTATAGCGCCCTCAGTATGAATTACTTCGATCTGGAGCCCATTTGCATTAAGGATTTTTGCAGAGGACTCTGCGAGCACGCTCCAGTCAGAATTAGGGTGATAGCTTAGAAAATAAATATGCCTATCAGGAAATGGCCTCAAATAGACGAGTAAGCTAATCAATACCAAAACAAAGACGATTGTTAGTAGCTTCGCCTCCTTGATTCCCTCTTTTATGGCACGAAGCTCATCATGGATAACGTGCTTTATGTAACTCAGAGTATTCATAAGGCTCCGCCGTTTGATTTTGTAACCATTCTATCCAAATAAAGCCTTATCTCGAAAAGAGTGGACAAATAAAAGCCACCCGAAGGTGGCTATTTATTAATTTGGCAGCTTACTTACGAACATGTGCATGACGAGCAGCATCCTGTGACATGCCAGCGCCCTTACCCTCACGGGATTCTTTTTCAGCAGAAATTTCCTTGCGGCGCTCTTTACAAGAGCCTGCAATTTCTTGTAAAGCTTTACGGGCACGTGTGGCTGATGCTTTAACGCCCTTGCCTTCGAACTTTTCATGCTCAGCTTTGTAGGTCTCAAAAGCATCTAGTAATTTGTCGTGGTGTGACATATTTTCCTTTTTAAATACTGCTAATAGTTAAATTTCTTCTGCAGGGGCGACATCTTTTTTAGATGTCTTACCAGGCAATACAGGGACATTAAAGCTTAATTGCACCTTACCATCTGCATCAATATCTACATCCACATGTCCGCCCTGCGCTAACTTACCAAAGAGCAACTCATCGGCGAGGGCTTTACGCACTGTATCTTGAATAATGCGCTGCATTGGGCGAGCGCCCATCAATGGATCAAATCCATGCTTAGCCAAATGAGCGCGCAATGCAGTACTAAATGTTGCGTCGACTTTCTTCTCATGCAATTGCTCCTCTAATTGCATTAAGAACTTATCAACAACGCGCATGATGATGGTTTCGTCAAGCGCCTTAAAGGAAACAATGGCATCTAAGCGGTTGCGGAACTCTGGCGTGAAGAACTTCTTAATATCTACCATCTCATCACCAGATTCACGGGCGTTAGTAAATCCGATGGTGGATTTTTGCATCGCCTCTGCGCCAGCGTTAGTGGTCATAATGATGATGACATTACGGAAGTCAGCTTTACGGCCATTATTGTCCGTTAAGGTGCCATGATCCATTACTTGTAAAAGGATGTTGAAGATGTCCGGATGGGCTTTTTCAATCTCATCAAGCAACAGTACGCAATGTGGCTTTTTGCTAACTGCTTCAGTTAGCAAACCACCCTGATCAAATCCAACATATCCTGGAGGAGCCCCAATCAAACGACTTACCGCATGACGCTCCATATACTCGGACATATCAAAACGTAAAAGCTCAATCCCCAAAATGTAAGCGAGTTGTTTTGCAACTTCCGTCTTACCAACGCCAGTCGGGCCAGAGAATAAGAATGAACCAATTGGCCTATCAATCTTCCCAAGACCAGCGCGCGTCATCTTAATGGCGCTAGCCAAGGCCTCAATTGCAGGGTCCTGACCAAAAACCACACTCTTAATATCGCGATCTAAGGTTTGCAACTTACTGCGATCATCCACAGTAACGGACTGCGGCGGTATGCGCGCAATCTTGGCAACAATTTCTTCGATCTCTGGACGTCCAATCGTTTTCTTCTGCTTAGACTTTGGCAAAATACGCTGTGCAGCACCAGCCTCATCAATCACATCAATCGCCTTATCTGGCAAATGGCGGTCATTGATATAACGCGCAGAGAGTTCCGCAGCGGCAACTAATGCACCGGCTGCATATTTCACGCTATGGTGCTCCTCGAAGCGAGACTTAAGCCCGCGCAAAATTTGCACTGTCTGATCAACAGTTGGCTCAACGACATCCACCTTTTGGAAACGACGGGATAGGGCAGCATCTTTTTCAAAGATGCCACGGTACTCGGTAAAGGTGGTTGCACCAATACATTTGAGCTGACCATTCGATAAGGCAGGCTTCAATAAATTACTTGCATCTAATGTTCCACCAGATGCAGCGCCAGCACCAATCAAAGTGTGAATCTCATCAATAAATAAAACACCATGGGAGTGATCTTTTAAAGACTTAAGAACACTCTTTAAGCGTTGCTCAAAGTCACCGCGATATTTAGTGCCAGCAAGTAAAGCGCCCATATCTAAGGAGTAGACCGTCGCATTAGCCAAGATATCAGGTACATCACCCTTTACGATACGCCAAGCCAATCCCTCTGCAATTGCAGTTTTACCAACGCCAGCCTCCCCAACTAAGAGTGGATTGTTCTTGCGGCGACGACAAAGCACCTGAATCACCCGCTCTACTTCGCTCTCGCGACCAATCAAGGGATCAATTTTGCCTTGGCGAGCCAAAGCATTCAGATTCTGGGTGTACTGATCTAGAGGGCTCTCTTTTCCGGACGCAGGAGATTCTTCCGTTTCTTGTGTTGTATCAGCAGGTTTCACATGCTCGGCCTGATCCTTGCGAACACCATGACTAATAAAGTTCACTACATCTAAACGAGTTACCCCTTGCTGTTGCAGGAAATACACCGCATGCGAATCTTTCTCACCAAAGATAGCAACCAAGACATTGGCACCGGTCACTTCTTTCTTACCATTTGAAGTCGATTGCACATGCATGATTGCACGTTGAATTACCCTCTGAAATCCCAGCGTGGGCTGTGTATCAACCTCATCGTTGCCAGGCACTACTGGCGTATTGTCATTGATGAAGTTTTTCAGCTGAGAGCGTAGCTCGGCGATATTAACCGCACAGGCTTTAAGCACCTCAACTGCGGTCGCATTGTCTAACAATGCAGCCAATAAATGTTCGACCGTAATGAACTCGTGTCGTGATGCCCGAGCGTCAACAAACGCCATGTGTAAACTTACTTCTAGTTCCTGGGCAATCATGCTTCCTCCATAGTGCACTGTAGTGGGTGGCCCGCTTCACGGGATAGTTCAACAACTTGATGCACTTTGGTGGCAGCGACATCGCGAGTAAATACCCCGCAAATACCTTTGCCAACTAAATGAACTTGTAACATGATGCGCGTAGCTGTTTCATGATCCTTACTAAAATACTCCTGAATCACCATCACCACAAATTCCATTGGCGTGTAATCGTCATTCAATAGTAAAACTTTATACATCGAAGGGGCTTTAACTTTCTCGGCCTGCTTTTCGAGAAGAATAGTGTCCTCAATGTAGGGGTTGGCTGGTACGCCATTTGTGGGATTTTTTGGTTTGAGGCTCATAAGAAACATTCTAAACACAGATATTGAAACTTTAATTTACTAGGGTCTTGTTGCTAAAAAACCTGCAAAACCCCCTGTTTAACCTATATTGGGGCATTTTTAGATAAATAAAGGGTATTTACTATGGGATAAGTACATATAACTCCTTGACACCCCTACAAAAAGGGCAAACAATCGGGGGGTAGGCTTCACGAGAAGTTCTATTAAGGCGTGTTGTGGAGCGAGACTGATTAAAAAGTATTTACCCTCATCACGGTTGTTTTAAAGTTTATGTAATGGAGTTCGCATGGCGACCGGAATTGTTAAGTGGTTCAATGATGCAAAAGGTTTTGGCT
>CAIUOP010000084.1 GCA_903900805.1 uncultured beta proteobacterium | reverse complement strand
CGAAGTGGTGGATCATTCAATAACAAATAGTGCACTCTTCGAACGGTAAGGGGCCAGTACTCACTTTGGTCATTGATGGCATCTTTTGCCGCTTCTAAAAACTCCATAGTGGTTATCTTGGAGCGCTTTTTAACACCAGAAATAAAGATCTCACCTGAGGACGAGGCCAGAGCTTTTCTCTGAAGGTTATGCATCATCAGGTCTATGTAAGCCATGCTTGGATCGACGCCAACAATAGCTTCTCGAATCTTCTCCGATGTGGATTTATCGCGTTGCTGGTTATACGTTCTCAATAAATCCAAACGCTGCTCAGTAGTAAGCATACGAAACCGTATATCGTTAAGCCTCCTAACTGGAACGGTATCCAGTTTGAGATATTTACAAGCTGCAAGTCGTCGATGACCACTCAAAAGATAGTTATCTGAAGTGATCACCAATGGATCAAGAACGCCATTAGTTTTAATTGATTTAACAAGTTCCCAATCATCAGAATTAGCTACCCCAAAATTGTCATAGATTGACTCGTTCTCAGTAGCGAGTTTAATTTGATTAATAGATAAATTGGATAAGTCCCAGTTTTGGTTAGGCATATTTTCAGCTTTCAAGTTATACGCCGCAAAGCCTGCGACAAGGCATGTGGAAAAAGCAGATAAGGCGTCAACCATTCAGCCGTCTCCAATTGGGCAAGATCAGCCAACTTCAGGCTGGTCAGGGTTGGTTTAGTCATAGCGATGGCTATCAAGGACGCCCCTTGATCTCCAGCCCCAGTAAGACCATCAAAGTCATTTGGGTTGCGATCTTCATGCTCGCGCTGGTGTGCACAAATCAATGAGCAGATCCTCCGCGCCATGTTCAAGCATGTAGTCAAGCCATCCATCAGATTCGTATGGGTCAATGGTGAATTCCCCATCTACCCAGCTAGTGGTTTCTATGGCTTTAATGATTAGTTCTGTGAACTCGTCCCACGAAAGGTGCTCAGGTTTTTGCAGGGCAAGGTGTGCATGCGGGTGATCTTTGTAGGCGCCAGTACCAATAACAACAGCAGACATTACGCATTGGTCGTTTTTTTTGACATGTTTGCCGAAGACGCATTTATTCAAAACGCTCAAGAGAACTTTCGTAGAATCCCTGATGATTGAAACGCTCCAAAGCTGCTTCGTCTCTTGCCTATACCGTTTGAAAGTTAGCGTTACAGCATGTGTTGGGCTCCCTAGCGTTTTCAGCCAGCTGACATAAGCAAGTTGTAAACGTGTGAAGCGCTTTACCGGGGTATCGATAGTCATGCGGCTATTCCCATAGATTGGAAATTAGCGCCACTATTGCCTGAATCTTGTTGGGATGATTGGTTTTCAATCCACCCTACCAAATGCTTTAGGCGCCAAACTTTGACTGTTGGTGATAAAGCTATTGGTGCTGGAAATCGACCTTGTGCAACCCATAGATGTATACAAGACTTTGATAAGGTTGTGAGCTTTGCAACCTCATTTATCCTGAGAAGACGGG
>CAIUOP010000083.1 GCA_903900805.1 uncultured beta proteobacterium | reverse complement strand
GTGGTGCCTCGGGGCGGACTCGAACCGCCACGCCTTGCGGCACCGGATTTTGAGTCCGGCACGTCTACCAATTCCATCACCGAGGCAGGTGTTTGCAGTGGAAATTCTGCTCACTTTGATGCTTTGTTACTGCTAAGACATGAGAGTGTAACAAAAAATGGCTAGTAAGCCTCTACCTTTGGCCTAGAACACCTTAAAATGATGACTTCTAGCCAAATTATTAAAAGGAATTGCCCGTATGGCCGGCCACTCGAAATGGGCCAATATTCAGCACCGCAAAGGTCGTCAAGACGAAAAGCGCGGCAAGATTTGGACAAAACTGATTAAAGAAATTACTGTCGCTGCCAAATTAGGTGGTGGAGATATTGCTACTAATCCTCGCTTGCGCTTAGCTATTGATAAGGCGAAAGACTCTAATATGCCTAACGACAATGTGCAAAGAGCAATTGCTCGTGGCACTGGTTCGCTTGAGGGCGTGAACTACGAAGAGATTCGTTATGAAGGTTACGGTATGAATGGCGCTGCGATCATTGTGGATTGCTTGACTGATAATCGGACTCGGACAGTTGCAGAAGTTCGCCATGCTTTCAATAAAAATGGTGGCAATATGGGTGCCGAAGGATCGGTTGCCTTTCTCTTCAAACATTGTGGCCAAATGTTGTTTGCACCAGGTACTAGCGAAGACCAGTTAATGGAAGTTGCTCTTGATGCTGGCGCAGATGATGTTATTACCCATGATGATGGCTCGCTTGAAGTACTCTCCCCTGTCCCTGATTTCACCAAAGTACAGGATGCCATTAGTAAAGCGGGCCTTAAACCTGAATTGGCTACTGTAGCAATGCGTCCTGAAACTGAGATCACTTTAGAAGGCGATCAAGCAGAAAGTATGCAAAAACTACTAGACGCTCTTGAAAATCTAGATGATGTTCAAGAAGTATTTACAAACGCAGCTCTTTAAATAGAACTTTTACTCACTATGAAAATTCTTCTCATTGGATCTGGTGGACGCGAACATGCCCTAGCGTGGAAGCTTGCTCAATCGCCTCAAGTACAAACCGTCTATGTCGCTCCAGGCAATGGTGGTACCGCCACTGCTAAGCAGGCTGCTGCAGGTATTGAGAACTTACCAATTACCGGCTTGCAGGAGCTTGCTGATTTTGCTAAACGTGAAAAAATTCATCTCACTGTAGTTGGACCAGAAGCCCCTTTAGCCGCCGGCATTGTCGATATCTTCCGTAATCAGGGTTTACGCATTTTTGGTCCGACCCAGTTAGCAGCACAACTGGAGTCCTCTAAAGATTTTTCTAAAGCATTTATGAAGCGTCATGGCATTCCAACTGCTGACTACCAAACATTTAGTAATGCACTTGAAGCTCATGCCTACATTGATGCCCAAGGTGCGCCAATTGTAATTAAGGCTGATGGCCTTGCTGCTGGCAAAGGTGTCGTAGTTGCTATGAGCTTAGATGAAGCGCATGCTGCAGTGGATATGATGCTTGCTGATAATAAATTGGGTAATGCGGGCGCACGGGTTGTGATTGAAGAGTTTTTGACTGGCGAAGAAGCGAGTTTTATTGTGCTCGTTGATGGTAAAAATGTCCTGGCTCTAGCGACTAGTCAAGATCACAAACGCTTACTCGATGCTGACCAAGGCCCTAATACTGGCGGCATGGGTGCATACTCCCCTGCCCCTGTTGTCACTCCAGAAATCCATGCGCGTGCATTACGTGAAGTAATCATGCCAACGGTTAACGGCATGGCAGCGGATGGCATTCCGTACACAGGCTTTCTATATGCTGGCCTGATGATCAGCCCTGATGGCAAGATCAAGACCTTAGAGTTCAACTGCCGTATGGGCGACCCAGAAACCCAACCCATCATGGCACGCCTACGTAGCGATCTAGTAAATGCTCTAGACCATGCGGTCGATGGCAAACTCAATGAAGTTGATCTGGAGTGGGATCGTCGCACCGCCTTAGGTGTAGTGCTAGCAGCCCACAACTATCCAGACACCCCACGTCATGGCGATATGATTAGCGGCATTCCTACTGATACTGAAGATCAAATCACTTTTCACGCAGGTACTCAATTACAAGATGGCAAAATACTGACTTCGGGCGGTCGAGTGATGTGTGTAGTAGGTCTTGCAGATACCGTGCGGGGCGCACAACAAAAAGCCTATGATGCAATTAATCAGATTCAGTTTGATGGCATGCAATATCGCAAAGATATTGGCTATCGCGCAATCAAGTAAACAGGTAGGCTCACTTGACAACACACCAGACACAAATTGACATCGCAGCCCTGAGGGATTATTTCTTAGGCTTACAAGATCGTATTACTAGTGCAATGAGTGCGCTTGATGGTAAAGCCTTTATTGCTGACGAATGGCATAAACCTGAAGACAGCAAACTCAAGGGTTATGGCCGCACCTGCACTTTGGATGGCGGCAACATTTTGGAAAAAGGTGGTGTCGGCTTCTCGCATGTCCGCGGTGATCAAATGCCACCCTCTGCTTCCCACCATCGCCCTGAAATGGCTGGTCGTAGTTTTGAGGCGCTAGGCATGTCCTTGGTTTTTCATCCCCATAATCCTAAAGTTCCTACTACCCACATGAATGTGCGCTGTTTTATTGCGCAAGCCCCAGACAAAGAACCGGTTTGGTGGTTTGGTGGTGGCTTTGATCTCACGCCTTATTACGGCGTTGATGAAGACTGTAGACACTTTCATCAAACTGCTAAAGATGCTTTAGACCCCTTTGGTGAAGAGCTTTATCCGCGCTTTAAAAAATGGTGTGATGAGTATTTTTATTTAAAACATCGTGATGAGCCCCGTGGTATTGGCGGCGTATTCTTCGATGACTTCAATGAACTCGGCTTTGAAAAGAGTTTTGCGATGACCCGCGCAGTAGGCGATGCTTTTATCAATGCCTATTTGCCAATCCTCCAGCGCCGCTATCAAGATACTTTTACGCCTGAAGAAAAGTCTTTCCAAGAATATCGTCGTGGTCGCTATGTGGAATACAACCTCATCTTTGACCGCGGCACTATTTTTGGGCTTCACTCTGGTGGACGCACGGAGTCAATCCTCATGTCTATGCCTCCAGTAGTGCAGTGGTGGTACAACTATCAGCCCAAGCCTGGCACTCCAGAGGCTAAGCTTTACGATTACTACCTCAAACCACGCGATTGGTTAGCTTGAACGCTCCAAAGAAAATCGGCATTCTCGGGGGAACCTTTGATCCACCCCACATTGGTCACTTAAAGCTGGCTAGTCACTTTGCAAAAATATTGTGCTTAGACGAACTACTGCTTATTCCGAGCGGTGAACCATGGCAGAAAGGTTCAGAAATTACGTCTGCCAAAATGCGCCTTCAACTTATCGAAGCTGCTGGCATTGATTTAGCTAGAGCATTTTTATACCTTCAGATTCCCACTCAAATTGGGATTGATCACATTGAGATGGATCGTGCTGGACCTAGCTACAGCATTGATACCGCGCGAGCACTTCGTGAGCGTTTTGGTTCAGAGAGTAGTTTGACTTGGTTGATGGGAGCAGATTCTCTGCTTCAGCTACCAACCTGGAATTCTTGGAAAGAACTATTCAGATACATGAACTTTGCAGTAGCCAGCAGACCCCATTTTGATTTAACTACACAAATGAGTCCTGAAATTGAGGAATTATTAAAGACGCATCAAATAAATGACCCGGCTGCCCTTGAAAATAGCCCGGCTGGCCTCATCTACATTGATGAAAGCCTATCTGTAGATCTTTCCTCTACTGAGCTACGCAATGACTTAAAAACCTCCTCTCGTGGCCAAATTGCTTCTGAGCAAATCCCCGCACATACCTTAGAAATCATTACAAAACTGGGCTTGTATCAGTAATCAAGCTAAGATCCTCCTAAATACTAGAAAATATCATTGAGAAACTATGGACTTACGTAAATTACAACGTGTCATTATTGATGCCTTAGAAGATGTTAAAGCGCAAGATATTCGCGTTTACGACACCACCAAACTCAGCGAATTATTTGATCGGGTGATCATTGCTACTGGCTCTAGTAATCGTCAAACGCGCTCCTTAGCAATGTCGGTTAAAGAGGATGTCAATACTAAAGGTGGCGAAGTCATCTCCATCGAAGGTTTAGAGACTGGTGAATGGGTCTTGGTTGATTGCGGCGATATCGTTGTCCATATCTTGCAGCCTATGTTGCGCTCTTACTACCAGCTAGAAGGCATGTGGGGTGCAAAACCGGTACGCGTTAAATTGGCTGGCAGCAAAGGGCTTGTTAAGGCCAGTGAACTTGAAGACGACGAATAAGTTCGCCTCGCTTTATTCCTTGCCTGATTCTTTGCCTTAGTCTTGCCCTTAATCATGCGTCTAACTATTATTTCTATTGGTCACAAAATGCCTGATTGGGTTGCCGCTGTAACCCACGACTATGTAAAACGCATGCCAGCAGATTGCATTATTGAGATTAAAGAGATCAAACCCGATCTCACTCCGGCTAAAGAAGCAATCAAGATCACTGCTGCTATTCCCAAAGGCTCAAGAGTCATTGCCTTAGATGAGCGTGGCAAGGATCAAACAACCCAAAATCTAGCTACTCAACTAGCCTCGTGGCGCCAAGAAGGTTTTGACATTACCTTTTTAATTGGCGGGGCTGATGGTCTTGACCCCAGCTTAAAGTTCAATGCACAAGAAATATGGCGACTTTCTAGCTTAACCTTGCCACACGCCATGGCTAGAGTATTACTTATTGAACAGCTGTATCGTGCTTGGACCATCTTGCAGGGACACCCATACCATCGTGAGTAATCCTTTGTATTCTTTTATTTACCTCGCCTCCCAAAGCCCACGACGCCAGGAATTATTAAAGCAAATGGGTGTGCGCTTTGAAATGTTGGCACCAAGCCCTGGTGAAGATAGCGAAAGCATTGAAATCCCCCTTCCCAATGAAAAGGCTCACACCTATGTTGAGCGTGTTACCTTAGCAAAAAGTGCTGCTGCTTTAGTGCGCTGGAAAAAGAGCAATCTTCCATGGGCGCCGATCTTATGCGCTGATACTACTGTTAGCCTGCCCAATCATGATGAAGGCGAAATTTTAGGAAAACCACTTGATGCTACTGATGCTATGCGTATCTTAAATATGCTTAGCGGCAAAGTTCATGAGGTTCTTACAGCACTTGCCATCACTATCGATCCCAATAAAAAACCACTTTGCTTATTGCAGGTATCGAGAGTGCACTTTGCCCAACTCTCCCAAGAGCAGATAGCCACTTATATAGCTAGTGGCGAGCCCTTTGGAAAAGCAGGCGCCTACGGTATTCAAGGACTTGGAGGTGCATTCATCCCTTCGATTGAAGGCAGTTATAGCGGTATCATGGGCTTACCCATTCATGAAACTGCACAACTTCTAGAGCGCGCTCAAGTAACACGCATATGAACGAAGAAATCCTCATTAATATCACTCCGCAAGAAACGCGAGTTGCTTTAATCCAGCAAGGCGCGGTTCAAGAATTGCAGATTGAGCGTACACGTCAGCGTGGGATTGTTGGCAATATCTATCTTGCTAAAGTGGCTCGTGTGCTTCCAGGAATGCAATCTGCTTTTATTGAAATTGGTCTTGAGCGCACTGCTTTTATGCACGTTGCAGACATTGTCCAAAATAATCCGCAAGCCCAAATTGAAAAACTATTATTTGAAGGTCAAACAATCTTGGTGCAAGTACTGAAGGATCCTTTGGGGACTAAAGGTGCTCGTTTGACAGCCCAACTCAGTATTGCTGGCCGTAACTTGGTTTACCTGCCTCCAGCAGGCAGTGACCCTGCCATCGAAAAATATATCGGCGTATCTCAACGCATCGATCAAGTAGAAGAACGTGAAGCGATTAAAACTCGACTTGCTGGACTGATGGCTGCTGATGAAAAAGGCGGCATTATTGTACGCACTAGCGCCCAAGATGCTTCCGATATAGAACTCTTGCACGATATGCAATACCTGCGTACTACCTGGGAAAACATTCAGGAGGCAAAGAAGCATCAAGCAGCACCAAGCTTGCTGTATCAGGATCTCAGTCTGGCTGAACGGGTTTTGCGAGATGTTGCTAGTGAAGAAACGACGCAAATTCGGGTGGACTCTGCTGAGAACTTTGAAAAGCTCAAGGCATTTACAAATTTGTATATGCCTAACCAATTAGGCAAACTGACCTTGCATCGTGGTGAACGCGCCCTCTTTGATTTATTTGATGTTGATGCCGAGATCAATAAAGCTTTAGGTCGCAGGGTAGATCTGAAGTCTGGTGGCTATCTGATGATTGATCAGACAGAATCGATGACCACAATTGATGTGAACACGGGTAGTTATGTCGGTGCGCGTAATCTTGATGACACCGTCTTTAAAACCAATCTAGAAGCTGCTCAAGCCATCGCTCGTCAACTGCGTTTACGTAACCTAGGTGGCATCATCATTATTGATTTCATTGACATGCTAGGTAAAGACCATCAAGAATCCGTGCTCTATGAGCTCAAGCGCAATCTTGAGCGCGATCATGCTCGCACCTCAGTTAGTGAATTTTCCGCACTAGGCCTGGTAGAAATGACTCGCAAACGGACACGTGAGTCCTTAGCTCATATAACCTGCGAACCATGTGCTACCTGCATGGGCAAGGGTGAGATAAAAACTGCTCAAACGATTTGCTATGAAATTTTGCGTGAAATTGTGCGCGAACATCGTCAATTTAATCCACGTGAATTTAGAATCGTTGCCGCCCCTGATGTGATCGATTTATTTCTGGAAGAAGAAAATCAATTCTTAGCACAACTAGGCGACTTCATTGGTAAGCCCATCACCCTGCAAGCAGAGGGCAGCTTCCGCCAAGAACAATACGATATCGTACTAAGTTAGGCGCTGATTAGCGCTAATCAGGCGTTCGCGAACTGAATACGGTGCAGGTTGGCATAAAGACCATCGTTTTTGATTAAGTCTTTATGTGAGCCATTCTCAACAAGGTGACCATGGTCTAGCACTACAATCCGATCAGCATGCTCAATCGTAGATAAACGATGGGCAATCACTAAAGTCGTTCTACCGGTCATCAGCCGGTCTAAGGCATCTTGGACTTGGCGCTCTGACTCAGAATCCAAAGCAGAAGTCGCTTCATCCAAAATTAAGATTGGGGCATTTTTATAAATAGCCCGAGCAATAGCAAGCCGCTGGCGCTGACCGCCAGATAAACGATTGCCGTTATCACCAATCAGCGTATCAATTCCTTCTGGCAACTCTTGGATGAGGGCGCCCAAATTAGCCGCCTCCAATGCCTCCATAGCTCGTCCCCGGTCTATGCCCTCTTGACCAGTAGCACCATAAGCTACGTTTGCAGCAATCGTGTCATTAAATAAAATGACATCTTGACTCACAAAGGCGATTTGTTTTCTGACGTCAGCTAAAACAATATCTTCCAGGGGAATGTCATCCAAGAAAATACGTCCGCTAGTTGGCTTAAAGAAACGAGGTAATAAATTCACTAAAGTGGATTTACCGCCACCAGAAGGCCCAACAAAAGCGACTACTTCACCAGGCTTAATACTGAGATTAATTCCACGTAAGGCATCTTCTCGTCCCACCTCTTGTTGATACGAGAATCCAACATCTTCAAAACGAATACTGCCCTTCGCTTTATCTAAGGACTTCATATTCAGTTTGCGATCTTCCGCTTCTTCCAATGGCTCATCCATGAGTCCAAAAATCATTTCTGCTGCTGTTAGACCCCGTTGCAATGGTTGATTAATATCAGCCAAGTGCTTCAATGGAGAAATTACTAGCATCATTGCGGTAATAAAGGCAGCAAATCCGCCAACAGTAGTGCCTTCAGTAGCAGACTGCATCAAGGCAATCACCAATACTACTGACAAGGCCATCGAGGCGATAAGCTGTGTTATCGGCTGATTCAAGCCACCTGCCACGGCTGACTTTAGAGCAAACTGGCGCAGGCGCTCAGCCTTCTCAAGAAAGCGGTTCATTTCATATTGCTCAGCGCCATGAACCTTCACAATCTTAAAACCTGCTGAAGCTTCTTCAACGATGTAGGCCAAATCACTTGTCAGTGTTTGCTGTTCACGATTAAGCGACCTTAAACGGCGGTTAACCTTACTCATAACGAAAGCGATCACTGGAAAGATAATAAATACAACGAGCGTCAATTGCCAATTTAAATAAATCAGATAGCTCATTAAACCGATGACCGTGAGCGTGTCACGTACTAAGCTAATTAACATTCCACCCATAACAGCCAGAACATTGTTCACCTCAAATACCACAGCATTAATTAAATTAGATGCGGAGTTCTTTTGGAAAAAAGACGTTCTCGCATGCAGCAATGTTTGAAACATTTGTTCGCGCAGCTTGAGAAGAACTGAATTAATCACCCGCGATAATAAATAATTGGAAAAGAATTGCGCCAAACTACGGACCATTGCTAGACCAACCAAGAAAACAGGTATCTGCCAGAGCTTACTGTTCAACTGGCCAGTAAAGCCTTCATCAAGCAAAGGCTTCATCAAGGCGGGAATCGAGGTCTCGGCCGCAGCCACAAAGGCCATGGCTATCAAAGAGCCCATAATCAAGCGAATATGGGGTTTAAGGTAGGTAATTAAGCGATTTAGGGCGGTGCGGTCTTGAGCATTCATATAATGAATTATGCCCACCTTATCAGTCATACTCATCACCCGCAATGAAGAGGCCAATTTGGACGATTGTCTGGCCTCTCTGGAAGGCATTGCCCAGCAGATTGTTGTGGTCGATACAGCCAGCTCTGACCGCACCCTAGAAATTGCCCAAAACTATGGCGCTATGATTGCCAGCCCGCCCGATTGGCCTGGTTTTGGCCCCCAAAAGAACCGCGCCTTGGATCTGGCTTCAGGCGAATGGGTGCTGTCTCTCGATGCAGATGAAAGACTCACCCCAGCCCTTCGTACTGAAATTCTGACTGCTATTGCCCATAGTGCCCAGGTAGGCTGCTTTGCCATTCCCCGCCTCTCTTGGTATTGCGGACGCTTTATCCGTCATTCTGGCTGGAGTCCCGACTATGTGGACCGTCTCTTTAAACGGGGTACCGCCCGCTTCTCTGATGACTTAGTACATGAGAGATTAATTCCGCAGGGGCAAGTAGCCAAACTCACAAACCCGATGCTGCATTTTAGTTTTATGAACTATTCCCAAGTTCTACAAAAGTTAGATCGATATTCCACTGCCTCTGCGCAGCAAGCATTTGCCAAAGGTAAAAAAAGTAATCCTCTAAAAGCAGTACTTCATGGTTTCTGGGCATTCTTCCGTACTTATATTATTCGCGTGGGCTTTTTGGATGGTGCTCAAGGATTTGCTTTAGCAATCTCTAATGGCCAAGGCACCTACTATCGTTACATCAAGTTATGGCACCTCAATCAGGATGCTGGTAAATGATTTCGATTTTGTTGGCCACCTACAACTGGCCACAAGCCCTCAAACTTTGCCTAGAGTCACTTGCGACACAGACTGATCGCAACTTTGAAATCATTATTGCTGATGATGGCTCTACTGATAGTACCAAGCAAGTGATTAAGCAATTCATGGCATCTACAACTATTCCGATTGATCACCTATGGCAAGAGGATCAAGGGTTTCGGAAGACCATTATTCTCAATCAAGCCATTGCTGCTGCACATGGTGACTATTTGATATTTTTAGATGGTGACTGCATTGTGCAGCCCGATTTTGTTGCACGTCATCGACAATTAGCACAATCAGGATACTTAGTTACTGGCAGCCGAGTGCTCCTCAATGAAAAACTGACTCAAGAACTAATGACTTGGCCTCACTGGGATTTTCAACGCTTTGGCAGCAAGCTTCTAAGCATGCGCCTTAGTGGTGGTATCAATAAATATTGGCCCCTCAAGATCAAGTTTGGTAATAGCTTTTGGCGAGATTACAAAAAATTTATCTGGCGCCGTATTAAAGGTTGCAATATGGCTTGTTGGAAAGCAGATGCTGAAGCAATCAATGGGTTTGATGAAACGATGACCGGCTGGGGTCATGAAGATGCTGATTTTGTATTTCGCTTACAGCGCCACCACATCATTCGCAAATCAGGATCGTGGGCTACTGAAGTCCTGCACCTCTTTCATCAAATTCATGATCAAAGCAATGCTACTGAGAATGCCCGCCGCGTCCATGAAAAGATTCTAGCGAAGGCTATGTAAGCAAATGACTGCCTTCTCAGACCTCAAGCCTAAAAAAGTGTTATTTATTGCTACTCGGCAAATTGGTGATGTGCTCGTCACCACCCCGCTGATTAGCAAGGCTAGGGAACTCTGGCCAAATGCAGAATTTCACTTTCTGGGCTATCGCGGCAAACTCGATATGCTTTACGGCAATCCTGATATTACTGAAATTATTGCCTCCTCAGATCGCCCTGGTTTTAGAGAATATCTTTCCCTCTTTAATCGACTCTTTCAACGCTATGACTTAGCCATCATTACCCAACCTAGCGACCGAGCCTATCTTTACGGCTTAGTTTCTGCTTTGAAAAGAGTTGGTGTTTTGGGTGGGCACCCCCAAGGTAAGGCTGTGGAAGATAAAACGAAGAGAAGTAAAAGCGAAAAACAAAACGCCTGGAAGAAATTCATCTGCATGCATACCGTGAACGTAGATTACTTTAACCAACATGTCATTGCAGAGAAACTACGCTTACTTGAAGTCTTTTTCAGAAACCCAGCGGACTTATTTAGCAAACCGATTATCGTCACTCCACCCGATGGTGAGGCCCTCGCCCCAGGAGTTACCAATGCACTAGTGCAGCCTTATGTAGTAATTCATCCAGGTCCCCTAACTGCTTATAAACGTTGGCCTCTGGCACATTGGCAACACCTGATTACTTACTTAGTAAAAAAAGGTTTTCAGGTGGTATTAAGCGCCTCCCCTGCTAAACAAGATCTCCAACTCAACCATGACATCATCTCTCTTTTAGATGATGAAACTGCTGCAAAAGTGATTAACACTGCAGGCAAGCTATCGATTCCACAAGCGGGCACATTATTGCGCAGTGCTGCCTTATACATTGGCGTTGATACCTCCATCACCCACTTAGCAGCAGCGTGTAATACCCCTACGATTACTTTATTTGGTGCTACTCCACCGACAAACTTTGGGCCATGGCCAAATGGCTTTATTGGCGAGCAGCCTTATGAACTTCGGGCCCGCTCGCAAACTGTTGGAAATGTCACCATCTTGCAAGGCCCCGGTGAATGTGTGCCCTGCCGCAAAGCAGGCTGCCTCGATCGTGCTGACAGCAATAGTGAGTGCTTGGATTTCCTAGAGCCAGCTCAAGTGATTGCCGCAATTGAGCAAATAATCAAAATAAGTAAACCGGCTTAGTGGTACTGAACCTGAACGGGATCTTTTTGTTTTGAGGTTAGCAATTGATTGAGACTATGCAAACAAGCATCATCAGGGTAAATGCGCAACTCTTCCGGAAATTGCATTAAGCAAGCACCCCCACTAGTAGTGACGGCAGCAGTTAGCATCAAACCTTTCACACCATCATTAGAACCTGGCATTGCTGGAGGAGGGGCGCCCTTCTTTGGATCTCTAACACGATTGGCCATTAAGTAAGGTCCAATTTGACTACGTAGCATCTTTAAGTCAATTGCTGAATCAATACAGACATGTACGTTGCGGGCAAAACGCATACGCGCACCAGTAATGTCCATCACTGCTTCAGAGACAACCCGCATACCACCCGAGAATTTATCCGGCGTGACATTAACCTTGGCAATCAGCATCTCATCTTCTTTGAGCCAAGAACGATTCGGTTCATATACTTCACTATAGAGGGTCACCTCAATTGCAGCACTGCCATCATCAATCGTTGCAATCATCATGCGACCTCGTTGGCCTGTAAGCATCCGTGCTGAAGTAATAATGCCAGCGATCAATTGATCTTTACCTTCAGCTACTTTAGCTAAAGGTTGGCGGATGAAGTGAGCTGTCTCATCACGATAAGCATCAAACATATGTCCAGTGAGACAAAGCCCTAAAGCAGCCTTTTCTTCTTGCAGGCGTTTTTTCTCAGACCACACTGGTTCACGCACTAACTCTGGCAGATGTCGATCTTCTTCGCCAGCGGCCTCAAACAAGCTCACTTGATGAATGGAAGCTTCAGCCTGTTCTGCAGCTTCAATTGCTCTTGCTAAAGAGGCTAATAGAGTAGAGCGAATGTCATAAAGATTACCGCCCGCAGGAACAGAATCACGATAGAGACTATCAAATGCGCCAGCCCGCATCAGCGCTTCAATGGCTCGGCGATTGACTTGTCTACGATCAACGCGTGCGCAGAAATCAAATAAGTCTTTGAATGGTCCACCAGTCTCGCGCGCTTTGACAATGGCTTCAATCGCAGCCTCGCCTGTCCCTCTGACAGCGCCTAGGCCATAACGAATGTTGACAATTGGCGCATCTGCTGCAGCATCAGGAGCGCGCAAGGGTGTGAAATCGTATACCCCTGTATTGATATCCGGCGAGAACACCCGAATCTGATTTGCTAAGCAATCGTCATACAAAATTTTCACCTTATCGGTGTCATCCATGGCCAGTGATAAGTTGGCTGCCATAAATTCGGCTGGGTAGTAAGCTTTGAGCCAAGCTGTTTGATAAGCTAAGAGTGCATAAGCAGCGGCATGGGACTTATTAAATCCGTAGCCCGCAAAACGCTCCATCAAGTCATAAATCTCGTTTGCTTTGCCTTCACTAATTCCGCCTGCTTTTGCACCTTCGCTAAAGATCTTGCGATGCTGCGCCATCTCTTCTGGCTTTTTCTTGCCCATTGCACGGCGCAACATATCAGCACCACCCAATGAGTAACCACCAATCATCTGGGCCATCTGCATCACCTGCTCTTGATATACCATGATGCCGTAGGTCTCGCGAAGCACTGATTCAATCCGCGGATCTGGATACTCTACTTTTTGACGGCCATGCTTACGCTCAATAAACTCCGGAATCAGATCCATTGGGCCTGGACGATATAAAGCTACGAGCGCAATGATGTCTTCAAAACGGTCAGGCTTAGCTTCCCGAAGCAAGCTTTGCATACCGCGGCTCTCAAGCTGGAATACTGCAACGGTATTGGCCTTCTTAAGAACCTCAAATGCTTTTTCATCATCAAGCGCCATCTCACTGATGGTCCAATCTTTACGATCGGTATGGAGCGCTTTAATCAAGCGCTCTGCTGCAGCCAAAATAGTCAGCGTGGTCAATCCTAGGAAGTCGAACTTCACTAGGCCAATCGCTTCCACATCATCTTTATCAAACTGACTAATGACGGAGCTACTGTCTTGATCCTTAGTCTCTTGCGTGTAGAGTGGGCAAAAATCGGTCAGGCGCCCAGGAGCAATCAATACGCCCCCAGCATGCATACCGACGTTGCGAGTCATACCCTCTAATTGCTGTGCAAGAGACAGTAGTTGACGTACCTCATCTTCATTTTTCTCACGCTCAGCTAATTGCTTCTCTTCTTTCTTAGCCATTTCAATGGTCATGTATTGGCCTGGCTTATTCGGAATCAGTTTGGCAATACCATCAACGAAGTTATAGCCCTGCTCTAGCACACGCCCTACATCCCGAATTGCTGCTCGCGCTGCCATCGTTCCAAAGGTAGCAATCTGACTAACCGCATCCTTGCCGTATTTATCTTTTACGTACTGAATTACCCGGTCACGCCCGTGTTGACAGAAGTCGATATCAAAGTCGGGCATTGATACCCGCTCTGGATTTAAAAAGCGCTCAAAAAGTAAGTTGTAGCGCAGTGGATCTAGGTCAGTAATACCCAGGGAGTAGGCAACCAAGGATCCTGCACCAGAGCCACGGCCAGGGCCTACCGGTACGCCATTATTTTTAGCCCAGTTAATAAAGTCCGCCACGATTAAGAAATAGCCTGGGAACCCCATTTGAGAAATCGTCTTAACTTCAAATACCAAACGCTCGTGATAACGCGGCATCTCTTTAGCGCGCTCTTGTACATCCGGAAAATTGCGTTCCATATGGCGCTCTAAACCCACCTCGGAGAGTGCCAAGAGATATTCATCGAGTGTAATTCCGGGGGGAGTTGGAAAATCAGGTAAGCGAGGCTGCCCTAGTACGAGTGACAAGTTACAACGCTTCGCAATTTCAACAGAGTTCGCTAATGCAACCGGCAAATCAGCAAACCGCTTTTCCATTTCTGCTTGCGTTAAGAAGTATTGCTCATCATTAAATTTCTTGGTGCGCCTTGGGTTACCAAGTAACTCACCCTCAGCAATACAGACTCTTGCCTCATGGGCTATGAAATCACTCTTTTTCATGAACTGCACTGGGTGGGTTGCTACCACTGGCAAATTAAGCTCAGCAGCTAAATGGCAAGCTAGCTGGAGCTGCTTCTCGTCTTGCTGATGTCCCCCACGCTGAACCTCAATGTAAAAGGACTTAGGGAACA
Organism: uncultured beta proteobacterium; assembly: GCA_903900805.1. Classification (GTDB taxonomy): domain Bacteria; phylum Pseudomonadota; class Gammaproteobacteria; order Burkholderiales; family Burkholderiaceae; genus Polynucleobacter. The sequence goes on along the minus strand of CAIUOP010000083.1, from coordinate 47,223 downwards.
ATTTTGCATAGCGCTTTGCAGCTGTTTTGGCTTGCTCTTCCTGGCCCGCCAATAAAGCAGTGCCTATCTCACCCTGGCGCGCACCCGACAGGGCAATCAATCCATAAGTTAAGGTTCTTTTAGCGCTCTTATCTTCCGCTTTAGCAGCAGGTTCACTAAACCATGCAGAGTCAACTTCAGCGCGACCCCGCGATTGGTTCTCTAAAGAAGCTCTACTGAGTAATTCACAAAGATTGAGATAGCCAGAATGGTTTTGTACTAAGAGTAATAAACGATGGGGTTGATCTGGGTCTTGGGGATTGCTCACCCAAACATCAGCACCAGTGATAGGTTTAATACCCGCAGCACGAGCTGCTGTATAAAAACGCACTAATCCAAATAAATTACTCAGATCAGTCAGAGCTAAGGCGCCCATTTCGTCTTTGACAGCTGCAGCAACGGCATCGTCAATACGAACGACTCCATCCGTAATTGAAAACTCGGAATGGAGACGAAGATGTACAAAATGGGGTGAAGCCATGAGATGATTTTAGCTGTGTCTATATTGAAAAACCCCTCATCCCCAGCCGACGGCTACCGCGGGCGATTTGCCCCCTCTCCTACCGGTCCACTCCACGCGGGATCCTTGCTTGCCGCCCTAGGAAGCTGGTTAGATGCCCGCAAAAATGGGGGTAAATGGCTGCTCAGAATCGAGGATTTAGATACCCCTAGATGTATCGCTGGGGCTGACCAGCAAATCCAAGCTCAACTCCTTGCTTGCGGCCTTTCTTGGGATGAAGAACTTACCTACCAATCTGAGCGCCAAGATCTCTACCAAGCTGCATTAGAGCGCCTAGGGGAGCTAAACCTGCTCTACCCCTGCACCTGTTCTCGGCAAACCATTGCAAATGCCCTAGCTGAACTAGGTGTACTTACTCCCCGCAATCAGGAAATGGTCTATCCAGGGACTTGTAGGCCCAATCCCTTAGAAATTGATTTACCAAAATCATTCAATACGCCCAAAGTTGCTTGGCGACTCGCCCTTCCCCAAAATTGCCATATTGCATTTGAGGATTTGTCACTGGCGCATCAAAGCCAAGACCTTAACAAAGAGGTAGGTGATTTTGTGCTGCGCAGAAATGATGGTCTATTCACCTACCAACTTGCAGTGGTGGTAGATGATGCTCAGCAAGGCATTACGCATATTGTGCGTGGTGAAGATTTGCTCAGCAATACTGCACGGCAAATTCATCTGCAAAAGGTTTTGGGATATCACACGCCACAATACCGGCACCTACCTCTCGTACTGGATGAGCATGGCGAGAAATTGAGCAAGCAAACCTTAGCTACCCAGATCAATACTCAAGATGAGAAGCACGCCCTTGCAGAATTACGCAAAGCAGCGCAGCATTTGGGATTAAGAAATTTGCCTGATGGTGAAAATATCACCATTGCAGAGTGGCTCTTGGCTGCCACTCGTGCTTGGAGACGCTAATGAACTTCTTTATTTCTTTTTAAAGCCACCCAGTAAAGCACCTACTGTGGGCTTAGCAGCCACAATACCGACTTTTTTTTCTGCTGGCTGTGCGCCTTCAGTAGATGCTGGAACAGCAGTAGGCTCATAAGGTTTATAGAAAAATGGATCTGACATTTTTGCTGGCGCAGTATTGGATGAAGAGCTACTAAATGAAGCACTGCCAATCCTGCTTGATGCAGAGCCACCTGAAGACGCCCTGCTTGGTGAAGGATTGCCTTCTGGCAAAGGCTGAATATCAAGCTTACGTTTCATCAATTTTTCGATGTCATCGAGTAAACGCTTTTCACTAGCATCCACTAGAGCAATTGCATCACCGGTACTGCCTGCGCGACCAGTGCGGCCAATACGGTGAATAAAATCTTCAGCACTATAAGGTAACTCATGATTAATCACACAGGGCATATCTGGAATATCTAAGCCACGAGCTGCAACGTCAGTTGCGACTAAAGCTTCAATGGTGCCCGATTTAAATGCGTCTAATGTGAGAGTCCGCTCACCCTGGCTCTTGTCACCATGAATAGCGCCCGCCTTGATACCATCGCGCTCGAGTGCACGAGATAACCTGGCACATCCCAAACGACTGTTGGTAAAGATGATGCATTGACGGGATAAACCTTGGCGCGTGCGCTCTTCCAGCACCTTGACAATAGCGCGCTGCTTATCTGCTGAGGCAACCATATGGACTACTTGCTTAACGGTATCTGCGGCAGCATTCTGACGTGCTACCTCAACCGTAACAGGAGTACGCAAATAGCTTTGCGCTAGTTTTTTAATTTCTGGCGAGAAGGTTGCAGAGAATAATAGGGTTTGTCTTTGCGCTGGAATCAAATTAATGATGCGCTGCAGATCTGGCAAGAAGCCCATATCGAGCATGCGATCAGCTTCATCCAGAACCAAAATTTCTACTTGGGATAAGTTCGCTACTTTTGAACCAATATGATCGAGCAAGCGGCCCGGTGTCGCAATCAAAATCTCGATGCCATTACGCAAAATTGCAACTTGCTCTTTCATATCCACGCCACCATAGACCACGGCAGCACGTAAATCAGTATGTTTAGAATAGCTTGCAGCATTCTCAGCCACTTGCACTGCCAACTCTCTAGTAGGCGTCAGCACTAAAGCGCGAATCGGATGGCGCGCAGGTGATGCGCTATTGCTAGCGTGGCGCAAAATCTGCTGAATGATTGGCAATACAAAGGCGGCAGTTTTACCAGTGCCAGTTTGTGCTGCGCCCATTAAATCTCTACCTGCTAAAACATGTGGAATCGATTGCGCCTGAATTGGCGTTGGGATGGTATAGCCTTGCTCGGATACCGCCTTTTGAATCTTCGGGTCTAAGCCAAAATCTGCAAAAGTGATTGTTGCCGGGGTAGCGGCAGGGGCGACTGTGTCATCAAGCCCTGCAGAAGAAGTTATTTCAGTATCAGTATTTATCAAGGTAACTTACAGAATGGCGGCAATGCCGGCCTTAGCGGTTTCAGCATCCTCTGCCGATTTAACGCCGGAAACGCCGACTGCGCCGATGGTAAGCCCATTTACCTCAATGTTGACACCACCCTCTAACATGCCAGATACGTGTGGGGCAGACAAGAAGGCATGGCGACCATCATTAATAATATCTTCGTAAATACGAGTTTCGCGTTTACCCATTGCGGCTGTTCGTGCTTTCTCTTCTGCAATATAAGCCGATAGGGGAGCACAGTGATCGCGACGAATTAAACCTAAGAGATGACCGCCGTCATCACAAACGGCAATTGTTACTGCCAAATTATTTTTCGCAGCATGTGCATCAGCTGCATTCAAAATCTTTTGAACATCAGCTTGAGTTAAATAAGGTTTAGTAGCAAACATGTTTATCTTTCTGTCTCGAATATGGTGTGTCTAATCAATGCACTTCTAAATAAGTACTGTAATTATAAGGGGTGCAGCCCGATTCATCCTGAAGAATCCAGGCCCACCAAGCCTAAATGGCCAAGCTTAGCCTTTGCAATGCTTATTTAAGGAACTCTTGGGCAGCAACTACACCGCTTGCCTTGGGTTTGAAGCCCATCGAGCCCAAACTCATTTCTACCCCACTTAGGGCAGCCATTAGATTGAGTTCATTACAGTCACCCAAATGACCAATCCGGAATGCCTTGCCTTTGATCTTGCCAAGGCCAGTACCTAAAGAGAGATTGAACTTCTCTAAAGCATGTTTGCGGAGTACATCCGCATCCATACCTTCAGGTGTAGCAATGCAAGTAAGTACCGGTGAATAGCAATCCTTGTCTTGACACTGAATCTCCAAACCCCAAGCATTCACCGCTTCACGACAAGCTGCAGCTAAGCGTTGATGGCGGGCAAAAATGGTATCGAGGCCTTCAGCCATCATCATGTCCATGGCCTCGTGCAATCCATACATCAGGTTAGTGCTTGGTGTAGTTGGCCAGAAACCATTTTTATTCGATTCGAGAATTTCATCCCAAGCCCAATAGGCCTTATGCATTTTGTTGCTCTTACTCACCTCGATTGCCTTTGCTGATAAAGCATTAAAGCCAATGCCCGGTGGCAACATCAAACCTTTTTGAGACCCAGAAATCGTCACGTCAGCGCCCCACTTGTCATGCTCGTAGTCTGCTGAACCTATGCCAGATACACTATCAACCAATAACAAAGCGGGGTGCTTTAAGGAATCAATTGCTTTGCGAACATTGGCAATATTGGATGTCACGCCAGTAGAGGTCTCGTTATGCACAACACAAACTGCTTTGATCTCGTGCTGCGTATCTTTACGTAAACGCTCTTCAATTACTGCTGCATCTACGCCCCAACGCCAAGAATCTTGTCCAGCCTTGCCGACTACTTCGACATCCAGACCAAGACGCTTACCCAGTGCGCGCCACAAGTTTGCAAATTGGCCGGTTTCATAAAAGAGTACTTTGTCACCAGGACTGAGCACATTCACTAATGCGCCCTCCCATGCACCGGTACCAGAAGCTGAATAAATAATGACGGGTTGATTGGTCTTAAAAATCTTTTTAATGCCATCCAAAACCTTTAAACCAAACTGACCAAACTCAGGACCACGATGGTCGATGGTTTGATAGCTAATCGCACGCAATACGCGTGGTGGAACTGGACTGGGGCCAGGGATATGTAAGAAATGGCGTCCAGATGCATGGTTATCGAGTTTGAGCATGTTTTGTCTCGCTGGTTTTGGGTTAAATAATCCCCTTAGTGTAAGACAATTTTTGCCAATTTTCTATTTTGTATACAAAATATTTATTGAAAACCTTAAAATAAAGCCATTATTTAGGTTTTAAACCCTATATTTATGCTTTATGATGGCTTATAGATATTTTTGTATACAAATTTGGGGTGCATTTATCTCAAGCATGGGAGCTAAAGTATGGCAGCGTTAGAACAGCCTAATTCTCAGAACTTACATGAAGCCATCTTCCAAAAGCTCAGACTACTTTTGGTGGAAGGCAAGATTGTCCCTGGCAGCAAACTCAATGAACGCGAATTGGCTGAGAGTTTGAATGTATCTCGCACCCCGATTCGGGAAGCAATTCGTCGCTTGGCAGCAGATGGCCTAGTAGAGCTGATAGCTAACCGTGGTGCGATTGCTGTGCAACTTAGCCTTGAGGATGTCATTCATACATTTAATGTGATTGCAGACCTAGAAGGTTTTTCTGGGGAGCTAGCTGCAAACAATATTAGCGATACCGTCCTCTCCGAACTAGAAGCTCTCCAATATGAAATGATGGCATCGTATGCGCGTCGTGATTTATCTACTTATTACAAACTCAATCTGCGCATTCATCATCTGATTAATCAGGCAGCAAATAATCCTGTGCTTGCTCAACTGTTCTCTCAAGTAAATGCCCGTATTGAAGCCTTGCGCTTTCGATCTAATCAAGACGGTGTTAAATGGGAAAAAGCCGTTGAGGAACATCAAGAAATGCTCGATGCCCTCAAAGTACGCGATAGTGCCCGTATGCGCAGAATCATGATTAAGCACGTACAAAATAAACGTGATGTTGTAGTGCAGTTACTCAAAGCTGAAGCTGGGCTAATAGAGACAGTCAAATGAATAAACCCCTCGAGCTCAAAGAGTTGATGGTAGATCAAGCGCAATTAGCCAAACGTTTGCGTCAGGAGACTTCTGGTGAAGTGATGACTGATAGCGCTAGTCGTGGTCGTTATGCTACCGATGCATCTATTTATCAAGCCATGCCAGTAGCGGTGTTTGTGCCTAAGACTGCACAAGATATTGCAAGTAGCATTCAGATTGCAGCAGAGCTTGGAGTTCCAGTGCTCCCTCGTGGCGGTGGCACTAGTCAGTGTGGACAAACCACTGGCGCAGCATTAGTCATTGATAACAGTAAATACTTCAGAAATACTCTTGATATCAATATTGATCAGGGCTATGCAGAAGTTGAACCTGGCATGGTGCTTGACCACCTCAATGCCTCACTCAAGAAACATGGTCTTTGGTATCCGGTAGATGTTTCCACTGGTGGGCAGGCAACGATTGGCGGTATGGCAGGCAATAACTCTTGCGGCAGCCGCTCCATTGCCTACGGCAATATGGTGCATAACGTTTTAGGAATTAATGCTTGGCTAGCCGATGGCAAAGTCGGTGAATTTACTAACTATGCAACTAGCTCTGGGGTTGCTAAACAATTGGGCGACTTTGTTAAAGGCTTGGCTAATACCCTGCAGCCCGAAATTGAAGCGCGCTTTCCGAAGGTATTGCGACGGGTTGCAGGTTACAACCTCGATATCTTCCATCCTCAAAGTGAATTACCTTACACCCAAGACGGCAGCGTCAATCTTTCTCACCTACTCGTGGGTAGTGAAGGGACCTTAGCCTACTTCAAATCACTCAAACTCAAATTAGCGCCATTGCCACAACACAAAGTGCTGGGCATTGTGAACTTTGCTAGTTTCTACAAGGCCATGGATAGCGCTCAGCATATCGTGAAGTTAGGCCCTACTGCAGTTGAGTTAGTAGATCGCACCATGATTGATTTGGCGCGCAGTAATCCTAGCTTTCAGAAAACCATTGAGACTGCTTTAATTGATCACGCTGCTCAAACGCCAGAAGCAATTTTGTTGGTGGAGTTTTCTGGTGAAGCGCATGCACCACTCCTAGACAAACTCAAAGCCCTGCAAGAGCTCATGAGTGACTTAGGTCTACCTGGTTCTGTAGTGCCAATGCCAGATGCATCTTTACAAAAGAATCTCTGGGAAGTTCGTAAAGCAGGCTTAAATATCATGATGAGCCTTAAAGGCGATGGCAAACCAGTGAGTTTTATTGAAGATTGCGCTGTGCCACTGGAAAGCTTGGCCGATTACACCCAAGCATTAACTGAAGTGTTCTCTAAATATGGATCAAGAGGCACTTGGTATGCGCACGCCTCGGTTGGCACATTGCATGTGCGCCCTATTTTGGATATGCGTAGAGATGGCGCTCAAAAGATGCGTGCCGTTGCAGAAGAAGCTTCAGAGTTAGTCAGAAAGTACAAAGGGGCTTATAGCGGTGAGCATGGTGATGGTCTATGTCGGGGTGAATGGATCTCTTGGCAATTTGGTCCGAAGATCACTGAAGCCCTCTCAGAAATTAAACATGCTTTTGATCCCAAGGGATTATTTAATCCAGGCAAGATTGTTAATCCACCAAAGATGGATGACGCAAGCAACTTTAGATTTGCACCCAATTACAAAGTCATTGCATTACAGCCAGCATTAGATTGGTCTGCTTGGAATGTACAGAACAATCCTATTACAGAAGAAACGAGCGCACCAGGTACTGGTGGCGATCCAGCCATGGGTTTAGCTAAAGCAGTTGATATGTGCAATAACAATGGTCACTGTCGCAAGTTTGATGCTGAAGTGATGTGCCCAAGCTACCGCGTTACTCGCGATGAGAAACATCTCACCAGAGGCAGAGCTAATACCTTACGTCTAGCTCTATCGAATCAACTAGATATCAAAGACAATTCTATTGCACCACTAGCAAGTGATGCCATTAAAGAAGTGATGGATCTATGCGTCAGTTGTAAGGCCTGCCGTCGTGAGTGCCCTACTGGCGTTGATATGGCTAAGATGAAGATTGAGTTCTTATCAGCCTACAAGAAACGGGTTGGCCACTCCTTGCGAGACTTAGCAGTAGCCTATCTACCTAAATACGCAGCCACGATTAGCAATATTCCGCTCTTGCCAGCACTACTGAACCTGCGCAATCACATCGCGCCCATCGCCAAACTACAAGAGTGGCTCATGGGCATCTCTGCACAAAGACGTTTGCCAATCTGGAAGAGTCAAACCTTCTGGAACCAGAAAGTAGCCCAAAGTTATCAGTTCACACCAGAACAATTAGCGCAGGATGCTAATAGCAAAGGTGTAGTTTTGCTAGCAGATACCTTTAATGCCTATTTTGAGGATGAAAATCTCATCGCTGCGCTCAAAGTTCTCAAAGCTGCTGGTTATCGTGTACACATTCCACACAAGAGTGGAATTAAAAAAGAAAAGCAAACAGAAAAAACGCAAAATACTTGCTCTAAAGAGTTTTGCTGTGGCAGAACCTATCTCGCTGCTGGCATGGTGGATAAAGCCAAAGAAACACTCGGAGAATTGGTTGATCACCTTGCACCCTATGCACAAAAGAACATTCCCATTATTGGTTTAGAGCCTTCATGTCTCTTTACTTTAAAAGATGAAGCCTTAGTGATGGGATTTGGTGAGCGTGCTATCTCTATTTCTAAGCAGGCACAACTCTTAGAAGAATTTTTGGTGAGTGAAGCCAAGGCAGGAACACTCAAACTCACGCTCAAAGAAGCAAGTAAACCAGTACTCTTTCATGGTCACTGTCATCAGAAGGCTTTTGCAGCGGTAGCTCCAGCTATGGAGCTCCTTAAGCTCATTCCTAAAGCAGAGCCTAAGCTGATTGAATCGTCTTGCTGTGGTATGGCTGGCAGCTTTGGTTATGAAGCGGAGCACATTAAAGTATCTAAACAAATGGCGGAACTCAGTCTCTTGCCTAGTATTCGCAAATCACCAGATAGTTGGGTAGTAGCTGATGGCACCAGTTGCCGTCATCAAATTGCTGATGGCACACAAAGAGAAGCCGTACATATCGCCAGAATTCTGGCAGCACATCTATAAATCTAAGTTAGCGAACGATACCGTAACCTACCATTAGCAAGGTTCCAGTCAGCAAGGCTGGAACCAATCGCTTAGTGGGTTTTGAAATCATGACGCCAATAGCTAAGGCGCAAATCAGAATGCGCATCCATAAAGGCACCGTTGCCATCAGGCCGAGCGGCATGACAATCAGACGAATCGTTAATGCAGCAACCATTGCATAAGTTACTGCGGCTAACCAGCGGAAGATCTCGCTCTCTTGATTAATACTGTTGGAGAGAAGCACGCCAATTGCGCGACAAAAGTAAGTGCCTAGGCAGGCGCCAACTAGGGCAAGCCACAAACCCCAACCCGAGAGCGCATTAGCCATGGTATCCATCACCCAATAACTCCAGGTTTTTTACGCAAGAACTGACGATCAATAAAGTAAGCCAATGTTCCAGCCACAAGACCCGATGTTAGTAAGCTAGTATCGCGATCGATAATGAAGAAAATGGGTCCAAAGATACAACCCAACATCAGCGCAATACGATTAATCCAAGGCTTTACTTCAGTAAAGGTTAACAAGAAGAACAGTGGGTTAATAAAAACGAGGCCTAAAGTTACGGCTGGCGGCACCATACCTGCCAAGTAATAACCTAAGATCGTTCCAGGAATAGAAATCAACCAACAGAGTAAGCCTAAGCCAACAAAATACGCTAAGCGATGCTTGGTTTCTATCGCATGAAACTCCCTCATCGAGATTGCCCACGCAGTCATCGCCAATAAATGAACTGAGGCGTACAAACTCCGATTGCGATCTTTTTCATGAAACTGCGGAAAGAGTGTCACCGTCATAGTCACAAAACGGGTTGCGGTTAATGTCACTGCTAAAGCAATTGCGATGGCTGATGAACCGGTAATAGCCATTTCAAGTAAGACCACCTGTCCTGGTAGAGCGAACATGAAGAATGAAGTAAAGGTAGTAAACCAAACATCAAAGCCGTTGGTCTTACCCATCGCCCCAAAACCTACCATTCCTGCAAAGAGCACCATTGCTGGGGCGCCAGCTGCATCTCGCATACCCGCCCAAAAGGCATTATTAGGACTTTTGAAACGCTCGGCTGCTGAACCCTCTAGCGCGATTTCGCTAGGATCAATGTAGGGTTGATTTGCTGATGACATGCATCAATTGTAAGCCTTAAGAGCCCATTCAATATGTTCAGCCACTAAAGAATCAGCAGCAGGCAAACTTTCGCTCAAAGCTTGATACATCTGCGCCTTATCTATTTTAGAAACGGTAGCGCTCGCCAAGGCATTACCCATCGCTACTGCCAGATTACGGCGCCAGCGACTGTAACCAATTCTCCGAATCGCACTACCTTCATGGCGTTGCTCAAACTCTGACTCAGTCCAAGACCAAAGATGCAGCAGACTAGCTTGGCCTAAACCATAACGTTGTGCAAAGTCTGGTAATTGCGTGCGCTTGGCAAACTTATTCCAAGGACAGATTAATTGGCAATCATCGCAACCATACACCCGATTGCCCATCGCGCTTCTGAACTCAACTGGGATTGCTTCAGGATTTTCAATGGTGAGATAGGAGATACAACGACGGGCATCTAATTTGTAGGGGGCAGTGATCGCTTTTGTCGGGCATATCTCAATACAGGATTGGCAAGTACCACAATGGTCTTCCTGCTCCTCATCTAACGGCAATGGCACATCTACCAAGATCTCGCCTAAGAAAAAAGTGGAGCCAGATTCTCGATTCAGTAAAAGCGTATGTTTACCCCGCCAACCTAATCCTGCTTTGCGCGCAAGTTCTACTTCCATTAGGGGTGCTGAATCTGTAAACACCCGATAGCCAAAGGCCCCAATTTTATCTTCAATCGCTTTGGCAAATTCTTGTAAACGATTGCGGAGTACTTTGTGATAGTCGCGCCCACGGGCATACAGGGAAATAACTGCTTGCGAGGGATCTTCCAAGCGCTGCCATTCGGTATCGAAATTACTTTCAGGCGGCAGATAGTTCATTGAGACGCAAATGACTCTAACGGTACCGGGCACTAATAGCTGAGGATTGGAGCGTAAGTGTGCATGGCGCTGCATGTATTCCATATGGCCATGGCGTCCTTCTGCAAGCCATTCTTGTAAGCGCTCACTGGCGAGGCCGAGATGGGTATCAGTAATCCGCAAACCATCAAAACCCAAGCTCTCAGCCTGCTCCCCCAGCCAAGCTCGAAGCTTTAGCTGATCTAGAGAATTAGCGCTATTAGGTGAAGAGGTGGATAAAGACATAGGCAATACAGAATGTAGCGCAATAATTGAATAAACTAGGGCAATGACCACAAATCAGACGCCTTTGGCATCTCCAACAGCATCCCTCAAGCAATATTGTAGGCAGGAAGCAGAAACTGCATCCCTAGCCAAGCATCTTGCCGCCGCCATTCAGGTGTTCATCGGGCATACCCCAGAAGCGCACCTCAACATCTCCCTTGAAGGTGATTTAGGTGCAGGCAAAACGACCTTTGCCCGGTATTTGATCCAAAGCCTGGGTCATGAGGGAAAAGTGAAGAGCCCTACCTACACCTTGTGTGAGCCCTACGAACTCTATAGTAATCAACACGCCTTTACTGTTCATCACTTTGATCTCTACAGAATGCGCGATCCTCTAGAGTGGCAAGAGGCAGGCTTTGCAGAATATTTTGATGTCCCTGGTTTTTGCTTAATCGAATGGCCAGAAAAAGCAGAAGGCACTCTACCTGCTTTTGATATTCAGATTAGCCTTCAAGCAGGCAAAGAGGAAAATGAGCGCGCCATTTCCATCAATGCTCTTTCTGAGCAGGGTAGAAAAGTACTTGAGAGTATCCAAGCAACACCCAAGCAAATACATGAGCAGTAAAAAAGTGAATCACTCTAGAAGACAGCACCTCAAGACTTCAGCGAAGTTCTTAAGTTTTGCGCTACTACTCACTGAAATAGATATTGCTTGGGGCGCCAAGATAATGGGTGTGCGTATTTGGCCGTCAGAGGATTACACCCGGATTACTTTAGAGTCTGATACGCCACTACCTATTACGCAACAGATCCTTACCAACCCAGATCGCTTGGTGGTTGATGTACAGGGTCTAGAACTGAACCCAACCTTGAAAGACTTGGTCGCCAAAGTAAAGCCAAATGATCCTTACGTATCGCAAATTCGGGTGGGGCAATTTCAGCCAGGCATTGTGCGTTTGGTGTTTGACTTAAAAGAGCCGATCAAACCACAACTCTTTACGCTTGATCCCGTTGGTGAATACAAATACCGTATGGTATTTGATCTATACCCCACTACTCCACCTGATCCACTCATGGAGTTAGTCAAAAGCAGTGCCCGCAAAGAAAGTGCTCTTGCAAAATCCAATGAAGAAATCGATTTGATTGCTCAGTTTGCGACTAAAAAAGAAAAAGAGGCAGCAAAAGCACCTGCAGCTCCAGTAGCCCAAGCTATTCCAGAAAATAAACCACTTCCTGCACCGGCTAAATACAACCGCCTTATCACGATTGCGATTGATCCTGGCCATGGTGGCGAAGATCCTGGTGCTATTGGCGCAGCAGGATCAAGGGAAAAGAATGTAGTGCTCTCGATTGCCAAACGACTCAAAGATAAAATTGAGGGTGAGGCCTATATGCGCCCTTACCTCACCAGAGATGGTGATTATTTTGTGCCACTGCATGTCAGGGTCCAAAAAGCCAGGCGCGTCGAGGCAGATTTATTTATCTCGATTCATGCCGATGCGTTTATTGAGCCAAGAGCTAAAGGCGCATCCGTATTTGCCCTCTCCCAAATGGGTGCAAGTAGCTCAATGGCCCGCTGGATGGCCAATAAAGAAAATGCTTCGGACCTCATTGGCGGCATCAATATCAAGACGCAAGATCGACAAGTCGCTAACTTACTGTTAGATATGTCAACGACTGCTCAAATTAAAGACTCCATGCAGGTGGGCCAATCCATTCTCAAGCAAATTGGTGGCTTTGCACCTTTGCATAAAGGAAAGGTAGAGCAAGCCAGCTTTGCTGTTTTAAAGGCTCCAGACATTCCTTCTATCCTTGTAGAAACTGCTTTTATCAGCAACCCTCAGGAAGAAGCCAGATTGAATGATGATGGCTATCAGGACCAGATTGCCGAGGCTATTTTGAGAGGAATTAAGGAGTATTTTTCCAAAAACCCACCAGTGGCAAGACGAGTCAACTCATAACGTACTTGTAAGTACAAGGACTTACGGGCAGACCCCAGAGACCAAGGGTAAGCCACCAACTTCTTGCTATAATTTCCGTTTTACCGGGTCGGTAGCTCAGTCGGTAGAGCAGCGGACTTTTAATCCGTTGGTCGCGAGTTCGAATCTCGCCCGACCCACCAGCATTACTTCGCCTCGCTCTGCGGGGCGTTTTCATTTCTAGGGCCCTGAGTTTGTCTGAGTTAGCATTGGCCAGCTAGGCTGTTGCTCTTAATTGACACATAAGGACCTAGAGCAAAAACCACCCTCAGGCAGCTTTCTTGGGCAAGTTAATATATTTGGCAATCAGGGTTTAGTGATCCTAAAATGAATGATGGAAACCGATCACAACCCAACCGTCAAAACCTTCTTTGATGCACCCACCTGGACCTTTACTCATGTAGTTTATGAAAAGTCAGGGAGTCATTGTGCAATCATCGATTCTGTGCTGAATTACGACCCCAAGTCTGGACGAACAAGCGCCCAATCAGCCGATGAGGTCATTGCTTTTATCAAAGAAGAAAAGTTGAAAGTTGATTGGATTTTAGAAACCCATGCTCATGCAGATCATCTTACGGCAGCTCCATATATTCAAAAGCATCTTGGTGGCAAGCTAGCAATTGGCAAACACATTCAGGATGTTCAAAAAGTTTTCAAAAGTATTTTTCATTTAGAAGATACTTTCAGGGCTGACGGGTCTCAGTTTGACTATCTGATCGAAGAAGATGAAGAATTACTGTTGGGCAATCTCAAAATTAAATCTCTATTTGTTCCGGGGCATACTCCAGCATGCATGGCTTATGTAATTGGGGACGCTATTTTTGTGGGTGACACCATGTTTATGCCAGATGTTGGCACAGCCAGATGTGATTTTCCTGGTGGTAATGCAAACGTTTTATACCAATCAGTAAAAAGAATATTAAGTTTTCAGAATGAGACCAGGCTATACATGTGCCATGACTACCCACCAAACGAACGGAAAGTAGCTTATATGACAACAGTTGGTGATGAGCGTAAACATAATATTCATATTCACGATGGCATTTCTGAAAAGGACTTTGTAGCAATGAGAACTGCTAGAGATGCCACACTAGAGATGCCAGTATTAATTTTGCCCGCAGTACAGATTAATATTCGCGCAGGGGAGCTCCCTCCCAAAGAAACCAATGGCGTTTCTTATCTAAAAATTCCAATCAATTCCCTATAGCGCTCGAATACCTCTGAACGGCGGAAAGCAATCTATCCACAAACATGTTAAATCGTGGATTTCCACCTTAAATTGAGGGTGTCAAAGTTAAAACGGCTCTTTTAATCTTTAAGATTGCATATAACCATATCTTAAGTTTGTTCTACCATCCCCAAACTGGTCATAATGAATTTTTGCTAAGGCGATCTTATCAGTCGCTAAGCCTGCTCGTTGTGCAGCGGTGAAGTTATAAATCCGCGCAGAATTTTCACCGAAAATTGCTCGCTTGACTAGTCCATCTGCAGCCCCCAGAGGATTAAAACCGTATTTTTTCTGCATATCCTCAGGAATCTCTAGTCTGCGCAAGGCCTCAATTTGCCACTGGGGAGAACCCGTCCAAATGGCATCGGTACCCCAGACAACATGATCTGCTCCTAGGCCTTGAATGAGCTGCCCCAACATCGCAGCACATAGTCTTGGCTCAGCAATCGTACTTTGAGCAAAAATTTGTCCTAAATCTCCATAAACATTATTGACCCCAGTCTTTTGGGGGATCTGAGCTAAATCCGTCACCCAATCAATGCGGCCAGTTTGTCTAAATTGTTCCCAGCCTATATCCCAAGTGCCACCCGTATATCGAAAAGCAGAGTGATAGATCACGAAATTGAGTTGGGGCCAATCTTTAGCAGCCTTCGCAACGTCATCTACTTTTGCATATGCCAATAAGTGGGGATATTGCTGCGTGACGGACGGCGGGTAGAGGCCCTTGTGCACACACACATTTGCTAGGCCTGGCTTAGTCTTACTCCATTTAGCCAACTTCTCATAAAATGGATACAGTAATTTTTCATCATCAAGACGCCAAGGATGCTTGGATAGTTGCTTATTGGTGTTGTCGCCAACGGTGTAACCCTTAAATGAATCTGGCTTGAAATTTTCATAATCGGCTTCGGCCTTTTCTAGCCAGCCTGGCGTTCCCGGCATAAAAATGGCATGCGAGAACATTCTTTTGGTACCAGATTCTTGATTCACTGATTGACGTGCTTGCGCTTTCATTTCATTGGTTAAAAACCAATCTCGAGGATCCTCAGAACCAGAACCAGAAATCAATGCCACTTTAGTATCGCTATCTAAATAGACCTCTTTAAAATAATTAGCAAACTTCAAGTCATCTATAGTTTGCGGCTTATTAACTAATGCAGGATTCCAAGAGGATTTACCGACAGCTTCACGGGATCTAACAAAACCTTCAAGCCGAGTATCGTCACGCAGAAAATGGGTATGCATATCCATGATGAACTGATTTTTTAATCCAGCAGCCCTATCATTGGCCATCTCTGGTGTTGCTGCCTCTGCATGACTGACGCTATAGAGCGGGCCAAAGGTGTCATTCATAGCAAGAAAAGCGGCGGCCATTCCAGCGGCGCTTTGAAAAAACCGGCGGCGAGGTATACCTTGATGCTTAGCAAGCTTTGTGCCGATATCTTTGACGCGATTCTCGAATTCTTTTTGCTTAGAAGTCTGCGCCCCAGGAAAAAACTCGTCGCTCGAAATGGCCTGGGTTGGTATTGGCGAGCGAAATTGTGCTTTTTCTGCCGGAATGAGTCTTGCAATCTCTTCAGGGGTCATCATCAGTTAATCCTCCTATAGTAAAAGGATAGTAATACAAATAGCTCTAAGGCCATTTAGCTAAAGGCAACTCCACTATAAACCGAGCACCGCCGCCAATTGCGTCTTCGTAATGAATCGAGCCGCTATATCTAGTGACAATATGCTTACAAAGCCATAGACCTAAACCCATACCAGTCTGCTTAGTACTGTTGAGTAATTCAAATAGACGAGATTGGAAGTCTTCAGGTACGCCTGTGCCATTGTCAGAAACGCTTAAGTGGACTGAGTTACCCACTTTCATAGCCTCTATCGCAATGCGACGCTGGAGTGTTCCTGAATTAGCCAAAGCCTGAATCGCGTTATTTAGCAAATTTAATATGACTTGTTCGATTTCTGCAGAATTGACCTTAATCGGCAAATCATCATCCACGCTTAGCTGGATTTGAATGTTCTTACTCTTGAGTTCTGGCTTAACAATATCCAGTACTTTTGCTACCAAATCACCTAATTGAGCCTCTTGGGCATTGGTCTGGCCATCAGTAAAGATTGACCTTAAAGACTTCACAATCGTAGCTGCTCTCTTATTGTCTTCTTCTAGGGAATCTAAAATCTCTTTGCCCAGCTCAGGATTAATGACCCCTTTTTCTAATTTCATTTTGAGAAACTGGATATTGAGGTTTGATGCTCCCAGAGGTTGATTAAGTTCATGAGCAATCGATGCCGATAAGGCGCCAGTAGCTGCTGTTTTGTTTGCTTTCATCAGACCATAGATAAGGCGCTCTTTTTCTTTGAGGAGCTCAGTAATTTTTTGATTTTCATTTTTAAATATTGATAAATCATTGATAATTTTATTTTCTTTGCTGATCTGTTTTTGCAGATAAAAGACACCCAATGCGACAAAGGCAATAATGTTAGTAGCATAAGTAAGCCATCGCAGAGCCAAAGCAAAAGGTTCTTCGGTGTAAAGGAAAATATTTGTTGGTCCGTCTCCAGTCAAAATCTGATAGGTCCTAAAAACATTACCAATCAGCGTCAATAAAGTTATCAAGGTAAGCCAACCAACAATCCTTGAGCCCTCTTTTTTATAAAATTTTATTAATTCCAATAATTGCCAGACTATTAATACTTCTAGAGTGAGTGTTATCAAAGCAACGCGTTGGTGGAATGTATCTGGTGCTGTTCTTAGTGGTTCATAAAGAATGGCAATCCCCAGTGGTAGGAGCCAAATCAATAGAGTTTCTATTTTATTAAACGGTTTTCCGTTCCAAGACCGATACAAACAAATGAGGGCTATAGACGACATCAATAATGAAGTATTGGCTATCGTGAGGAGAAACTTATTGACCCATAAGGCAAGACCAAAACTTAAGGCACTAATAGCATAAAAGCTGGTGCTTAATGGCCAATAGATGCTGGGCCAGTCAACTCTCGGAGACTGAAATTGCGGAATTGTACTAAGCACAATGGCTAAGGTAATTACACCGAAAACAACAAAAAAGATTTGATTAGCGACTTCCATGAACTTGATAATACTAAAAATCATTAGCAATGTCGTCTAAATGAAATTGCAAGCACTGACCTTCTATAAGGAGCATTTAAATCATTAAATACCTTGGCTTAGGCCTTAGGAAATGAAACTAATGCTCGGCTTTATTCAGGTCTGCAAGCGTATCTTTTGTTAGATCAGCCTTTAAGTACTCGATACTATGGGGCAAATCCAATACGAGCTGATCAATGGGTTGCAGCCATAAGGTTCCAGAATCGAGGGAGCAATCTAACAGATGGCCTCCATGAGATTTATCTGTACTCAGAAAATGCAAATGGAACCCTGGCACGGTTACTGAACCCATAAAATCAGGCGTCCAAAAACCAACGAGCTCTCCATGTATTGAATTAAAGCTAAATTCAACCTGTTCACCCGCAACCTCAACTAATGGTCGATAAGAATCTTGCCTTGGAACAGATCTAGCCCGAAGAGATGAAAACAATCCCTCCACTCGAATTCCATAAATTAAGTTGGGCGAGAGCATTGCCTTAGATATGCTGTTTTGCAAATCAATAAAACTTGAAAGCTTGCTTAATTTTATTGACTGGTTTGATAAGAAATGGGTCACACAAGCATAAGGCGTGCTGCTGGATGTTTCAGAAATCTTTACCGAGCCATCTGACTTCAGTTGATAAAAAATACCGTCAACCAGAACCATCTCGCCATCAAGATCATTGAATGTGCCTAAGCCAAAGTTGCCATGCCCCAAGATTTCTTTGAGCGTTTTATCTTCTCGCAAGATACCTTGTACCAAGGCATTTACTGGGGAAGAAACATAGAGTTGGTTAGACATAGATGAAGAATGGTATGTGAGCTAATGATGAATTCTAGCGCTTTTCCATTGATCGCCCGACTTACCAGTAATGCAAAAGTTTGCTTACATTCCTGGATTAGCCCGAATATTTTTCACTAAAGATTGAGTGACGTTAGGATTGGCACCATTCCCCCAGCTAGATCTGACGTAATTGGCAATGTCTAAGATCTCTTGATCATTCAATCTAGAGGCAAATGCGGGCATCGCAATATAACCATCTCGCCGCTGGATGCCGCGGATCATCACCTTAATAATATCGTTTGGCTGAGCCGCTATGACTGCAGGGTTGCCTGCTAAAGGCGGAATAACACCTGAAATACCCCTGCCCGAGGACTGATGACAGCCACTGCAGTTCTCAATATACAGTTTGCTGCCGGCAAGATAGCTTGCATCCACTTTTTTACGGTCATTCGATAAACTTGAATTAGCTGGAATGGCTTTTAGATAAGTACCCATTGCCAATAAATCTGCATCGGTCAATTTTCCAGTGCTGTTATGCACGACTTCCGCCATCGGGCCCAATACCGTTGTCTTACCCTTATAAGAACCCGTTTTAAGATATGTTGCAATATCTTGGGCTGACCACTTTCCAAGACCTGTCAGTGGATTTGAGGTGAGATTCAGCGCGTACCAGCCATCAATTACAGAACCCGTATAGGCCTTGGAATTTTCAATCGCCCCCATTAAGTTGCGGGGGGAATGGCAAGCACTGCAATGGCCCAGACCCTCTACTAAATATGCGCCGCGATTCCAAATATCGGATTGAGTAGGATCTGGTTTATAGGAGCCCACTTTAAAGAATAATTCCCGCCACACAATCATGCTAGTACGAATATTGAATGGGAAATCTAAATGGTTAACTTCGATCGCGTTAGAAACAGCTGGAACTGTTCTCAAATAATCATAAATCTTATCCGAGTCCTCTCGAGTTATTTTTGTATAAGCAACATAAGGCATAAAAGGATAAAGATCCTGGTCTTTTTTATTTACCCCATTATGTAGAACACGAAAAAAATCATCTTTGCTATATGAACCAATACCTGTTGCGACATCTGGTGTAATGTTTGGTGTTAGTAAATACCCAAACTGATTGGCCATTTTGAGTCCACCAGCAAAAGGTTTTCCGCCAGGTGCAGTATGGCAAGAAGTGCAATCGCCGGCAGTAGCCAAATATTGCCCAGCCTGAGCAGACGTTTGTGCTTTTGCAGCTAAGGGGAATGCTGCCGCTAAAGAGAAAAGCAATGCTAAAAAGCCAAGGTGTAATTCTGTTTTAGTATCCATCGGCGTCTCTTACAAAAGTAGTAATGATTAATAAGAATACAGGTTCAGGCGCTTAGTATTAGAAGTCGTTTTTCGATACTTCTAGCAAGCAATACAATCACCGAAACTAGCGCTAAATATACCAAAGCGGCAAGAAGATAAGCTTTAAAAAACTGGAAATTAGTAGCAGCTAGCTCTTGCATGCGGGCAAAAAACTCTGTGTACTGGATCAAAAACGCCACAGAACTATCTTTGAGATTACCAATCACTTGGTTGGTTAGCGCTGGTACGGAGGAACGCAATACCTGCGGCAAAGTAATCAAGCGAAATATTTGTGCTGGCCGAAAGCCTTGCGCCGTTGCTGCCTCAAGTTGACTCATATCCAAACCATTAAATGCGGTTTTTAGATAAGCAGCATTGTAGGCGGCCACATTTAAAGTAAATCCAATCACAGCAACCGTAAACGGGCTTAATCGGATTCCCCACTGAGGAAGTCCGTAATACATTAAAAATAAGAGCACGATCAATGGCATGCCAATAAAGAAAGAAATATAAGCATTAATCGCATTGCGTATAAGCTTGTTTTGACTAGTCGTCAGATAAAAAACAAATACGCCCAATAAAAATCCAGTAATACTAATAATGACTGCCAATTGCAGGGTATTCACAAGCCCAGCTAGTATGAGCGGCATCTGCTCTAGTAGGTCACGTTCGAAGGAACTCCAAGAACCCATCAGATAGACTCCCTCTTGCCAAAGAATGCTTGCAGCTCTGGATCAGAATGGTCATTCGCCAGGACATCAATGCGCTCATCTGCCCGAATAACGCCCCCATCTAGAAAAAGCACCCTGTCAGAAATAACACTAGCTAAACCTAAATCATGCGTTACACAAATCATGGTGATCCCATTGTGATGTAAGCGATTAATCATATCCCCTACATCTCGTGACATGATTGGATCTAATGCTGAGGTTGGCTCATCTAATAAAAGAACGGCAGGATCCATCGCTAAAGCCCTTGCAATAGCAACGCGCTGCTTTTGACCGCCAGATAATTGCGAAGGATATTTACTTTGATGAGGCGTCATCTCAAATTGAGACAACTCATGTAGCGCTTTATCATTTGCCTCTTTTAGACCCATGCCCTCTAATTTACGCAAGGCTAATGTGACATTTTCTAATACGGTCAAGTGGCTATACAAGGCAAATTGCTGAAATACAAATCCAATCTGTTTACGTAGTTGCCTGACATCTACATTAGGACCGAGAATTTCTTTGCCTTGAAACTGAATTGATCCAGATGTAGGCTCCACCAGCCTATTGAGGCATCTCAATAAAGTAGATTTACCGCTGCCAGAAGAACCCATTAAAACTTTGACCTCCCCTTGTACTAGCTCTAAATTAACACCTGAGAGCACGACTTGATCATCAAACTTTTTAGTCAGATTCTGAATGGCAATGACAGTCATGCCGCAACCTCTTTCATATGCGGAATTTCATAATGCTTTTGAATGAGTTGAACGCCTATCAATAAAATTCGATAAATTGCAAAATACAGAACTCCAACTGCAAGATAGATCTCAACTCCCTTTAGGGTAGTAGCAGTCAAAGTCATGGCCTCCTTAGTAATCTCTGGAATACCAACGGTATAGGCAAACGGTGAATACTTTAGAACAGAAGTAAATTCATTGACCATGCCAGGGACAGCAAAACGGAGCATCTGAGGGATTTCAATATATCTGAGTACTTGGATGCGACTCATGCCCATAGCCTGTGCAGCAATAATTTCTGCAGAGTCAACTGAATTAAATGCGCCACGAAATACTTCAGTTAAATAGGCGCCAGTAACCAAACCTAGACTTAGCGCCATCGCCAATAATGGCGGTGGTTTAATACCAATGCCAGGTAAGCCAAAGTACACCATAAACAACAAAACCAGTACTGGCACGCCTCGAAAGATATAGGTATAGATATCGATTGAAAAAGAAATACTTCTAATGGACAGTCTATGCAAACTAGAGAGCAGCAGGCCAACCACAAGGCCAGTCATGCTGCAAACCAGAGTGACTACAACGGTATAGACAACACCTTTTCCTAGCTGTAACAGAATATCTAGAAGACTCATGACTAAATTTTCCGAAAGCTTAATTCATCCATTTATCTAAGATGGCTTTGATTTTTTCAGGGCCTAGTTCAGCGAGATATTTATCAAAGTCATCCCGCAACTTAGAGCCCTTAGCAAAGGCAAATCCCAATTGATCATTACCGCTAAATACGTACGCACTTTGCAGCGGCAGCTTGAGCTTGTTTTGGTAGTTCAAGAGGACAGGCTCTTCAATGAAAGCTAAATCAATATTGCCATTTTGCAGGTCTGTTACTACTTCAGCATAGGATGGGTAAAGCTTCACCTTACTCAAAGAGTAATAACCCTTGGGCTCGAGCTCGTTTTTGATCAAATCATCGTAAGCCATGCCGCGTGGATAGCCAATGGAGTATTTCTTGAGCTGGTTTAAGTCTGTAATCTGAATGTTTTTGCTTTTCAGACTTACCAAATGCCAGGAATTATCGTAATAGGGCTTAGAAAAATCCATTGCCTCTTTACGCTTATCGGTAATAGAGATACCGGAAAAAGCAACATCAGCTTGACCGCTTGATACTGCTCCAAGCATCCCCTGCCAATCGTATGCAGTTACTTTTAGAGTGCAACCACGAGCCTGACAATAGCCTTGAAAGATATCCATATCTACACCAACAAACTGGCCATTTTGATCAAATAGCATTGGGGGTGAGGATGGCGATACCGCCACCTTAATCTCTTTTGAATTCGTTCCCTTGGAGCAGGCAATGATTCCAAGACTCAAGATACTAGCTAGTAATACTAAAAAAAGGCGCTTCATATAAAAACTCCCAAGGTTAAGAATGAATCAATTGATTGTATAGATGCCCGCTTTTCAAAACTTATCTATATTCTAAGCACTTAGTGGACTATAGATGTAAAAACTTATGCTCTGAATCAGTCTCTCCAGATAGGATGTTTATTCATCACTGAAATAAATAGCTCAGACTCCATATGTTGGCGCAGCCAACTTTGAGCATGAGGGAATGGTAATTCTGCGAACCTTTGCTGATCGACCATCATGAACTGTCGAATAAATGGAAAAATGGCCACATCCACCAATGTCATCTTGTCACCCAGTAAATAGCGGCTTGATTCCAACGCAGCTTCCATCGGTTTTAGCATCAACTCTATTGCATTAGTCAAAACTACTACTTGATTTAAATGAGGGTATCGATTGGGATATTTGTATTGATCTAGTAAGCCCTTAAATAGTTCATCATTTTTTTCAATCCAAGTACGCGCAATATCCTCATCAAGCCTCGCCCAACCATCTGGATCAAATACCTTTAATGCCCAACGCATGATATCTATGCTTTGATCTAGGACAAGTCCATCTATGCATAAAACAGGAACAGTAGCTTTGGGTGATACCAGCAACATAGATTGCGGCTTGTTTCTCAATTCAATCTCTCTGTGCTCAAGCTGAATGCCGGCATATTGCAATGCCATCCGAGCCCTCATAGCATAGGGACATCTCCGGTAGGAATAGAAAATTGGCATCATGGTTTGATTACTAAATAGCAGCATTGAGCGAACTCAATAAAGCGCTCCTCCTCTATACTGACAAATAAAATGACTAGTTAAGAAGGAATTTTCGTCGATTTGAGTATTAACAAAGACTGATAGTGCACTAATACTCAATCTAAGTAAATTCTGCGCAGAATTCCCAACAGCATCATAATATTCCTCATATGACACTTACAGAGTTACGCTATATCGTCGCAGTTGCTCGTGAACGCCACTTTGGCAGAGCGGCAGATGCTTGCTTTGTTTCTCAGCCAACCCTATCTGTGGCTGTTAGAAAGCTAGAGGAGGAACTCAATACTCAAATTTTTGAGAGGACCAATACTGAGGTTTCGATGACTAGCTTAGGTGCGCTCATTGTTGATCAAGCCCAAAGAGTGCTAGAAGAGGCGAATTCTTTAAAGCATCTTGCTAGGCATGGGCAAGACCCCCTGTCTGGTCCTTTGCGACTTGGTGCGATTTATACCATTGCACCCTACTTGCTGCCTAGCTTGGTGAGGATTGCAAGAAAACGGTTACCAAATGCTCCTTTATTTTTGGAGGAGAATTTTACTGTTCGCTTGCTTGAGATACTGCGCCAAGGCGCTCTAGATTGCTTGGTTTTGGCAGAGCCCTTTACAAGCACTGGCTTAAACCAAATTGATTTATACGATGAACCATTTTTAGTTGCCGTCCCTAAAGGCCATCCTTGGGAATTCCGTACTTCAATACCGCACCGTGAACTCAAGGAGCAAAATACTTTATTACTGGGAACCGGTAATTGCTTTCGAGATCATGTCCTGGGGGTTTGTCCAGAATTAAACCGCTTTGGCTCAGGCGCTACTCTTGGTGAACAACGCAGCTTTGAGGGGTCTTCCTTGGAAACCATTCGGCAAATGGTAGCCAGTGGTATTGGTATTTCTGTTATGCCTCGCACTTCTGTTACAGCCCCGGAAGCGACAGATCAGCTCATTCGCTATATCCCTTTTGAGGACCCTATACCGACTAGAAGAGTTTGTCTTGTATGGCGCAAAAATTTTCCCCGTGCTGCTGCCATGGAGGAATTAGCTAAGGTCATACGCGAATCCGCTCTACCAGGCGTTACCTACCTTTAGAGCGGATTTACTAGCTTAAGTCAGAAACTAAAGATGCCAAGGTTTCTAGTGGCAGGGTTTGAACATGCATTGGGTAACCCTTGTGATCGCAACCTACCATTAATTGAGCACCGGCTTTCAGGGCTCTCTTCATATCGTCGCTCAAATCAAAACGCATAAAGTGAACTGCTGATGTTTTCTCAGCAGTAGAGCGCTCTAAATCTTCATCAGCAATGGCATAGACCCGTGGCTGACCCTCTACCTCAATAAATATCTGATGCTCAATACCTACTAATTTAGCAAGTGCGACCTTACGATCAGCTTCATTAGGATATTCAATCATCATCGTTGCCTTGAAGTCAGAGCCACCTGGAACTAAGGGGTTATAAGCATTCAATTCATCCTCAATGCCCTCTTCCTCAAACGTCTTTTCAACGCGCAACATTTCTTGTATCTGATAACGCATTAAAAACTCATTCTCAAAAATCATCGTCACATGCTCACCAAGATGAACAGTGCGTAAACGACGCTCTTGGATTGCCTTCTCGCGAAAAGCAGGACGCTCTTTATGATAGGCCTCAAGACTCAGAAGGCTATTGCGTGTAATAGTTGCCATACTTTAATAATTCCTTTGTATTTTTATTGTGTTGCTTATAGACCGTATGCTTTAGCAAGCAAAGTGAGTGGATGTGCCATTTCTGATTTTGGTAAGCCCAACTCTTCCATGCCTTGCTCAATATGATGACCGGCAAGCTGACAGTCCGAACTGATGTAATTGGGCTCTTCCTCGGCCATTCTGTTGAAAACAGGCTTGCCAATTTTCATAGCCATTTCATGAAACTCTTTCTTTACACCCCAAGTACCAGAGTGCCCAGAGCAGCGCTCGACTACATTGACTTCTGTACCAGGAATGAGCTTGAGAGTTTCAGCAGTTTTTTGACCCACGTTTTGCACGCGTGAGTGACAAGCCATGTGATAGCTAACTTGACCTAGCTCTTTAGTGAAATCTTTTTTCAGTAGCCCATCAGAATTGCGTGCCATAAAGTACTCAAATGGATCCCACATGGCATCTTTTACCAATTGTGTATCAGCACATTCAGGGAACATGAGTGGTAGCTCTTGCTTAAACATCAAGGTACAGGAAGGAATTGGCGTCAGAATCGCATATCCTTCACGCGCCAATTTAGCCAATTTAGGAATATTCTTTTCTTTGTTCTCAGCCACCGACTCCAAGTCACCGAGCTCTAGTTTTGGCATACCGCAGCAGGCCTCCTTATCTACCAACTCATATGGAATTTGATTGTGCTTCAGAACTTTAATGAGATCTTGACCAATTCCTGGCTTGTTGTAGTTAATATAACAAGTGGCATAGATAGCAACCTTGCCTGGTGTCTTAGCACCATCAACTACTGGCCATGCATCTGATTTCTTTGCCAACTGTGGGAAAGTCTTGGGAGCATATTCTGGAATCCAAGCATTCTTATCAACACCTAAGGCGCCTTCCATCACCAAGCGCGCAAGTCCAGTGCTATTTACTGCATTTACTGCTTTGGTAACAATCGGAATTCCAGCGAAGTGACCAAGCTTGTCTGTAGATGAAAGTAACTTATCGCGGAATGTTGCTTTGTCATCCTTAAAATTCACCGCCTTTGCACGCAACATCAGGTGTGGAAAATCAATATTCCAAGGATGTGGTGGCACATAAGGGCACTTCGTCATGTAGCAAACGTCACATAAGTAGCACTGATCGACTACTTTTTGATAGTCAGCTTTATCGACCTGCTCCATCTCAAGATCTTCAGTCGCATCAACCAAATCAAAAAGAGCAGGAAATGAGCCACAAAGACTCACACAACGACGACAGCCATGGCATAGGTCAAACACCCGCTCCATTTCAGCTTCTAAATTAGCCTTGTCATAAAACTCAGGATTTTTCCAATCCAAGGGGTGTCTTGTTGGAGCCTCTAAGCTGCCTTCACGTGTTGTCATATTCGTTCTCTGGTATTTTTCTGCATGGGCCATGCAACTCAATGGCGCTAGTGTATGACCCAAAGATTCGATAGTAAAATTGTATTAATTAACAATTTCAATAGGAAATAACTAAATACATGGGAATCTAGTGATAAATGAGCATCAAAAAACCAAATATCATCAAATAGACGCTTCATTTGAGGCTACACCCTCTAAAAACCGCTTTTTATGCAGTTTAGGTGTTTTATTTTATTAATTGAAATATCCATATCAGTTGTTTTTAACTATCAAGACAATACAAAAATACGATTATTAAGACCAATGATTTTGTCCATAATAAGTCCGTGGTGATGTTTTCACCCCTATTTCAAACAACCCATTTTTAGGAGTCCTACATGGCTAAAACCGTAAAAGGTTCAAAGACAGAACAGTCTTTGAAAGAAGCATTTGCTGGTGAATCACAGGCAAACCGTCGTTATCTCTATTTCGCGAACCAAGCTGATATTGCTGGTGCAAACGATGTAGCAGCAGTCTTCCGCTCAACAGCAGAAGGCGAAACAGGTCATGCCCATGGTCACATGGAATATTTGATCGAAGGCGGTGCAGGTGAACCTGGTACTGGTATGCCTGCAAAGACAGTTGCTGAAGCATTGCAAGCAGCAATTGCCGGGGAAACACATGAGTACACTGATATGTACCCAGGTATGGCTAAGACAGCACGCGATGAAGGCTTTGACGAAATCGCTGATTGGTTTGAGACATTAGCAAAGGCTGAACGTAGCCACGCTAATAAGTTCACCAAAACTTTAGAAGCGCACTTAGCAAACGTTTAATTATTAGTTTGTTGTATCAAATAAAAAAGACTGCCTAGGCAGTCTTTTTTATTGATTGAAGTAACTGAGCAACTCAGCTATCTTTTACAAGCCGCTGCAATACTTCACGTACCTTCTGTGGAATCGGCGTGGATGCATTACTCAATCGATTGACGTACACATGCACAAAGTACCCGAGTGCGCAGGCAACATCCTCATTATTTTTGAAGATCGCAACCTCGTATCGAATACTGCTCTTCCCTAAATGGACAACTTTTAATCCCACATGAATTAAATCAGGGTAAACAATTGGTGCAAAGTACTGGCATTGGGTTTCAACCACCAAACCTATTTCTTGATCCTGATGGATATCCAATACATTGTGCTCAATTAAATAACGATTGACTGCTGTATCAAAAAATGAGTAGTACACCGCATTGTTAATGTGCCCATACACATCGTTATCATTCCATCTCGAATGAACTTCTTCAAATGCAACAAAATCTGCACGAGTAGGAGGAGAGGATTTCTGATTACTCATAAGGCTTCTTTATAAAGAGTAGTAGCATCGGCTAAAGTAATTTCACGGGGACTATTTTGCAGTAAGCGGGTTTGCAGCATAGCATCGCTTGCCAATTGGTCGATATCAGTTGATGCAATCCCAACTTCTTCCAATCTCTTTGGAAGCCCCAATTCACCAGCGAGCCCACCTAAATAATCTGCTAACTGAGTTGCTTGCTCTGTAGTGGATCCTTGCAAGCCCGGCTTGATGATTTGCCCGAGCTGCGCGTACATGCCATGCGCTTGTGCAATGTTAAAGCGCATTACAGGACCTAACATTAAAGCATTGGATAGTCCATGAGATACATGAAATCTAGCTCCAATCGGATATGCCAATGCATGCACTCCTGCTACTGGCGCATTCGTAAATGCCATGCCGGCTAGGCAAGCGCCTAAGAGCATATTTTCGCGGACCACGATGTCATTACCGGCATTTACTGCCGCATGAAGATTGCCAGACAATAATCTGAGCGCTTCTTTTGCCAAACAATCAGACATAGGATTTTTTAAGCGCTTAGTTGTAAATGCTTCAATCGCATGCACCATTGCATCAATGCCAGTTGCTGCTGTCACGTGTGACGGCAAGCCTAAGGTCAGTTCAGCATCTAGCAATGCAACATCAGGTAAGAGCTTAGGAGAGACGACGCCTTTCTTCTCACTCTCGCTGACTGTGACAATAGAAATAGTAGTGACCTCGGAGCCCGTGCCCGCAGTGGTGGGAACTAAGATGAGCGGCAGTCGTGGTCCTTTAGCCATGCCGATGCCATAGACATCGCCCAACTTTTCTTTTCCGGACGCTAGGAGCGCCACCAACTTGGCAACATCCATGGAGCTACCGCCACCAAATCCGACAATGAAGTCTACTTTACATTCCTGAGCAAGCTTTACAGCGCTATCGATCACAGAAACTGGTGGATCAGCCTGTACATCCGAAAAAACCTGTAGGGAAAGTTCCAATTCCTTGAACTGAGGAAGTGCCTTATTTAAAAGTCCAGCTGATAAAACACCGGGATCAGTCACAATAAGTACAGATTTACCACCACGCTCAACAATGCGTTTAGCTAAATTAGCAGACCCACCCCGCTCTACGATGATGGAGTGTGTTGAGTGAAAGTCAAATTGCATTTCTTTGCCCTATATAAATCAAGCTTAGCTGATTTAAAAACATCTTACCCGAGCGACTTCAAAAATCATAACTTACTGAATCAATTGCGGGCCTTTATCCTACAAGCTTATAGAGCCAATCTTGCAAGCACTTCCAGTATTGATAATGCCTTGCTATATGGGGCTCTTTTCAGCCGATTTATGCTTAAAACCTAGGGCTTTTACTAATCGATCAACTTCTGCCAAGCAACTGACGCATTTCCATCCAAGCCCCTCAAAATTATTGCTACAGCTGCTCCTGGAGGAACTACTGATATTGCATCTAGAGCGCTTGCAGATCAGCTCGGAAGAGAGCTAGGGCAATCAGTGTTGGTTGAAAATAAAGCTGGGGCATCCGGAATTATCGCCCTGCAAGCATTAATGAATAGTCCAGCAGATGGCTACACCATGGCGATGGGTAATATTGGTACGAATGCTATTAACTATGCTTTATTCAAAAGCCTGCCCTACAAATCAGAAGACATGAGGGCTATTAGCATCGTTTTAGCTACCCCCAATGTCATGGTGGTGAACTCCGCTTTCCCGGCCAAGACCGTAGCTGAGTTCGTAGCATTGGCTAAAGCAAATCCAGGTAAGTATTCATTTGCATCCTCTGGTAGAGGGCAGTCGATTCACATGTCAGGCGAATTATTTAAAACCATGTCTGGGATTGATATTGTCCACGTACCTTACAAAGGTGCTGGCCCCGCCCTAATCGACTTATTGGCTGGCCAGGTGAATATGATGGTTGATAATTTACCGAGTTCTATAGAACATATTCGCAGTGGCAAACTACGCGCCCTGGCAGTTACCAGCAAAACCCGTAACCCTGATCTACCAGATGTACCTACTATGCAAGAAGCAGGCTATCCAAACTTTGAAGTGATTGCTTGGTTTGGTCTATTTGTGCCTGCTAAAACGCCTCAGCCTGTAGTAGACAAGATTTATGCTGCGCTGAAAAAGGTTTTAAATTCACCTGAAACCAAAGCAAAGTGGAAAGATTTAGGTGGATGGGGAATTGGTGATACCCCTGCTAACAGCGATCTATTTGTAGCGGCTGAAAAGAAAAAATGGGAAGACGTCGCCGTTCAGGCAAAGATCCCACGCGAATAAATCACAGAGTCATTTACTGCGCAGATCTTAAGCCTAGAATCGCACGTGCTTCACGTGCAGAGGCTAACTCGCCACCCATACTTTCAATTAAAGTCTTTGCTTTGAAGACTAACTCAGCATTGGTTTTACAAAGCACACCTTTGCTGAGATAAATATTGTCTTCCATCCCAACGCGCACATGACCTCCATATAACCAGGCTTGAGCAACGATTGGATACTCTGCGCGACTAATACCAAAAGCAGCCCAATTGGCGCCTTTAGGCAGTTGATCGCGCATATATAACAAAGTAGCTGGATCGGTATTTAAGCCATACTTCACGCCCATCACAAAGGTGAAAAGCCCTGGGCCGTCAATCGTGCCGTCCTGCAATAGATCTTTAGCCAGATTCAGATCGCCAGTATCGAAGATCTCTAATTCAGGCATAACTCCTGAATCACGAATCACCTTCGCCATCTTACGAACGTTAGATGGTGTATTCATCACAACATCAGCACCTGAGTTCATGGTATTTAAATCTAAGGAGCAAATATCCGGCTTTAATTGGGCAACGTGTTCTACCCTTTTCAGCGGATGGCATAAAGTAGTCCCTGGTGCAAATACTTTAGGATCATCTTCACTTGGAACATACCTACCACCAGGGCCCGTAGTCAAATTAATAATGAGCTCTTTATTTTTGGCTTTAATTAAACGCATCACCTCGGCGTAATGGCTTAGGTCCATTGAAGGCTTACCTGTTTCAGGATCGCGCACATGAATATGTACCACTGCGGCTCCCGCTTCAGCTGCACCTAAGCAGGATTCTGCAATTTGAGCAGGGGTAATTGGCAGGTAAGGGGTCATCTCGGGTTTGGTGAGATTACCTGTCACTGCGCAAGTTAGGATTGTTTTAGTCATGATTTACCAAAAGAAAAAAGATAACGCATTCTATATTACAGCTATAGCACCTGCTTCTCATAAATCTGGGAATCAGTCAAAGTAAGCGCCTGATTAGCTATCAAAAGACTTTTACCCTTATGATGAGGATCATAAGGAAGGTATAGGTTAGCTTGATGCCCCGAAAGTCCCAAGGAGATTCAATATGAGTAATCAACTAGATAGCATCGCACCCTTGCGTGAGTTCGCCATTGGAATGACGAACTTAGTTTCTCATGAATCAGTAGAACAAAATCTCATCAGCAAGGGATCTGAACTACTCAAGACCTTGATTCAGTCAGATGCGTGGCTCCCAGAATTTTGTACAGTTCCGCACCCTGAGTTTTACCAGCAGTTCTTACTTCATGCAGACCCCTTAGGAAGATTTTCGGTGGTGAGCTTTGTCTGGGGGCCAGGTCAACAAACGCCAATCCATGATCACTGCGTCTGGGGTTTGATTGGCATGCTTAGGGGAATGGAAAAGGGGCAACGCTATAAGCAACTGCCATCTGGAGAATTAATCATGGATGGCCCTGAAACTTTTTTACGCCAAGGTGATATTGAGGCAGTTAGCCCTACTATTGGCGATATTCATGAAGTCAGCAATGCTATCCCTGATCAAGCCTCGATTAGCATTCACATATATGGCGCTAATATTGGTGCTGTCAAGCGACATACCTATGATCTGGCGACCGGCAGTATGAATAACTTTGTTTCTGGTTATTCCTCTAAGCAAGTTCCGAATCTTTGGGATCGCTCAGCTGAAATGAGAGCTGGTCTTAACTAAGCCAAGTTGTAAATTCTTCTGCGCCTACTCTGGGTGTATGAAAGGTATTCACAATGTCAGCCTTATTGACATAACCTAGCGACATGCCACATACCAACATCTCATTGTCTTTTGCGCCAATGAGGGGGAAGATGATTTTGGCGTAGTGATTCCAAGCTGCTTGTGGACATGTATCCAAGCCTTCACCTCTAGCTGCAATCATCAAGCTTTGCAAGAACATGCCATAGTCAAGCATAGAGCCTTTACCTAGCTCTTTATCAATTGTGAAGAAAATACAGACTGGCGCACCAAAAGCCTCAAAGTTCTTACGGTGCTGCGCATGCATTTTGTCTTTCTCTCCCTTGGCTATACCAAGAAGACCATACAAGCTCCAGCCATTTTCACGTCGCCTATCAATGTATGGACTAAACCATTTACTGGGGTAATAGTCATAGCTCGCCTGATATTCTTTTTCTAACTCTGGATTAGCAGCGATGCTATCGTAAGCAGCGCATACCTTTTCGCATAGATTGTGCAGCGCCTGACCTTCTAATACGTACACTTTCCAAGGTTGAGTATTGGTGCCAGAGGGTGCTCTCGCAGAAATATTCAAGAGCTTTTTAATGGTCTCCTTCGATACAGGATCTTTTGTAAATGCCCGCACGGATTTCCGTGAGGTGATGGCATCTTCTACAGTTAAGGTCTCCATTTTTAAGCCCTTCTATTGATTTGTTTAATCTGCTGCCTTAATACCACCTATGCAGAGATACTTGAGCTCTAAATAGTCTTCGATACCGTGCTGTGAGCCCTCGCGACCCAGGCCACTTTCCTTGACGCCTCCAAAAGGAGCGACTTCATTTGAAATAATGCCCTCATTAATACCAACCATACCGTATTCCAATGCTTCTGCTACACGCCAGATACGACCAATATTCTGACTATAGAAGTAGGCAGCCAAACCAAATTGTGTGTCGTTAGCCATCACTATGGCCTCAGCTTCACTTGAGAATTTGAATATCGGGGCTAAAGGTCCAAATGTTTCTTCTCTGAAAGCAAGCATATCTTTAGTCGCGCCAGAAACTACAGTAGGCTCATAAAAAGAACCGCCCAAAGCATGGCGCTTACCGCCAATGACAACTTTTCCGCCTTTTTTCACAGCATCGTTCACTTGCTCTTCAACCTTAGCAAGGGCTTTGTCGTCAATCAATGGCCCAACAACAGTACCAAGCTCAGAGCCATTGCCGACTTTAAGAGCGCTCACTGCTTTAGTAAATTTTTCAATAAATGTGTCATATATAGAGTCTTGCACCATGATGCGATTAGCGCAGACGCAAGTTTGGCCAGCGTTTCTATATTTAGAAATAATTGCCCCTTTAACAGCTGCGTCAATATCAGCATCATCAAAGACAATAAATGGTGCATTACCGCCCAACTCCATGGAAACCTTTTTCACAGTAGTAGCACATTGAGCTAATAACAACTTACCAATTTCGGTTGATCCAGTAAAGCTGAGTTTTTTGACAATCGGATTTGAAGAAAGCTCACCACCGATTGCTACTGCAGACCCTGTTACACAAGAAAATACTCCAGGAGGAATGCCCGCCTCTTCGGCTAATTGACATAGAGCTAAAGCGCTAAATGGTGTTTGACTTGCAGGTTTTAAAACGATTGTGCAACCAGCCGCTAAGGCAGGGCCAACTTTGCGGGTAATCATTGCCGATGGAAAGTTCCAAGGGGTAATAGCAGCGCACACACCGATAGCCTGCTTAATCACAATCAATCTTTTATCAGGAGCATGCCCAGGAATAGTCTCGCCGTACAAGCGTTTCGCCTCTTCACCAAACCATTCGATAAAGGAGGCGCCGTAAGCAATTTCGCCTCTACTTTCGTCGAGAGGCTTGCCCTGCTCAGCTGTCATCAGTTGCGCGAGCGCCTCTTGATTTAGCATGATGAGATCAAACCACTTACGCAAGATTTTGGCGCGTTCTTTAGCAGTTTTGGAGCGCCAGGCAGGTAAAGCTTGATTGGCAAAATCAATTGCTCTGCGCGTTTCCGCAGCGCCCATATTAGGAACTGTGCCAATCAATTGACCTGTAGCAGGATTGTTAACAGAAATAGTGGCTTTGTTATCAGCCTCAACCCATTGACCATTAATGTAGGCTTTTTCAAACTGGAAAGTTAAATTACTCATATTGTTTACGCTCAATCATTTATTGAAAGTTAAGGCTTTTATGGCTAAAGAATAGGTAATTTTAATCCTTTCCGATCACCCCCTGATGGCATTCCTCTAGACTGCCTAGAGACCCACAAAACACGGGCTTGCACTCCTGATTTATCACCCTAATGATCAACAATCCTCATGCAG
Source organism: uncultured beta proteobacterium (assembly GCA_903900805.1). Taxonomy (GTDB): domain Bacteria; phylum Pseudomonadota; class Gammaproteobacteria; order Burkholderiales; family Burkholderiaceae; genus Polynucleobacter. Next base: position 13,562 of record CAIUOP010000083.1, on the reverse strand, counting down.
AAACAGGCTGGAGGGTGGGCGCTTTTAGCACCTTTCCAATAATGCAAGCACCTGTAGACCTCCTTAAAAAGGATCGTTTTTGATAGCAGCTATGTGACTTGCACTACTTAAGTGCGAGAAGCAAACGAAGGTAAGGACAAAACCTAGAAAAGACCCATTTACAAGGCCTTTATTTGCATTCATTTCAAAACCCCCAGAAATGGTGCATCCGATTTTCAAAATTGTGCAGCCCTTAAATTAATGCTAATTTCTATAACCTAAGATACGGCATGCGCATCAAAATTACCAAAAGCCTCGTACTCGCAGCTCAAATTCAAGAGACTGAAACTATTCCTGAAGCCCTCTTTCCGGAAGGAGAGTATCTTGCTAACCTGACCTCTGAAGGAAAGATTGAAGTAATGAATACTAAGAAGATTAAGGCGCGATTTTCTTTTTCTCAGTTCAGAGAAAAAGTCTCTTTAGGCGAATTTATTGTCGTAGAAAGCTAGACTAGCTTAGTGTTCTAAGTCCAAACTCTGAACCAAGCTGGCAAGCTTGACAACAGACTCAAAGGCATTAGAGCTACTTGCCTCTACATCCAGATTTTCCCAATTAAATTCTAAGGAGAAGTGGGCTGACTCAATAATCAGCTCATAACTTGAAGTGGCTTTATTGCTAGACTTAGCCTGCAGCTCCTCAGTGATAGGCACTTTGACTGCCTCAATCGCGTCGATCAGAATTGCTACCTCAGAGGTAGTAAGTTCCCTGGTATGCAATACATCATCTGTTCTCTTAATAGAAATCTTCGATTCCCCATCAATCACCACCTCATATTGATTTAATCCAAGATCAAACCAAACAGTTAACTCAAGAGCAATGGGATAGTTTTTCATTTAATCCACCTCGTCGGCATGGGGTTCATCAAAATGTTGCTTATGGGGCTTTAGCTTTGCTTCCAATTGAGCCCATTTACTTTGCTGTTTTCTATACTGGCAATCTTCTGCATGATTTTCCAGTAAACCGAAGATGACTGTTGTTGGGATCTTGTAATACTGGCAGCGATATGCATGTTGATGTTCCTCGATTTTTTCCTGAGGGTAGTCAATATAGAAGGGTATCATCCAGAATCTCCAGGGTACTTACTGCTGCTCAAAACATCTTACTCCCCTGGGGCTCTTTTGAGATGCTATATTAAAATGACACATCAAAAACACTCCAATACTTACTGGACACCTCATGGAATTGCTACCTTGCATTGAACTGGAAACTACGCCAAATCCAACAGCCGCCGTTATTTGGTTGCATGGTCTGGGAGCTGATGGCAATGACTTCGCTCCTATCATCCCCGAACTCAATCTCGCTGGCTGTCAAGGGATTCGCTTTGTTTTTCCAAGCGCACCAAGTATGCCAGTCACTTTAAATGGTGGTTATGTCATGCCTGCTTGGTATGACATTATCGGGCGCAGTCTAATCGATCAAGAAGATGCTGCTGGTATCCAGAAATCAGCTGCATCTATTGTTCAATTAATCGAGCGTGAGGCAGGTCGTGGCATTGCTTATGAAAACATTGTTTTGGCTGGTTTCTCGCAAGGCTGTGCCATGGTTTTACATGTCGGCCTGCGCTTTCCACATAAACTCGCTGGCATGATGGCGCTCTCAGGATATTTACCATTGGCAACGACTATCCCCATTGAAAAGCACTCAGCAAACCAAAATACACCGATCTTCATGGCTCATGGAGAATATGATCCAGTTGTTGCGTTAGACCGCGCCCAAGCCTCATATGCTTTGCTCGAAAATATGGGGTATTCAGTAGAGTGGAATGAGTATCCAATGGAGCACTCAGTCAATCGTGAAGAGCTCATTGATATCTCGCGCTTCTTACAACAGGTTCTTGGCTCTTAATAAAGACTTACATCAAGCCGTCAGCAATGAGCTTGACGCTGGCTACTAGCAAGAAAAACTGCACGATGCGGTAATACCACTTCACTGAAATTTTTTCGGCTAGATAAAAGCCAAGATAAACACCTACTGGAACGCAAGGCAAAAGGAGAGCTGAAGTAGCTAATTGCTTGAAATGGAGTAAATCCAAATAAGCATAAGGCCCTAACTTACCAAGATTAATAAAGGCGAAGAACACCCCTAAAGTAGAGGTATAAACCATTGGCAATAAGTTTTCGCGCAACATGAAGATGGTGATAGGCGGGCCGCCATTGTGCGCTACGAAGGAAGTAAACCCAGAAGTGATAGCCATGAGGCGACCTAACCAAGGATAAGGCTTAGCATCTCTCAAATCGAAATGGGAGGTCACCAACATCTGAATCAAAAATAGCATGATAAAGACGCCCACAAAAAGTGTTAAAGCTTTGGGTGTAATGACGGTAAAGAAAATCATGCCCAACAACATGCCAAAAAATGCCGCCGGAAGAATGAGCTTCAGAATTCGCCAATTCGCATTCTTCAAGAATCGTCGAATCCCCACCAAATCAATCGCAATCAATAGTGGTAACAAAACCGCTAAGGCCTCATTCAAGGTCGACTGGCTAGCCATGAGCGGCAAAGAAAGCACTCCTAAGCCAGCCCCAAATCCACTTTTAGAAATTCCAATGACGATGACACTCAAAATAGCGCAGATGAAAAAAGCTAGCGAGTGCGCATGAAAGGATTCAATTACTGGGTTGACAAGGTTTTCAAGCATGATGCAATACTAATAAGCCCTGTAAGAATGAGCAGAAAAAAGAAAAGAGCTTTACAGCCCTCTTCTTGAATAATTGATTTACTTAGAGTTTCTTATTAAAGCTATATTGGGCAAAGGCTTGCTCAGCTACATTAAACCATTGCGCTTCCATGTTTCTAAATACACGATAGTCGTCAAAAATCTTTTTGAACTGAGGATTCTTGGCAGATTCCTCTGCATAGGTTTCTTGACTAGCTTTAAAGCAAGCGTCCATTACCGAAGTATTGAACTTACGCAAGACTGCTCCGCTCTCGAGTAAGCGCTGCAATGCTGGTGGGTTTAACGCATCATACTTAGCGCACATATCTACATGGGCCTCAAAGCAGGCAGCCTCCCAGGCTGCTTGATAGGCAGGCGGTAAAGAATCCCACTGCTTCTTATTCACTAGGAAAGAGAGGCCTGCAGCACCCTCCCAGAATGCAGGATAGTAATAATTCTTGGCTACTTTTGCTAAGCCGAGTTTTTCATCATCGTAAGGCCCAACAAATTCAGCAGCATCAATCGTGCCCTTTTCAAGAGCTGAATAGATTTCACCAGCAGGCAATTGCTGTGGCACCACCCCCAACTTTGCCAATACCTGGCCTGCAAAACCTGCGATACGGAACTTCAATCCTTTGAGGTCTTCAGGAGATTTGATTTCTTTGCGGAACCAGCCACCCATCTGAGTGCCAGTTTGTCCACCAAGGAAATTAACAATGTTGTAACTTGCATAGAGCTCACGCATCAGCTTCATGCCATTCCCATGAAGCATCCATGCCGATTGTTGACGCGCAGTCATGCCAAACGGCGCTGCAGTATCAAATATAAATGCACTGTTCTTGCCTAAGTAGTAATAGCTCGCTGTATGACCGCATTCAACAGTACCGTTCTGAACTGCATCTAACACCTGCAAGGCAGGAACCACTTCACCAGCTGCGAATACTTTGACATTAAATTTCCCATCAGTAGCTTTGCGTAATGAACTAGCAAATACCTCCGGTGTGCCGAATAAGCTATCCAAGGATTTAGGAAAGCTAGATACCAAACGCCAATTAAGGGTTGGCAAGCTTTGCGCAATTACTGGTGCACCGATGGCGGCGGCTCCAGCTCCAATAGTAGCTTTCTTTAAAAATGAACGTCTTTGCATTTCTATCCCCTTTCAGTTTTTATTTTCCACCAACGGTCATTGAGCCAATCAAAATTGAGCCGGTTTCTTTGGTTCCTCGGATCAAAGTATCACTACCAATCATGGCAATATCTAATAGCATATCGCGTAAATTACCTGCAATCGTTAGCTCTTCAACTGGATATTGAATTTCACCATTTTCAACCCAATAACCAAAGGCACCTCGTGAATAATCCCCGGTGACATAGTTGACGCCCTGTCCCATTAATTCAGTAACCAGGAGGCCTGTACCCATCTCTTTTAGCAAAGCAGGTAATCCACCTTTGGGCGTTTTTTTACTCTGTAGCGTCAAATGATGCGCGCCACCAGCATTACCAGTAGTCTTCATCCCTAATTTACGAGCTGAGTAAGTAGATAAAAAATAGCCTTCTAAAATCCCTTTATCCACAACAGTACGTGCAGCAGTTTTCACGCCCTCTTCGTCGAAAGGAGCACTACCTGTCATTGACTTTAGATGAGGATTTTCAAAGAGGCTGATATGTTTTGGCAGTACTTGCTTACCTAGACTATCTAATAAAAAACTCGAACGTCGATAGAGCGCTCCACCAGACACCGCTTGCACTAATCCGCCTAAGAGCCCGGCAGCCAATGGTGCTTCAAAAATGACGGGACAACGGCGCGTTGTCAATGAGCGCGCCTTTAAACGTGCTAGCGCACGCTGTGCTGCATATTGACCAATTAAGGCAGGGTCAGCCAATTCTTCTGGTATGCGCGAAGTAGAGTACCAATCATCACGTTGCATATTTGCTTGTTTACCGCCCTCACTTGCAATGGGTGCACAAGAAATGTAATGCCGAGAAAATGGGTAACCGCCCATAAAGCCATGGCTGGTGCCCATCATGAAATGTGCATGGTGTGCAGATACAGATGCGCCATCACTATTCTGAATTTGCTTGCTCACTGAAAATGCAGCACCTTCTGCAATGCGAGCAATTTCCACTGCATGTGCTGCATCAATATCCCATGGATGAAACAAATCTAAATTGCGAGGATTTTTTTCTAAGAGCTCACGTTCAGCCGGCCCAGCACAAGTATCTTCAGCGGTATGCTGCGCAATATGATATGCAGCATCAACAGTTGCCTTCAAAGATGCTTTGGAAAAATCGCTTGTGCTGGCATTGCCACGGTGATGCCCTAAAAATACAGTGACTCCGACCTGCTTGTCTAAGCTTTGCTCAATGGTTTCGACCTCGCCTTTACGGACCGTTACAGATAGGCCTTGGCCCTCAGAAACCTCGGCAACAGCGTCCGAAGCTCCCCTTCTTTTGGCTTCTTTGAGCAAGAAATCGACGATTTCTTGAAACTGACTGGATGTATATGTAAACATGCCCTAATAATAGCTAGAATAGAAACATGAAGCATACCGAAGACCAAAAGCGCAACTCCCCGAATGAAGTCAAAATTGGCCTGATCTCGATCTCTGATCGAGCCAGCAAAGGGGTATATCAAGATGAGGGTATTCCTGCCCTACAGACTTGGCTCAAGAAAGCTATTAAGAATCCTTGCGACTTTCATGAGCGTCTCATTTCAGACGACTCTGAAATCATCACGGAAGCTATTGTGGAATTGGTAGACGATATAGGGTGTGATCTAGTCCTGACTACAGGAGGCACAGGCCCATCTCGCAGAGATGTCACTCCTGAGGCTACCTTAGAAGCTGGAACTCGTGAAATGCCTGGTTTTGGCGAACAAATGCGTCAAATTAGCCTGAAGTTTGTTCCAACTGCAATTTTGTCTAGGCAAGTTGCCGTACTAAGAGAAATTGAGGAACATGCTGCGCTTGTCATCAATTTGCCTGGTCAACCCAAAGCGATCGCTGAAACACTTGAAGGTCTAAAAGATGAGAATGGGAAAGTCCTCGTTCCTGGCATCTTTGCCGCAGTTCCTTACTGTATTGATTTAATCGGCGGACCTTATATCGAGACCGATGAAGAGGTCATCAAGGCCTTTAGACCCAAAAGCGCTCTCAAGAAATAAATTCTTTTTGAGTTTTTGCCCCCTCTTTTTACTGCGGTAGCGGTACGATAAATTTATCACGGTAGTACTTGAGCTCTTCAATCGATTCTTCGATATCTGCTAAGGCAGTATGGGCCTGATTTTTGGTAAAGCCCTTCACCAACTCTGGATGCCAGCGCTTACATAACTCCTTGAGAGTGGAGACATCAATACTTCGATAATGAAAATATGCTTCTAATTTCGGCATGTACTTAGCCATAAAGCGACGATCTTGGCCAATCGTGTTGCCACACATTGGCGCAATACCAGCCTTGATATATTTCTGTAAAAAAGCAATACACTCTGCTTCGACTGTAGCCTCATCCATTGTGGATGCTTTGACTTTATCGATCAAACCAGAGCGGCCATGAGTACCCGTATTCCAAGCATCCATTGCACCTAAAATGGCATCATCTTGATGAACAACCCAGACAGGGGCAGTTGCAATGGTGTTGAGGTGGGCATCTGTGACTATGATGGCAATTTCTAGAATCCGCTCAGTTTCGGGGTTTAAACCCGACATTTCCATATCCACCCAAATGAGGTGCTCATTAGCAGGGGGCGCCTTTTTCTCGGCTGTGTTTATTTGTTCGCTCATATCTATAATGATCTCATGACATTCACAATTGTTTTTCTAATCGCCTTCATTGCCAGTTTTGGCCTACGCCACTGGCTATCCCAACGTCAAATCCGCTATGTTGCCCAGCACCGCGAACGGGTTCCTGCAGAATTTTCTGAAAAGGTGAGCTTGGCTGAACATCAAAAAGCAGCTGACTACACGATCGCCAAATTACGCCTTGGCATATTAGAAAATGGGGTCAGCGCCGTTATTTTAATTGCCTTCACTTTACTGGGTGGCTTACAAATTCTCAATATGGCTCTGCTGCAATTATTAGGCGAAGGTATTGCCCAGCAAATTGCTCTACTAGTCTCGATTGTGCTCATCTCCGGAATTATCGACCTCCCTTTCTCCTGGTACAAGCAGTTTTATTTGGAGGAGCGTTTTGGCTTTAATCGCATGGGTAAGAAATTATTCTTTAGCGACATGATGAAGGGTTTAAGTGTGGGTGGTGCAATTGGCGTCCCACTACTGTGGGTGATTCTTACTCTCATGGCTCAAGCTGGCGATCTTTGGTGGCTTTGGGCATGGGGAGTATTAACAGCATTTAGTTTACTGATGCAGTGGATCTTTCCTACCTTCATTGCGCCGCTCTTTAACAAGTTTCAAGCTTTAGAAGATGGTCCTTTAAAAACGCAAATCGAGGCACTACTAAAACGCTGTGACTTTGCTAGCCAAGGCTTGTTTGTGATGGATGGCAGCAAGCGTAGCGCACATGGCAACGCATTCTTTGCTGGCATGGGCAAAGCAAAACGAATTGTCTTCTTTGATACCTTAATTGAAAAACTAAACCCAGGCGAAGTAGAGGCGGTCCTTGCTCATGAGTTAGGACACTTTAAATGCAAACATATTCGCAAGCGCCTCTTAGTTTCTTTTGCCTTGAGCTTCGGTATGTTTGCTCTGCTAGGATGGATTAGCACTAAAGTCTGGTTCTACACCGATCTTGGCGTGATGCCCAACCTGAATGGCTATAACGGCGGCTTAGCACTAGCCCTCTTTATGCTGGTATCCCCAGTATTTAGCTTTTTCTTCACGCCACTTGCCAGTCTGGCTTCACGTAAACATGAATACGAGGCTGATGGCTTTGCTGCAGAAAAATCTTCTGCTCAGGATTTGATCTCTGCTTTGGTTAAGCTATACCAAGATAATGCTTCAACGCTCACTCCGGATCCAATTTACACCGCCTTCTATAGCTCACATCCGCCGGCTCCACTACGGATTGCTAACTTACAGCGTCTAAGCTAATACGCATCCTTAATGGAACAGTTTTATGCGCTACTGACTGCTTCTTATGGAAGGCACTATCTAGCGCAGCGTTTGGTAGCAGATGCGCAAGGAAATGAATCGCCTCAGGGCTCATTAATACAAGTGAGTACGCCTGCTAAGCAGCACGTTGGTGCGGTTGGTGATCGCATGCTGGTTGAGATGACATCGGCAGATCAAGCGCGCATTATCCAAATTGAACCACGCGAGAATATTCTCTATCGATCAGATGCATTTAAGAGCAAGATTATTGCCTCTAATGTCGATCAAATTTTGGTAGTACTCGCAACGCAACCTGCATTCTCACCTGATCTTTTGGGTAGAGCAGTAGTAGCCGCAGAAGCCAATCAAATTGGTTTGCATATTCTCTTAAATAAATGCGATCTTAAAGATAACTTGGAGCATGCTCGCAAAATCATTGCGCCGTATGCACGAATGGGCTATTCAGTAAGCGAGGTATCCGCTAAATTTGACCCTGCATCGATTAACGCACTCCAGCAAGCACTCTGTGGCAAGGTCTCCGTCTTTGTAGGTCAATCGGGGATGGGTAAGTCTAGCCTGTTAAATGCTTGGGTTCCTAATGCTGCCGCCCTCACTCAAGAATACTCAGTGCGCTTAGATACTGGAAAGCACACCACTACTGCCTGTCGTTATTTTGAATTACCGCAAGCTTGGGGGAGAGATAAATCTGGCAAGCTTGGTGCGCTGATTGACTCTCCAGGATTTCAGGAATTTGGTTTAGCCCATATGTCCGTAAGTGAATTACAACATGCCTTTAGAGAATTTAAAGATTTATTGGGTAAGTGTCGCTTTCATAATTGCGCGCATGAATCAGAGCCAGATTGCGCGATCCGCGATGCAGTAGACAGAAATGAAGTAGCGCCAGAAAGACTAGCGCTATTTAGACAGTTGCACTCTGACTCAAAAACAGCAGATACACAAATTCAGGGGATTAGCCAAGCCAAAGAGCGATGGTCAGCATTAGCAATAAAGCCATCCAAGCGATAACTAGGCGCCATACCAAGCCTACTGCGGAGCGCATTGTGCGTTCGGTAGGCTCCAGACCTACTTCATAGATCAGCGGTTCACCAGCTTCTGCCATCCGCAATGCTTCATTGCTATCGGGCTCACTTAAAGGCTCGCCTAAACGCACACCTAAGGCGCCGCCACCTGCAGCCAATATGACTGCTGATAAAGAGTCAGCCCATTTTTGAGTGAGGTAGCGCCATGCATAAACTGCACCTTCAAAATTACCAACAATCGCAAAGCCCATTGCAGTGATGCGAGATGGAATCCAATCGAGCACAAAGAAGAAATGACGTGCCGCTTCACTTAAATTAAAGTCACCACGCTCAGACCAGCGCTGTGCAGCAATATCAGCTAAACGATAGAGCACAACACCTGCAGGGCCCATTGGCATCATGAACCAGAACAGCACACCAAATACGTGGCGATGTGAACCAATGATGGCGCGCTCAAGTGCCAAAGAGATGACTTGAGTTTCTGTCAGATTGGAAGTATCTAAATCTGGGCCATACCACTCGCCCAATGCAGCCCGCGCTGCTGGCAAATCATGAGCTTCAATGGCTTCATGTACTAGAGTAAAGGAATGACTGAACTGACGAAAGCCAAAAAACAAATAGGCAATCACAATGTTCCACAAAAAACCCAAGATTGGGTAGGTCACCATGCAAATGACATAAACCAAGAACACTAAAAAGGTTGGCAGAATAAAGGCAACTAAGCAGGCCATGCGAGCGCCAACTGGACTTGCACCTTCTTCAGTCTTACCACCGAATTCTCCAGCAACCCAATCTAACCAGCGAGTGCTAGTACGCACAATCCAATGGCTAGCAGTTACTGGGCGATATTGCTCAGCAATGAGGGCAAAGAGAATAGAAAAGAAAGTCATACTTTTAATAAATGATATAGGTTACGCAACATTCCCGCAGTGGCACCCCAAATAAAGCGGTTCTCATAAGGCATTGAATAAAAGCGACGGCCACCCTGCTCACTTTGCCACACTCTTACCTGATGGTTTGCTGGGTCTAACAAAAAACTTAAGGGCACTTCGAACACATCTGCCACTTCAAATTCATCCAAGACGTATTCTGCCTGAGCTTGTACCAAAGCTACTACCGGAGTAACGCTATAGCCTGAAACGGTTAAATATTGCGGTAAATGCCCAATAATCTCAACCCGTTTGCGGTCTAAACCAATTTCTTCTTCACTCTCCCGCAGCGCAGTCTCGTGAGGACTCTGATCTTCCGAGTCCATCCGACCTCCAGGGAAGCTAATTTGCCCAGCATGATCGCGCAGGTGATTAGTACGCTGCGTTAATAAAACCCATAGGCCATCTTCCTTTAATAGCAAAGGAATCAGTACCGCTGCTTTAGTTACCTTTCCGGCAGCATTGCGTTTAGCAATGATGTCAGATGCAATCACATGACGATTCTCATCAGTAATTTCTGGTTGCCAATCTGGAGGCGTCTGAAAACGGGCCCTTAAGCTTGTTGGCTCAAGATGCTCTTTAGGCACTTTTATCTGATTGCTACAAACCTCATGAATTGGAATAGCTTGCGCGTCAAATCCCGGTGGTGCAGCCACATTGATTGCGTCTTCTTCAGTCTTAGGGATCTTGGGCATATTCATATTTTAAGGCTACAAAAAAGGCGACCTAGGCCGCCTTTTTAATTTGCATCAAAGCAGCAATTATTCAGCAGCTGGAGCAGCTACTGCCTTAGTGCGAGCTTGGAGCTTTTCTTTAATACGTGCTGACTTACCAGAACGGTCACGCAAGTAGTACAACTTTGCACGACGTACATCACCGCGACGCTTTACTTCAACGCTTGCAATCAATGGTGAGTATGTTTGGAAAGTACGCTCAACGCCTTCACCAGAAGAAATCTTACGCACGATAAAGTTGGAATTGAGTCCGCGATTACGCTTAGCAATCACAACACCTTCAAAGGCCTGGGTACGTTTACGTGTACCTTCAACAACGTTTACGCTAACAACTACTGTGTCGCCAGGTGCAAAACTTGGCAATACTTTGTTAACACTTAAGCGAGCAATTTCTTCTTGCTCAATTTTTTCGATTAAATTCATTTTCAATCCTTAAACATCTTGTTAACGTTTAATCCCGAGATATTCATCAACGGACTTAACAGAGGATGCAGTTAAAACAATTTCACTAAACCAAAAACCAAACCTTTAAATCACTACTGAGAGTAATCACAGCGAGCGAAGAAATTGTTCATCTTCTCGGGTTAGCAACCCATTGGCTCTGGCCGATTCAATTAAATCTGGCCGGAGCCTGAACGTCAGCTCTAAAGACTTCTGCCGACGCCAATCCGCTATTTTAGCGTGATGTCCGCCCAAAAGCACGTCCGGCACTGACAAATTTTCATAAATCTCGGGTCTGGTGTAGTGCGGATAGTCTAAAAGGCCATTCATAAAGCTATCCTGGGTGGCAGATTCGTCATCCCCCAGGACCCCTGGGATCAGCCTAATTACCGCATCCATCATCGCCATAGCGGGGATTTCACCCCCAGAAAGCACAAAATCACCGATAGAGAGCTGTAAATCGACGTTTCTGTCGACAAAACGTTGGTCTACCGCTTCATATCGACCACAAATCAAGCTCAAATTGCCGTAATGAAGGATATCGGTGGCAATTTTCTGGGTGAAACGCTCACCTTGAGGCGCTAATAGACAAATTGGGCCTGTTTTAAGATTGGCAGCCTGATGGGCTGCTTTAATTTGCGCAACAGTATCTTCCAAGGGCTTGGCCATCATGACCATCCCTGGGCCGCCACCATAAGCGCGATCATCTACTGTCTTGCGAGGATCAGAACAAAAATCTCTTGGATTCCAAAGATGAACACTAGTTAGCGATTGTTCACAAGCGCGACCAGTCACACCCCACTGCGTTAAAGCAGAGAACATTTCTGGGAATAAGGTCACAACATCAAAGCGCATATCTCAGTTCGTCGTATTGATTTATCACCAATCACTCTGCCAATCAAGAGTAATTGTTTTATTAGCTAAGTCTACGTTTTTCACGACTTCTTTTACAAATGGCACTAATTGTTTAATTGTTTTGCTTGACGCATCACCAAGTGCGATCACGCCATGCGCACCGTTCTCAGTGATATCAATCACCTCACCAAGTGCTTCGTTTTGCAGATTAACTGCATTGCAGCCAATCAGATCAACCCAATAATAAGACTCACTATCTGGCATTGGAAAAGCATCACGCGCCACTAATATTCTGGCGCCTTTTAATGCCAGTGCTTGATCGCGATCGCTCACGCCCTCTAGCGCCATGACGACATTACCGCTATGCATCTTGGTACTCTTCACTTTATATTGAGTTAAGGAAGCCTGCTCTAAAGACGCAGAAACGCCTACATCCCTTCGCGGGATCAAAGATAGCCAAACAGCTTTAGAAGATAGAAGTGCTACAGGCTCTGATGAGTGAGGTCTAACCTTCACTTGGCCCTGCAATCCTTGTGCCTCAGAAATGGCACCAAGCTCAATCAAATCATTTAGGGAGGGTGTACTCATTTGAAAGACACCCTATTTTCCCAAAATAAAACTACTGAAATCCTGCCACCAAAAACTCCACCGCAAAGATGAAGTCTTTAGCAAGGTGATTTAAACAGCAGGGTTGTTTTTGATCAAACGAACAACGGTTGGAGAGATTTGTGCACCAACACCAGTCCAGTAAGTCAAACGATCTTGAGCGATGCGCATAGCTTGCTCAGTTGCAACTGCTTGTGGATTGAAATAGCCAATGCGCTCGATAAAGTTCGAGTCACGACGGTTGCGCTTATCAGTAGCAACGATGCTGTAAAAAGGGCGCTTCTTAGAGCCGCCGCGTGCCAGTCGAATGACGACCATACTTATTCCTTAAAAAATCTAAAATGAAAACAGCTTGGGTTTCCAGCCCACCAATTAATCCTACGGTAGGGCGGAAAACCTCATATTCTAGACGAAAACCCCTACTTCTTCCACCTATTTAAGCGTCTAAGCCAGTAGAATAGAACTCTCTAGTAAATAAAAAATACATATAAAACAATAACTTAGATAAATATGCCCACAAATATAGCGGCCCATACCCTCTCAAAAGAGCGCTCTAGGAACTTCTCAAATAGCCTAATTGTGGTGTTTTCATCTCTAGGTATTGTTCTTTTGACTGGGTGCGCTAATGTCATTCCGCCCTGCAATGCCAAAACGAGCCCTCCTAGCAGCGAACTTCGGAACACTAAGTGGGAACTCACTCGCTGGAACTTACCCCCCAATAGTAGTGGCGAGGTACGTACCCGCCAAATTCCGCAAGGTGAAGCCAGCAATCCCATTCAAATAAGCTTTGATGCTGCTGGTCAGCGCGTGAGTGGCTCTTCTGGCTGCAATCGGTTTACCGCACAGTTAGATGAGGATGCTCGTGGCTTTACCATCACTAAAATTGTGAGTACCAAGATGGCATGCACGCCCCAGCGTAATGAATTAGAAAATGACTTTCTGTATGAGCTCAACGACTATCGCAGCATCGTTCGCAATGGCGATCAATTGCTGATGATTGGAGCAGATCGAGAAGTCTTGAGCTTTACGCAGCGTCCCAATACAAACAAATAAGTAAGTTAATCAAAAGATAAAAAATTAATGAAAAACTCCAAACTGATTTTTTGCGCTCTCGGATTTTTTTTCCCAGGTAGCGGACTCAACTGCTTTTACTTACAAGGCCTCAAATCTTTTTGGGCTTGGGCACAATTGTTTGCCCTGATTGGTGGCATTGCTGG
>CAIUOP010000082.1 GCA_903900805.1 uncultured beta proteobacterium | reverse complement strand
TAAAGAAACACTACCAATATCCCTCGAAGACGAAATGCGGCGGTCCTATTTGGACTACGCAATGAGCGTCATCGTCGGCAGAGCCCTGCCAGACGTGCGTGATGGCCTCAAACCGGTTCACCGCCGGGTCTTATTTGCAATGTATGAATTAAACAACGATTGGAACCGAGCTTACAAAAAATCTGCCCGTATAGTTGGCGATGTCATCGGTAAATACCATCCACACGGCGATTCTGCGGTGTATGACACCATTGTTCGGATGGCTCAGGATTTCTCCCTGCGCTATATGCTGGTTGATGGGCAGGGTAACTTTGGCTCCGTAGACGGCGATAACGCTGCTGCAATGCGGTATACCGAGATCCGGCTGCGCAAGATAGCCCATGAGCTTTTGGCTGATTTGGACAAGGAAACCGTCGATTTTGGGCCAAATTACGATGGTAGCGAGAGAGAGCCCCTCATTCTGCCTGCCAAAGTACCTAATTTGCTGATTAATGGCAGTTCTGGCATTGCTGTGGGTATGGCGACCAATATCCCCCCTCATAACCTGGATGAGGTCATTACAGCCTGTTTACACGTCCTCTTCAACCCAGAGTGCTCGATAGACGAATTGATTGAGATCATTCCAGCCCCAGATTTTCCAACCGCCGGCATTATTTATGGCGTTCAAGGGGTTCGTGAGGGTTATAGAACTGGTCGCGGTCGTGTGGTGATGCGCGCTAAGACTCACTTTGAAGATATCGACAAAGGCGCACGTCAAGCCATCATCGTTGATGAGTTGCCATATCAGGTCAACAAAAAGAATTTGCTCGAGCGTATCGCTGAGTTAGTGAATGAGAAAAAAGTAGAAGGCATTTCTGATTTGCGTGATGAATCAGATAAATCCGGTATGCGCGTTGTGATTGAGCTCAAGCGCGGTGAAGTGCCAGAGGTTGTTCTCAATAATTTGTATAAGAGCACTCAACTGCAAGATAACTTCGGTATGAACATGGTGGCTTTGGTGGATAACCAACCGCGCTTACTCAACTTGAAGCAAATGCTGGAATATTTCTTGCAGCATCGTCGTGAAGTTGTGACACGTCGCACTATTTTTGAATTGCGGAAAGCACGCGAGCGTGGCCACGTCTTAGAAGGTTTAGCTGTTGCCTTAGCAAACATCGACGAATTTATTGCCATTATTAAAGCTGCTGCAAACCCAGTGATTGCGAAGCAAGAGTTGATGAGTAAAGCGTGGGATTCCTCGATGGTTCGTGAGATGTTGGCACGTGCTGAGACGGATACGCCTGGCGGTCGCAATGCTTATCGTCCTGAAGGCTTGTTGCCTGAGTACGGTATGCAGACTACTGGCTTGTATCGCCTCTCTGATAGTCAGGCGCAAGAAATTTTGCAGATGCGTTTACAACGCTTGACAGGGCTTGAGCAAGACAAGATTGTCAATGAGTACAAAGAAGTCATGTCAGAGATTTCTGATTTGTTAGATTTGTTAGCAAAGCCAGAGCGTGTCACTTCTGTGATTGAGAGTGAGCTGAAAGAAGTTCAAGCAGAGTTTGGTAAAGCGGGCGGCGATAGTGGTCGTCGTTCATTCATTGAAATGAATGCTACTGAACTATTCACGGAAGATTTGATCACGCCGCAAGATATGGTGGTCACACTTTCGCATACTGGTTATATGAAGAGTCAGCCGCTCAGCGAGTACCGCGCACAAAAACGTGGCGGTCGTGGCAAGCAAGCTGCCGCTACTAAGGATGAAGATTGGATTGATACTTTATTCGTAGCCAATACGCATGACGCCATTCTTTGCTTCTCTGATCGTGGCCGCATGTATTGGTTGAAAGTATGGGAAGTGCCGCAAGGAAGCCGTACCTCACGCGGTAAGCCGATCGTCAATATGTTCCCATTGATCGAAGGTGAAAAGATTACTGTGATTCTCCCTATTAAGGGATATCAGGATGATCAGTATGTCTTTATGGCAACTAGCTTAGGTACCGTGAAGAAAACCCGTTTATCTGATTTCTCCAATCCTCGTAAAGCCGGCATTATTGCAGTCGACTTAAATGAAGGTGACTTCTTGGTTGGTGCGGCAATTACTGATGGCCAGCACGATGTGATGCTCTTCTCAGATGCTGGTAAAGCAGTGCGCTTTGATGAGAACGATGTGCGTCCAATGGGGCGCACTGCCCGCGGTGTGCGTGGCATGAACTTAGGCGATGGTCATCAAGTGATTGCGATGCTGGTTGCTCCATCCGAAGCTGAGGGTATGCAAGCTGCAGTCGTTGATGCAAATGGCATTGCGATTCCAAGTAGCGTATTAACCGCTACAGAGAATGGCTATGGCAAGCGCACACCGATTGCTGAGTACACACGTCATGGTCGCGGTACTAAAGGCATGATTGCAATTCAGACATCTGAGCGGAATGGCAAAGTTGTTGCTGCTGCATTGGTATCAACAGAAGATCAAATCATGTTGATCACCACTGGTGGTGTTTTAGTGCGCACTCGTGTTTCTGAAATCCGTGAGATGGGTCGGGCAACTCAGGGTGTTACCTTGATCAATGTGGATGAAGGCACCCGTTTATCTGGTTTACAACGGATTGCTGAAAGCGATTCGGATGATGACTTAGAAGAGGATGATACCTCTGCCGATTCAGCAACTGATTCCGCTTCTGATGTAGAAGGTGACGCGTAAGGCGTCACCACCAGATGATCTAAGACTATGAGCTTTGACCACCGCATCTTCAATTTCGCTGCGGGGCCGGCTACTTTGCCTGAAGAGGTATTAAAGCAGGCTGCTGATGAAATGCTCAATTGGCGTGGACTTGGTACAAGCGTACTGGAGATTAGCCATCGCAGTAAAGAATTCATGGAGGTGTATGAAGAGGTGGTGCAAGATCTGCGCTCCTTGATGAATATTCCGAGTAACTATGAAATCTTGCTCTTGCAAGGCGGTGGCCTTGGGCAAAATGCAGCCATTCCAATGAACCTCATGCCTTTGGCTAAGAACGGTCCCAAGGCCGATTACATTGTTACTGGCATATGGTCAGAAAAATCGTACAAAGAAGCGCAGAAGTACGGCATAGCAAATTTAGCTGCATCGTCTGCTGCAGAAAAATTCAATACGATTCCCCCAAGAAACACTTGGAAGCTGTCAAGTGATGCTGCTTATGTTCTCTACTGCGCCAATGAGACGATTGGCGGTGTTGAGTTCCCGGATGTACCAGATGTGGGCAAGACCCCTTTGGTTGCAGATATTTCTAGTAACTTCCTTTCTAAAGAGATGGATGTCAGTCAGTGTGCTGTCTGGTTTGGTGGTGTGCAGAAAAACATCGCACCAGCGGGAATGACTATTGTAATTGTCCGTAAAGACTTGCTAGGCCACAGCATGGGGATCACCCCATTGATTTGGGATTGGTCTGTCCAGGCGGGCACCCAATCCATGATTAATACGCCACCCACTTTTTCAATTTATATGGCTGGCTTAGGATTTAAGTGGCTTCTGGGGCAGGGTGGTGTTAAGGTTATCGAAAAGCGCAACCAAGAAAAAGCGGACTTGCTCTATCAGTTCTTGGATCAAAGTAGCTTCTATGAGAATCGGGTTGAAAAACAATACCGCTCTCGTATGAACGTGACTTTCTTCCTAAAGGACGAGTCTTTGAATGCGGAATTTTTGGCGCAATCAAATGCTGCAGGTTTAGTGGCTTTGCGGGGTCATAAAGCTGCAGGCGGTATGCGCGCAAGTATTTACAACGCAATGCCTCTGGCAGGCGTGAAAGCTTTAATTGAATTTATGCGTGATTTTGAAAGGCGGGCTTAATGAGTACTGAAGAACAGCGCTTAGCTCCCCTGCGAGAAAAAATTGATGCATTGGATGCGGAGATTTTAGATTTACTGACGCAGCGTGCTAAAGCAGCGCAAGAAGTTGGACATGTTAAAGGTGGCTTCTCATCCCCAGTGTTTCGTCCTGAGCGTGAGCGCCAAGTGATTGCTCGTTTGCAAGAAAGTAATACTGGACCTTTATTACCCGATGGTATTGCAGCTATTTGGCGTGAAGTGATGTCTGCGTGCAGAGCCTTAGAGGCGCGTCAAACTGTTGCTTATCTTGGGCCAGCAGGTACCTTCTCAGAACAAGCTGCTCAAACCTATTTTGGGCACTCGATCGCTGGCCTGCCTTGCGCAAGTCTGGATGAAGTCTTTAAATCAGTAGAGAAAGGCGCTGCGCAATTTGGCGTGGTACCGGTTGAGAACTCTAGCGAAGGCGCTATTTCACGTACTCTAGACTTGCTCTTGGATTCTTCAATGCGCATTAGCGGCGAGGTAGTTTTGCCGATTCATCATCATCTCTTAACTAAGAGTGGAAACTTAGATGGTGTAACAACGGTTTGCGCTCATGCACAAGCATTGGCACAGTGTCAACAATGGCTAAGCCTGCATGCGCCAAACTTAAAGCGCCAAGCAGTAAGTAGTAATGCTGAGGCTGCACGTTTAGCTGCAAATGATCCATCTTTAGCCGCCATTGCTGGCGATCCTGCACAAGAGACCTATGGTTTACAGGCTGTCGCTGCACAGATTCAGGATGATCCTCATAACCGCACTCGCTTTGTTGTCGTAGGCGCTTATGAATGCCAGCCAACAGGAAAAGATCAAACCTCTCTAGTGTTGTCGATTGATAACCAGCCAGGGGCTGTGCATCGCTTACTCGCTCCTTTAGCAAAACACGGAGTGTCGATGAACCGTTTTGAATCTCGACCTGCGCGCAAAGGCACCTGGGAATATCACTTCTATATTGATATTGCTGGTCATGCGGAAGATGCCAAAGTCGTGAAAGCTTTAGAGGAATTAAAAGCAATTGCAGCGTTCTATAAGAACCTGGGTTCTTATCCTCATTCAGCCTGAGCTTTAGAAGATAAATTAGTCAATACATCAGCACATAAATCAGCAAGCCTACGAATGACTTCCAAGATTGGTTTAAAACACATTCACGCGATTGCGCCCTATGTTGGTGGTCGTCCCATCAGTGAAGTGGCACGTGAGTATGGCTTAGACGAAAACAAAATTGTGAAACTGGCTTCCAATGAAAATCCATTGGGAATGCCAAAGTCTGCCCAAGATGCCATGCTCAAGGCTGCTAGTGATTTAGGCCGTTACCCAGACTCTAATGGCTTTGAATTAAAGAAGGTATTGTCTGAGAGCTTAGGTGTTCCAAGTGATTGGATTACGCTAGGTAATGGCAGCAATGACATCTTGGAGCTTGCTGCCCGTGCGGTTGCGCAAGCAGGCGACGAAGTGATTTTTTCTAAACATGCTTTTGCTGTTTATCCTCTTGCCACTCAAGCTGTTGGTGCCAAAGCAGTTGAAGTATCTGCTACTGCCACTTATGGCCATGATCTACCGGCAATGTTAGCCGCAGTTAAATTTGCTGGTGACAAAGCCAAATTAGTATTTGTAGCCAACCCAAATAACCCGACGGGTAGCTATCTTACTGCTCAAGCGATTGAAGATTTTTTGATGGCAGTGCCCTCCCATGTCGTTATTGTTTTGGATGAAGCCTATAACGAATACCTCACTCCAGAGCAGCGTTATGATGCAATCGCTTGGGTAAAGCGTTTCCCAAATATGATTTTGTCGCGTAGCTTCTCAAAGGCCTACGGGCTTGCTGGCTTACGAATCGGCTATGGCGTAGCTCAGCCGCATTTAACAGACTTGCTCAACCGCATTCGTCAACCATTCAATGTAAATAGCCTTGCGCAAGCCGCAGCGATCGCAGCGTTTCAGGACAAAGCATTCTTACAGCAAGGGTTTGAGCTCAATTGCGCTGGTTATAAACAGTTGACTGAAGCATTTAATCAATTGAGCCTTCAGTATTTACCTTCTGCCGGAAACTTTGTTTTAGTTAAGGTTGGTGATGATGATCAAGCAGGCGAGCGTATTAATTTGGAATTACTCAAACGCGGCATTATTGTTCGGCCCGTGAGTAATTACGGCCTGCCAAAATGGTTGCGTATCTCCATTGGTTTGCCTGAAGAAAATGCTGCTTTTATTGAAGCACTCAAAGCTATTCTGGCGTAATAAAGATATTCATCTATGACCATCATTAATCCTAAAAGTAATTACGGTACCGTCTCGATTGTTGGAGTTGGCTTAATTGGCGCATCCTTAGGCTTGGCGCTTAAGAAAGCGGGCGTGGTTACTAAAGTGCTTGGTGTTGGTCGCAGCAAAGAAAATTTAGATCAAGCGCAAAAGATGGCTGCGATTGATGGGGTGGTGGATTTAGTAGAGGCAGCCAAGCAATCAGAGGTCATTGTTCTTTGCATGCCTGTTGCGCAAATGCGCGCTGCCTTTGAGGTGATTGAGCCGCATCTTGAGCCCAGAACTATGATTACTGATGCTGGCAGCACTAAGGGTGATGTGATCTTGGCTGCAAAAGAAGTGTTAGGTAAGAAGGTATGTCAGTTTGTACCTGCTCATCCGATTGCTGGTGGCGCGCAGCATGGCGCTAGTGCTGCAAAAGTAGATTTATTTCAGGGTAAACAAACCATTATTTGCCCATTGCAAGAAAACTCTCCAGAAGATATTGCCTTGATCATTGGATTTTGGGAGTCAGTTGGTTCGGCAGTAAAAAAGATTGGTAGCGTACAGCACGATGCTATTTATGCTGCTGTATCCCATTTACCACATCTACTTTCTTATGCATTAATGGCCAGCGTTCTTAACTCTGAAGATGCTGATCAAAAACTCGGTCATGTAGGCGCGGGTTTTAAGGATTTCACTCGCATTGCTGCTTCTAGCCCAGAAATGTGGCGTGATATTTGTTTGGGTAACCGCGCTGCTATTTTGAAAGAGCTGGATCAGTACTTATTGATCGTGACCCATATGCGCAAATTGATTGCTGAGGGTGATGGCGCTGGTCTAGAAAAGTTATTCAATCAGGCAAGTAAAGCGCGTCAAGATTTGGATGGGGCTTGATGGCTCATTTGCCTAGCATTCAGCTTGGACCATTCAAACGAGCGCAAGGCTCGATTATTTTGCCTGGCTCTAAAAGCATTTCTAATCGCGCACTTCTCTTAGCTGCGCTTTCCACTGGTACTACCACTTTAAAGAATTTGCTGGATGCAGATGACACCAAGGTCATGCGCAATGCTTTGCGTCAGCTTGGCTTGTCTATAACTGACCGGGCCAACAATGTTTGTGTAGTTGAAGGTTGTGGTGGGCTCTTTGCGGTGCGCAAAGCAGATTTATTTATGGGTAATGCAGGCACTGCAATTCGGCCTTTGACAGCAGCACTAGCAATGCAGGGTGGGGACTATCGCTTATCTGGTGTCGCTCGCATGCATGAGAGACCGATCCGCGATTTAGTGGATGGTCTACGTCAAGTAGGCGCTAAGATTAATTACGAATTGCAAGACGGTTATCCGCCGATTCAGATTTCTGCTGCAGATATTCAAATTCAGGATGTGGTTAAAGTACGCGGTGATGTATCGAGCCAATTCTTGACAGCATTATTGATGGCTTTGCCACTCATTGCGGTACAGCCTATTCGTATTGAAGTCGTCGGTGAATTGATTTCACGTCCATACATTGATATCACCCTAAAACTCATGGCGCGTTTTGGGGTGAATATTGCTTGCCCTGACGCGCATTCATTTGTGATTCCTGCCAGAACATCGGATGTTGTTTACAGGAGTCCTGGAGAGTTATTGGTCGAAGGTGATGCATCCTCTGCTTCCTACTTCCTCGCCCTTGGTGCCATTGGCAGCGGCCCCGTCCGTGTCTTGGGCGTTGGTAAAGATAGTATTCAGGGTGATGTGGCATTTGCTGATGCACTTGCTTTGATGGGCGCCAACATTACTGCTGGTGAAGATTGGATTGAAGTATCTGGCGTGAAGAACGCAAGCGGGAAACTGAATGGCATCACGATGGATTGCACTGAGATACCTGATGCAGCAATGACTCTCGCTGTTACCGCGCTATTTGCCGAGGGTCCAACCCGCTTAAATAATATTGCGAGCTGGCGTGTTAAAGAAACGGATCGCATTACGGCGATGGCAACAGAATTAAGAAAGCTTGGCGCAACTGTGCAAGAGGGTGCTGACTATATTGTGGTGAATGCTCCATCACCAAGTGAGTGGAAATCACCAAGCCAAGGAATTGATACATATGACGATCATCGTATGGCAATGTGCTTCTCTCTGGCAGCCTTTGGCCCAAACGCGTTGCTAATAAATGATCCCAATTGCGTTGCTAAAACTTTCCCAACCTACTTCGCTGAATTTGCGAAAGTTGTTGGTTAATCTCATGAGCACTTACCCAGTTATTGCAATCGATGGACCTACTGCCTCTGGTAAAGGGACTGTTGCTTCTTTGGTGGCAGAAAAGCTGGGCTTTCATTACTTGGATAGCGGGGCGCTCTATCGCTTAGTTGCCCTTGCTAGCGAAAAACGAAGAATTGACCTTCAAAATGGGCCAGAATTCGGTCTTTTAGTTCCTAAGTTACTGATTTCATTCAAAAATGGTCAAATTTTTCTAGATAGTGAGGATGTTACAGAGGCGATTCGCACTGAAAACATTGGTCTTAGAGCCTCGACTGTGGCTGTACATCCCGAGGTTCGGTCTGCTTTAGTGGGCTTACAGCGCAGTTTTCGGCAGTCGCCGGGTTTAGTGGCTGATGGTCGGGATATGGCCAGTGTCATCTTCCCAGACGCAGTTTTGAAGGTTTTCTTGACCGCTACAGCGGCTGCCAGAGCGGAACGTCGCCATAAGCAATTGATAGCTAAGGGAATTTCTGCTAAACTTCCCGACTTACTGCAAGATTTGCAGGAGCGCGATGCCAGAGATAGTAGTCGAGGCACCGCCCCCTTGTTGGTAGCAGATGGTGCAAAAGTGCTTGAAACATCAGAGTTATCGATAGATCAAGTAGTTAAGACAGTTTTGGATTGGTATCAATCTGCAATTGTTTAGTTTTGTAAGCAGTAAAAGCAGTGAGTTATAAGAAGTAGTTTTGGTGTCTGAAGAAACTCTACAACGCGATCATTTCATTAGCGTGTTTCTTAAGATTTTTTTAACCTAACCCGTCGGGCCTTCTGACGGTAAAAAGTGAATACACATGTCTGAATCATTTGCAGAATTATTTGAAGAATCATTAACCCGATCGAATATGAAGACCGGCCAAGTTATTTCGGCTGAAGTCCTTCGCATCGACCATAATTTCGTCGTTGTTAACGCTGGCTTGAAGTCTGAAGCGTTTATTCCTGTTGAAGAATTCCATAACGACGCTGGCGAGATTGAGGTCGCTCCTGGTGATTTCGTTTCTGTTGCTATCGATGCCCTTGAAAACGGCTATGGCGACACCATCCTCTCCCGTGACAAAGCGAAGCGCTTAGCCTCATGGATGAATTTGGAAAAAGCACTCGAGCAAGCTGAGATCGTTACCGGTACTGTTACTGGTAAGGTCAAAGGTGGCTTGACTGTGATGGTGAACGGTATCCGCGCATTCTTGCCTGGCTCACTCGTTGATACACGTCCAATTAAAGACACTAGTCCTTACGAAGGTAAGACTATGGAGTTCAAGGTTATCAAGCTTGACCGTAAGCGTAACAACGTCGTGTTGTCACGTCGTGCAGTGGTTGAAGCCAGCCAAGGTGAAGAGCGTGCTAAGTTGATGTCTAACCTAAAAGAAGGCGCAGTAGTTACTGGCCTGGTTAAGAACATCACTGATTACGGCGCGTTCGTTGACCTCGGCGGTATCGATGGCCTCTTGCACATTACCGATTTGGCGTGGCGTCGTGTACGTCACCCAAGCGAGATGTTGACTGTTGGTCAAGAAGTAACCGCTAAGATTTTGAAGTTCGATCAAGAAAAGAACCGTGTTTCACTCGGCGTGAAGCAGCTTGGTGATGATCCATGGGTTGGTATTGCTCGTCGTTACCCACCGAATACCCGTTTATTCGGCAAAGTGACCAACTTGACTGATTACGGCGCGTTCGTTGAAATCGAATCTGGTATCGAAGGTTTGGTACACGTTTCTGAAATGGATTGGACCAACAAGAACGTTGCTCCAAGTAAAGCCACTGCATTAGGAACCGAAGTTGAAGTAATGGTTCTGGATATTGATGAAGACAAGCGTCGTATCAGCTTGGGCATCAAGCAGTGCAAAGCAAACCCATGGGAAGAGTTCTCACGTGCCCAGCAAAAAGGTGACAAGCTGACTGGCGCAATCAAGTCGATAACTGACTTTGGTGTGTTCATTGGTTTGCCTGGTGGAATCGATGGCTTAGTACATCTCTCGGATATCTCTTGGAATGAACCAGGCGAAGAAGCTGTTAAGAAATACAAAAAAGGTGATGAAGTTGAAGCCACTGTATTGGCAATTGATGTTGAGAAAGAGCGTATCTCTCTTGGTATTAAGCAATTGTCTGGCGACCCATTCAATAACTACACATCCGTAAGTGACAAGGGCAGCCTTGTTACTGGCACTGTGAAAGCGGTTGATGCTAAGGGTGCAACGATTCACTTGGCCGATGAAGTTGAAGCTTACTTACGCGCTTCTGAGATCTCAACCGATCGCGTTGAAGATGCACGTAATGTGTTGAAAGAAGGCGATAGCGTCACTGCAATGATCATTAATATTGATCGCAAGTCACGTGTCATTAATCTTTCGATTAAAGCAAAAGACAGTTCTGATCAACAAGATGCAATGAGCAAGCTCCAAGGTGATGCGCAGTCTGGCACAACCAATTTAGGTGCTTTGTTGAAAGCAAAAATGGACAATCAGGGTTAAATCAATATCGCCGCTTTTCTTTGGAAGAGCGGCGATTTTTTTTGATAGATCATGACAGATCAAGAGCAACAAGCAATTACTCGCTCCGAACTAGTGGAGAGCCTCGCGGAACAATTTCCGCAGCTTTTGCCTAGGGATGTGGAGTTGGCAGTAAAAACTTTGTTAGATACTATGACTCATGCTTTGGCTGAGGGTAAGCGTATTGAGTTGCGCGGTGTTGGCAGTTTTGTACTACATCATCGTCCCGCACGCACTGGCCGCAATCCGAAGTCTGGTGATAAGGTCTTGATTCCAGAAAAACGTGTTCCACATTTCAAGCCTGGAAAAGAGTTACGTGAGCGAGTGGATTACAAGCCACTTAAACAGGCGGGCCCCAAAGAGGGTTCTGGTGCCTAACATTCAGGCTCATCCTCAGTGGTCCATTCGGGCCATTTTTTTATTTAATTTCTTTCTGTCATGATTCAGATAGCGACATCTTGGCTATTACTACTCCCAGTCATGTTTGGGATTGGCTGGCTGGCAGCGCGCTGGGATCTGCGCCTTGAAAATCGTATGGATGAGCGTGAACGCATGCAGCAGCAGCGCTCAACCTTTAAAGGCCTAAGCCTACTATTAAACGAACAACCTGATCAGGCAATTGAGACACTCGTCAAAATTGCGCAATTAGATCCGGAGACCATTGAGTTACATTTTTCATTGGGCAATTTATTTCGCCGCCGTGGTGAAACTGAGCGTGCTATTAAAGTTCACCAGCACCTTGCTAATCGAGATGACTTAAAGCCGCGCGATCGTGATCATGCCGCTTATGAGTTAGGCCGTGATTTTCTGCGCGCAGGCCTATTAGATCGCGCTGAAGCTTCATTAAATCGTGTGGGGGAAGGTAAGTTTGCCGTTCCAGCAAAAGAAAGCTTGCTAGAGATGTATCAAGTTGAGCGTGACTGGAAAAAGGCTATCATCGCCGCACATGAGCTTGCATCATTGCAAGGAAAATCCCATCAAACTGAGATTGCTCAGTTTCATTGTGAATTAGGTCAAGAAGCCCTGCGTCGCAAGGATTTGCAGGAAGCTGAGCAGTCAATACAGCGAGCTTTGCAATCGATCCCAAACCATTCTCGCGCTTTGATTTTGCAGGGCGATTATCTAATGGCGATGGAGCGCCCAGCGCAAGCAATTGATGCATGGAGTGTAGTGGCTGCATCGCATCCTGCTTACATGCACTTATTAGCCGATCGTTGGATGATTGCTCATACGATGATCAATCAGGTCGATGCAGGTTTAGATCGTCTATGCGAGCTTCTCAAGACCCAAGCTTCTGGCGAGTTATTAGATGTCGTACACAAGCAGCTCATGTCAATTCGTGGACCACAAGCAGCTAATGTGATGCTCGCTGATGTGATGCAGCATTCACCTAGTTTGAGTGCTTTGTCTAAGTTGGCTGAAACCCGCCTAGCCCTAGAGGAAGGTAGCGCCAATCCGGAAAGAGTCTTAGAGTTGCAGTCGATTCTCAATCTCTTGCGTCAGCGGACTACTAGTTTAGCTAGATATACTTGTGGCAATTGTGGTTTTAGGGCGCGTCGATTCTATTGGCAGTGCCCTGGCTGTAATCATTGGGAGGCATACTCCCCAAGACGTAGTGAAGGTGCTGCGCCTAGCGGCCCATCAATGTAAATAAGAGTGGAGATCAATTGAAAGTCACCATCATTGGTAGCGGTTACGTAGGTTTAGTTACTGGCGCTTGCCTTGCCGAGCAAGGTAATGCTGTTTTTTGTCTAGATTTAGATCCTAAGAAGATTGAGATTCTCAATTCTGGCGGAGTTCCTATTTACGAGTCCGGATTAAAAGAAATGATTGAGCGCAATCGTGCAGCTGGTAGATTGCAGTTCTCTACGGATATCGCTGCATCAGTTGCTCATGGGGATATCCAATTTATTGCAGTGGGTACTCCTCCCGATGAAGATGGCTCTGCTGATTTACAATATGTAGTTGCAGCAGCTCGTAACATTGGCCGTCATGCAACTACTTCCAAGGTGGTTGTGGATAAATCTACTGTGCCTGTTGGGACGGCAGACAAAGTATCTGCTGCTATCAAAGAAGAATTGGTAAAAAGAAGTCAGCCAGCGGACCTATGCTCGGTAGTTTCTAATCCAGAGTTCTTAAAAGAAGGCGCTGCTGTAGAAGACTTTATGCGCCCTGACCGGATTGTGATTGGCACTGAAAATACTCCGGCAGGCCTTAGGGCAAAGGAGCAAATGCGCAAACTCTACGCTCCATTTAATCGTCACCATGAGCGTACATACTACATGGATGTCAAAAGTGCTGAGCTAACGAAGTATGCAGCGAATGCCATGCTAGCAACCCGGATTTCTTTCATGAATGAGTTGGCAAACTTAGCAGATCTGGTCGGCGCTGATATAGAAGCGGTAAGACAGGGCATTGGTTCTGACTCACGTATTGGCTATGGATTTTTATATTCAGGGACTGGTTACGGTGGTTCTTGTTTTCCGAAGGATGTGTCAGCACTTTCAAAGACTGCTAAAGAACATGGCAGGGATTTAAAGATTTTGGATGCTGTAGAAGCAGTCAATGAGCAGCAGAAATATATCCTGATTGAGAAGATCGAAAAGCGTTTTGGTAAAGACCTCAAAGGCATGAAGTTTGCACTATGGGGTTTGGCATTTAAGCCAAATACCAACGATATGCGTGAAGCGCCAAGCCGCGTGATCATTGCAGAATTAGTGAAGCGTGGTGCCTCAGTGATTGCCTATGACCCAGTAGCCATGCCAGAAGCAAAACATTGTCTGGAGTTAGACTTCAAAGGTAACCCTGAAGGGCTGAAGAAGGTGGCGATGGTAGATAAGCCAATGGATGCTTTAGATGGCTGTGATGCTCTAGTGATTGTGACTGAGTGGAAAGCCTTCCGTAGCCCAGACTTTGACCAGGTGATGCAAAAACTGACTCGACCAATCATTTTTGATGGCCGTAATCTATATGAGCCAAGTGCTATGCAGGAATTAGGTATTGAGTACTATGGCATTGGGCGACATAATTAAGCAAATACAAAAATAGTCCTATGGAAAAAGCGAACCGAGACCAGTTTTCTAAAACACGCCTACTAGTGGTTGGTGATGTCATGCTCGATCGCTACTGGTTTGGCGATACCAATCGCATTTCTCCTGAGGCGCCTGTCCCAGTTGTACAGGTAGGCAAGATCGATGAGCGTTTAGGTGGCGCAGCTAACGTTGCTCGTAACGTAGCTGCCTTAGGTGCAAATACAACAATCCTCGGTATTGTTGGTAATGATGAGCCCGGCAAGCGGGTAGTTGAATTACTGAAGTCATCTAATGTTGATAGCCAACTAGAGGTTGATGCAAAGGTGCCAACGATTGTGAAGTTACGTGTAATTGCACGTCAGCAGCAATTAATTCGTCTTGACTTTGAAGAGACTCCAAGTGAAAAGGCCTTAGCCCATAAGTTAGAGCGCTTTGAAAAATTGGTGGGTGCTGCTGATGTCGTGATTCTGTCTGATTACGGTAAGGGTGCATTAGGTCAGGTGGCTCATATGATTGAGCAGGCTAGGGCACAGAATAAAGTCATCTTGGTCGACCCCAAGGGTGAAGATTATGAAAAGTACCGTGGCGCTACGGTCTTAACTCCGAATCGCAGTGAGTTGCGCCAAGTAGTTGGCAAATGGGCTAATGAAGAGGATCTCACTAATAAAGCCCAAGCACTCAGAAAGTCATTAGATTTACAGGCCCTACTACTCACCCGCTCAGAGGAGGGTATGAGTTTATATACCGAAGCAGGTGTCAGCCATGTCAAAGCGCAGGCACGTGAGGTATTTGATGTATCTGGCGCCGGTGATACGGTGATTGCTACCCTAGCAGTTGCTTTAGCTGCCCAGTGGCCATTAGAAAAAGCGATGGCCTTAGCAAATCGTGCAGGTGGTATTGTGGTTGGCAAGCTTGGTACTGCAACTGTTACTTCAGAGGAATTACAGTGACTATTATCGTAACTGGCGCTGCTGGTTTTATCGGCGCAAATATTGTGCAGGCGCTCAATGCGCGTGGCGAGAAAAATATCATCGCTGTAGATGATCTTCGCCCTGCAGATAAATATCGTAATCTTGCTGACTTAGACATCATTGACTATCTTGATAAAGATGAATTCTTAGAAGCTTTTAGAAGCGGTAAGTTTGGCAAAGTAAAAGCAGTTTTTCATGAAGGTGCATGCTCTGACACGATGGAGACTGACGGTATTTTCATGATGGCGAATAACTATCGCTACACCATGGATCTGCTGGATATTTGTACCGCTCAAAAAGTACAACTGCTCTACGCATCTTCTGCAGCAACTTACGGTGGCTCAGATGTATTTGTTGAGAGTCGTGAACATGAGAAGCCTCTGAATATTTATGGTTACTCGAAGTTCTTATTTGACCAAGTGATGCGTCAGCGTTTTGCTGAAAAAGCCAATACTGCACAAGTAGTTGGTTTCCGTTACTTCAATGTGTATGGCCCACGTGAATCACATAAAGGCCGTATGGCGTCTGTAGCCTTTCATCAATATCACCAGTACAAGGCTAATGGCCACGTAAAACTCTTTGGTGAATATGGTGGCTATGGTCCAGGCGAGCAAAGTCGTGACTTTGTCTCGATTGAAGACGTAGTGAAGGTAAACCTCTTCTTCTTAGATCACCCTGAAATCAGCGGTATCTTCAACTTAGGTAGCGGTAGGGCGCAACCATTTAATGATGTTGCCCATGCGGTAGCTAATGCAATGCGTAAGCTTGATAAAGCTAAGCCAGCGACTCTACAAGAATTAGTAAAAGAAAAAGTCATTGAGTACATTCCATTTCCAGATGCACTCAGAGGTAAATACCAGTGCTTTACTCAAGCAGATCTGACAAAACTGCGTGCTGCTGGCTATACAGAGCCCTTCCTCGATGTTGAGCAAGGTGTTAGTCGCTATATCGATTGGTTAGAGACTAATTCAGGATTCTTGGCTAATCCCCTTTAGGCTATAAAAGCATCTTTTTAGGTGCATATATATAGGGGTAGCTTGATTTTCTGCCAAGCGCTCCCAAACGAGTTTTGAGCTAATATATCCCTTATAAATTCTAGGGATTTCTATGCGCAAATTTTCTATTGTCATCACATTGATGCTATGTTGCAGCACTCTATTGGGGACTAATTTTTCCTTTGCGACCTCAACCAAGGATGAGCTTAATACTGAGAATATCAAAGCACCTCCCAGGGATATAAAGGACATCCTCAAACTGGTAGAGCAAACCAAACCAGACTTAGCGATTGTTGAACGTGCGCAAAAGGTAGTGGCATTACCCTTGCCTGCCTCACAAGATAATGAAGTTTTAAACCATTTTTATACTAGGCGTTCAGCAGCTTTTGAGGATCTAGGAAATACTGCCGAGGCTTTGAAAAATCTTGAAATAGCAGTTAATAAATACCCATCCACCAATCCTCGGCTTCATCTAAATGACTTGATTAATTTAAGCGTATTAGAAAATTCCGCTGGCATACAGTCTGCCGCGATTTTGCACATCAAAAAAGCACAAGCACATCAACTATCTGCTTTGCCTAATTTAAACGGCTTTCAAATAACGATAGGTAGGCTGCTGACTGGATTTTATGTTAATTCTGGAAACTTTGAGCAGGCAAAAAAAGAGCTCGATGCCATGGAGAGCATTTTAAGTGGCTTGAAAAGATCTCGTGGCTATATGGAGTATGGCCCTATATGGGAAAGTGGGTACGAGAGTGCTCGGGGTATATATTTCTCAGGCCAAGGTCAATGGTTAGAGAGTGAGCGATCTCTCAGAAAAACACTCTATTTACTTGAAACTCAGTATCAAAAAGTAAAAAGTAATTCCAATAAAGTCGATATTGTCGGAGACGAAGTTAGATCTGCTTCTGATGCCATTAATAATCCACGCATTTATGTCACGCAAATTTCTAATCGAGAATTAAATTTAGCTAATGTCCTACTAAGACAGAGAAAGTTAATTGATGCTGAGTACTATGCTCGAAAATCAATCACTCTTTCGCTATCAAATTTTGGTTCAAATTCAATTGAAGTTGCTCGTGGCCTAAGAAGTCTAGCCACCATCGTTAATGAGCAAGGAAGGTACTCTGAGGCAGTTCTTCTATCTAAGTTAGCCGTGAGTACCATTAAAGCTGCTGGTGCAGCAGGTGCTAATAACACTCTAGCACTAGCCCAGCGATCATTGGGCTCTGCACTTGTGGCTGACGGGAAGTACGCTGGGGCCAATCAAGTTTTTGAGGAGATGGCTGCTGCCATTAAGACAGATCCAGAGATGGCAAAAAGTTATCAGTTTGGCGATCTCGATTGGGTCTTGGCTATGCTCAAGACTGGTAAGTTTACTCAAGCTAACGAGATGGTGAGCAATATGCTCAAAAGGCTGGAGCGTTCTGCTGATAAAAACTCCCCTCGATTGGCAATGATTCGGGCATTTGATGCGGTAAGTTTGCAAGCGGAGAATAAATGGGCTGAGGCAGATGCTGCATATAAGTTATCTATGCCTATCTTAATTGATCAGGCTCGAAATGATGCCGAGAACGATACAACCAGTATTAAGCAACAACAACGCATGACCTTTCTTTTAGAAAATTATTTAGCCTCATTGGCGCATATTGCAAAAACTGATCCTAATCAAGCGACAACTGCTGCGGCGCAGGCCTTTCAGATTGCTGATATTGCCAGGGGTAGTGGTGTTCAGAGAGCTCTGACTGCCAGTGCTGCTCGAGCAAGCATTAAGGACCCTCAATTGGCAGGTCTTGCCAGACAGGAGCAGGATTTACAAAGACGAATTAATACGCTCTCAGAATTATTAACTGGTTTGCGCTCTGCCTCACCCGATCAGCAGCTACCAGCTGTGCAGGGAAAAGTTCGCTCTGATATTGAGGTGTTCAAATCTCAGCGTGAAGCGCTTAAAAAAGAGATCGAGAAAAAATTTCCAGACTATGCAGAGCTAGTGGAGCCAAAGCCGGCTTCTGTTGAGCGAACCCAAAAACTTTTGAAGGCGGATGAGGTTCTTGTATCTTGGTATTTTTCTGAGAATACCGGATATGTTTGGGCTATCAGTAAGCAAGGAGCTCAGTTTTCACAACTACCAATCGGCCGGATACAAATGGCTAAGCAAGTAGCGCAATTACGCAAAGCACTTGATCCTGGCGTATCAACAATCGATGAAATACCTCCCTTTGATGTAGTTTTAGCATACAAGCTTTATCAGGAAATTTTGGCGCCAGTGGAGGCGGGCTTTAAAGGTAAAAAAGTGATGTTGGTTGTACCTCATGCAGAGCTTGGCCAATTGCCAATATCACTCCTAGTTACTAAAGCAACAATCCAGCCTGCAAAGGGAGGGGCAATATCTTTTACTGGTTATAGGTCCGTGCCATGGCTTACAAGGGATATCGCTGTTGCTCAGATTCCTTCCGTTACAGCTCTGACAGCCCTAAGAAGTCTTCCTGAGGGCAATCCTAATCGTAAGAATTTCGTTGGTTTTGGAGATCCCTATTTCAGTAGCGCTCAAGAAAAAAGTGCTCAAAAAAGTACATCATTACAGCTTGCTACTAGAGGCATGCCATTGAAATTAAGAAGCGCACCTAAGACTGCGGGAGTGAGTTCAGCTGAGTTAGCCCTGCTTCCACGTTTGCCGGACACCAGCATAGAAATTGAAGAAATTGCTAAGGTGGTTGGCGCTCAGCCTGGCGATATTTTTTTACATAAACAGGCTAGCGTGAAGCAGGTTACTTCGATGGATTTATCGGATCGCAAAGTAATTATGTTTTCTACCCATGGCTTAGTTCCTGGGGAACTCAATGGCCTAACTCAACCTGCGCTAGCAATGTCATCACCTGATGTCACTGGTGATCAGGATGACGGCTTATTAACGATGGATAAGGTAATCGCATTGAAGTTAGATGCCGACTGGGTAGTGCTCTCTGCTTGTAATACAGCTGCGGGCGAGGGTGCTGGATCTGAAGCGGTATCTGGTTTAGGTAGAGCCTTCTTCTTTGCAGGTGCTAAAGCACTCTTAGTGTCCAACTGGCCAGTAGACTCAGTTGCCTCTAGAACTATGATGACTGATCTTTTTAAGAATCAGCAAAAGGCCCAAGGCACTAGCAAGGCCGAGCTCCTCAGGCAAGCGATGCTCAACCAAATTGACCAAGGTGGTATGAAAGAGGGGGCTAATATGAAGTACGCCTATGCCCACCCCTTGTTCTGGGCTCCCTTTGTAGTAGTGGGGGATTGATTTAAGATCTACTTATCCATTTTTTTTAATTATTTGGGGTTTTTATGAAATTGAGCCATATATTGCTTGCCGCATCACTGCTTGCTTCTTCCCAGTGGAGTATTGCTGCTGCTTTGATTAGTGCAAAAGAAGCAGCTTTGCCGCCAGCAGCTGGCGCTCTCGCCACCCGTGGTATTTCTCGTGGACCAGGGGTAAAGTTGACCTCACCTGAAGCAGATACACCGGTAGCTTCTCCATTCGATTTCAAGGTGAATTTTGAGCCACGCGGTGATGTAAAGATTGATCCAAGTTCTGTCAAAGTGGTTTATATGAAATCACCTTTTGTAGATTTAACCCCTCGCCTGAAGAACGCGATCTCTGCTAATGGCATTGATTTTGCAAAGGCAGATGTGCCGCCGGGAACCCACACTATTCGTGTAACAGTAAAAGATACTGAGGGACGCGAGACAAATACGGTATTGAATTTAGTAGTGAATAAATAATGAATTGTCCATATTGCCTATCTGAGGTTTCAGAAGAGGCTCACGTCTGTAAGACTTGCAGTCGTGACCTTTATCTTTTTAAACCAATGATGACTAAGATTGCTAGCTTAGAAGGGCAGCTAGCATCAGTCCCCAGCCAAGAAGTAAATGAGCTCAGAATTGCTGAGCTTGAATACTTGCTGGATGAGCAAAATCGAAAACTTGCTAATAGGTCTTTATCTACCTGGATAAAAGATATTGCTCTTTATCTGATCGTGCCATTACTTTTGCTATTACTAGCACATTGGTTGATTGCGATTGTTTATGACACTAAGATGATTTATCTGCGCATCATCTCCATGATTCTGCCGCTGCCCTTTGCTTATTTCTTATTTAAGGGTCATGCGCATAGGCTTTTCCCTTGGTTTGTTGGTGTCGTCTTTTTGGCGATTGCTTCCGTGATTGGTATGAGCTGGATTACTAGCTTAGTGGATCATT
Organism: uncultured beta proteobacterium; assembly: GCA_903900805.1. Lineage (GTDB taxonomy): Bacteria > Pseudomonadota > Gammaproteobacteria > Burkholderiales > Burkholderiaceae > Polynucleobacter. Next base: position 9,786 of record CAIUOP010000082.1, on the reverse strand, counting down.
CACCTGTTTGGCCCCAGAACCTGTTTGAATGGAGAGAGGTTTTAGAGTATTCCGCAAGTATTGCCTTCAGTTTTTTAACAGGAATGTTACTTGGTGGTGTTGCTTATGGAAGCAAGCAGAGACGTCGTCAAGCCGGCATTATCAATGCGCTGATCAAAATAGCATCAACTCAATCTGCAGGCGGTGTCTCTATGCAAGGCATGCATGGTCTCATGAAGACTCTCCACGAGTATGGTGGCACAGTGGTTGCATTTGGAACCACAGCTGTATCAATCTACACAGGCCTTAAGGGAATGATTGGTTAAGTAGGCATTAGTTTATTTGTCTGTAATCTCTAAAATATAGTCATCATTACCCATCTTCAGTCGTTCTAAATAATCCACGCGCACTTTGTGTCTGTGGATTATTTATTTACTTTTGGAGAATCGATGATGAGACATTTCAATAATTTAATGAGAGCCGCTGCCCTTTCAGCAACTTTAGTATTTACATCCTTTGGAGTTGTGATTGCATCACCACTCAATGTGAATACTGCTACTCAATCTGAATTGGAGAGTATTAAGGGAATTGGGCCTTCTAAGGCAAAAACGATTATTGCTGAGCGCTTGGATGGTGGCCATTTTCAAGATGCGAATGATTTGCAGAAGCGGGTCCGAGGTATTGGGATGAGATCAGTGGAAAAGATGGTGGATAACGGTTTAACTATCGAGGCTCCTAGCTCCTTTCGGGAGCCCAATGGTAGGACTAAGAAAGAGGGTAGCGCCTCTAGCAGACGCAATTCTCGTACTCAAACTAGTAATCGCCATCAGCCGGAGCGTTCGGGAGCAGGTCGCAGAAATTAAACCCTTCCGCGTATAAGTTTGCTTATGGCTAAAATAGCCGTATGAGCAAACCTTCTTACCTGACTATTTCACAAACTGTAGGCAATACACCTTTAGTCCAGTTGCAACGGATTCCAGGGCTCGAGAGAACGACTCGTAATAATGTGATTTTAGGTAAGTTGGAGGGTAATAATCCAGCCGGGTCGGTGAAAGACCGACCTGCGCTGTCGATGATCATGCGCGCACAAGAGCGCGGCGAAATTAAACCTGGCGATACCCTAATTGAAGCAACGAGTGGCAATACTGGCATTGCTTTAGCTATGACAGCTGCTATGTTGGGCTACAAGATGGTATTGGTGATGCCAGAAAATCAAAGCATTGAGCGCCGTCAAAGTATGGCTGCCTATGGAGCTGAGCTCATTCTGACTGCCGCTTCTGGCGGCATGGAGTTTGCCCGAGACTATGCGCTCCAACTGCAACGAGAAGGGCGTGGTAGATTGCTAGATCAGTTTGCAAATCCTGATAATCCACGAGCGCATATTGAAACTACTGGGCCTGAGATTTGGCGCGATACTGATGGGCAAGTTACCCATTTTATTTCTGCGATGGGTACTACTGGAACAATTACTGGCGTCTCGACTTATCTCAAGTCTATGAATCCCGCTATTCAGATTATTGGTGCACAGCCTGAAGAAGGTTCACAAATTCCAGGGATCCGTAAATGGGCTCCTGAGTATCTACCAAAGATTTACCAAGGCGATAGAGTAGATCGAATTGAATACGTCACGCAAGCGGATGCTGAAGAGATGGCTCGCCGTTTAGCTGCAGAAGAAGGAATCTTCTGCGGCATATCCGCTGGCGGTGCTTTAGTTGTGGCCCTGCGCATTGCGCGTCAGGTTGAAAATGCAACGATTGTATTTATAGTCTGCGACCGTGGTGATCGCTATCTATCTACAGGCGTATTCCCTGCCTAATTTGCCTTAGGCTTTTTCTTTGCGCTCGATTTCTTGTGCTTGGGTTTATCACTGGTGCTCGTGCTATTGACTACTTTGCTAGTATTTTCTACTGGCACTACGCTTTGATTCTTATATCCCAGAGCTTCTGCAAACTCAGCAACACTTTGTGCGTAGAAGTAGCTCCGGTTGTATTGAACAATCGTGAGAAAGTTATTTAAACCCACAAAGTATTGAACTTGGTCTGTGCCATCTTTATCTGGGTAGGGTAAATCTACGATAAATGCTTTGCTATTAGGTTCAACACCACCACTTTGCAAGTCACCTTGTTGCTTAGTCAGAATCCCTTTTTCAATCAGATCTTGAACTGTATACTTTAGCTGTGGCTCTCCATCGGCCAGCTCTTTAGCGGCTAGTATGGCGTTGGCTTGCACAGGAAAAGAAATTGGCATGCCACTTTGCCAACCATGTTTTTTCATGAAGTTACCAACACTAGCAATGGCATCTTTTGGGCTTTGTTTTAAATCGATTTTGCCATCACCATCACCATCGACTGCAAAGCTACGAATACTGCTAGGCATGAACTGCGGAAGACCTATTGCGCCAGCATAGGAGCTATTTTGATTAAGGCAGGCACTAAAGCGGGCGCTATTGACGTCTTGCGCATTGTTCTTTGCTGGTAACTTGCCACCAGCCTCGGTCCAGCACAAGAGGATGAGTTCTTTGAGTTGATCTTTAAACAATTGCTCACGTGCTGGCTTATTAGGTGTCTCGGGGTAGCTAAAGGCTAGGGTAGATAAGACATCCTTGACTCGAAAATTACCAGTCTGGCGTCCATATATAGTCTCAATGCCAATAATGGCAACAATAATCTCAGTAGGAACCCCAGAATCCTGCTCAACTTGGCTTAAAAAGGCCTGATTTTCATCCCAAAAGGCCCTTCCAGCCTTTAGGCGGATAGGCTCGATAAAGCGCTTGCGGTAGGCCAGCCAATTTTTCTTAAAAGTGCCCGATGGGGGTAATACCAATTTGCGTATTGAAGGAATCGTTTTAGCATCGAGAAAGCCAGATTCTAGGCTTTGCAGAGGGATTTCTTGGGCCTGGGAAACTTGGCTAAGTAATTCATTGAGGTTTTGACTGACCCGCACTTCACTAGCGGCATCGTCAGCTTGGTTTACGATGGATTGCTCTGGCTTGGTTGGTGGCGTTGGCGTGCTGGAGCAGGCTGCCAGAAGCAAGGCTAGCATTAAGCAGGAAATATGAAGGTGCCTGCGTGCTGTAATGGATTTTTGAGAAATAAACACGTTGACTTAGATTATTAAAAGAAGAGTTTTGCAAATAAGGATTTAGAGTAATGACAACAGGATACATAACTCATCCAGACTTTCTGAAACATGAGATGGGAAGTCATCATCCAGAATGCCCTGAGCGAATTCAGGCGATCAATGATCAATTGATCCGCAGTGGCGTAGATCGCTTCCTTCATCATTTGGATGCCCCCTTAGCAACCGAAGATCAATTGGAATTAGTACACAGTCCAGACCATGTTGCATTTGTCAGAGACCGCGCTCCAGAGAGCGGTTACTTCATGCTTGATGGTGACACTATTATGAACCCTCATACCTATAGGGCGTCATTGCGTGCAGCCGGCGCTGCAATAGCAGGCGTGGATGCGGTGATGAAGGGTGAAGTCGATAACGTTTTTTGCGCTGTAAGGCCTCCAGGACATCATGCTGAGCCAACCCGCTCTATGGGTTTTTGTGTGTTCGATAACGTTGCAGTTGCAGCCCGTTATGCTCAGGAAGCTTATGGCATTAAACGTGTTGCGATTATTGATTTTGATGTACATCATGGTAATGGTACCGAGGCTGCATTTTTCAACGATCCCAGCGTCATGATGTGTAGCTTTTTCCAGCATCCTTTTTATCCATATAGCGGATTAGATCCCTCAGATAATATGGTGAATGTACCTTTGCCTGCATCTACTCGTGGTGATGTAGTGCGCTCGATTGTGGAAGAGCGCTGGTTACCAGCCTTGCGTAACTTTGAGCCAGAGCTGATCATTATTTCTGCAGGATTTGATGCACATCGTGAAGATGACCTAGGTCAAATGGGTTTAGTGGAAGATGATTATGTTTGGATCACTCAGCGCCTCAAGGAAATTGCGAAAGATTATGCGCAAGGCCGCATAGTGAGCTGCCTAGAAGGAGGCTATAACCTCTCTGCTTTAGGCCGCAGCGTAGTAGCTCATGTCAAGGCGCTAGCAGACATTTAAGTCGCCCAAATGAAATTAAAGAACGGTTATTGAAAGTGCATGATGGCAAATATTTATGAACAAGGTTTGGATCGTAATTCGGCGAACTTCACCCCGATTACCCCACTACTGTTTTTAGAGCGTTCAGCGCAGACTTACCCCAACAAGACTGCCATCATTCATGGGAAGTTACGACAAACATGGCAGCAAACGTATGAGCGTTGCCGGCGTCTTGCTAGTGCTTTGCAAAAGCATGGTATTGGCTTGGGGGATACGGTTGCAGCGATGTTGCCCAACACGCCGCCGATGGTAGAAGCGCATTTTGGTATTCCAATGTCAGGCGCCGTATTAAATGCTTTGAATACTCGCTTAGATGCAGATTCGATTGCCTTCATGCTCAATCACGGCGAAGCCAAAGTCGTGATCATTGATCCGGAATTTTCAGCAGTGATGAAAAAAGCGCTTGAGATTGCTCAAAAAGAAAGTGGCCGTGACATTTTAGTTATCGACGTTGAAGAAAAAGAGTTTGATGTAGCAGGCGAGAAGCTCGGAAAACTCACTTATGAAAAGTTACTCTCTGAGGGTGATCCAAACTTTGTATGGCAGATGCCTGCAGATGAATGGCAGGCAATTTGCTTGAACTACACCTCAGGCACTACAGGCAATCCTAAAGGGGTTGTCTACCACCATCGTGGCGCAGCAATTAATGCAGTATCAAATATATTAGATTGGGATATCAACAAACATCCGGTGTATTTGTGGACACTGCCCATGTTTCATTGCAATGGTTGGTGTTTCCCATGGACTATCGCAGCGCGTGCAGGTGTTAATGTTTGTATGCGCCGCGTGGATGCACCCAATATATTTGCTGCTATTAAAGAACATGGTGTGACTCACTATTGTGCTGCACCGATTGTTCATAACCTCTTAGTCAATTCTCCAGATGAGCTGAAGGTTGGGGTGCCTGCAGGAGTGAAGGGTCTCATTGCAGGGGCTGCACCGCCAGCCTCAATCATTGAAGGCATGGAAAAACTAGGCTTTGATTTAACCCATGTCTATGGTTTAACTGAGACTTATGGTCCCGCTGCAATTTGCGTGAGGCAGGATGAGTGGGATGATTTGGATATTGGCGAACGCGCTCGCTTGAACGCACGTCAAGGCATGCGTTATCACCTGCAACAAGCAATCGATGTTCTCAATCCAGAAACCATGCAGCCCGTTCCCGCTGACGGTGAAACGATGGGTGAGATTATGTTCAAAGGGAACATCACCATGAAGGGCTACCTAAAGAATGAGAAAGCCACTCTAGAAGCATTTGAGGGCGGCTGGTTTCATTCGGGTGACCTGGCGGTAATGAACCCAGATGGTTACGTCAAGATTAAAGACCGTAGCAAGGACATCATCATCTCTGGTGGTGAAAATATTTCTTCTATTGAGGTGGAGGATGTTCTATACCGTCACCCTGCGGTAATGGCTGCAGCAGTGGTTGCCAAGCCTGATCCAAAGTGGGGTGAAACCCCATGCGCTTTCTTAGAAATCAAGCCTGGCGTTGAAGTAAGCCCGGCAGATATCATTGCGCACTGCAAGCAGCATTTGGCTGGCTTTAAAGTACCCAAGGCAATTGTGTTTGGGGAACTGCCAAAGACCTCAACTGGAAAAATCCAGAAGTTTGAACTGCGCAAGCAAGCTGGGTCTGCCACCGCTATTGATGTCTAGTTCTCGGGCCTTGGTGCGGATAAAATAAGAAGTTAAGCAAATACTTATAAATTTTTGTCAATATTGAGAATTCCAAATGAAGATCTTAGTTGCAGTAAAACGTGTTGTTGATTACAACGTCAAAATTCGAGTGAAGTCTGATGGTTCTGGCGTAGATCTTGCTAACGTCAAAATGAGTATGAATCCTTTTGATGAAATTGCTGTTGAAGAGGCGGTGCGCTTAAAAGAAGCAGGCATTGCAACTGAAGTAGTGGTGGTTAGTGCTGGCGTGACTCAATGCCAAGAAACATTGCGGACCGCTTTAGCGATTGGTGCTGATCGCGCAATATTAGTGGAGTCTGATGCTGACCTGCAGCCACTTGCAGTCGCCAAGATTCTGAAGGCGCTCTCTGAAAAAGAATCTGCTCAAATCATCATCCTCGGTAAGCAAGCGATTGATGATGATAGTAATCAAACAGGCCAAATGTTAGCTAGTCTCTTAGATATCCCACAAGCAACTTTTGCATCCAAAGTGTTGGTAGCTGACGGCAAGGCTACTGTGACGCGAGAGGTAGACGGTGGTTTAGAAACGATCGCCCTCACATTGCCCGCAGTCATCACTACTGACTTACGTTTGAACGAGCCACGTTATGTCACTCTGCCCAATATCATGAAGGCTAAGAAAAAAGTCATTGATATTGTGAAGCCTGAGGATCTTGGCGTCGATATTGCCCCACGTCTTAAAACTCTGAAGGTCGAAGACCCGCCTAAGCGAAGCGCTGGCGTCATGGTGGCTGATGTAGCGGCTTTGGTAGATAAACTTAAAAATGAAGCGAAGGTAATTTAAATGGCTACTCTCGCCTCCCTCGTGATTGCTGAACACGATAATCAATCCTTAAAAGCAGCAACCTTGAATGCTATGGCGGCTGCCTTGCAATGCTCAGCCGATGTGGATGTTCTAGTTGCTGGCAGTAATGCGGATGCCGTAGCAACCGCAGCAGCTCAAATTGCAGGTGTGCGCAAGGTCATTCAAGTAGATGCCCCTAATCTTGCTGATCAATTGGCTGAGCCTTTAGCAGTACAGGTTCTGTCAATTGCAAATCACTACAGTCATATTTTGGCTCCTGCAACTGCTAATGGTAAGAATATATTGCCACGTATTGCTGCTAAGTTAGATGTTGCCCAGCTATCCGATATCACTAAGGTTGTCAGTAGCGATACTTTCGAGCGGCCTATCTACGCTGGTAATGCGATTGCTACTGTGCAAACAAATGATCCAGTAAAAGTGATCACAGTACGTATTACGGGTTTTGATCCTGTGGCAGCTACTGGTGGTTCTGCAGTGATTGAAAAACGAGCTGCCGTTGAAAGTAAGGCTTCATCATCTTTTGTAGGCCGTCAATTAACAAAGTCTGATCGCCCAGAACTGACTGCTGCCAAGATTATTGTTTCTGGTGGTCGCGGTTTGGGTTCTGGTGAAAAGTATCAGGAGCTCATTGCTCCATTAGCTGACAAGCTGGGCGCTGCTTTAGGCGCTTCGCGCGCTGCGGTGGATGCAGGTTATGTACCCAATGATTATCAAGTTGGCCAAACTGGCAAGATTGTGGCTCCAGAGCTCTATATCGCAATTGGCATTTCTGGGGCGATTCAGCACTTGGCAGGTATGAAGGACTCTAAAGTGATTGTTGCCATCAATAAGGATCCTGAGGCTCCAATTTTTAGCGTTGCTGACTATGGTTTGGTAGCTGATCTGAATACGGCGGTGCCAGAACTGACTAAAGCGCTTGGCTAAGAGTAATTGCATTATTTGATTTGAATCTAGAGGAGCAGTAATGCCATACATAGCCCCAGTAAAAGACATGCTATTCGTGATGAATGAGTTAGCTGGGCTAGCGGATGTGGTGGCTTATCCTTCTTACGCACAAGCAGGCGCAGATGTTGATTTGGCCCCAGCAATTCTAGAAGAGTCTGCAAAGTTCAATCAAGACGTTATTGCACCACTCAACTGGCCTGGTGATCAAAACCCAAGCTCCTTGAAAGATGGTGTGGTTACTACCACTCCTGGTTTTAAGGAAGCCTTTGAGCAATTTGCTGCTGCTGGTTGGCAGGGTGTAGTGCATCCAGCTGAATTTGGCGGCCAAGGTTTGCCAAAATTAATTGCCGCCGCTTGTTTTGAAATGGTTCACTCAGCCAGTTTGTCCTTTGCTCTATGTCCCATGTTGACCGATGGCGCAATTGAAGCCTTGTTAACTGCAGCTAGCCCAAAAATCCAAGAACAATATGTACCGAATATGATTTCTGGCGAGTGGACTGGCTCGATGTGCCTAACCGAGCCACAGGCAGGCTCTGATTTATCCATGGTCCGCTCTAAAGCTGTGCCTGAAGGCGATGCTACCTACAAAATATTTGGAACCAAAATTTATATCACCTATGGCGAGCACGATATGGCAAAAAATATTGTCCATTTAGTGTTGGCTAGAACGCCTGATGCTCCAGAAGGGGTAAAAGGAATTTCATTATTCGTAGTACCCAAGTTTTTGGTTAATGCCGATGACTCTTTAGGTGAGCGCAACGATGTTCACTGCGTATCAATAGAGCACAAGCTTGGTATTAAGGCGAGCCCAACTGCTGTTCTACAGTTCGGCGATCACGGTGGCGCTATCGGCTACCTCGTTGGCGAAGAGAATCGCGGCCTAGAGTATATGTTTGTGATGATGAATGCCGCTCGCTTTGCAGTAGGTATGCAAGGCATTGCAGTGGCTGAGCGTGCTTATCAAAAGGCTGTGCAGTATGCCAAAGATCGCGTGCAAAGTCGTGACCTCTCAGGCTCAGATGGACCGGTAGCAATTATTCATCAACCTGATGTCAAGCGCATGCTCATGACAATGCGCGCCTATACAGAAGCTTCTCGTGCATTAGCTTATTACGCTGCTGCCGCTTATGATGCGCAGTATGCAGCGCCTGATGAAGTTGTGCGCAAAGCTAGCCAAGCAGTTTATGAATTCTTAGTGCCGATTGTGAAAGGCTTCTCAACAGAGATGTCAATCGAGGTCGCTAGCTTAGGCATCCAAGTGCATGGTGGTATGGGCTTTATCGAGGAGACGGGCGCTGCTCAACACTATCGTGATGCCCGTATCTTGACGATCTATGAAGGTACTACTGCCATTCAGGCAAATGATTTGCTTGGAAGAAAAACAGTGCGCGATGGTGGCGCTACTGCAAAAGTCTTTTCACAAAAAATAGCCCAAACAGAACAAGAATTAGCAGCGAGTGCATCAGCAGATGCTCAGGCAGCGCTCAAGCAGTTGACTGCAGGACGCATAGCATTTGAAGAAGCAGTGGCTTATATTTTGGCAAATGCGAAGAGCGATACAAAAGCAGTTTATGCCGGCAGCTTTGCTTATTTACGCTTATCTGGCTTAGTACTGTGTGGCTGGCAAATGGCCCGTAGCCTCTTAGCTGCACAACGTTTACGCGATAGTGATCCTGCTTTTTATGGTGCCAAGATTGCTACGGCGCGTTTCTTTGCTGAGAATTTATTGCCACAAGCTGGTGCCTTAGCGACTTCGATTATTGAGAGTGGCCACTCTACGAATGCTCTAGAGGTAGAGCAATTCTAAAGTTATTGGGATAGCTTTCTTGCTTCGTGAAGTTGAGAGATGAAGAATTGCTCAAAAGAGACGGCCAAAAAGGTCATCATTACTGCGGCACCAAATACGAGCGAGAAGATCACCGTCAGAATCACTGGCCAGCCAGAGCGAGTACGACGGTGCTCTTCGATCCCAGGATTAAATTGTGCATCCCATTTCTCATCAGGGCGTAGGCCGAAGGCAATCGTCGTTAACCAGCTCGCTTCTATCGCAATAAAGCCAAAGGTGATCAGAATCCATCCAGGTGCAGAATGGAAGTTTGCGTTCTTTAAGATGGTCCAGCCAGCAATGCCACCAATCAGGGCAAACAATTGTGCCCAAGCCCAAAAAGATTTGAGGCCTTGTAAGTAAAAGCAGTTGAGTCCGCTACCTGGGAAAAAAAATCCGAGAGCGCAAAAAATCAGTTTGGAGTT
>CAIUOP010000081.1 GCA_903900805.1 uncultured beta proteobacterium | reverse complement strand
TCGCCGCAGAGACCTCCTTTAGGTCATCAATGCAGGCGCGCGCCTGAAAACTGTCTTCTAATCGCGGGTCGCGGCATACGGCACACCAACCCTGCGCCTCATTACAACGGGGGAGGGGCGACCCCGGGAGTCTTTTAAAGGGCGACTCCAAGCTCCACGATGCAAACCTAAATTAGGCTCATATCGGGCCAATAAATTGGCTAGAGCGTTGATTATACGGCACAAGTTGAATGACAATGGGGTATTGTTGAGTCCCTTGTCGTCCTAGAACGAGGCGGCAAGAGAGATAAATCATGAAATCTGACCCCATATCCAAGCCAAAAGTAGTCTCAGGCCATACTCCGGCCAAAGTTCATCTTCAGACTATTGGTCCTGAAGAGGCTGGTCAGCGCCTGGATAACTATTTGCTGCGCTGGGCTAAAGGGGTCCCCAAAAGTCACGTTTACCGAATTATTCGTTCGGGCGAGGTGCGGGTCAATAAGAAGCGGGCCGAACCAACCACTCGGCTTATCGAAGGCGATGTTGTGCGGCTTCCACCGGTCAGAATTGCTGAACCTGCCCAAATGGCAGCAGTCAATACTGCTCAAACAAAATCTCGGGCCCACAGCTATTCCGACAAAATGCCAATCCTCTTTGAGGATGACGCTCTCTTAATCGTGGATAAGCCCCCCGGCTTAGCAGTGCATGGCGGCTCCGGAATTGCCTTAGGGGTGATTGAGACTTTACGCATCACCCGTCCAGAATTGAAATTCTTAGAATTGGTGCACCGTCTAGACCGGGATACTTCTGGCGTATTGCTGCTGGCAAAAAAGCGCAGTGCATTAGTCGAGCTCCATCGTCAAATTCGTGAAGGTCAAACTGACAAGCGTTATTACTTGCTAGCCCATGGAGAAATTACGCAGGGCGCCCAAGTGATGCAGCTTAACTACCCATTACATAAATATCTTTTAGCTAACGGCGAGCGCAGAGTGCGCGTCGACCCCGAAGGCTTGCCAAGTCACACTGCTTTACGAGTGACTAAAACGATGCAGCGTGAAGCTTCAGCGATTACTCTGGCTGAAGCTCAATTAAAAACTGGGCGCACCCACCAGATCCGGGTACATCTTCAGAAACTGGGTCATGCCATCTTGGGAGATGATAAGTATGGCTTTGAGGATCAAGATAAGTTGATTAAATCCAAACGTCTCTATCTCCATGCCCACCTTGCGGGCTTCACACATCCACGTACTGGTGAGAAGATGCGAATTGAATCCCCTTTGCCGGCCGAATTTGCAGCCATGATGAAAACATTTGAGCAGTAAGCAAAATTAAAAATAGTAAGTAAAGCCAAGATGATTGACGAGAACAAGCGAGATCGCCGATATGACCTGATTGTTTGGGATTGGGATGGAACCATTATGGATTCCACACCAACCATCGTGTACTGCATTCAGCAGGCTTGTCGTGACTTAGGTTTTAAAGAGCCTGATGACGCATTAGCGAGTTCAGTGATTGGCTTGGGTATCCAGGATTCATTGCGCAGAGCAGTTCCTTGGATTGAGCCAGAGCACTTTCCAAAATTGACTGATCGTTTCCGTTTCCACTATTTAGCTAAGGACCATGAGCTCGATTTATTTGTCGGTATTCGCGAGCTCTTAGAAAAGCTTCGGGCTGATCAATACCTCTTAGGCGTGGCAACTGGCAAATCCAGGGTAGGCTTAGATCGTTCTTTAAAGCATCACCAAATTGGTCATCTCTTTCATGAAACGCGGACAGCCGATGAGTCTTTCTCAAAGCCCCATCCCGGGATGTTGCTAGAGTTATCAGACGTAACCCAAGTACCTACTCGCCGGATACTGATGATTGGGGATACCACTCACGATTTAGATATGGCGGCTAATGCTGGAGTGGATGCGCTTGCAGTGACCTACGGCGCTCATCCGCCGGATACTCTAAAGACCTCAAAATCATTAGCGCATGTCGATAATGTGGCAGAACTGTCACAATGGCTTAAACAGAATCTGTAACCGAACAGGCAACACAAAGGAATCAAAGATGGAAAATAATCCAAATCCAAACTGGGAACGTCAAGCTCTAGAGCATTTACTGCTAGAGAATTTGAAAGAGACTCGCAAGGCGCGTCGCTGGAAAGCGGTGTTACGTGTACTCACTTTAGTGGTAATTGTTGGGGTGATTCTTTCAGTATTTGATTTTCATCTTCCTGGGCGCGGCATGGGGACAGAGAAGCACACTGCAATGGTGACGCTAGAAGGTGAGATCTCATCGAGCTCCATGGCTAATGCCTTGGATATCAACTCTTCACTGGTTTCTGCTTTCGAGAATGAGAACAGCGTTGGCGTTGTCTTGCGCATCAATAGTCCAGGCGGCTCTCCAGTACAAGCAGGCATGATTAATGATGAGATTCATCGCTTGCGTAAGCTATATCCGAACAAACCGTTTTATGTAGTGGTTGAAGATATTTGCGCCTCTGGTGGGTACTACGTAGCAGTAGCTGGGGATCAGATCTTGGTTGATAAAGCAAGCCTCGTTGGTTCTATCGGGGTGATCATGGAAGGCTTTGGTTTTACTGGCTTGATGGATAAAGTTGGGGTGACACGTCGCATGATTACTGCGGGCTCTAATAAAGGCATGCTGGATCCCTTTAGCAAAGAAGATCCTAAGCAAGTTGAAATGGTGAAGACCATGATCGATGAAATTCATCAGCAATTTATAGCGGTCGTTAAAGAGGGTCGTGGAGCGCGCTTAAATGATGTGCCTGGATTATTTTCTGGCCGCATTTGGAATGGCGAGCAGGCAGTCAAACTTGGCCTAGCTGATGGCTATGGCACGGTAGATACCGTAGCGCGCGATATCTTTAAAGCCCCAGATATTCTCGACTACACCATGAAAGAAAATTTTGCGGAGCGTGTGGCTAAGCGCTTTGGCGCAGAGGCTGGTGCAGCTGCTGGTAAGGCTTTAGTCAGGACGCCAGATCTCAAGTAAATAATTAGGCCAACAGTAGAAATACCGTTGGCCTATTTTTTAATGAGGCACATGCAGCTTCATTTGGATAGCGTTTTTGCCAATCTGCAACTGAAAGTGTTGTGATCATTTCGGATGTGAGACTGAGATCTACTCCTAAGCAAAGCAAAGATTGTGGCGCTAAAGAATTCAAACAAGCCATGAGCATCGCAGTATTGCGATAGGGTGTCTCAATCCAAATCTGGGTTTGTTGGAGTTTTCGAGATTCCATTTCAAGCTGCTTGAGTTTGGCGCTGCGCTCTTGAGTATCCTGAGGTAAGTAGCCCTGAAAAGCAAAGCGCTGCCCATTCAGACCGCTGGCCATCAAGCCCAATAAAATAGAGCTCGGACCAACCAAAGGCTTTACTCGAGCCCCAAGTTGATGTGCTGCGAGGACTAGTTCTGCACCAGGATCAGCGACTCCAGGAACACCTGCTTCAGACATCAGCCCCATATCATTGCCAGCCAGCAGTGGTTTAAGTAAATCTCCAGGCTTCACAGCATCACCATACTTTGCATTACGGGCTACACCACGCCACTCACTCATTTGCATTTCTTGAATAGTGCAGGCAAGTGGAGAAATACTGTCAACAGCTTTTAATAGAGCGCGCGCTGTCTTAGCATCTTCCACAATCCAGTATTTGAGTTTTGCAGCTTGAGCAATAGTTTCTGTCGGTAATACCCATGGCAATTGTTCGCTGCGCGCATCATCACCCAAGGTATTGGGAACTAAATAGAGTGTGCCAAGCTTTGTCATGCTGGAATGACAAAGCCAGCGTCACGTAATAAACCCGTTAGGGCAATCAGCGGCAAGCCAACGAGGGCAGTAGGATCATCACTCTGAATAGACTCCAGCAGGCTGATGCCTAGGCCTTCTGATTTAGCGCTACCCGCGCAGTCATAGGGCTCTTCTGCAAGTAAGTAACTTTCTAAAATATCATCAGAGAGTTTTCGAAAAGTCACTTCAGTGGGAACATCTAATGTAGTTTGTATGTCACCCTTCATTAAGCACAGCGCCGTATGAAAAGTTACTGTTTGGCCGCGCATCAGTTGTAGTTGCGCTAAGGCTCTCTCGAAATTACCCGGCTTACCAATTGCAGCTCCACATAAATCAGCTACTTGATCAGAGCCGATGACCCATGCATGAGGATGATCTTTAGACACCGCTGTAGCTTTTGCTTTGGCAAGACGTAATGCCAATTCGAGAGTGCTTTCACCAGTCAGAGGTGCCTCATCCACTTTGGGAGAGATCACCTCGAAAGAGATGCGTAAGCGTTCTAAAAGCGCACGGCGATATACCGAGGTAGACGCCAAGATGAGGGGTGGATTTTTGGATAAATTCATTGAGTTACTCATTGCTGCTGACTTTCGAGGATGCCTTGATTTAGACTGATGCCATGAATCGTAATCAAGTTTTACCTCAAGTCCAGTTATCGGCCGAAGCAATTGCCTTAAAAAAGGTCGATTTTTGTGTCCCACAGACCTATCAGGGAGCTGGATTTTTGGTGATTACCGATATGCCAAGGCTTGCCAAGGAGGTTGCGAGCATTAATCCAGGGGATGGTTTTGCCTGGCAAATGGAGACCCATTTTGAGGATTCGCCTGGTAGTGAACCTCTTCAAATCTTGGACTTAGTCTTAAATGGACGCCTACATTTGGTTTGCCAGCGCTGTCTTCAGGATTGCGCCATCGATTTAGACGAAAAAAGGCGTTTTATCTTGGTGGCTAGTGAAGCCGAGGCGGATGCCTACCCCTTAGAGGACGAGGAGCAAGAACCCTTGGTAGCCAGCCAGCATTTCAATCTTTTAGAAACTATGGAAGATGAGGTTTTGCTGTCTTTACCCTTGATTCCAAAGCATCCGGAGGGCTTTTGTGAGCCTCACGCCACGGTGTTTGGGTTTGAGGATGAGGATGGGGCGCTTGATGAGCGTGAAAATCCCTTTAAAGTATTGAAAAATATGAAGAAAAACTCGTAAATAGGAGATCCTTTCCCCTGTTGTTTTAAGTATTCTTGATCGATAAATCAAGCATTTAGACGCTTTTTCATGCTAGAATGTCGCCTTGCTTAGGAGTTCAATATGGCCGTCCAACAAAATAAAAAATCACCTTCCAAACGTGGCATGCACCGTGCGCACGACTTTTTGACCGCACCTGCTACGGCTGTTGAAGCCACAACTGGTGAAGCTCATTTGCGTCACCACATTTCACCAAACGGCTACTATCGTGGTCGTAAAGTTGTTAAAACTAAAAACGACTGATTTTTTAGTCTAAATAGATCGAAGCGGCTCTAAAAAAAGCCGCTTTTTTCTTAGATAAATCACTTGCAGCAATCCATGAGTTTATGAGCGTTACTCTAGCAATTGATGCCATGGGCGGAGATCATGGAGTCGTCGTGACGGTTCCTGCCGCCTGTGATTTTCTAGAAAAACATTCTGATGTGAAGATTGTCCTCGTGGGCGATCCTGATTTAATCAAGCAAGTCTTGGATAAATCTTCTACGGCTCACATGGATCGCATTCAAATTATTCCCGCAAGCGAAGTGGTGTTGATGGACGATCCCATCGAAGTTGCTTTGCGTCGCAAAAAAGATTCATCCATGCGAGTGGCAATTGAGCAAATCAAAGAGGGCGCAGCGGATGCGGTGATCTCTTCTGGTAATACCGGCGCACTCATGGCCATTTCCCGCTACATTCTTAAAACCCTTGATGGTGTTGACCGTCCAGCGATTGCAACTGCTATTCCGAATGAGTTGGGGCTTGGCACAACCATGCTTGATCTAGGTGCCAATGCGGATTGTGAGCCAATGCATCTTGTGCAGTTTGCCCAAATGGCTAGCGTCATGGTGCAGGTGGTAGATGGTAAGCAAAACCCCTCAATTGGCCTTCTCAATATTGGTGAAGAAGTGATTAAGGGTAATGAAGTGGTGAAGCAAACCAGTGAGTTGCTGCGCCAAACTAATTTAAACTTTTATGGCAACGTAGAAGGCAATGATATTTTTAAAGGCACTACGGATATTGTGGTGTGCGATGGATTTGTAGGTAATGTGGTTCTAAAGGCTAGTGAGGGTTTGGCAAAAATGATGAGCGGTTTGATTCGGTCAGAATTTAATCGCTCATGGCTGACTAAATTGATGGCTATCTGCGCTATGGTGCCGTTATTGCGTGTGCGAAAGCGAGTAGATCATCGTCGTTATAACGGTGCTGTATTGTTAGGTCTACGCGGTTGTGTCATTAAGAGCCACGGCTCAGCCGACCGTTTTGGATTTGGTTTTGCCTTAGATCGTGCCTATGAAGCTGCTAAGAATCGCATGGTTGAGCGGATTGCTGCAGCCTTTGCGGTGGAGAAAAAAGAATGAGTACCTTTGCAAGAGTTGCCGGAACTGGAAGTTACCTTCCTGAGCAGCGCTTAACCAATCAAGATTTGGTGGAACGATTGGCAAAGACTGGTCTGGAGACTAGCGACGAGTGGATTAGCACTCGTAGCGGAATTTCTGCGCGCCACTTTGCCGCTGAAAATGAATTAACAAGTGATCTGGCTGTTAAAGCAGCACAAGCGGCATTAATGAGTGCAGGCATTACTTCAGAAGATTTAGATCTGATCATCTTGTCAACTTCTACACCAGATCATTTGGGCGGCTTTCCAAGCACTGCTTGTGTAGTGCAAGATAAATTAGGTGCTCACACTGCCTGTGCCGCATTTGATGTTCAAGCAGTGTGCGCAGGGTTTACCTATGCCCTTGCTACTGCAGATGCGTTTATTCGTTGTGGTTCCTATAAAAAAGTCTTGGTCATTGGTGCCGAGACTTTCTCACGTATTTTAGATTTTCAAGATCGTGGTACTTGGGTGTTGTTTGGTGATGGGGCCGGTGCTGTCGTGCTTGAAGCCTCGAATGAGCCCGGCATTCTAGCTACCGCTTTGCATGCTGATGGTAGTCAGCGCAACATATTATGTGTACCTGGTCGTGCCGGTAATGGGGAAGTTCATGGCTCTCCATTTATGACGATGGATGGCCAAGCGGTATTTAAATTGGCAGTCAAAGTATTAGAGCAAGTGGCTCATGAGGTTCTAGAAAAAGCCAATCTTAAGCCTGAGCAGATTGATTGGTTAGTGCCACATCAAGCTAATATCCGCATCATGGAGGGCACGGCCAAGAAGATGGGTATGTCCATGGATAAAGTGATTGTGACAGTGCATGAGCACGGCAATACCTCTGCGGCATCCATCCCCTTAGCGCTAGATGCTGGTGTGCGCTCTGGCCAAATTCAACGTGGTCAACATCTTTTATTAGAAGGCGTTGGCGGTGGTTTTGCTTGGGGTGCGGTAGCCTTAAAGTATTAATACAGTATTTATTCTATTTCCAATTTTAGTAAATTAATCTCATGACATTTGCATTCGTATTCCCCGGTCAAGGCTCTCAATCTGTAGGCATGCTCAATTCTATTTCTGAGCGCCCTGAAGTCCGTGCAACATTACAAGAGGCCTCAGAAGCTTTGGGTGAAGATGTTGCCAAGCTAATTGCCGAAGGCCCTGCAGAGGCGCTATCGTTAACTACCAATACTCAACCAGTGATGTTGACTGCTGGCGTGGCTTTTTATCGCGCTTGGTTAGCCGCTGGGGGTCCTGCACCGCAGGTGATGGCCGGCCATAGTCTCGGTGAGTACTCTGCATTAGTTGCTGCTGGTGTTATCTCCTTTAAAGATGCGGTTCCCTTAGTGCGTTTTCGTGCACAGGCAATGCAAAGTGCTGTACCAGTAGGTACGGGCGGCATGGCAGCAATCTTAGGTTTAGATGATGCAACAGTCATTCAGGTCTGCGCCGAGGCAAGTACTGCATCTGGAGGTATCGTTGAGGCAGTGAACTTCAATGCGCCTGGTCAAGTCGTGATTGCTGGTGCAAGTGATGCCGTCACCAAAGCGTGTGAGTTGCTAAAAACTGCGGGCGCTAAGCGCGCATTACCGCTACCAGTATCTGCGCCATTTCACTCTTCTTTGTTGCAGCCCGCTTCTGAAAAACTCAAAGACTATCTTACAAAGATTGAATTCAAAGCGCCAACAATCTCTGTGATCAACAACGTCGATGTTCAAATCTTGAGCGATCCAAGCGCTATTAAGGACGCCTTAGTGCGCCAAGCTGCTAAGCCAGTGCGTTGGCAAGAAACGATTCAAGCGATGGCTGCCCAAGGCATTACTCAGGTAGTAGAGTGCGGTCCTGGCAAAGTGTTGGCAGGGTTAACCAAGCGAATCAACGATCAAGTGACTGGCGTGCCAGTATTTGATGAGGCTAGCTTCAATGAAGTGCTGACTGCCTTAAAATAAGTAGTATTGATAAAAATCAATCGATATAGCGGAAGACAAATATGAATCTTGACTTAAGTGGACAAATTGCTCTGGTAACAGGTGCATCGCGTGGCATTGGTCAAGCGATTGCAGATGAATTAGTCAAGTGTGGCGCCAAAGTCATTGGTACTGCAACTTCTGCTGATGGTGCTCAAGCAATTGATGCGCGCTTAAAGCCTTCGGGTGGTTGTGGTTTGGTTTTGAATGTCACAGTTCCGAATGCTTGCGAAGACATGATTGAGCAGATTGTGAAAGATCATGGCGGTATCAATATTCTGGTGAATAACGCTGGCATCACACGCGATAACTTAGCAATGCGTATGAAAACAGATGAGTGGGCCGATGTGATTGACACTAACTTGAGTTCAGTATTTCGTTTATCTCAAGCCGTTTTACGCCCGATGATGAAGGCACGTGGCGGCCGTATTATTAATATCACATCAATCGTGGGTCACATGGGTAATGCAGGGCAGGCAAATTATGCCGCCGCAAAAGCAGGAGTTTCTGGCATGACCCGTGCTTTGGCTCGTGAAATTGGTAGCCGTAATATCACCGTCAATTGCGTAGCGCCTGGATTTATTGATACCGATATGACCCGCGCTCTGAGTGAAGAACAGCAAAATGCCCTAAAAGCGAACATTCCTTTGGCGCGTTTAGGTAGCCCTGAGGATGTAGCCCAGGCAGTGGCATTTTTGGCCTCTCCGGCTGCTGGATACATTACGGGTAATACCCTACATATCAATGGCGGACTCTATTTAGCCTAAGGCCAAAGCAAGGATTTCGGCATTTTTTGGCGGTTTTGCTAAATTGCTCCGCCAAGCTGATAAAATTCTTCAATCGTTTTTTTACAACCCCTGGGGGACTTAATGGATAACATCGAACAACGCGTTAAGAAAATCGTCGCTGAGCAATTGGGCGTCGCTGAAGGAGAT
>CAIUOP010000080.1 GCA_903900805.1 uncultured beta proteobacterium | reverse complement strand
GAGATCCATGATGGTGCGTAGCGCTTTTGCAAATTCACGTGCTTCATAAAGCGCTGCAATTTTCTCACTTGAGGCAGCAATTTCTTTGAGCAGGGGATTGTTCATCGCTTCATCAGATACAACGCCACCAAAACGTTTTACTAAAAATCCTGCGCTCCGACTCGCAATATTGATGTACTTGCCCAATAAATCACTATTCACTCGCGCGACAAAGTCTTGTAGATTTAAATCCAAATCTTCCATACTGTCATTGAGCTTGGTTGCGAAGTAATAGCGGAACCACTCAGGATTAAAGCCACACTCAATCACGCTGTTGGCAGAGATCAAAGTGCCGCGTGATTTGCTCATCTTCTCGCCATCAACCGTTAAGAAACCATGAGCAAATACATTGGTTGGTGTTCTATAGCCTGAAAATTTCAGAGTAGCAGGCCAGAAAAGGGTGTGGAAATACAAAATATCTTTACCAATGAAATGATATTGCTCAGTAGTCGTATCAGGTTTGACCCACTCATCAAAGTTCAAACCTTTGCTCTGGCAGTAATTGAGGAAGCTGGCGTAGTAGCCAATCGGGGCATCAAGCCAGACGTAGAAGTACTTGCCTGGAGCATCAGGAATCTCAAAGCCAAAATAAGGGGCGTCACGGGAAATATCCCAGTCGCTCAGCTTACTTTCGCCTGGTTGTCCAACCCACTCCTTCATTTTATTGCGTGCCTCGGGTTGCAGGGGTGTCTTGACTTGGGTCCACTCGCGTAAGAATGTTTCGCAACGAGGATCGGATAACTTAAAGAAGTAATGATCAGAGATTTTTTTGATGGGTGTTGCACCGCTGACTACTGAAACAGGATTTTTCAGATCAGTAGACGAGTAGGTGGCACCACATTTTTCACAGTTATCGCCATATTGATCTTTGGCGCCGCATTTAGGACATTCACCTTTGATGAAGCGATCCGGTAAGAACATTTCTTTGACCGGGTCGTAAGCTTGTTCGATAGCACGCTTTTCAATCAGACCAGCATCACGTAATTTCAGATAGATGCTTTGTGAGAGTTTTTCATTCTCAGGGCTGTCGGTGGTGTAGTAGTTGTCAAATGAAATCAGAAAGTTATCAAAGTCACGCTTATGCTCTTTCCAAACATTAGCGATTAACTCCTTTGGAGTGATCCCTTCTTTTTCTGCGCGCAGCATGATTGGGGTGCCGTGGGTATCATCGGCGCCAACGTAATGCACTTCATGGCCACGCATCCTTTGATAGCGTACCCAAATATCGGTCTGCACATACTCCACCAAATGGCCAATATGGATCTGACCATTGGCATACGGTAAGGCAGAGGTGACAAGAAGACGACGCTGGGGGCTACTCATGTAATACGGACTTAAATAAGAAGGTTAAATTAGGGGTAGTGCTCAATTATGCAAGCTTGTGCAGTGATTTTAGTCTGCGGTTAAAGTAAACACCGCGAAGTCTTCAATTTTTCCTTGATTCAGAAAGCATTTCATGGCCGTAAAGCCTAATATTCAGATGTCTAGCGCCTCCGTGCCTTTGGTGCACGAGGTTGAGGTATTAGATGAGGCAGGCAGAAAGAAGCTAACC
The DNA here is from genome assembly GCA_903900805.1 of uncultured beta proteobacterium. Taxonomy (GTDB): domain Bacteria; phylum Pseudomonadota; class Gammaproteobacteria; order Burkholderiales; family Burkholderiaceae; genus Polynucleobacter. The sequence continues at coordinate 40,125 of CAIUOP010000080.1, read as the reverse complement.
CATATCCCCGGGGAGCGCTCATTAACCATTTATTTGGATAAGCGCGAGGTGGTTACCTTGATGACCCTAGGCAGTGCTCCTGAAGCCTTGGTACTGGGCTATTTACGTAATCAGCGTTTAGTGGAGTCTGCAGAAGATATCGAGAGTATTCAGGTTGACTGGGAGACTGATTCTGCTGCAGTAAAGACACGCCGAAGTACTGTGGATATTGATGCTTTGACGAGTAAGCGGGTTGTTACCACTGGTTGTGGGCAGGGCACTATGTTTGGTGGCTTGATGGAGGAAATATCTGCGATTGCCCTTCCGGATGGGCCCCAGCTTTCTCAAGAGGCAATCGTCGCCTTAATTGATGCCATACGCGTACATGATTCAATTTATAAGAGGTCTGGCTCGGTTCATGCCTGCGCTGTATTTGAGAGGGTCGGCGATGATGGGGTAAAGCTTCTTCACTTTATTGAAGACGTGGGACGCCATAACGCAGTTGATTCAATTTCTGGCTTGATGTGGTTGGTCAATAAACCCGGCAAAGATTTGATCTTCTTCACTACCGGGCGCCTCACTTCAGAGATGGTGATTAAAGGAGCTCAGATGGGCGTCCCTTTCCTGCTAACCCGCTCGGGCGTGACTCTCATGGGCCTAGAGCTGGCCCGCAAAACCAATCTCACCATCCTATCTCGCTGTTCGGGGAAACACTTTGAGATCTATAACGCCCCTGAGCGAGTGATTTTTACCAAAAACAGCTAATTTTTAGTGCTTAGAACCCGATAAATGGTGGGTAAGGGCTGCGAAGGTTTTACAATTCGGCCATGACTATTAAATCTGACCACTGGATCCGCCGCATGGGTGAGCAAGGCATGATCAGCCCATTCGAGCCTGGACAAATTCGCCAAGACGCTGCTGGCAACAAAATCGTGAGCTACGGTACCTCAAGTTACGGCTACGATATTCGTTGCGCAGACGAGTTCAAGATCTTCACGAACATTAACAGCACCATTGTTGACCCAAAGAATTTTGATGAACAATCTTTTGTGGATTTCAGGGGTGACGTTTGCATCATTCCACCAAATTCATTTGCTTTGGCAAGAACTGTTGAGTATTTCAAGATTCCACGCAGCGTATTAACTATTTGCGTTGGCAAAAGTACCTATGCCCGTTGCGGCATTATTGTGAATGTCACCCCATTTGAACCTGAATGGGAAGGTTATGTCACTTTAGAGTTTTCTAACACCACACCATTACCTGCAAAGATTTATGCCGGTGAAGGATGTGCCCAAGTTCTCTTTTTTGAGAGTGATGAGATTTGCGGCACATCTTATAAAGATCGTGGTGGTAAGTATCAAGGTCAGCAGGGCGTGACTCTGCCTAAGACTTAATTTTCCTTTACTCAAATTTTAGTTCGCGAACCTAAAGGGCAGCTATGAAATTTCGTTTCCCAATCATCATTATTGATGAGGACTTTCGTTCCGAAAATATTTCAGGTTCGGGTATTCGTGACCTTGCAGAAGCCATTGAACAAGAGGGTATGGAGGTTATCGGCTTAACCAGCTATGGTGACCTCACCTCTTTTGCGCAACAAGCTTCCCGCGCATCTACTTTTATCGTTTCGATTGATGATGAAGAGTTTGACTCGGATTCTGAAGATCATGACCTTCCCGCTTTGAATAATTTGCGCGCCTTCATTACGGAAGTACGTAAGCGTAATGAGGATATTCCAATCTTCTTATATGGCGAAACCCGTACTTCACGTCATATGCCGAATGACATCTTGCGTGAATTGCATGGTTTCATTCACATGAATGAAGACACGCCAGAGTTTGTAGCGCGCCATATTATTCGCGAAGCCAAGGTCTATCTTGATTCATTAGCACCCCCATTCTTCCGCGCACTGACTAACTACGCTTCTGAAGGTTCTTACTCTTGGCATTGCCCAGGCCACTCTGGTGGTGTCGCTTTCTTAAAGAGTCCAGTAGGCCGAATGTTTCATCAATTCTTTGGTGAGAATATGTTGCGCGCTGACGTTTGTAATGCTGTGGAAGAGTTGGGTCAACTGTTAGACCATACTGGCCCAGTACTTCAGAGTGAGCGTAATGCTGCCCGCATCTTTAGTGCAGATCATTTATTCTTTGTAACAAATGGCACCTCCACATCAAACAAAATTGTTTGGCACTCTACTGTTGCCCCTGGTGATGTAGTACTGGTTGACCGTAATTGTCATAAGTCCGTGATTCATTCGATCACCATGATGGGCGCGATTCCTATTTTCTTAATGCCCACCCGCAATCACCTAGGCATTATTGGGCCAATTCCTAAAGAAGAATTTGAATGGACCAACATTAAGAAGAAAATTGATGCTAATCCCTTCATCAAAAATAAGAATGTCGTACCACGCGTCATGACGCTGACCCAGAGTACCTACGATGGCATTATCTATAACGTCGAAATGATCAAAGAGATGCTTGATGGCAAGGTTGACTCTTTACATTTTGATGAAGCTTGGTTACCGCACGCTACCTTCCATCCTTTCTATAAAGATATGCATGCGATTGGATCTGATCGCAAGCGCACCAAGAAGAGTTTGATGTTTGCGACTCAATCTACTCATAAGCTATTGGCTGGTTTGTCACAAGCTTCGCAAGTATTGGTTCAGGATGCTGAAGAGACTAAGCTTGATCGTGACTGCTTCAATGAAGCCTATCTCATGCACACCTCTACTAGCCCACAGTACGCCATTATTGCTTCCTGTGACGTTTCTGCTGCCATGATGGAGTCACCTGGTGGCACCACCTTGGTAGAAGAATCGATTGCTGAAGCGATGGACTTCCGTCGTGCGATGCGTGAGGTAGATGAAAAGTTTGGTGCAGATTGGTGGTTTAAGGTTTGGGGCCCGGATCACTTAGCAGAAGAAGGTATTGGTGAGCGTTCTGATTGGATACTAGAGCCCAATGCAAGCTGGCATGACTTTGGTAAGTTGGCTAAAGACTTCAATATGCTTGATCCAATCAAGGCAACGGTAGTCACACCAGGGCTAGATATCGAAGGTAATTTTGGCTCCACGGGTATCCCCGCCAGTATTGTTACCAAGTATCTTGCTGAACATGGTGTGATCGTTGAAAAGTGTGGCCTGTATTCCTTCTTCATTATGTTTACCATTGGCATTACTAAAGGTCGCTGGAATACTCTGGTAACAGAACTGCAGCAGTTCAAGGATCACTTCGATAAGAATGCACCCTTATGGAAAGTACTTCCTGAGTTTGTCGCTAAGCACCCACGCTATGAGCGTGTTGGACTCAAAGACATTTGCCAGCAGATTCATGAGTTCTATAAGGGTCGTGACGTAGCACGCATGACAACCGAGATGTACACCTCAGACATGGTGCCTGCGATGATGCCTTCTGAAGCTTGGGCCAAGATGGCACATAAAGAGGTTGATCGTGTACCGCTTGATCAGTTAGAAGGGCGCGTAACAGCCATGTTGGTAACGCCATACCCACCAGGCATTCCACTCTTGATCCCAGGTGAGCGCTTTAATAAACGAATTGTGGATTATCTGTACTTCGCAAGAGACTTTAATGAAAAGTTCCCTGGCTTTGAGACTGATATTCATGGTCTAGTTAAGGCTGATCTAGATGGGCATAGTGAATACTATGTTGATTGCGTTAGACAAGAGCGTGATATCACGCTTTAAGTTCTACTTAACTGGCTTATCTAGTTGAAACGTCACCGGAGCGTCTTCATCAACCTTACTGGAAGATGACTCTGTTTTTGAGTCTTCACCGCTAGTGAAGTTGTAATCCTGACTTTGGACTACTGCTGCAGGCTTATCTAGAAGAGTGGTTACTAGCGCCGGGAACGCAACAACTGCTGCCACCATAATGAGTTGCAATCCAACCCATGGCAGCGCACCCCAATAGATATCACTACTTTTTACTTCTTTTGGGGCAACCCCCCTGAGGTAAAAGAGCGCAAAACCAAATGGAGGATGCATAAATGAGGTTTGCATATTGACGCACAGCATGACCCCAAACCAGACAAGAGCAGCACTAGCAGCAGCTTGGGGATTGCCATTCATAGAAGCAAGCAGTACTGGAGCAAGAAGTTTGACAGCCACTGGTGCAAGCAGAGGCACGATGATGAACGCAATCTCAAAAAAGTCTAGGAAGAATGCCAAGAAAAAGACAAAGAGATTAACCACAACGAGAAAGCCAACCCAACCACCTGGCAATCCTGAGAACAGACTCTCAACCCAATGCCCACCATCTACCCCCTGGAAGACTACTGAAAAACAAGTAGAGCCAATCAAAATAAAGACTACCATCGCAGTAATACGCATGGTGTTTTGATAAGCCTCCTGAACTAAGCCCCTCAGATTTGGAATGCTAGCTCTGCGTAGCCAAGCTAGTAGTAACGCACCCATCGCACCCATCGCGCCAGATTCTGTTGGGGTTGCAATGCCGGTCATGATGGTACCAAGAACTAAAAAGATTAATACTGCCGATGGGATGATTCCCATCAGACATTTTTTCCAGAGCGCCCAGCCCTTGAGGGTGAGATCAGTTTCTGGCACTGCCGGTAAATAGTCTGGACGAATGCGGGAGAGGATGAAGGTATAAAGTGCAAAAAGAGTAATTTGCAGCAACGAAGGCCCCCATGCGCCAAGATACATGCTGCCGACATCAGCACTGCCACTTTGGGTCTTCAGTTGATCAGCTAAAACTATCAAAACTAAGGATGGCGGCACTAATTGAGTAATCGTTCCAGATGCCGCTAGAACACCTGTGGCATAGCGCATGTTGTAGCCATAACGCATCATCACTGGCAGAGAAATCATCGCCATGGCAATGACTTGAGCGGCTACAGTGCCTGTGATAGCACCTAGAATAAATCCCACAATGATCACTGAGTAGCCTAGACCTCCGCGAACCCTACCAAAGAGTTGACCCATGGAGTCCAGCATTTCTTCGGCAAGACCGCAGCGCTCCAAAATAGCGCCCATGAAAGTAAAGAATGGAATAGCTAGTAGAAGGTCATTTGCAAGTACGCCACCAAAAATACGCTGTGGAATAGCTTGCAAAAATGGCATTCCAAAAAAGCCTTCGGCAATAGCAATGACTGAGAAGAATAGGCCAGCAGCCATCAGGGAAAATGCGACTGGAAAGCCAACCAACATAAAGATAATTAAGCCGCCGAACATGAGAGGTGGCATCCACTCTAATGGAATCATTGCATCGGCTTTTCGTAGTCAAGATCTCCGGCGGGCAGGACAATTTCACCTGTGAGCGCGCCAATGCGCTTAATGATTTCTGACAGCCCCTGCAAGCTGAGCATAAAGAAGCCAAACGGCACTACAAATTTAATAGGGTAACGCGCTAATCCACCAGAGTTGAGTGAATGTTCCATGATCAACCAAGACGGATAGAAGAGCGTTGTCCATGAGAGCCATGTAAACAAAATGCAAGCTGGCATCAAGAAAAACACTAAGCCAAATAAATCTACCCAAATACGACCACGATCAGAAAGATGTGAATAGATTAAATCCACACGGACATGCTCATTACGTTTGAGGGTGTAGGCCGCGCCTAGCATTACTGCTGCACCAAATAGATACCATTGCAGCTCTAGGGGCCAGTTGTTGCTAAGGTCTAAGCCATAGCGCAGTAAAGCATTGACTGCCGATACTATGCAGGACAGCAGGATCATGATGCCGGCAGCTTTGCCAAGCAGTTGGTTTATGCGATCAATGCCCGCAGAAAGCTTGGACCAAAACCCCATGCCATCTAGAGATCTGCACGACCCCGTTTGACGGCAGCAAGCACTTGAGCAGGTGCGGTCCCTCCAGCATGTTGACGTGATTGCACAGAGCCATCAACCGTTAACAAGGCAAAGACATCATCACCGATGAGTTCAGGGCGATTATCAAGGCCGCAAGCAAAGCGTAGCTCTGAAATACTCAATTCAGTGAGCATGCAGTTTCTACTAACACACGCTTTAACGGCATGAGCGACAGCCTCATGAGCATCGCGGAAGGCGAGGCCTTTTTTTACTAAGTAGTCAGCTAAGTCGGTTGCCGTTGAAAAACCTTCTTTTGCAGCAGCTTTCATTACATCGGCTTTAACTTCGATATGAGGAACCATATCGGCAAAGATACGCAGCGTATCTTGCACGGTATCGACTGCATCAAACAAAGGCTCTTTATCTTCTTGGTTGTCCTTGTTGTAGGCAAGCGGCTGACTCTTCATTAGAGTTAATAAAGAAATGAGATCGCCATAGACGCGTCCAGTCTTGCCCCGCGCCAATTCAGGAACATCAGGGTTCTTCTTTTGCGGCATGATAGAACTACCAGTGCAGAAGCGATCTGGTAAATCAATGAAGCCAAAGCGTGGACTAAGCCAGAGCACAAGCTCTTCTGAGAGGCGTGAAACGTGCATCATCAAGATCGATGCAAAGGCGCAGAATTCAATCGCAAAGTCGCGATCTGATACGGCATCTAAAGAGTTGCTACAAATACCATCAAAGCCTAGAGTCTTAGCAACCTGTTCGCGATCAATTGGGTAGCTAGTACCTGCCAAAGCAGCTGCACCTAAAGGGAGACGATTAAAGCGTGCCCGCAAATCAGTCAAGCGACTTGCATCGCGACTAAACATTTCAAAGTAAGCCATCAAGTGATGACCAAAGGTAATAGGTTGTGCAACTTGCAGATGAGTATGACCAGGCATGATCGTGCCAGCATGCTTTTCTGCTAAATCTAGAAGCGCACTGCGCAGAGTATTTAGAGTGGCAGCAATCTCATCAACACTGCCACGCAACCACAGACGTAAATCAGTCGCCACCTGATCATTGCGGGAACGACCAGTATGTAAACGTTTTCCGGCATCACCCACTAGGGCAGTTAAGCGAGCTTCAATATTGAGGTGCACATCTTCTAATGCCAATTGCCATTCAAACTGGCCAGCTTCGATTTCGCTCTTAATTTGAGCCATTCCCTTCTGGATATCCGCTAAATCTTGAGCGCTGATGATCTTTTGGGCAGCCAACATTTGAGCATGGGCTAGCGAGCCCGCAATATCAACCATCGCAAAGCGTTGATCAAAGCCAATAGAAGCCGTATAACGCTGAACGAGTGCGTCCACCGGTTCGGTAAAACGGGCCGACCAAGCATTGGCTTTGTTATCTAAGGAATTTTTGGGTGAGCTCATAAACACAGTATATTGTTGTACGTCTTTTATTATTTTAAATGTTATGTCCCAAACCCTGAATTCTCCCTTTCCGCTAGCCCCAAAGCGCCTAGTTATAGCCTCCCGTGAAAGTCGCCTAGCCATGTGGCAGGCTGAACACGTCCGTGATTGCCTAAAAAAGCTCTATCCAGACTGCGATGTCCAGATTTTGGGCATGACTACCCGTGGGGACCAGATTTTGGATAAAGCCCTCTCCAAAGTGGGTGGCAAAGGTCTTTTCGTCAAAGAACTCGAAACTGCTCTAGAGGATGGGCGCGCTGATTTGGCGGTGCACTCTCTCAAGGATGTTCCGATGGTGATGCCAGAGGGATTTGATCTTGCTTGTGTCATGGCTAGAGAAGATGCACGCGATGCATTTGTTTCGAATGACTATGCCACTCTCGAAGACTTACCTAAAGGAGCGATCGTAGGAACTTCGAGTTTGCGTCGTGAGTCAGTGCTACGAGCAAAGCTCCCGCATCTAGAAATTCATCCTCTGCGTGGAAATTTGGATACCCGTATGGGTAAGTTAGATCGTGGTGAATATCAAGCTATCATTTTGGCTGCGGCAGGATTAAAACGTTTAGGTTTAGAAAGTCGTATTCGGGCATATCTTCCCTATGACCCATATACACCAGCCGCTGGTCAAGGCGCCTTAGGCATTGAGACTTTAATTAAACATCCCAATATCAAACAATGGCTTGCCCCCCTCAATGACTTACCCACTTTGTTTGCTGTTTCTGCAGAGCGAATGGTATCTCGTCAGCTTGGCGGTTCCTGTGAAGTGCCCTTGGCAGCTCATGCCGTATGGGACCAAAGCCAGATGCAAATTCGTTCTTTTGTAGCAAGTGTTGATGGCAAAGCAATTTGTATTGCTAATGGCAATGCCAGAGTACAGTCGATTGAAGATGCAGAGGCGCTAGGACTTGCCGTTGCAAAAGATTTATTGGCACAGGGCGCAGCAGATTTAATTCCCAAAATCTCTAAATAGAAATCATAGTAGCGATGAGTACTAAAACCATCGTCGTTACTAGGCCCACCGGCCAAGCTCGCCAGTTGATTGAGGCGCTGACTAGTAGCATTGAGCAAAGTGGGGTTGCTAAGCGCAGCCTTCCGGAAATAGTTTCACTTCCTCTGCTGACAATTATTCCCAAAACAGATGATCAACTAGCGGATCACATTGCTACTACTTTAAAAGACGCAGATCTCGCTATTTTTATTAGTCCGAATGCTATTGAATGCGCTATGCGTTTACTAGAGCGAGACTGGCAAGAATTTTCAAAGAAGATTATTCCGATTGGGGTAATGGGTGGCAGTAGTAAGCTGGCATTACAAAACCATGGCATTGGTCAGGAAAAAAGTCCCACCCCGGTATTGATCCCCAAGAGTAATGAGCAATGGGATTCAGAGGGGTTATGGCAAGAGCTGCAAGGCCTTGGCTGGGATTGGCAAAGCAAGAAGATCGTTATTTTCAAAGGAGAGGGTGGCCGAGAATGGCTGGCCGATACCTTAATCAAAGCAGGGGCGACAGTAGATGCGATATCTACATATACTCGCGCACCCTTAGATCTTGATAATCCAGCTTGGCATGTGATTCGTGACATGGACATCTCGAAATCACTTTGGTTGCTCACCTCTTCTGAGGCAGTGCGTTATTTAGGTCAAGTGATGAAGGATCAATTTCCACAAGGTCTTCAAAGCGCTAGCGCTTTATGTTCGCATCACAATATTGCCAATGCAGCTAAGGCGATTGGTTTCGGTGAGGTTTTTACTGCTGAGGCTGGTGACGAGGCTTTAATTAAGGCTAGCCTAGCCTGGCTAATGATTTAAACGCTCTTAGTTTTTGAGAAGCTTAGTAGAGCGGGTAGGAAAATTTCATTGACCAAGATTGGGTGACCCTTCAATTGATAAAGAGTGCGTCGAGCCCATAAGGGCGAACTCAATCCAATGTAATTCTTGGAGCATCGCTTCCATAAAGCGCTACTTTTATCTAAGCGCGCAATATCTCGTGGCGGTTTTGCTTTCGAGTGCTTTCGTATTTTTGCAAACAATACAGCGCCCAAAGGCTTTGTACCCAGGCGTAGAACAGCATGATTACTGCCACTAGAACTTAAGGTGGGAATAACACTATGCGCCATCACTACAGGAACGTTGTTTGCACATAAAAGGACTTCGCGCACCCTACAGCGTCTAATCTTGAAATGGAAATAGCGACTTTCGTCGCTATTGAGCGATTGAGGACAATCTCGCAAAACTTGAACTTCTAGTTTTTGACCAATTGCGTTCTCAATTTTTTGGGTAAGCGACCCAGTATCGCTAAGCCAAGGCTGCCACTTTCGTGGCGCCCGATGAATTTCACCGGAACCGACTCGATTCCATGCAGAACGGAGACGATTACGGCAAATCATTTTTAGCTACCGCTAAAGTTCCGACGTTGACCGCCAGATTTTGGTTTAGCAAAACGTGGGCCTGCAGCAGGGCGTGCTGGACGTGAGTCAGCAGAACGTGCTGGACGTGAATCGGCTGAGCGTGAATCAGCAGAACCAGTCGAACGCGCTTCAAAATGATTGCCTGAGCGATTGCCGCCGCCAGAGCCACCACCACCAAAGCGAGATTCAGAACGTGCGCCTGAACCATAACGACCACCACCGCCACCTGAGCGATTACCGCCACCACCACCCGAGCGACCACCAGGACGACCACCGCCACCGCCAAAGCTAGGCTTAGCTTGTGGCTCAAGGCCGGCAATTACCGATGCCACGATATCTTGCTGCGTAAAGCGCTCGATATTGCGAATCTTAGCGCGATCACGATGTTCAACCAAAGTGATAGCTACGCCGTTGCGACCAGCACGACCAGTACGACCAATGCGGTGCGTATAGTCTTCTGGTTTCATTGGCAAGCCAAAGTTAATCACGTGACTAATGCGGGGTACATCAATACCGCGAGCCGCTACATCAGTCGCCACCAAAATCTTGGTATGACCTTTACGTAAAGACTCTAGGCGACGCATACGCACAGCTTGAGGCATGGCACCGTGAAGTGCGGTTGCTTCATAACCGTTAGCACGCAATGTATCAGCGATCTTTTCGCTTTCAACTTGGGTGCTGGCAAACACAACCGCTTGATCCAAAGTGGCATCAGCCAAAATGTGCTCAAGTAATTTGTGCTTGTGTGACATGCTGTCAGCCCAATGCAGCTTCTGTTCAATGTTGGCGTGCTTTTCACCTGCGTGAGCAAGTTCAATACGCTTAGCATCAGTAGTTAAGGCATTAGCTAAAGACATAATCTTGGGTGCAAAGGTAGCAGAGAACATTAAAGTCTGATTGCGACCTGAACAGCGTTTGTCGATTGCCTCTAGATCATCCGCAAATCCCATGTCGAGCATGCGATCAGCTTCATCAATCACGAGTTGCTTAACATCATCTAGACGAATTGCTTTGCTATCGCACAAGTCGAGTAAACGACCTGGGGTTGCAACAACTAATAATGCACCTTTCAGAGCTTGGATTTGCTTGCCATAAGGCATGCCACCCATGACGGTTGCAATACGGATACCTTTCATGCCGCGAACTAAGTTCACTGCATCAGCGGTAACCTGTTGTGCTAATTCACGGGTAGGGCAGAGCACTAATACTTTAGGTTGTGCGCGGCCTGGTATAGGTGAATTATTCGGATTAGCGTCAATGAGTTGATTAATCAAAGGCAATAAAAAGGCTGCGGTTTTACCGCTACCAGTTTGGCTGCTGACTAATAAGTCACCACCGGCTAAAGCTGCAGGAATAACCTGAGCTTGAACATCAGTGGGTTGGGTAAAACCCAATTCAGCCACGTTTTTAAGAAGTGGCGCCGCTAGGGCGAAGGACTGGAATGTCATTCCAGGGGGCTTTGAGTCTTTCGACTCGTGTTTAGTTTCTTTAGAAAAAGTCATGCTATTACACACCCCCTCAAAGGGATGTCTCCGTATGTTGCACCCATGGTTTTATAGGGTGCGATGGTCAAAGGCATCGACCATCAGACAGGCGGCAGCGCGTTTTTTATCTTTGGTGTTTATAACTTCTAAACGATACGCTGAAATATAGCTGGGGGGCGATGAATCAAATTGCTTAAAAAAGCCTCTTATTATGACAGTTTAAAAGGGTGATTACAAGGGTTTTCCCGAATTAATTATGATACAGAGATGGAATTTTTTTCGTTAGACCTACTCAAACCTTCAAATGCTGGGGTTGTTGATTTCGCAAGCTATTTGCTAGGTACGCTCTTCATCATTTTGTTACCTGGCCCAAACTCAATTTATGTCTTAAGCATTACGACGCAAAGAGGTTGGAAGTTAGGTGCTTGGAGTGCGCTGGGTATCTTTATTGGGGATTTGGTTTTAATGATTGCCGTTGCCTTAGGTGCCGCCTCATTACTAATATCATCGCCAGTACTTTTTACTATAGTCCGAACCCTGGGTGCAGCCTATTTAGCCTGGATGGGGGTTGGCTTGCTGCGGAGTGGCCAACAGCGCTGGGTATCAAAGGGGCATTCAGAGGCTTATGAAATTCAAGGGCGCCTCATGCGATTGCATCCATTGCTTGCAGCCCTGGCACTATCGCTAACAAACCCCAAGGCAATCTTTTTCTTTGTCGCCTTCTTTTCACAATTTATTCGTCCTGATTCTACAAATCCCACGCATACATTTTTGTATCTGGCTACTGTATTGCAGTTGATGAGCATGACCTATTTAGCAGCCTTAATTTGCGTAGGCCAACTCTTTTCAAAGGTTTTTGAGGCTCATCCGAGATGGGCTGCTAGCCTATGGATGCTAGCAGGGCTCTTGTTTATTGGATTTGCACTGCGTTTGCTAATTGCCTGATGACTTTAGCCCCTTTAATAGGCGCTCTGTCTTCTTCCCATAGGGTGGGCGAGCAGCTTGGGTACCCTTCAGAATATTGCTACCGAGCAAGCCACGCACTTCCAGGATTGACTTCTGATGGCTAAAGGTTTCAAAGCCTTTCTTACCGTGATAAGCACCCATACCACTAGCACCAATTCCACCAAATGGCAGGGATTGGACTGCAGCATGTAATAAGGTGTCATTGATAGTCACACCACCAGAGCGGGTCTCTTCTAAAACGCGTTGTCTATTCTTTTTGTCTTTACCAAACCAGTAAAGCGCTAATGGATTAGGCCTGTTATTGACATAAGCAATGGCTGCAGCAGTATCTGCAATTGTCACTATTGGCAGAATAGGCCCAAAGATTTCTTCATGCAGCACACGAGCCTGAGGTGATACATCAATGAGCGCAACAGGCTCAAACCTTCTTGCACCAGCAGATGGATTATTTAGTAAAGGAATGATTTTTGCGCCACGGTCTACAGCATCGCTTACTAGATGCTGCCAGTATTGCAACTGATCATCATCAATCGGACCAGTGAGCTCTTCGGGATTACTAAATTGTGATTGAGCAGCAGCTTGAAGTTCTTGAACAAAAGCATCTTGATTGCCTGGTTCAATCAGAACGTAATCTGGAGCAATGCAGGTTTGACCGCCATTCAGTAATTTGCCATAAATAATGGCAGCAGCAGCGTCCTGGAGTTTAGCCGTGGAATCAATCATGGCTGGTGTTTTACCACCAAGCTCTAGCGTCACAGGAGTCAGATTTTCGGCGGCAGCACACATTATCTTTTTACCGACAGTTTCTGATCCACTAAAAAGGAGATGATTAAATGGCAATGCAGCAAACTGTTCTGCAACTTCAATGTCGCCAGTACTCACACAAAATTCACTGGAGTGAAAATATTCTTGAATCAAGCTTGCCAAGAATCCGGAGGTACGAGAGCAGCGATCAGAGGGCTTTAGCCAAACGCGATTGCCAGCAGCTAGGGCAGCAATTGTGGGAACAAGCGCCAATTGAATTGGGTAATTCCAGGGACTCATGATGCCAACAACCCCAATTGATTGACTTTCAATCCAGGCTTCTGAAGATCCCATATACGAGGAGGTTTCCATCTGTACAGGTTTCATCCATTCCTTGAGATGTTTGCCCGTGTATTGACAGGCCTGATATACCATTTGAAATTCTGCAAGGTGGGTTTCAATCGGATGGCGCACTCCAAAATCTGCTGCCAATACTTTGCAGATTTTTTCTTCATTGGCCTTAATCATCTTTTTGATACGACCAATGCGCTCCAATCTCACTTCAAGAGTAGGGTTGGGTTCAGCCGCATAGGCTGCCTTGATTTCATCAAGTTGGATGGTGAAGCGATTCATAGTTTTTAATAGTTGGCAAAGATAGGAATAAGGCATTAGGATAAAGCCATGAACGAAACTCTTGATAAAAATCCGCCCCCACTAGAGCGAGCTACCCTAGGCGGTGGATGTTTTTGGTGTCTTGAGGCGGTGTACCAGCAAATTAACGGTGTTAAATCGGTTGTTTCTGGATATGCTGGCGGCCCCCGCCCCAATCCTACTTATGAAGCAGTTTGTACTGGGGTTACCGGGCATGCTGAAATTGTAGACATCCTGTTTGATCCACAGGTGATTTCGTTTAGAGACCTGTTAGAAATTTTCTTTGTGATTCATGATCCCACCACATTGAACTATCAGGGCAATGACCACGGTACACAATATCGATCTGTCATTTTTACGCATAGCGATGAGCAAAATAAGATTGCCCATGAAGTTGTTAGGGAGCTTGAAGAGTCAAGAATTTATTCCAGCCCAGTAGTGACGCAAATTGATGCGGCACCAACGATTTTCCCAGCTGAGGACTATCACCAGTATTACTTTGTGCAACATCCCAATCAAGGGTATTGCAGAGCAGTAGTTGCGCCTAAATTAGCAAAGTTCAGAGCAAAATTTAAATCGCTCATAGCACCGCACTACTCTTAGGGAGCAAGACGGCTTACATGCCAAGTTGATTCATCTAACTTGTAATGGATACGATCATGAAGTCTGGAAGGTCGACCTTGCCAGAATTCGATTTCAGTAGGGTGAAGGCGGTAACCGCCCCAATGCTCAGGACGCGGTGGCGCATCTCCGAGTTCTGCTTTGTAACGTTTCTCAGCTTCTTCCAAAAATTCACGATTCGGAATGGCTGAACTTTGTGGTGAAGCCCAAGCACCAATTCGTGATGCAGCAGGACGAGAGTGGAAGTATTCGTCGCTTTCAGCTTCACTCACTCGTTCTACAAGCCCCTGAATACGAACTTGGCGCTCTAGCTCATGCCAATGAAAGAGTAGCGCTGCTTGCGGACGGACTGCTAAATCCTTACCCTTTTGGCTTTCGTAGTTAGTGAAAAAGGTAAAGCCGTTTTGGTCGGCACCTTTTAGTAAGACAATACGAGCTGATGGGTTTCCGGCTTTATCGGCTGTCGCTAGAGTCATGGAATTGGGTTCGGGACACTCCGCTCTTACGGCCTGGTCAAACCAGAGCTTAAAAAGAGGCAAGGGATTGCTCGGAACATCAGTTTCCGAAAGCTGACCAAAGGTATAGTTTTTGCGAAGTTGAGCAATAGAGTCCATTTATTCAGTATAAAGAGAAGCTATGGCAGAAGACAAGGTAGTAGAAAGCATCGAAGATCGTCGTTTTGGCGGGGTCTCTAGACTCTATGGACCAGAGCTGCGCGAGCGCTTTCGCAATGCCACAGTTGTGGTTGCGGGCTTGGGTGGGGTCGGCTCTTGGGCAGCTGAGGCTTTAGCCCGCACCGGTATTGGGCATCTGGTCTTAGTAGACTTTGATCACATCGCAGAGAGCAACACTAATCGCCAGCTTCATGCTTTAGAAGGGCAGTACGGTAAAGCCAAAGTGGAGGCTATGACGCAGCGTATTTTGCAAATTAATCCCGAGATTGCATTAACACCTTGTGATGAATTTCTAACACCAGAAAATTTAGATGTACTCATCCCAAAAGAAGCTTTAGTACTCGACGCGACAGATTCAGTGCAAACTAAAATTGCTTTATCAGTATGGGCAACTAAAAATAATCGTGCGCTAGTGATGTGTGGCGCAGCAGGTGGTAAAACGGATCCCACTTCTGTGCGTTGTGATGACCTCTCTCGCACCGAGCAAGATGCTTTATTAGCAAAGGTGCGCCAAGGACTGAGACAAGATCATGGCTTTTCCAGAAATCTCAAGAAAAAAATTGGGATTCGCGCTATTTATTCTCACGAACCTCGTGCTGGTACAGCCAGTGGCGGCCTGGCATGTACTGGTTATGGCTCTACAGTCATGGTAACTGCAGCCTGTGGTCTTGCCGCCGCTGCTGAGATTCTCAATCTGATTGCGGTACAAGCCTAATTTTTACTTTATTGGCAATAAATCCTTAAGGGGAATCCCTGTAGGAAGTTTCTGATTCTTTTGCAGTCAGGAATATTTTTGAGATTCCAACAGTCTTGATTTAAAAGACATTTTATTTATAGACGATCTACTTTTTATATCTTTAATCACTTTAGGTATTTTTATCCCCTAGCAGATCTGCCTAGCACTCCCTAGACTTTGCCTCGTTGGTAAATGGGCCAACGACAAACCGAAAGGAGGTCTCTTTTGCAGACTGAACACACTGGCTTAAAACGCCATCTCAAAGTAAGACATATTCGCTTGATGGCTCTGGGCTCAACGATTGGGGTCGGGTTATTTTTAGGATCAGCAAGTGCAATCAAACTTGCCGGACCATCTATTCTCTTGGGCTATCTCTTAGCTGGGATTGTTGCCTTTATCGTGCTGCGTGCTCTGGGCGAAATGGCGGTTCACGAGCCTGTAGCGGGCTCCTTTGCGGCTTATGCGAACACTTATGTCAGCCCGTTGGCAGGTTATATGGTCGGCTGGGGCTATTGGACTTATTGGGTTGTGGTGGGCATTGCCGAAGTGACTGCTGTTGGTATTTATATGGGAATTTGGTTTCCAGAAATGCCACAGTGGGTCTGGGCTCTATCTTCCATAGTGATGATGGGCTTCATTAATCTGATTGCAGTCAAGGTCTTTGGTGAATTTGAATTTTGGTTTGCGCTCATTAAAGTGGTGGCGATTATCGCGATGATTGCACTTGGCGGGTCAGTAATCCTATTTGGCTTTACCAATGATTGGCATCCCATTGGCTTAAGTAATCTATGGCAGCACGGTGGCTTCTTCCCAAATGGGATTAGTGGCATGCTGTTTTCACTACAGATGGTCTTATTTGCTTACGTTGGCATTGAGATGATTGGTTTGTCTGCGGGTGAAGCGGAGAACCCACGTAAAACAATTCCAATGGCGATTGATTCATTGGCATGGCGCATTTTAATTTTTTACATGGGCGCGATCTTGGTTATTTTGGCGATCTTCCCTTGGAATGAAGTGGGTCAGCAGGGCAGTCCTTTTGTAGTGATGTTTGAACGTATTGGTTTACGTGAGGCGGCTGGCTTAATTAACTTTGTTGTGATTACCGCAGCGCTCTCATCATGTAACGCGGGGATCTTTAGTGGGGGTCGACTCTTGTATTCCCTCTCAAATAATGGCTATGCACCAGCATCATTTGCAAAACTATCAAAGTATGGCGTTCCTCATCGTGCGGTAATGGCTACCGTTGGTATTTCTATGACAGGCGTCATCTTGAACTATTTTGTTCCAGAGAAAGCCTTCCACTACATGATGGCTGCAGTTACCTTTATTGGGTTAATGGTTTGGATTGCGATTTTGTTTACCCAACTCAAATTCCGGAGTTCATTAACTCAAGTCCAAGTAGCCGAGCTCGCTTATCGCACTCCTTGGCATCCATATTCCTCATGGTTTGCTCTGGCATTCATCTTTTTAGTAGTTGTACTAATGGGCTTTCATGAGGACGCACGGATCGCTTTGATATTGGGCCCGTGTTTATTGGCGGTGTTTCTAGTGATGTTTTATATCGTTGGCTTACACCATAAAACAAAAAATAATCGTGAATTTAAATAATAGGAGATAGCAATGATTATTGGCGTACCTCGAGAAGTAAAAAATAATGAGTTCCGGGTTGGATTAACCCCTGGTAATGTTAGCGGCCTTTGCAGGCAGGGCCATACGGTTCTGATTCAACGTGGGGCAGGAGAGCAAATTGGCCTGACGGATGAGTCTTATCGAAGCGCGGGTGCCTCACTCATTGAGAGCGCTGCAGAAGTATTTCATAAGGCTGAGATGGTTGTTAAGGTGAAAGAGCCACAAGCGCAAGAATGTGCAATGCTCCGCGAAGATCAGATTCTATTTACCTATCTGCATTTAGCTCCAGACCCAAAACAGACCAAAGCATTAATTGACTCTGGCGCTACTTGTATTGCCTATGAAACGGTAACAGCTATGAGTGGTGCATTACCGCTGTTAGCTCCAATGAGTGAGGTGGCTGGTCGGATGTCAATTCAGGCAGCTGCATCTCATCTAGAAAAGACCCATGGTGGTTTAGGGATACTGATGGCAGGGGTCCCCGGTGTATCGCCTGCCAAGATTGTCATTCTGGGTAGCGGGGTGGTGGGCCGCAATGCCCTGCAAATGGCAGTAGGGATGGGTGCTGATGTCTGTATCTTTGATCGTGATATTGATCGCCTACGTCAGATCGACATGTTGTATGGAAATCGAGTACGTACTTTTTATTCTGACAATCTATTAATCGAGCAAGAGATCTATGAAGCGGATGTTGTCATTGGTGCGGTTCTGTTACCAGGCGGTGCCGCACCGAAGTTAGTCACCCATGAGATGGTGAGAAAGATGAAACCAGGTTCGGTAGTAGTAGATGTAGCGATTGACCAGGGCGGGTGCTTTGAAACCTCTAGACCCACTACGCACACTGACCCTACATTCTTGGTAGATGGTGTGCTGCATTACTGTGTAGCCAATATGCCTGGTGCTGTCGCTAGAACATCTACCTTTGCCTTAACGAATGCGACTTATCCATTTGTAGAGGCCTTGGCTAATCGAGGGCTTATAGATGCTTTATCGATTGATCATCACTTGCGTAATGGTTTGAGTGTGCATAAAGGGTTGTTGACATCTAAACCCGTTGCTCAAGCTCAGGGATTAGAGTTTTCCTGTGCAGATGAGATTCTGAAGGGCTAGCCCTAGTGCAGAAGCTTAGTAAGCACTTTATGAGTCCTGTGTGAAAATAGTGCCTTGGGGAGTCTGAAGTTCCTCATCGCACTATTTAATCAGTACCTTACTAGGCTAAAACATTCATGGACTTTTCTGCTTTAGCTCTTTCTACTGGGGTTGTTGCTTTAGCAGAGATGGGTGATAAAACCCAACTGCTCTCTTTGATGTTGGCTGCCCGTTACCCTAAACAAGCTTTGGCCATCATTGCGGGTATCTTCATCGCCACCATTGCTAATCATGCCTGCGCCGCCTTACTTGGCCATTGGTTAACGAGTCTAGTGTCTCCAGATGTCATGCGCTGGATCTTAGGTTTGAGCTTCTTAGGAATTGGTCTATGGCTTTTAGTTCCCGATCATATTGATGATGCAGCTGGATCAAAGGTAGCTGATCGTGCATTCCAAGTATTTCTGCTGACGGTGGGATTATTTTTCTTGGCTGAGATGGGGGATAAGACCCAAATTGCGACGATTGCCTTAGGCGCACGTTATGAGGATGTGTTCTCTGTAACGCTTGGCACCACATTGGGGATGATGTTGGCTAATGCTCCCGCAGTCTGGGTTGGTCAAAAATTCACTAAGCGTATGCCGATTAAGTGGGTGCATGCTGTGGCCGCGGTTACCTTTATTACTATAGGCATTGCCACGCTCATCTGGAGTTAGTTCTAACCAAGCCTTAAAATAAGTCTATGAAAACTGATTTGCCACAGAGCTTTCGTCGGCTCGAATACCGCCCTCCTGTTTATACCTTTGATCAAGTAGAGCTTGATATTGCTTTAGATCCTGCCCGCACGATTGTCAAAAGTCGGATTGAGGTTTTGCCAGGCAAGAGCTTTGAGGTAGGGGCACCATTAGTTTTGGTGGGTCAAGAGTTAGAGTTTGTGAGTTTACGTATTAATGGTGCAGCCCATCGTCACTTTGAGCTTACCCCTGACTTTCTGACAATCCATTCTTTACCAAACGAGGGTAAAGAAAAATTTATCCTTGAAATCATTTGTATTTGTATTCCAGCGAAAAATACTTCCCTCATGGGTTTATATGTTTCTAATGGAAACTTCTTTACTCAATGTGAGTCTGAAGGCTTCAGAAAAATCACTTATTTCTTAGATCGCCCTGATGTGATGGCACGTTACCGCGTGACCTTACGAGCACGTGAAGCAGAGTACCCAGTACTTTTATCTAATGGCAACTTGTTAGAGACTGAAAAACTGCCGAATGGTTGGCACAGTGCTGTCTGGGAAGACCCGTTTCCAAAGCCATCTTATTTATTTGCCTTAGTGGCCGGTAAGTTGGAATGCATTGAGGAGACTATCACTACCAGTAGTGGCGCTAAGAAGCTATTGCAGATCTGGGTAGAGCCCCATGATCTGAAGAAAACCCGCCATGCCATGAATTCTTTAATTGCTTCGATTCATTGGGATGAAAAACGTTTTGGTCTGGAGTTAGATTTAGAGCGCTTCATGATTGTGGCGGTAGGTGACTTCAATATGGGCGCTATGGAAAACAAGGGTTTGAATATCTTCAATACCAAGTTTGTTCTAGCTCAAGCAGAAACTGCCACTGATGCAGATTTTGCCAATATTGAAAGTGTAGTTGCACATGAGTATTTTCATAACTGGACGGGTAATCGAGTCACTTGCCAAGATTGGTTCCAGTTATCCCTAAAAGAAGGCTTAACCGTATTTCGAGATCAAGAGTTTTCGGCAGATCAAATGGGTAGTGAATCTGGCAGGGCAGTGAAACGAATTGAGGATGTCCGCTTATTGCGTCAACTGCAGTTCCCTGAAGATGCGGGTCCCATGGCGCACCCTATTCGCCCTGATGAGTATCAAGAGATCAGCAACTTCTATACCGTGACTGTCTACGAAAAAGGCTCTGAGGTAGTGCGGATGTATCAAACCCTGCTAGGTAAAGAGGGCTTCCGCAAAGGGATGGATTTATATTTCAAGCGTCACGATGGTCAAGCAGTCACTTGTGATGATTTCTTAATGGCGATGGCTGATGCTAATGGTAAGGATCTCACCCAGTTCAGAAATTGGTATAGCCAAGCGGGAACTCCTAGAGTAAAAGTACAAGAGCATTACGATGCAGCGAAAAAACAATATCAGATCACCTTGACGCAAAGCTATGCATCAAGCCCAGGTCAGCCCGAAAAGAAACCATTTCATATTCCATTAAAGATGCACTTGATTACTAAGAGTCATGATCAAGTAGAGCAATTATTAGAATTGACGCAAGCAAGCCAAAACTGGACTTTTGACAATATTAACGAGCGTCCAGTGCTTTCGATTAATCGAGATTTCTCAGCTCCAGTTAACTTAGACTTTGAACAAAGCGAAGCAGATCTCCTGACTCTGTTCTCAAGTGATGATGATCCATTTAATCGTTGGGAGGCTGGTCAGAAGTTGGCGATGCAAATGATTCTGAATCAGCGCTTGCCTGACGCTAAATTGATTGATGTCTATCGTCATCTCTTGATGGATCCTGAGCTCGATCCAGCTTTCAAAGAATTGGCCTTAACGCTGCCTGCCGAGTCTTATTTGTATGAGCAGTGCACTAGCGTAGATCCGCAGAAAATTTTTACCGCGCGTCGTGCATTCCGTAGAGAAATTGCTCAGCAGTTGCAGTTAGAGTGGGCTGCTTTGTACCAACAAATGCAAACACCTGGACCATTTAAGTCCGATGCAGTAGATGCAGGTAAGCGCGCTCTAAAAAACCTTGCACTGAGTATGCTGCTCGAAGCTAATACGGTTGTTTGGGCACCGATGGCTGTAAATCAATATCGGATTGCCGATAATATGACTGATCGTTATGCTGCTTTGGCTGGATTGGTGATTCATGGGGCTAAGGAAGCAACAGATTGCTTGATTGATTTCTATGAGCGCTTTACAGGCGATGCACTAGTGATCGATAAATGGTTTGGATTGCAATCAAGTCGGCCTCCTGTTGATAGCCTTGAGTCAACTTTAAGCAATGTAAAGAAACTACGCGAGCATCCTGCATTCAAAATGAATAACCCCAATAGAGTAAGAAGCGTCATTCATGCTTTTTGCTCCAATAATCCAGCGAGTTTTCATCAGGTCGATGGCAGTGGCTATGAATTTTGGGCCGATAGTGTGCTCGCGCTAGATCCGATCAACCCCCAGGTCGCAGCACGTTTAGCCAGGGCACTAGATCGCTGGCGTTTATTTGCCCAGCCCTATCAAAACAAGATGAAAGCGGCCTTAGAGCGCGTGGCAGCCTGTCAAACCCTCTCTCCAGATGCTCGGGAAGTAATAGGTAAGGCACTGGGTAATTAAACTATTTTCCTAGTGGAGCCTATGACTATAGGAAATCTCTAATTTAGTTGCAAGACTTTCCAGTTGTTTATCTAGAGTCCAGATAAGTGCATTTTTTGACAGCAGGGTGGAGGTGAGAAGTGATACATCAATTGCCCCACAGCCTGATTCGTAGAGATTATGTTTTTCTATGAACTCTAGAGTTTCATTGGGTGTGGCAACTGTTGCTTGCTGCAACCTTTTTATGTACCCCAATGTTTTAGATCTTGGCGATGGTGGCGATCCGCATGCTAACTCTATTAGGACTAATGGGTGAGAGAGAATCTGGTCATTTGCTAACAGAGATTCAAAAGTGGTATTAGATTTTCTAAAGTGAGCAACCCATACTGATGTATCTACCAAAACCATTGTCATAATTACTGACCACTTTTAGGTCTGCGACGGGGGATACTCTTCATTTGAGGCGATTTACCACCCAAAGATGCCAGTCTTTTTGCTACCTGAACTCGTATAAAAACATTGATAGCCTCACGAAATAGATCGGCCTTATCCATTGCAGGATCAGCAAGATCTAGCCCTCTCTGGTAGAGGTCGTCGTCAATTGTCACAGTTGTTCGCATATTTATCCTCATCAATAATGATGCATTATAACATCTAAATCAGCATCTAAAAATATAATTTCCTTAACTTAAGGACTTTAAATACCTAATTTTCTGTAAGAAAATGATCCTTTTTAAAGCTTTCACTGAGAACAAGGCAAAATGGAGCTTTAAAGAACTTCATTGGTCACAATCGGAGAAATACCTTTGTCCTCAAGTATCAATACCAATTTCAAACAGTATTTAGTTAGTACTAAACCGAAGGGTGCTGCGATACCTGCGGGTCTGCAGGATTTATTGCTCGCAGTAGTTAATACATGCTCTACTCTTAGTCATGAAGTAGCGCAGGGAGCCTTGATTGGTTTGTTAGGTTCTGCTGGTAGCGGCAATGTGCAAGGTGAAGTACAACAAAAGCTCGACATCATTGCGAATGATCAATTGATGGATGGCGTTAAAGAATGTAAATCCCTTGCAGGCCTTGCTTCAGAAGAAATGGAATTGCCTGTAGCAGTGCAAGGTACTGGCGACTATCTTCTCTTGTTTGATCCACTGGATGGCTCATCTAACATCGATGTGAATGTATCCATCGGTACTATTTTTTCAATACTCAAGAAGCAAGATCCTAGTGCACCACTGCAAACTTCGGACTTCTTATTATCAGGTCGCCACCAAGTGGCTGCTGGTTATGTCGTTTATGGTCCCCAAACTACCATGGCGCTTACTCTAGGCGATGGTGTAGTGATGTTCACCTTAAATAAAGAGACTAGTGAGTTCTTATTAATTAAAGATGCTGTGACCATTTCACCTTCTACTAAAGAGTTTGCGATCAATATGTCCAATATGCGTCACTGGGCTGATCCAGTGCGCCGCTATGTAGAAGAGTGTTTAGCTGGCACTACTGGCGTGCGTGATAAAGATTTTAATATGCGCTGGATTGCATCGATGGTGGCCGACGTGCACAGAGTTTTATCCCGTGGTGGTGTATTTATGTATCCCTGGGATAAGCGTGATCCAAAGAAAGCTGGGAAGTTGCGCTTGATGTATGAAGCAAATCCGATGAGTTTTTTGGTAGAACAGGCTGGTGGTGCGTCGATTAATGGCACTCAGACCATTATGGATCTCCAGCCAACAGGCTTGCATGAGCGCGTCTCAGTGATGCTGGGATCTAAAGAAGAGATTGAGCGACTAAAGCAATACCACTCTTAGGGCTTCACTTTTTCCTTGAGGTAGGCGAGTGATTCTTCGACTTGATCAATCAGAATAAGACAGATATCTCCTGCGGAGATATCGTTTAGAGCAGTATCAATCGCCTTGAACTCCCCATGAATTTCCTTCACTTGCTTAGCTTTAGTTGCACCTACTAGTCCTTCTTGTAGGAGCTTAAGCACCTCACCATCTTCACGTCCACGTTGACAAGCATCTTGATACAAGATGACATTATCAAATGAGTTGCCAAGAACGCGAGTGAGATCGCGAATATCCTCATCGCGCCGATCGCCGGCACCGCTAATCACAACATGACTCTTTTTAGGTTTCATGGCCTCAATGGCACTTGCTAGGGCGCGCATTGCATCTGGATTGTGGCCATAGTCTGCAATGACAGTTGCACCATTGTGCTGGAACTGATTAAAGCGACCCGGGACAGAGTTGGCATCGCTCTCAAAACTGTGTAAGCCACGCGCAATTTTCTCTGCATCTAAGCCGAGCGCCCAGGCTGCACCAATTGCAGCCATGGCATTTTCTACCTGAAAACCGAGTACGCCATTTTGGGTGAGTGGAATTTCACTAACAGGGAAGCGGTACATGACGCGCGAACCTTTTGAGGCAACAATGTAGGTACCATCAAAAAAGATAACTTTCTTATTTTTGGCGCGATGTGCAGCGATGACTGGATGGTGCTGGTTCTGGGCAAAGAAAATGACGCGACCAGAGCATTTGTCCCCCATCTTTGCCACCATAGGGTCAGCAGCATTTAGGACGGCAGCGCCAGTTGGCACCACATTTTGTACGATAACCCGTTTAAGAATTACCAAATCTTCAACGCTAGTAATGTAATTCAAACCAAGGTGATCACCTTCACCAATATTAGTCACTACAGCTACTTCACAGCGATCAAAACCAAGTCCTTCACGCAACATACCGCCACGTGCAGTTTCTAATACGGCCGCATCGACATCTGGATGCATCAATACGTTACGTGCGCTCTTGGGCCCACTGCAATCACCAGAGTCAATTAAGCAATGATTGACATAAACACCATCAGTCGTAGTCATGCCAACACGAAGCCCAGTTTCATTTAATAAATGAGTAATTAAACGAACAGTAGTTGTTTTACCATTGGTGCCAGTAACTGCAACAACTGGAATACGGCCATCTTCACCAGCAGGAAATAAGGTATTAATTATGTCTTCACCAACCGGACGACTCTTGCCATAAGATGGTTTGAGGTGCATCCGCAAGCCAGGAGCAGCGTTCACTTCCACAATACCGCCGCCTTGCTGTTCTAGGGGTTTATAAATTGCTTCGCACAAGATGTCTACGCCAGCAATATCAAGACCAATCATCTGCGCTGCAGCGATTGCGCTCGCAGCGACATCGGGATGGACATCATCAGTGACATCAGTGGCCGTGCCACCGGTACTTAAGTTTGCATTGTTGCGAAGTAAGACACGTTCACCGATTTTAGGAGTGAACTGAGGACTCAGGCCATTACTGGCTAAGTGCGCTAAGGCAATGTCATCAAGTCGTATTTTGGTAAGTGCTGTGGCATGTCCATCGCCGCGCAAGGGATTCTTATTTTCGATATCAATCAATTCGGCTACCGTATGCGTGCCATCTCCAACAATCTGAGCAGGTTCACGACGTGCTGCAGCAGAAAGACGATTGCCAACTACCAGTAAGCGATAGTCAGCTCCAGGAAGGTAGCGTTCCACAATAGTTTCACTACCAAAGCCTTGAGTCACTTCAAAGCCGGCACGGATATCTTCTTCAGTTTGAATATTAGCAACAACACCTTTACCTTGATTGCCATCTTTGGGTTTGAGAACAATCGGGCCCCCAATTTTTTGTGCAGCACGCCAAGCGTTATCAGCAGTAGTTACCACCTTGCCAACAGGTACTGATACTCCGGCAGCTGCCAGTAAGTTCTTGGTTAATTCTTTATCTTGGGCAATTGCTTCGGCAATTGCGCTGGTGTCACTAGTTTCAGCTGCTTGGATACGTTTTTGTTTACTGCCCCAGCCAAACTGCACCATACTGCCTTCAGTCATGCGACGGTAAGGAATATTGCGCTGTATAGCGGCATCAACAATGGAGCCAGTACTAGGACCAAGCCGTACGTCCTCATATAAAGCTTCTAGTTCAGAGAGAGCAGCAGCTAGATCAAAAGGCGCATCATTCAATGTGGCTTGAATGAGGGCAAAGGCGAAATCAAAGGCCATTCGACCAACAACTTCTTCGGTATATTCCACGACAACTTGGTAAACACCAACATCAATAGTTTGAACTGCGCGACTAAAGGTAACAGGACAGCCTGCTTGTGCCTGTAAACCCAGTGCGGCATGTTCCAAAGCATGGGCTAAAGAAAGCACTTCATTTTGGCCGCCGCGGCGCATACTGCCCAATTGCGGAAAGCGTTCACGAATCTTGCTTTCAAATTGGGGGATGGAATCGATTGAGCGCTCCGACTCGTCACAAGAAACAATCGCTTCTAAAGCAGTGTGGCGGCTCCATAAATTAGGGCCGCGTAACATACGGATACGGGTGATTTCCAATTAAGCCCCTATCGCAGTGGTGAGGTCGGGGACAAATGTTTCTGCGCCAGCTTCAATAACATTAAATGGAATATCTAAGGCCCAAGCTGCAGCAATCGCTGCACCTAGGTTCATACCTTTCCAAGGTGCACTAGAGTCTGACTCTGAGTGACGTGGCACGGGAATCGATTTCTGATCCAGTTTGCCAGACTTGAGGGTAATTTGTTGTTTGCCAACTAGAACAGCGCGACCACCATTTTGTAGATGGGTTTTGACGACTTCAGAATTTGGATCTTCACTGAAGAAGATGATTTGACCATCACAGAGCTCTGCCATCTGAACACACATTGGATCATCTGCATTAAGAACCCCAATTCCATTTGGGAGTACGACATCAATCTGGGTGCGCACGATGCTAAAGACTTGTTCTTCATCGTAGATAGCATATTGAGGAAAGTTCGCTTTGGGATCTACATTTAGAACAACCCCAACTTGGCAGCGATCGTAAGCTAAGCCTTCAATCAGCATAGAGAGGTGATTGTTTTCAATCACGACTGCTTCTACTGCGCGGTTTAATAAAGTGCGACGCGCATTTTGCCAATTAGATGCATTGGTATTTGGGATTGCACGATTACCAAAGAACAGACCTTTACTACATGAGAGGCCAACATAGGCATTAGTAAGACGTAAGAAGTGTGCAATCATTTCTGCAACAGGCGTTTTGCCATGTTCACCGCAAATACCTACGACTGGAATACGAAAATCCGTGTCAGGAGGAAAGAGGTGGTTAGCAATTTCTTTACCGACCGGTTGTGGTTTACCGCTAGCTGGCTTTAAGTGCATTAATAGACCTGGGCCAGCATTGACTTCCACAATGGCTGCATTTTGTTCTGCCATTGGGCGACTGATATCTTGAGCAACCAAATCAACTCCAGCGATTTCTAGACCAACTACGCGTGCAGCCAAGGCTACCTGGTGGGCAACGTCGGGATGAACCAGATCGGTTACATCAAAAGCAACGTTGCCATTACTTTGGATCAGCACTTTATGATCAACAGTAGGAATGCTATCGCCGGCTAGTTGTTGACGTGCAAGCTCTAATTCAACTGCTGAGTCAATGCGAACAGGATTAAGTGGGCATTCTTCTGCAGTACCGCGACGGGGATCAGAGTTAATCTGAATTTGAATAAGTTCATGAACAGTATGTTTACCATCACCGGTAACCCAAACAGTTTCACCTTTAGCTGCAGCAACTACTTTATTGCCTACTACCAGTAAGCGGTGCTCATCCCCAACGATATGACGCTCAACCAATACTTCGCTACCTTCATCAATGGCTACTGCATAAGCAGCTTCAATTTCTTGTTGGGTATACAGGTTAATAAAAACACCACGACCGTGATTACCATCGATCGGTTTTACAACTACCGGCAGGCCAATGTCTTGGGCAGCTTCCCAAGCATCATCAGCGCTAGTAACAGTTCTGCCTTCAGGAGTAGGTACGCCAGCACTACGTAGCAAACTCTTAGTTAAGTCTTTATCTCTGGAAATGGTTTCTGCAATGGCGCTGGTTTGATCAGTCTCTGCAGTCCAGATGCGGCGTTGTTTAGCGCCATAGCCTAATTGCACTAAGTTACCTTCAGATAAACGGATTGAAGGAATGCCTCGCTCTTCGGCTGCATTCACAATGCATGCTGTGCTTGGCCCAAGCAAAAGATCATCACCAAGATCACGCAGCTCTTCAATAATAGTGCGTACTTGCGCAACGCAGTCTTTGTTATCTTGTACTAAAGCTAAATACAGATCACGCGCATATTTAAGGGCGGTCAGTGTAACTTCTTCATTGATGGCACTCACCATCACTTTGTACACTCCGCGGCGATCACCATCACGCGCCTTGCCAAAACCACCCGGAATGCCGGCTAAATTTTGCAGCTCTAGTGTGAGATGCTCCATGATGTGAGCAGGCCATGTACCTTCTTTAACCCTCATAAGAAAGCCGCCAGTTTCCCCAATGCTACAACGATGCTCCACAAGGCTAGGTAAGGCCTCAACCAAACGGTCATAAAAGCCCGGGATTAAATTAGAGGGGTAGTCTTCTAGATCGCCAATATCAACCCAAACCTCAATAACGGGATGGTAGGTCCACATATTGGGGCCACGGAGATGCTTCACGCTGAGGATCTCGATGGATTTATCTAGTAATTGGGGCATGTATAGGATGTTGCGAGTGCTTAGGCCAGGTTTTGGCTATGACACATTAGACAGTCTCTCTGTTTCTATTTTTATTTAAAACTCACATAATTAGCAAAAATACATAAAAAGGCCTGCTACCTTAATTAAACGCTTTTTAGAGCTCCAAAGTTGACAGGAGCTATAAATCTAAAAAATCTAGCTCCACTATACTTTTAGAGTCGATGAAGCCAGAAATCTTACCTTTTGCTCCAAGCTTGCCAAGCTATTGGCAGTCTTTTTTGCAGGGCGAAAAATCCCCTATCCGCAGCCTAGATGCCTTGCTA
This sequence comes from uncultured beta proteobacterium, assembly GCA_903900805.1. Lineage (GTDB taxonomy): Bacteria > Pseudomonadota > Gammaproteobacteria > Burkholderiales > Burkholderiaceae > Polynucleobacter. Next base: position 11,693 of record CAIUOP010000080.1, on the reverse strand, counting down.
GCATGGGTTGAGTTGGATTTAGATGCAGATTTACGCTTTGAAAAAAGTTTGCTTTTACTGAGCGAAGACGGTCTTTTTTGGACTGATGGCAAGCAATTTCAGTCTTGGCCTCTGGGTCAAGGGCAGTATTTGGTTCATGGGGACCATGCAGGAGTCGGTCATTTAAGGCTAGAAACTGCTGATAGTTTGCTTAGGGACTGGTATTTCACTCTCGCAGTAAATCCTCAGGTCCTGCGTCTCCAATCTAGCTTTCAGCAGCTGACCAGAGGTGAAGAGCAAAGCAAAGGGGAGTCAAGTGAGTACGACAAACAAGTTTGCCCAGTTTGCTTAAGTCCAAAATCTGCTAATTCAGATGCATGTCCTACTTGCGATCCAGAGGACGATACTCCGCCGTCTACATGGACTTTATTTAAACTCTGGCGTTTTGCAAAGCCATACAAAAAACAACTCGCACTCGGTTTTGTGCTGACCTTGTTGTCAACAGGTGCAACACTCATCCCGCCTTATCTCACAATGCCACTGATGGACCATGTGTTGATTCCCTATGAGAAAGGTAATCCAATTGATTTTCATTTAGCAAGTATGTATTTGCTCGCCTTGTTTGGAGCCGCTATTGTTGCTTGGGGCTTGGGTTGGTGGAAGACCTACTTACTTGCTTTAGTGAGCGAGCGCATTGGCGCTGATTTGCGTAACACCACTTTTGAGCATTTACTTAAACTTTCTCTGGAGTATTTTGGTGGCAAGCGGACCGGTGACTTGATTGCCCGTATTGGTGCGGAGACTGATCGTATCTGTGTTTTCTTGTCCTTATACGCTTTAGATTTTGTGACCGATGTACTCATGATTACCATGACAGCAGCAATCTTAGTATCGATTGATCCTTTACTGGCCTTAGTGACATTGGCTCCATTGCCATTTATTGTATGGATGATTCATGTAGTGCGCGATCGCTTGCGCTTTGGCTTTGAAAAGATTGATCGCATTTGGTCTGAGGTGACCAACATCTTGGCCGATACTATCCCGGGCATTCGGGTCGTCAAAGCATTTGCTCAAGAGGATCGCGAGCTCAAACGTTTTGTCGACTCCAACAAACATAATTTACAAATCAATGATCGTGTCAATCGCGTTTGGGGCTTATTTTCTCCGACAGTGACTTTGCTTACTGAAACGGGCTTACTAGTGGTCTGGGGTTTTGGTATTTGGCAGGTTGCGCATCAAAAGGTAACGGTCGGCGTATTGATTGCCTTCTTGGCCTATATCGGACGTTTTTATATTCGCTTAGATTCGATGAGTCGGATTGTTTCTCATACCCAAAAAGCAGCTGCGGGCGCTAAGCGCATTTTTGATATTTTGGACCACGTATCGAGCGTTCCTGAGCCTATCAATCCTGCACCCTTGGGATCAGTTCAAGGTCGCCTATCCTTGCGGGGAGTAGGCTTTCGCTATGGCAACCGCGCGGTATCTAAAGGGATTGATTTAGATATTGCTCCAGGTGAAATGATTGGCTTGGTAGGGCATAGCGGTTCAGGTAAGAGCACCTTAGTGAATCTGATCTGCCGTTTCTACGATGTGAGCTCAGGCTCAATTTCTTTAGATGGACGTGATATTCGGAGCATTCGAATAGCTGACTATCGCAAATGTATTGGCTTAGTCTTGCAAGAACCATTCTTATTCTTTGGCACGATCGCAGAGAATATTGCTTATGGAAAATCAGATGCGACTCGCGAAGAAATTATTGAAGCAGCTCGCGCTGCTCATGCCCATGAATTTATTCTTAGGCTACCTTTGGGCTATGACTCCTTAGTTGGTGAGCGTGGCCAATCTTTATCAGGTGGTGAGCGTCAACGTATCTCGATTGCACGTGCGCTTCTGATTAACCCAAGCATCTTGATCTTGGATGAAGCTACCTCTTCAGTAGATACGACTACTGAAAAAGAAATTCAGCGTGCATTGGATAACCTGGTGAAGGGTCGTACAACGATTGCGATTGCACATCGCCTGTCGACCCTCAGAAAGGCTGACCGCCTTGTAGTGCTTGATAAGGGTGAGATTGTTGAGATTGGCTCGCATGACCAATTAATCGAAGCTCAGGGTGCTTACTACGCCCTATATCAGGCTCAACTCCGTCATGCTGCGGAGTTAGTTGAGGGTGGTGCAATTGGCGAGAGTCTCGAAGATTTGCAAGAAGAAAAATTAGAAGTCATTGCTAAGAACATTGGGGGTGGAGTATGAATAAGACCCAACAGCTAGAGCGCAATGCACTTGGGAACTTGGTTTTCATCGATGCCAAAGGTGAGAGCCATATTGGCGTGTATCCGGTGCGCGCCTTTCCAATTACCGCACCTGCTGCAGGCATTGGCATCATGAACCAGTCAGGCAAAGAAGTATGCTGGTTTCCTGATGTTGCGCTGATCCCAGAGGCAGAGCTTTCCCTGATTGAAGAGGAATTAGCTGCACGAGAATTTATGCCAGTGATTGAGAGAATTACCAAGGTATCTACATTCGCAACGCCGAGTATTTGGGATATTGAAACGGATCGTGGACCAACGCGTATCCGCCTTAAGGGTGAGGAAGATATCCGTCGAATTGCAGGCAATACTCTGCTGATTGCTGATTCAAATGGCCTGCAATTCATCATCAAGGATTCGACGCAGCTCGATAAGGTCAGCAAAAAGCTTCTGGATCGCTTCCGCTAGAATCAAGCAGATTTGCCGCTTTAGCTCAGTTGGTAGAGCAGTTCATTCGTAATGAAAAGGTCGCCAGTTCGATTCCGGCAAGCGGCACCAGTCTTACTAGGGTAAATACCTAGATGTAATTCTCATTAATCTAGATACATAACCATTTTTATTTTGTGACTTTAATGCGGTTTTTCTGTCTAGATATAAGTAAACTGAAATAAGTCTTTGGCTTAATTGATAGGGGTTTCTACCCGATTACAGAAACTCGTCTTAATCGATTTTGAAATTATTGATGGTAGTCAAGTTCAAGTTACCGATCTTGTTTAAAAATCACACACATTCAATAAGCCAAATATAAATTTGCAAACCATTTACAGGAGCACATTAATGAAGATGAAGTTTAAAGGGGCCTTGATTTCCACCGCATTAGCCCTCGGTGTTGTTGGTGTTTCACCTGCATTCGCTGCATGGGAGCCTACTAAGCCTGTTGAATTTATTATTCCTGCTGGTCCTGGCGGTGGTGCTGACCAAATGGCTCGTATGATTCAAGGAATTATCACTAAGAATAATTTAATGAAGCAGGCCGTTATTCCTGTGAATAAAGGTGCTGGTGCTGGTGCAGAAGGTTTCTTGGCGATGAAAGAGGCTAAAGGTGATCCAAATAAGATTGTGATCACACTCTCTAATTTATTTACAACTCCACTAGCAACTGGCGTTCCATTTAACTGGCAAGACATCACTCCAGTGGCAATGTTGGCATTAGACCAGTTCGTTTTGTGGGATAACGTAGATAAGCCATACAAAACTGCGAAGGAATATATCGATGCTGCTAAAGCAGCAGGCCCAGGCAAGTTCAAGATGGGTGGTACAGGATCTAAGTCTGAAGACCAGATCATTACTGTAGCGATTGAAAAAGCCACTGGCGCAAAGTTCACTTACATCCCATTTAAAGGGGGTGGCGACGTAGCTGTTCAGCTAGTTGGTAATCACATTGACTCTTCTGTGAATAATCCGATTGAAGCCGTAGCTCAGTGGCGCGCTAACAAATTACGTGCATTGTGCGTATTTGATGACACTCGTATGCCTTACAAAGAAAAAATTACTGATACTCAATCATGGTATGACGTACCTACTTGTAAAGAAGCCGGCGTATCAACTGACTATGTGATGTTACGTGGCATTTTCATGGCTCCAGGTGTAACGCAGGAGCAAGTTGATTTCTATGTTGAGTTGTTCAAAAAAGTACGTGCCACCCCAGAGTGGAAAAAATTCATGGCTGATGGCGCATTCAATCAGACATTTATGACTGGCAAAGAGTTTAGAAACTGGCTCACATTAAACGAAGCTTTACATAAGCAATTAATGACTGAAGCAGGATTCTTGGCTAAGTAATCAGTAGCAAATAAGGTAGGACCTCCAAGCGGAGGTCCTATTTTTTAAGTACCCGTATGAATCACATTAAATTAGCGAATAAAACAAATGTCTGAACAAGCAAATAATTCAAACGAAGACTCAGCAATCAGCGTCAGGGCTGTGGATATCATTACCGCTATCTTGTTCCTCGCGTTTGGTCTAACAGTTATGATTGGAAGCCTCAAGTTAGGCGCAAGTTGGGGTAGTGATGGCCCAGAAGCGGGATATTTTCCTTTCTACATTAGCTTGATCATCATGCTTTCAAGCACAGTAACGCTTTATCAAGCTGCAATTGTTAACAAGCATAAGAAAAAAGAGTCATTTGTCGATAGCGAGCCTTTAAAGCAAGTGTTGGCCGTCTTATTGCCAGCAATTGTTTTTGTGCTCGGTGTGCAATTAATTGGTATTTATGTTGCCTCTGTTTTTTACATCGCCATCTTTATGGTTTGGCTTGGTAAATATCCTCTTTGGAAAGCAATTGCTGTAGCAATTGGAGTGAGCGCAGCCCTATACCTGATGTTCGAGTTCTGGTTCCAAGTTCCATTGCCACATGGCTCATGGTTTAATCCGCTCGAGTTCGTTGGCGTGAACTAAAAAAACAATTAAAAAAGATTAGAAAAAAAGGAGTACAAGTTGGAAGAAATTAACGCTCTATTCAATGGCTTTGCCGTTGCAATGACACCCTTTAACTTATTGTTGATGTTGGTTGGTGTCACACTTGGCGTGATCATCGGCGTATTGCCAGGGCTTGGCGGCGCAAACGGAATTGCGATTCTGTTGCCATTGACCTTCACAATGCCTCCAACCTCAGCCATCATCATGCTCTCTTGTATTTATTGGGGGGCATTATTTGGTGGAGCGATTACATCTATTCTCTTTAATATTCCAGGTGAGCCGTGGTCCGTTGCAACAACCTTTGATGGTTATCCAATGGCTCGGAATGGCAAAGCAGGTGAGGCTTTAACTGCGGCATTTACCTCTTCATTCATAGGTGCGTTCTTTGCGATCGTGATGATTACCTTCTTGGCCCCGTTGGTTGCTAAGTTTGCATTGCAATTTGGTCCCCCGGAGTTCTTCTCGGTTTACTTGCTGACGTTCTGTAGTTTCGTAGGTATGAATAAGGGGTCGCCGTTTAAAACTATTTCTGCCATGATGCTGGGCTTTGCCTTGGCTACTGTTGGTATGGATACCGTTACAGGTCAATTGCGTTTGACATTTGGCAATCCAGAATTGATGCGTGGTTTTGACTTCTTGATTGCGGTGATCGGTTTATTTGGTATCGGTGAGATCTTGCTGTCGATGGAAGAGGGCCTTGCATTCAAAGGCGCAGCTGCCAAGATTCGCGCTAAGGTAGTTTGGGAAACTTGGAAGCAGTTACCAAGATACTGGGCTACTTCATTACGTAGCTGTTTGATTGGTTGCTGGATGGGCATTACTCCAGGCGGCGCTACTCCTGCATCCTTTATGGCATACGGTGTTGCTAAGCGCGTATCCAAAGATGGCGATCAGTTTGGTACCGGCAAAATGGAAGGTATTGTTGCTCCAGAAACTGCGGCTCATGCGGCAGGTACGGCCGCACTTCTCCCAATGTTGTCTCTAGGTATTCCAGGTTCACCAACAGCAGCGGTATTGCTTGGTGGCCTCTTGATCTGGGGCTTGCAACCTGGCCCATTGCTCTTCGTTGAGAAGCCAGACTTTGTTTGGGGCTTGATCGCTAGTATGTATTTGGGTAACTTGGCTGGCTTGTTTGTTGTGTTAACTTGCGTGCCACTGTTTGCTTCTATTTTGAGAATTCCATTCTCTATCATTGCGCCAGTCATTATTGTGATTTGTGCGGTAGGTGCATACACTGTTCACAATGCCATGTTTGATGTTTGGCTGATGATGGGCTTCGGTGTGCTGGGCTATATCTTCAAAAAACTCGACTACCCAATGGCGCCAATGGTATTGGCCTTGGTATTGGGCGACCGCGCAGAAGATTCTTTCCGTCAATCCATGTTGTTCTCACAGGGAAGCTTAGATATTTTCTTCTCTAACTACTTGGTAGGCGGTATTACTACTTTAGCTTTACTGCTCCTCTTCTGGCCGCTGATTGGTAAAGTGATTGGCAAGAAAAAGTCAGCAGCCGTATAAAGCTTAGCTGGTCAAAAACCAGTCTGATCTAGTAAAAAAGGGGCGCAAGCCCCTTTTTTCATGGAAAACACAAAATTCCGATAAAATTCCCTCATCATGAATTTCCATAAAAATCGCCTCGTTCACTGGATTGCTGCTTTCGCAATCGCAATGAGTGCATTGGCGCCCGCTGTTTCTCAAGCAGTATCGCTTGCTCAGCATGGCCAAGGTTTTGCAATGGAGATTTGCTCGGCTGATGGCAATAAGATGCAAATTACTGTGCAGGGCGAAGATCAAGAACTTGCAAATCAAGAACCACCTTGTCCTTATTGCGTAGCTCAAAGCACTATCACCCCAGCATTTAATACCAATCTCTCATTCCAGGCGCCGCAAACCTTTGCGTTTCTGCCGCAGCTTTTTTATCAATCACCCAAGCCACTCGCTGTTTGGGCAACTCCTCCCTCAGCAGCACCTCCTACACAAGCCTAAATCTTTTTAGGGCATAGCTTAGCTATGTAGTTGGCAACAAAGCAAATCTGTTGCCGTAATGTTGTGAGGAGAAGTACATGTTGTTTCAGAAAAATAAAATTAGTGCATGCATTGGTATGTTATTTGGATCAATGTTGATAGTAGGGGGTACTCAAGCTCAAATCGCGCCACCACCTGACTATGACCAGAAGTTAAAAAGCGTGACAGTAAGTGCGACCCGTTCCGGAACGCCTTTGGATGAGATTCCACTTAATACGACCATCTTGACTAAAGAAGCGCTCGAAATTGCACCAGATCAAACTATTGATCAAATTTTAAAGAATGTGCCTGGCGTCATTTTGAATGACACGCCTTATTACCAAAAGGATCCAACTGCACAGAGTATTAACGTTCGTGGTTTGGGTAATGCTAGAACTCTAGTATTAATTGATGGGTTACCAGCTAATGATGCTTTTTATGGAACAGTGCAGTGGAATCTTGTGCCAATGTCATCCATTGATTCTGTCGAATTTATTCGCGGTGGCGTCTCTAGTCTTTGGGGTAACTACGGTATGGGCGGTGTTATCAATATCAAAACTAAAACTCCAGCGAATAGTAAGCAAGAGGCATCAGCTAGTTATGGAGCATTTGGCACCGGAAACATAGCAGCATCCAAAGATTTAATTGCTTCTGAAAACCTTCAGCTGCGATTCTCCGCAGATTACTTTAATACAGATGGCTATCAAAATATCGCAACGATCTCGCCAGCATCGCCAGCTAACATCAAGAATGGCCAAGGTCCTGCGTCATCTCATAATTCCAATGTGCGAATGCAGGGTTACTTTAAAGCTACTCAAGATACGAATGGCTTCTTTCGTGCCGGCTATAGCACTATGTCAGATTTATCTTCAGGCTATGCATTTGCAACCAATATCAGACAAAGCGCTGATTTAGCGGGAGGAACCACAACCCGCTTAGAAGATAAGTCTAAGGTAGACCTCAATTTTTTCTATCAGAACACTGGTTTTAATAAGCAAAATGGCTCGACTACTACTAGTAGAACAAACAATATCCCGGCTAACACCCCATACATTAATGCAAATTATCAAGATCCATATAGCAGTGTTGGTGCGTCAGCTCAATATACGAAAGAGTTGCAAGGTATCGTCGATCAGTACGTAGTTGGTATGGATGCACGCAATATTGCGGGGTCTAATTTAACTAATAATCTGAATAACAATGGAACGGTTGCTGCAGTAAATTATGCCCAGGGACAGCAAACCTTCTATGGCCTGATGGGGCAATTAAAGTCTAGGGCTGAAGCATTTCCGCTCGAAACTACTTTCGCTGCTCGCATTGATCAATGGAATAGCCAAACTCCAACAAATTACAACACTGGTGCAAATGGGGCTAATCCTGTTTACCAAAATGTTCCGAATCAAAGCAAGACCCAATTAAGTCCTACTTTAGGGTTTCTATATAAAGCAACCAGTAACTGGGATTTACGTTCAGCGGCTTACCAAGCATTCCATGCCCCTGGCCTGAATAACACCTTGCGATCCTATGGTTCTTCTAGCGGTTTTAGTTTTGCAAATCCTAATCTAACTCCCGAGACAATGACGGGGTATGAGGTTGGAACGGATTATCGGTGGAAGGGCGGCTTTGCTCAGTTGACTGGCTTCAACAACTATATTCAGAGCGCTGTTGCTACATACTCACTTAATAAAAATAGTAGTACAGATCAGGCGCTAGCAAAACAGTTATGTGGAGCCTCAACCACCTGGACAGGCCAGGCTAGCTATGGTATTTGTAACTCAGCTAACCTAAGTTACTACACCAACAATCAGAATCTTTTGAGCCAGGGTATTGAGTTCCAGTTTCATCACGACATTAGTCCAAAATGGGCTACAGATGCTAACTATGCCTTTACCAGTACTAAGTTGACTATGAGTACTACGAGTGATCCCATTAACAAGCAGGTCGGTGGTGTTCCTCAGAATATCGCTGGTGGTGGGTTGACTTACTATCCGGTGCCAAATGCTAGCTTAACTGCTACTGTTCGCTATGTGGGTAGCTCTTGGCTGAATACTAACAATACGTTGCCAGTGGCTTCTTATGCGATAGTTGGATTACGAGCCAACTATGAGGCAACCAAAAATACGACTATCTACGCCTCTGCAGTTAACTTATTTAACCGTCAATACATTACTTTTGGCACTGGGACCAGCAGCACATCCTACACCCAAGGCATGCCACAAGCAATTTCTGTAGGTGCACGTATCATCTTCTAATGATGTCTAAAGTCCTCCTCTCTTTTAGTCGCCTACGAGTACTTGTTGTACTCCTTATGAGTTCGCTTGGTGCTATCGGCAGTGCACAAGCACAAATGGATCATTCATCGCAAATGAAGAGCGCCGCCCCTATAAAAGTGAGTAGTGTTTGCCAGGGCTATGGACTTGATTGCGCTAATGCAGCCACACCTTTTTTATTGTCTGATGGCAAATTACTATTGGCATGGACTGCAAATGGCGTGGTATCAGTAGGCCAGTTTTCTGATTTCGGTAAAACCTTGAGATCGACTGTCAAAATCGCAGAGCATGGCAAGTCACTTGATACTGGCGCTGATGCGCGACCTCAGATCGTTTCTGATAAACAGGGAAATGTCTTTTTAGCTTATTCTTTTTTCAAGGACTCAAATTGGAATGCGCAAATTAATACTGCGAGATCGGCTGATGGTGGCAGTACTTTTAGTACTCCAGCATCACTGGTGCAGGATGGCTCTAGTCAACGCTTCCCATCTCTGCTAATTAGGTCAGATAGCTCTATTTTTATCACTTGGATTGATAAGCGATTGGTTGCTATAGCGAAGCAGGGTGGCGCAAAGCGTTTAGGTGGATCAATTGCCTATTCGTTTTCTAGCGATGGAGGAAAAACCTTTCAGACTGAACAATTTGCCAATGAGAGTAGTTGTGAGTGCTGCCGAATTGGTGTTAGCTTAGATCCAAAAAATCAGCCAGTGATTGTCTACCGAGCTATTTTTCCTGGCGGTATTCGGGATCAAGCAAGCCAAGTGATTTCTGCTAAAGGAGCAGAGCCAATTCGAAGAGTGGCTGATGACGACTGGAAAACAGATGCTTGTCCACATCATGGCCCGTCGATTGCAGTATCTGGATCTGGAAAATTCCATGTAGCTTGGTACACCCAAGGGAATAAGCGCTCCGGCGTCTTTTATGCTAGCTCTAGTAATCAAGGTTTAAGTTATTCCAAACCTGATCGTATTGGGACCGAGGGCGCTAACGTTTCTAGACCACACCTCTTAGCCTTGGGTCAGCAGCTATGGTTAGCATGGAAAGAATTTGATGGTGCTCAATCATTGGTTTACATTAAACAATCTGATGATGATGGTAAAACGTGGGGCACTCCACAAATGATTTCTAAAACAAATGGATATAGTGATCATCCTTTATTAGTCAATCAAGGTGATACAGTATTTTTATCTTGGCTTACAAGGGCTGATGGGTATCAATTGATTAAAGTTACACAAAAATAATGAAAAAATATTTATTCGCTTTTGTTCTTTCTATCGGAGTTAGTGCCCCTGCATTTGCTGATAAGGTAATTCTTAAACCATATCAAAGTGGTGATTGGCCCGCCCTGGTGAAGTCTGCTAATGGTTCGCCAATTGCAATCCATTTTTGGGGTGTTACTTGTCCATCTTGTGTGAAAGAAATGCCACTCTGGGGTAATTTCCTAAAGAGCCATCCAAGCTCAAAAGTAATTTTTGTACAGATAGATGATGTTTCTGCTCAAAGCATGCAGAAAATGTTAACTAAAGCTGGTCTAGAAAAAGCTAATAATTATTATGTTCCAGCGCCCTTTGATGAGCGTTTACGTTATGAGATCGACCCTAAATGGCATGGTGAGACACCAACTACCATCTTGATTGATAAAAATGGAAAAGCTTCCAGAAAAACTGGTTTAATAGATTTTCAGAAGTTGCAAAGCGTATTGAAGGTTGGTAGTTAAATTATTTACTATAAATGCATTGCAAAATAACAAGGGGAGTGTGGGCATGAAGTCAAAATTATTCTTAACAGTGGGTGCTGCCATTAGTATTGCCTTCAGCGGTACTGTAATTGCTCAGAGCGCTTCAGTTGGCCCAATCAAAATTGAGCAAGCCTATACGCGTGCCACGATGCCAGGTCAGCAAGTTGCTGGCGGCTTTATGAAGATTGAAAATAAGGGTGGCCCCGCTGATCAATTGATTTCTGCTAGTTCGCCTGTAGCGGGTGAAGTGCAGCTACATGAGATGTCAATGGAAGGTAATGTGATGAAGATGCGGCAAGTGAAAGACATCGCAGTACCAGCAGGGGGCTCCGTAGAATTAAAACCAGGCGGCCTGCATCTCATGTTTATGAACATTAAGGCTCCATTGACTTCTGGCGAGACAGTACCTGTCAAATTGAAATTTGCGAAGGCGGGTGAAGTTGAAGTGAGGATGCCTGTAAATGTCATGGGTCAGCACGTAAAGCACTAAACTAAATTTAATAGCACCAACAAAAAAGCCCCTAGTTTTACCTAGGGGCTTTTTTTACTCTGATTTATTGACTAAGTTAAATCTAAATTCAGATCGGTTACTGCACCTTTGCTGGCGCTACTTGCAAGACTTGCATATTTGGCTAGTAAGCCACGGGTATAGCGTGGCTTAGGCTGCTTCCAGTTAGCCCTGCGCTTAGCAATTTCTTCTTCACTCACATTCAGTTGAATCAGTAGCTTATGCGCATCGATCGTGACAGAGTCACCTTCATTGATGAGGGCGATTACGCCCCCAACATAGGCTTCAGGGGCGACGTGACCAACAACCATGCCCCAGGTTCCACCAGAGAAGCGACCGTCGGTGATGAGTCCTACAGTCTCCCCTAGACCTTGACCAACGAGGGCTGAGGTAGGAGAAAGCATCTCACGCATACCAGGACCACCTTTAGGGCCTTCATAACGAATGATGACAACGTCCCCATCTTT
>CAIUOP010000079.1 GCA_903900805.1 uncultured beta proteobacterium | reverse complement strand
GTGTCATCTCCAGTGTTACCCAAACCTTCTGCCACGAATGTACTCGCGCCCGCATTTCTACTGATGGACAAATGTACCTCTGTCTTTTTGCGAATGAAGGGTTTGATTTCAAGACCTTATTACGCTCAGGCAATAGTGATGTAGAGATTGCAAATGCCATCATGAATACCTGGGCAGCACGCGATGATCATTACTCTGAGATTCGCGGCTCCCATACCGCAAACCCATCGACCGGTTCTCGTAAAGTCGAAATGTCTTACATTGGCGGCTAATGATTTCCCCCGAGCAAATAACTGGCCTCATACTGGCTGGAGGTCGCGCCCAACGCATGGGTGGTATTGATAAAGGGCTTATTCCTTTTCTTGGAAAACCGCTAATTGAATCTGCTATTCAAAGACTGAGAAGTCAAGTGGGTCCAATCCTGATTAATGCTAATCGCAATATTACAAAGTACGCTAGTTATGGCTACCCTGTCATCATGGATGAGACGCCTGACTTTTCAGGACCGCTGGCTGGCTTTGCTGCTGGCCTCAAGGTGTGCGCAACCCCTTATCTACTGACTGCGCCCTGCGATTCACCCTTACTCCCAACCGATTTAGGTATCAAGCTAGCGACTGAAATGACCCGTGGGGACTTTCAACTGGTATACGCCTCAACTAAAGAAGCTGATGGTAAGGTCTGGGCGCAACCCGTTTTTTGCTTAATGCGATCTGATCTTCAAGAATCCTTAGAAGCGTTTCTACAAAAAGGCGATCTCAAAATTGATCGTTGGTTTAAACAATTACGTAGCAGTACCGTTGTGTTTGATGATGCGCAAGTGTTTGCTAACGTCAACACCCCAGAAGAATTAAAACGCTTGGAAGAAGTCTCTGTATGAAGCATTCGCCCAATAGCCCCATTCTTCTCACTTCATCACTACACGTCGATGAAGCTCGAAAAGCCATTTCTCAATTGGTTAATGAACTGATTGAAGAGTCCAAAGCGATTGGGGATTTAGCTGATCTCGAAATCGTTTCTCTAGATCAAGCAATCAATCGCATCCTGGCTGAAGATTTACTGTCGCCTATTGACGTTCCTGCGGCTGATAACTCAGCGATGGATGGCTATGCCTTTAATGGTAAATGCCTCGGTATTACTGACGCTACTATCTCTCTGAAAATTGTAGGGACAGCCTTAGCTGGCAAACCCTATGAAGGCAAAATCAATTCTGGGGAGTGCCTCAAGATCATGACTGGTGGCGTGATGCCGAGTGGCTGCGACACCGTAATCCCACAAGAATTGACGAGCTCCCAAACAGAAACGCAGATTGAACTACATCAGAATCAATTAAAGCCTGGTGAGAATCGTCGCTTGCGTGGCGAAGATCTTCAACAAGGCAAACCGGCAATTGCAGCAGGTCGTTTATTGCGCCCATCCGATTTAGGTTTAGCGGCATCACTCGGTATTGCTACGCTTAAAGTAAAGCGCAAACTCAAAGTGGCAATTCTGTCCTCTGGGGATGAGTTGCGCTCCTTAGATCAAATCTTAGATGCTGGCAGTATTTATGACAGCAATCGCTATAGCCTGACTGGCTTACTTAATCGGCTCAACCTTGAGATCATTGATTGCGGCATCGTACGTGATGACCCAGCATCACTTAAAAAAGCATTTATTGATGCAGCCACAAAAGCAGATGTCCTCATTTCTTCCGGAGGCGTCTCTGTTGGCGAGGCAGACTTCACCAAGCAGATCATGCAAGAGCTGGGAGATGTCGGCTTCTGGAAAATTGCGATGCGCCCAGGTCGTCCAATGGCTTTTGGGATTCTGAGAGCCATTACCGGTAAATCATCTGCACACAAAACCTTATTCTTCGGCCTACCTGGTAACCCAGTAGCAGTGATGGTTACTTTCTATCAATTTGTGAGGAGCGCGCTCTTGCAACTCAATGGTGCAAATCAGACCGAGCCGCCAATCACTCAAGCAATCTCCGAGGCGCCTATTCGTAAAAAACCGGGCCGTACCGAGTTTCAACGCGCTATCTTAGGGCGAAGCGCTGATGGACGCCCAAGCGTAAGGCTGACTGGCAGCCAAGGCGCTGGTATTTTGCGCTCGATGAGTGAGGCAAATTGCTTTGTCATCCTCGCTCATGACCAAGGAAATATTTCTGCTGGCGACTGGGTAGATGTAGCGCTTTTTGATGGACTGCTTTAAGATTGCGTCATCATGAAACTTAGCAAAAAAGAACTCGTCTTTCTCGACCCGATGCACACGGCCAAAACATTGGTCTTGGTATACCTCTGCTTCTCCGTTCCGATCGTCTTATTGGCGCTGTTCGTTGCCTTTATACGTGATGGTGCTATTCCTGGTTTTACAGTCTTATCTGCCCTGATTCTCAATGCCTTATTGGGCTTTGGCTTATTGTGGATTGCCTGCAAGGTCTACAACTGGGTTGCTGGCAAATTCGGCGGAATCGAATTAGCCTTACGCGAATTACCAGAAGAAATTGACGCTGAGTAATTAGCCTATTTCAGCTAGCTACAAAGCAATAAAGCCGAGCAATGCTCGGCTTTATTTTTACTAACCCTTAAACACTTCTTGATTAATCAGGCTTGGTGGTTTCATACCCGCAAGTGCAGCACGTAAATTTTCTACTGCTAAATCTACCATTGCTCTGCGCGTTTTTTCAGTGCCGCTGGCAATATGTGGAGCTAAGACCACATTACTCAGCTTGAGCAACTCAGGATTTACTTTGGGCTCACCTTCAAATACATCTAAGCCTGCAGCAAAGATCTTTTTCTCTTTAAGCGCTTGCGCCAAAGCTGCATCGTCCACAATCCCACCACGTGCAATATTTACAAGGGTTGCAGTCGGTTTCATGAGAGCGATTTCTTTTGCACCAATGGTGTGATGATTCTCTGTTGTGTATGGCAATACCAAGATAATGTGATCGGCCGTACGAAGCAATTCCTCTTTAGAGACATACTTTGCAGCACAGGCCTTTTCATCAGACTCAGGTAGACGACTGCGATTGTGATAAATCACATTCATTCCAAAACCGAGAGCACGCTTTGCAATACCCTGACCAATTCGACCCATACCAATAATGCCAAGTGTGCTGTGATGTAAATCCATGCCCAGAGGATTGGTGACAATCGACCACTTATCCCACTTGCCATCTCTAATCCAACGCTCAGACTCAGTAACACGCCGTGCCGTTGCCATCACTAATGCAAATCCAAAATCAGCAGTACTATCGGTTAATACATCCGGCGTATTACTAGCCATCACGCCTGCCGCAGTAATCGCAGGCACATCAAAATTGTTATAGCCCACTGAAATATTGGCTACTATCTTTAAATTTTTAGCATTAGCTAGCGCAGTTGCATCAATGCGCTCGCTACCTGTTACCAAAGCACCTGCCACGCTTGAGAGCTCTTTTTGCAATTCCTCAGCTGTAAAGACTTGATCGGCCTGATTAGAGCGAACCTCGAAAGACTCCTCTAACTTAGCCAGCAAATCAGGGAATATTGCTCTCGCCACTAAAACTTTAGGTTTGTTGCTCATTGCTTTCCTTATATTAATTTCTTGTATTCATTTGATAACTGACAATCTCACTGTATGTATTTTATGTTGCCTGATGAGATTCTGCGATCACCTCTTTGAGAGAGGCCTCAAGAATGTCCAAGGGTTGTGCGCCTTGCAATAAATGCTTGCCATTTAATATCAGGGTGGGTACCGCATTGATACCCTGCTCTGTATACCGAATCTCTTGGGCTTTTACCTCTTTGGCGTATAAGCCCTCTTCTAAGACTTTGCTTGCTTCACTTGGATCTAAGTAGGCTCTTTGTACCGCATCTAATAAGTGTTCACTATTATCGAAATCGGCCGCAAGGCAAAAGTATGTATTAAAGAACTCTCTTTTTAGTTTGAGTTGACTGGCTAGGCCATGCTCGTGCCCTGCCCAGTAGAGCAAACGATGGGCATCAAAAGTGTTGTATATCTTCTTTCGCCCCTCAGGATGAAAATTAAAACCTGCGGCTGCAGCGCGCTCCCGAATGTTGGCTTGATTGGCTTTGACTTGTTGCTCAGAAATCCCATATTTTTTACCAAGATATTCAATCGCATTCTCGCCACCAAGCCTCATCTGAGGGTTTAGCTCAAATGGTTCAAAATGAATTTCGAAGTCTGCCTGGTCTTTGAGGCGTTCCATTGCTTGTTCTAGGGTTCCCAGCCCAACAGCGCACCAGGGGCAACCGATATCGGAAACAAAGTCAATTTTGATAGTGGGCTTCATGCTCATGAAGTGTAATCATGCACTAGAAGCCTGAAGTCGCAATTTTGGGATTGGATTGGGCAAATACGGGATATTTATTGCTGCAATGCACAATTAAAATCCCTATTACTCAAGGGGAAACCCTCAACCCTATTTACCCTAATTTAGAATAAGCTCTATGTAGGATTTGTTTCATCCAGTAGTTAATTTTATAAAAATGACCTTAGGAGATTTAGATGTCAGATACGAATAACACTAGCCCTCGCCGCAAGTTTCTAAAGAACGCGGCCGTTGGTAGCGCCGGTGCAGCTGCAATGGGCTTCCCGATGATTTCGAGCGCACAAACAATTAATTTGCGCTTCCAATCCACTTGGCCTGCTAAAGATATTTTCCACGAGTACGCTAATGACTACGCAACTAAAGTAAATGCGATGTCAGGTGGCCGTCTCAAAATTGAAGTGCTACCTGCTGGTTCAGTAGTGAAAGCTTTCGATATGTTAGACGCTGTATCTAGCGGAACATTGGATGGTGGCCATGGCGTTTTGGCATATTGGTATGGCAAAAGCCCAGCACTAGCACTATGGGGATCAGGTCCTGCTTTTGGTATGGATGCTAATACTCTCCTGTCCTGGAACCAATATGGCGGTGGTCAACAATTGCTTAATGAAATTTACAACGATCTTAAGCTCGACGTAGTTTCTTTCCCTTATGGCCCAATGCCAACACAGCCACTGGGTTGGTTTAAAAAGCCAATCGCAAAAGCGGATGACTTGAAGGGCTTGAAGTATCGTACTGTTGGTCTCTCGATTGAGATCTTTACAGACATGGGCGCATCAGTTCAGGCATTGCCTGGCGGCGAGATCATCCCAGCAATGGATCGTGGTGTATTAGATGCAGCTGAGTTTAATAATGCTTCTTCAGACCGCTTGCTTGGCTTCGCAGACGTTTCTAAAGTCAATATGCTGCAAAGCTTCCACCAGTCAGCAGAGCAGTTTGAAATTATCTTCAATAAGAAGAAATTCAACTCCTTAGCTCCAGATCTTCAAGCCATCCTGTCATACGGAACCCAAGCAGCTTCTGCAGATATGTCTTGGAAGGCAATCGATCGCTACTCCAAAGACTTTGTTGAGCTCCAAACTAAAGACAAGGTGAAGTTCTACGCTACTCCGAAATCGATTTTGGTAGCCCAGTTGAACGCTTGGGACAAGATCATTGCGAAGAAATCTGCTGAGATCCCAATGTTCAAGAGAGTATTGGACTCTCAGAAAGCGTTTGCTCAGCGTGCAGTTCGTTGGGATTTGCTGGTGAATGTGGATATGAAGATTGCCTACGACCATTATTTCAAGGGTTAAAGCCGTTATGGCTTATGTAATAATGTGCCCTAATGCACATCTGAACCGGACGGCATCCCCGTCCGGTTTTTTTATATTTCCCCAGAGAAATTGTTAGTTAGATAGTTGTTTTAGGAGAGTAGTTCATGGATAAATTCATGCTCACAGTAGATGAAATTAGCACCTTTGTTGGTAAGGCGGCCGCATGGCTAGTGGTTGTTTTAATGCTGATGGTATTTACAGACGTTGTTCGGCGTTATGCATTTAATTCCCCATCAGCATGGATTGGCGAATTATCAGTGATGGCTTATGGCACCCTATTTATGATGTGCGGCGCATATACCCTGGCACAAAATGGTCACGTTCGTGGCGACTTCCTTTACGGGTCCATGAAACCGCGCACGCAAGCTACCCTAGATTTAATTTTGTACATCACCTTTTTCTTGCCAGGTATTGCGGCTTTGGTTTATGCCGGCTATACCTACGCAGCTGAATCATGGCGTATTGGTGAGCACACTACTCAGATTGCGAACGGCCCACCTCTCTATCCTTTTAAAACTATTATTCCAGTTGCAGGAGCTTTTGTACTCTTGCAAGGTGTTGTAGAGATCATGCGTTGTGTTATTTGCCTAAAAACAGGTGAATGGCCGGCACGCTTAAAAGATGCCTCAGAAATTGATGTGATTGAACAGCAATTAGCAGCATCTACTCACGTTGATGAAGAGTCACGTCAAAACGCAATCAAAAATGCCAAATCTATTGATGAAGCAGCGCATCATCGCATTGGTCAAACTAAAGAGATAAATCATGAGTGATCCAATTCTTGGCCTAGTCATGCTTGGCTTGATTATTGTTGTAATCATGCTGGGCTTTCCAACTGCCTTCACCCTGATGGGCCTGGGCATGATGTTTGGATTTGCAGCCTTTTACGATCCATCAGAAAGCTGGGCTGCAAACAAAGTTTTTACCCTCATGGTGCAAAGAACTTTTGGAGGTATGACTAACGACGTCCTACTATCCATTCCGCTCTTTGTATTGATGGGATACGTGATGGAACGAGGGGCACTAGTAGATAAAATGTTCTACAGTGTCCAGCTAGCATTCCGTCGTCTACCAGCCTCATTGGCCGTAGCTACCCTCATTGTTTGTACCTTCTGGGGTATTGCAAGCGGTCTGGTTGGTGCTGTTGTTGTTCTCATGGGCGTGATTGCTATGAAGCCGATGCTCAATGCAGGCTACGATACCCGCCTTGCTGCTGGCGTCATCACCGCTGGTGGAACCTTGGGTATCTTGATCCCTCCTTCAGTCATGATCATTGTCTATGCAGCTGTTGCCGGCCAATCCGTAGTAAAACTCTACGCCGCCGCAATGGTGCCGGGTTTCTTCCTTGCCTTCTTATATTTGGTTTACATCATTGGCTGGGCTTTAATTAACCCTAAGGTTGCGCCTAAGCTTTCGCCTGAGCAACTCATAGTCCCAGTTCCTGCCTCTATTCGCTTTTTGGGTGAGCACTATTCAAGAAATATGTTGCTTGCATCATTTAAGGCTTTGTTTTCTCCAGCCAAATTACTCAATGCACCAGCTGAGGCAAGACTTCCATTTAAGAGTATTTTCAAAAATGTATTGGCAGCGTTAACTCCATTATTTTTGATTGCTCTAACTATGTGGGGTGTATGGTGGTATGTCATTATTCATCAACAAAATGAAAGAGATGCACTGAATGTTCCAGTGGCTACTCAAGTTGCTAAAGCGAGTGCTGCTAGCGCCGCTGAACCAATAGAGGAGGAGCTACTACCTCTTGATGCTACCTCTAGCAAGATTAAATCCAAAGTGGTTGAAGAAGATGCACCTTTGGTTGCCATAGATGCTTCCGCTGGAGATGCACCCACAGCTGACGGCGTTGCTGCAGAGGCTGCAGTGGGACCACCAGAAAACTTCGAACTGTATTTTGGTTTGTCCTGCGTACTTTTTGGACTGCTATTGATTTACTACTATCTCAAGTTTGATGAGGAGCAGTTTGAAATTCTCAAACTACTGATTGAGTCAGTCATGCCTTTGGGTGTTCTCACTATTTTAGTGTTAGCCGTTATCTTGCTGGGTATTACTACTGCTACCGAGTCTGCAGCAGTAGGTGCATTGGGTGCTTTCGTTCTGGCCTTTCAAGCAGGAACTTTGGACTTTGAGCGCACCAAGCAGGCAGTCTTCTTGACAGCTAAAACAACATCGATGGTGTGCTGGTTGTTCGTAGGTTCTGCGCTCTTCTCGGCTGTCTTTACTATTTTAGGCGGTCAATCGATCATCGAAAAATGGGTGCTCATGCTAGACCTCACACCAATTCAGTTTATGTTGCTCTCTCAAGCGATCATC
>CAIUOP010000078.1 GCA_903900805.1 uncultured beta proteobacterium | reverse complement strand
TTATGGCTTTATGTCTTACTTAAATTAGGAGAAGATTATGTGGAGAATTTGGAAACTGTATGATCCGTTGCGATCAATGGTTGTTCAAGGTATTTTTCTGTTTGGTCTTGCAGCAATGATTCACTTGATTTTGCTGAGCAGTGTTCGTTTTAACTGGTTGGATGGTTTGAGCCAAGCCCAGTTCAAGGCGATGGATGCAAAAACAGGTTCTGCAATGCCACCCTCTGTTCCAGCAGCAAAGTAATTTGTATAAAAAAATGGTGAATAGGGTTAGGCTAAACAGCTTTTAGCTCAACCCTATTTATCCATTCATTGGAGAATATAAAAAATGGCCATGCTAAGTTTTGAGAGAAAGTACCGAGTTCGTGGTGGTACCTTAGTTGGTGGGGACTTATTCGACTTTTGGGTAGGGCCGTTTTATGTGGGATTTTTTGGCGTCACTACCGTCTTCTTTGCTTTTTTAGGCACCGCACTCATTTTATGGGGCGCTTCACAGGGTCCTACTTGGAACCCTTGGCAAATTAATATTGCACCACCAGATATTAGCTATGGATTAGGTTTTGCCCCCTTATTGCAAGGAGGGCTCTGGCAGCTGATTACAGTCTGTGCCTTAGGCGCATTCCTTTCTTGGGCCTTACGCGAAATTGAAATTTGCCGAAAACTGGGCATGGGTCTACATGTTCCTTTTGCCTACTTAATGGCGGTATTTGCTTATTTCACTTTGGTAGTGATCAGGCCGGTACTTATGGGTGCGTGGGGCCATGGTTTTCCATACGGCATCTTGAGTCACCTTGATTGGGTTTCCAATACGGGCTATCAGTACTTACATTTTCACTACAACCCAGCACATATGATTGCTGTGTCCTTATTCTTTGCCACTACCTTTGCTTTGGTATTGCATGGTGGTTTGGTTTTGTCATCGACTAATCCGCAGAAAGGGCAGTTTGTTAAAACCCCTGAGCATGAAGATACTTTCTTCAGGGATGCGATTGGTTATTCAATCGGAACTTTAGGCATTCATCGCCTTGGATTATTCTTAGCTTTAGCAGCAGTTTTCTGGAGCGCCGTATGCATTGTAATTAGCGGCCCATTTTGGACTCGTGGTTGGCCAGAGTGGTGGGGTTGGTGGTTAAACCTGCCGATCTGGCGATAAGAGGGGAATATAAAAATTATGGAATATCAAAACCTTTTTACCCAAGTTCAAGTAGTTGCCCCTCCACATCATGGAACCTCTATTGATCCCTATGATGAGCGGGAGCGTTTTGGAGAGCCTAAGCTCTATCATTTGTTTGGCCGACTTGGTAATGCTCAACTAGGCCCAATTTATTTAGGGCGCCTGGGTATAGCCTCTTTATTTTTTGGCATTATTGCCATTCAGATCATGGGCTGGAATATGCTGGCCTCGGTCAACTGGAGCCCAATTCAATTTGTACGCCAATTATTTTGGTTATCACTAGATCCACCTTTGCCTAAGCATGGCTTGTCCTTGTTTATGCCCTTGAATGAGGGTGGTTGGTGGATGATGGCAGGCTTCTTCCTCACCTTATCGATTTTGTTGTGGTGGGCAAGAATGTATCGTCGTGCTATCGCTTTAGGTATGGGTACTCATATCGCCTGGGGTTTCTTAGCAGCGATCTGGTTATATCTCGTATTAGGATTCATCCGCCCCATCATGATGGGTAGTTGGAGTGAAGCAGTGCCATTTGGAATTTTCTCGCACTTAGATTGGACTGCCGCTTTTTCCATAAGATACGGAAATTTATTCTATAACCCTTTCCATATGCTTTCGATTGCTTTCCTGTATGGATCAGCGCTCTTGTTTGCAATGCATGGTGCAACTATTTTGGCAGTGAGTCGCTTTGGTGGCGAACGTGAGATCGAGCAAATTGTCGATCGTGGTACAGCCTCTGAGAGAGCAGCCTTGTTCTGGAGATGGACCATGGGCTTTAATGCCACGATGGAATCGATTCACCGTTGGGCTTGGTGGTTTGCAGTACTTACACCTTTAGTAGGCGGCATTGGTATTTTGCTCACCGGCACAGTGGTAGATAACTGGTACTTATGGGCAGTGAAGCACAATGTTGCGCCTTCATATCCCTATGTTTTTGGTACGCCAATACCTGACCCAGCCACTTCTGGATTTATACCGCCTGCTCCACCTACCTACATAGGAGTAAAGCCATGAAGCAATTAAGAAAATTTCTGATATTGCCGGCTCTACTGGTAAGTGTGCTGTTGCTATCAGGCTGCGAGAGACCTCCAATTGAAGCTGTCCAGCATGGTTACCGTGGAACTGCCATGGATTTGATTTACAACCCGCGCATCTTGGCTGAGCAAGCTGAGAACAATGCTGTACCTGTTTCATATGGACCGGCCCCAGCAGAGGGGCCTAAGGCTGGCGCTATTTATAAGAATGTCAAAGTTCTCAATAATTTAAGCGTTGCACAATTTACCGCCTTTATGGTTTCGATGACTAGCTGGGTTGCGCCAGAGCAGGGTTGTACTTATTGCCATAATGCTGCGAACTTTGCAGATGATTCGCTTTATACAAAGCAAGTGGCACGCAATATGATTTTGATGACGCAACGAGTCAATACGCAATGGCAAGATCACGTTGCTCAGACAGGAGTAACTTGCTATACCTGTCACCGCGGCAATAATATTCCCCAGCAAGTTTGGTTCAAAGAGCCAAAACAACAAACAGGTAATGGACTGTTGGGTAATAAAGATGGACAAAATACTCCGGTTGCTGCCTCGGGCTATTCCTCCTTGCCAAATGATTATTTCTCTAGCTACCTCAGTAAATCGAGCAATATTAGGGTGGCGGGAAATACAGCGTTGCCAACAGGAAATAAACATAGCATCAATGAGACTGAGTCAACCTATGCTTTGATGATGCATTTTTCAAAATCATTGGGAGTCAATTGCACTTACTGCCACAACTCACGTAATTTCTCATCCTGGGAAGAGAGCCCTCCTCAAAGAGCCAAAGCTTGGTACGCCATTCGGATGGCGCAGGATATTAATAACAATTACATGGAGCCGATTACGGGATTGTTTCCTCCGCATCGTCTAGGCCCCACTGGCGATGTTGCTAAAGCCAATTGTGGCACTTGCCACCAAGGTGCTTATAAGCCGCTTTATGGAGTATCGATGTTATCTGACTATCCTTTTTTAACTGGTCCAGCTAAGCCAGCTCTTAAGGCAAAAGATGCTCCTCCTCCACCAGCGAAATCGGTAGCAATGAAGTAATCTATAGCTTGTGATAACCAATAGCGTCATAGGAACAATATGACGCTATTTTTTTGTAGAAAAGTTGGTTTGTAGAAATGTTAAAGAAAGCTGACTTTAAGGAAGACCAAGAATCTACTGCCATTGTGATTGGAAGTGGATTCGGTGGATTAGCCGCCGCCATTCGCTTGTCTTGTAAAGGCTACAAGGTCGTTGTTCTAGAAAAGCTGGATGCTCCAGGGGGCAGGGCATATGTCCACCATCGTGATGGCTACACATTTGATGCTGGCCCCACTATTATTACTGCGCCATTCCTACTCAGCGAGTTGTGGGAATTGTGTGGCAAGAAAATGTCAGATGATGTTGATCTGCGCTTAATGGATCCTTTCTATCGCATCCGTTTTGATGATGGAACCCATTTTGATTACACGGGTGACCCAGTCAGAATGCGCGCTGAAGTGGCTAAGTTTGCGCCAGAAGACTTACCAGGTTACGAGCGTTTTTTAGCAGAAGCAGAAAAATGCTACAAGCTTGGATTTCAGGAGCTAAGTTCTACTGCATTTGATTCTATTGGGGATTTAATTCGAGCAATTCCTTCAATGATTAAGATGCGTGCTTGGGAGAGCATCTATAAATTAGTTGCCCGTCACTTAAAGAACGACAAAATTCGCCAAGTAATGAGTTTTCATCCGCTCCTCATTGGCGGCAACCCTTTTTCTGTGACAGCTGTCTATGCACTCATCAACTCCCTAGAGCGACGCCATGGCGTGCATTCTGCAATGGGTGGTACAGGCTCTTTAATTAGAGGCTTAGCAGGTTTATTGGCTGGCAGAGGAGTCCAAATTCGCCTGAACTCTGAGGTGAAACGCATTGAGGTCGAAAATGGTAAAGCGCAAGGCGTCACCCTAGCCAATGGTGAGTTTATTCCTGCAGATATTGTGGTCTCCAATGCAGATGCAGCGTGGACGTATCAAAAACTCATCGCTCCAGAGCATCGCAAAGTTTGGACTGACTCTAAAGTCAACAGTAGCAAGTATTCCATGAGTCTTTTTGTTTGGTATTTTGGTACAGATAAACAGTATTCCGATGTTCCTCACCATATGATCTTATTGGGCAAGCGTTATAAAGAACTACTCACGGATATTTTTAAGAAACATAAACTAGCAGATGACTTTAGTCTGTATTTACATAGACCAACCGCTACTGACCCATCATTAGCGCCAGCTGGAGGAGATGCATTTTATGTGTTGGCCCCAGTCCCCAATTTAGCAAGCGGCACAGACTGGGCTAAAGAGGCTGAGCCTTATCGTCAAACGATTGCCAAGTATTTAGATGAAAGCGTTTTGCCTGGATTTGAGAAGCATCTTAAAACATCGTTTCTCATGACGCCGCAAGATTTTCAGGATCGCCTTTTATCCGTTAAAGGCGCTGCCTTTGGTTTTGAACCGCTCTTACTTCAGAGCGCTTGGTTTAGACCTCATAACCGTAGCGAAGATGTCCAAGGCCTATACATGGTGGGAGCGGGAACTCATCCAGGTGCAGGCATCCCCGGTGTCTTGTCTTCTGCAAAGGCATTGATGTCAGTAGTAGCCGAGCCTAAAAAAGCCTTAGCATGACTCAAAATATGAAAGACCTTCAAGAGTGCGTCGCAACCATGCGAGATGGATCAAAATCCTTCTTTGCTGCCTCCAGAATTTTGCCGCAGAGAGTCAGAGACCCAGCAACGGCTTTATATGCATTCTGTCGCATTACCGATGATGTCGCTGATGCAGTAGACGCAGAACCCGATGCCATACCAAAATTGCGTGAACGGCTTGATCGAATCTACCAAGGTACGCCAGATGATATTTCAGCTGATCGCGCTTTATCGATTGTCGTTAAAGAATTTGATTTACCCATCAGCTTACCGCTCGCATTAATCGAGGGTTATGAGTGGGATACCCAGTTTAAAACTTACGATAGCTTAGAAGATCTTCTGGACTACTGCGCGCGTGTTGCGGGCACAGTAGGTGCCATGATGTGTGTGATTATGGATCGCAGGGAGCCTGAGACTTTGGCAAGAGCTTGCGAGCTTGGTCTTGCAATGCAGCTCACCAACATTGCACGCGATGTGGGTGAGGATGCTGCAAATGGCAGAATCTATTTACCACTCAATTGGCTCAGAGAGGCGGGACTCGATCCACAGGCCTGGTTACAAAAGCCTGAGTTCAATGATCAAATTGCTAGCGTGATTGCACGTCTTTTAAAGCATGCTGATGTTTTGTATTCTCGTGCAGAGAATGGTATTTCTGATTTACCTTGGGATTGCCGTCCAGCCATTCAGGCGGCTAGGCTGATTTATGCCGAGATTGGTCGCCAAGTCGAAAAGCTGAACCTAGATTCTATTTCTACAAGAGCGTATGTTCCCTCGAAAAGAAAAGTGGTTCTTTTAGCAGAAGCATTTACAGCCATTTCTAAAGTATTTTCTAGGCAGCATCAGGTTGATGCTGATAAAGCGATTCAGTATTTAGTAGATGCCGTCATTGAGATTCCGCATGACAAGCGTTTTGAAGGAACGACGCATGATCATTTGCTGTGGTTCGTTGATCTGATGGAGCGCCAGGAGCGACGCCGCAATCCTCGTAAGAGCGGCAGGGCCTTACAGTAGTTAATCTTTCAACTACCAAGTAATACGCGGCATTCTCCAAGGCAGCATGAATTGAGTTGCAGCTGAAGTCAGCTTTGGTACATTCAAGGTCTCATGAAAAGAGACGACTTTCTCGCCTAAGAGTTCTGAATTCAAAACAGAGCGCGTATAAAAAGGCGTATTTTCTAGCATCTGAATGACTTCTAAGCCCTGAGAGCTTTGATTGCGCATATGCCCTTGAATACCCCAGATAGTTTTTGGGAGGGCTTGTCTTGGAGGGGCTTCAAAATGATCAATCGTGCCATTGGGATTAAACGTGAGCGCTAATATTTTTTCTTGAGAGTTCTTTTCTCGCACATCATAAATAACGGAAGTTCTACCGCCACTCATCTCCGCTCTAGACCAATCCCATTCATAAAAAGATTTACTGATAGGCTCATCGCCTTCATTGGAATCTAAATAGGCATTACCTTCCCATTGCAAGTTCGGAGAATTTAAGTTCACCTTAACCCGTGCTGAAGGGGCAAGAGGACCCCAGCGGTGTTTAGCTGCCGCATCTAAGGGTGTACTAAAGTTAAAGAGGGCATTTGGATAGAGTTCAACCGTACCTGAAACCTTTTGCCCAAAGGGTACTGCACGCTCTTCAATCTGAACAATCAATTTATTGCCATCCCAGCGAAGATTACTCGGACCAATCACAAATTCAGTAGAACTACGGGAGACTTGCTTTTCACCACGCTCAGTCATCGCCCAGCGATTTTTGCCTTTGCTATAAATAGCAACATTGAGTGAGCAATGATTTTCAGGATTAACAGAAGCTCCACCTCTTCTAGCCCAGGCATAGTAGGGTGAAAATACGCTACCAACAAATGCAATTAAGACAATGCCATGTTGCCCATCATCACTTAGAGCGTCGATGTACCACCAGAGATAAGCGTTCTTCCCGACAGCTTGGTCAAACCGAGGTGTCCCATCAGGGTTGCGGCCGCCATGCGTCCCGATAGGGCTGCCATTGGAACTCCCGGCCCCGGATGAACGCTGCCCCCCGCTAGTAGTAGTCCCGGAATTGGACTCTGCGCTGAAGCTCGCCCAAAAGTTTCCATCCATCCAT
>CAIUOP010000077.1 GCA_903900805.1 uncultured beta proteobacterium | reverse complement strand
CTGATTAAGCAATTCCCAGGCTTAGTGTCCTACCCCGATGGGCCAGAGAAACGTAAGCTGGCAGCTGGTTGGCTAATCGATCAATGTGGCTTTAAAGGCAAGCGCATTGGCCCTGTTGGCGTTTACGAAAACCAAGCGCTAGTTCTGGTGAATCACGGCAATGGGACATCAACCGATATCCTCAATCTGGCAAAAAACATTCAAAAAGATGTATTAGGAAAATTCGGGGTGCAGCTCGAGATTGAGCCAAATATTCTTTAGTTCTTCCTTCGCAAGGAATAGCTTCCCCACCCTCTTTGCTTTCGGGTTATTCAAATCCTAGACAATACTGAATGTCCAAATTCTTAGGCTGTCCAGGTTTATGCTGCCGAACAAATACACAACAGATATGTTAATATTTCCATGAACTCAAAACAGATGAAGAAGTGGCTTGAGTTACAAGGAGCAACCTTTGCACCAGGAAAAGGTTCACACTTGAAAGTATTTTTGGGCGGGCGACAGCTAGGCTTGAAATAAGGGGGGTTTATATGTTTAAGTAACCAGCAACAATTACCAAAGACGGTCGAGATCTTCTTGTTACATTTAAAGATATACCTGAAGCCATTACATTTGGCAAAACTGAAGCTGATGCTCTCTCAAATGCTGTAGATGCCTTGGAAACGGGATTATCTTTTTATGTTGATGCACGCAAGCCATTGCCTAAGCCCAGCAAAGCAAAGCGTGGACAAAAACTTATTAGCCCCTCCGCACTGGAATGCGCAAAGCTGGGGGTATACCAAGCCATGATGGATCAAGGTATTAAGAAAGCCGAATTAGCACGTCGTCTAGGCTGGCATATGCCTCAAATTGACAGATTGTTTGACTTAAAACATTCATCCAAGTTTGATCAGATTGAAGCTGCTGCAACCGTCCTTGGATGCCATATTGAAATTACAATAGCTGCCTAATGGTGCAGTAATCAAATTTTTTTAAATAATTACGTCGAAAAAATCTGATATCACAATGCAATACGAATCCCATCAGATTCACTCCGAAAAACAATATCGGAAAATGGTTGAGCTTGCAGATATGTTGAGCGATGTCATCGGCTCATCCAAAAAACATCCACTTCTAAACTTATTTGAACTAGCCAGTGAATTAATCCGAGCCTATGATTTGGAGCACTTTGATGTGCCTGATACAGAGCCCCGTGAGCTTCTATCGTTTTTAATGGAGGAGCATGGCCTCAAGCAGTCCGATTTACCCGAGGTCGGAAATCAAAGCGTCGTCTCTCAAATTCTTTCTGGTGCTCGAGAGCTGAATGTCCGCCAAATTAATGCTTTGGCAAGACGCTTTAAGGTGCCGGCAGGCGTATTTTTTGAGCGCGCCTATTAATCAAGCTTTTGCCTAACGGACTAACTCTCCTTAAGTCTCGCAAACTCGACCTCCACCTGTCCCTCTGCCAGACGCACTTCAAATACGCTTTCTGTATTGAGTTCATTTGGATTACGCACTGCATGCATTGCTTGCTCTTCCTTGCTCAATATCACAGCATAACCGCGCTCTAGAGTTCTTTGTGGGTTCAGCATTTCTAATTGAGATTGATAGTGGCCTTGATCACGCTTCCAATTCTCAACTCTGACTAACCATGCTTGATT
>CAIUOP010000076.1 GCA_903900805.1 uncultured beta proteobacterium | reverse complement strand
TCCAATTTGGCAGAACCTGGGCCAAGAATCAGAATTTCTTTGGATTCATTCACAGCCTGCATTACTGAATGTAGGTATTTAGAATCTAAAGCAAGTCTACCGCTACCTACTTCACCGCCTTTATGGTGTAAATGAGAATGCGTCGATTTACTTCTGATGATCTCGGCCTCGCTAGCATCTTTACTCAAAAACATGACATGAGCCTCTTGATGATCGATCCAAATAACTGCATGATTTGATGACATAGTTCTTCCTGTGATTGTTATAGTTACTCTTTCAGGATACTCTCACCACGCGCTAAGATCGCCTGAGGGCTTGATTTAGATCAATCCAAGCGTAGTAGCATTAAATTCGTATACTAAGACCTCTGATATTTGAGCTCCTTATGGCTAACTCCAGCAAATTGATTCCAATTCGATATACCCCTTTTATCCTTTGCATTATTGGAACTATTGTCAGCTTTATCGCTTTAGATGTTGTCGCCTTAGGGCCAGATAAGCAAGCCTTCCACTTTCTAATATTGTTTGGCGCTTTAACGATCGTAGGCATCTATGATCTTTTCCAAAAAAAGATCGCTATCTTACGTAACTACCCAGTGATTGGCCATCTGCGCTTCTTGTTGGAATATATCCGCCCAGAAATTCGGCAGTACTTTATTGAGGGGGATAACGATGAAGCTCCCTTCTCTAAAGCACAACGCACTTTAGTCTATTCACGCGCTAAAGCAGTGCCTGATCAAATACCCTTTGGCACTAGTCTTGACGTTATGGCACCAGGCTATCAATGGATTAATCCTTCATTAGCGCCTACACGTTTACCTAGTCATGATTTTCGTATTGAGATTGGTGGTAAAGACTGCAAACAAAAATACTCTGCCAGCATCTTTAATATTTCAGCGATGAGTTTTGGCTCACTAAGTGCCAATGCGGTTTTGGCCTTAAATTTGGGAGCCAAAAAAGGTGACTTTGCCCATGACACCGGTGAAGGCTCTATCTCCACCTACCATCGTGTTCATGGCGGCGACCTTATTTGGGAGATTGGCTCCGGTTATTTTGGCTGTCGCAATCTAGATGGCAGTTTTAATGAAGATAAATATGCAGAAAATGCACTTGACCCTCAAGTCAAGATGATCGAGATTAAGTTAAGTCAAGGTGCCAAGCCTGGTCATGGCGGAATTCTGCCGAGTTCCAAAGTCACTGCAGAGATTGCCAAGGCACGTGGTGTCAATGTTGGCGAGGCCTGCATCTCGCCAGCATCCCATAGTGCTTTCTCAAGCCCGCTTGAGATGATGCACTTTATTAAAAAATTACGTGATCTCTCTGGTGGTAAACCAGTTGGATTTAAGCTTTGTATCGGACATCCCTGGGAATGGTTTGGAATTGTCAAAGCCATGTTAGAGACGAATATCTACCCAGACTTTATTGTGGTAGATGGCTCTGAGGGCGGAACTGGCGCATCCCCAGTTGAATTTACCAACCATGTTGGCACACCACTGCAAGAAGGACTACGTCTAGTTCATAACACCTTAGTGGGCGTTAATCTGCGCGATCATATTAAGATTGGCTGTGCTGGAAAAATTATTAGTGCTTTTGATATGGCCGTTGCCTTTGCCTTAGGAACCGATTGGTGTAATAGTGCGCGTGGCTTCATGTTCTCTATTGGTTGTATTCAGGCACAGGTCTGCAATACTGGCTTTTGTCCCACTGGCGTAACAACCCAAGACCCATTGCGCCAAAAGGCTTTAGTGGTGCCTAATAAGGCTGAGCGTGTCTTTAATTTCCATAATGAAACCCTCAAAACACTCAAAGAATTAGTTGAAGCAGCGGGCCTACATCACCCTTGTGAAATTGATGCATCCCATATTATTCGGCGCATTAATGCACATGAAGTGCGCATCCTGTCCTTCCTTCTCCCAGAGATGCCTGTTGGACTTCTACTCAAGGATGAAGGTATTGATCGATCTGTGAACCTGCCAAGAGTATTTGAGTTGTACTGGGGTAAAGCGCAAGCGAACAGCTTTTCAGCTTTAAAAGATTAAACGCCTAGAAATCTAAGCTACGCTGACTCACAAATTGTCTTTGAGCATTGGTGATGGGGTCTAGAAAAGAGATTTCCTTTGCTAATAACTGCAAAGGCTTTGAAACATCTAAGTCATACTCTTGATATGCTGTAAGAATTGGATAAATCTGGTCATCCTTAATTGGTATGCCTAAGGCATTGAGGTGACAGCGGAGTTGATGTTTTTTGCCACTGCCTGGTGTGAGTCGATATTTTGCCCAAGGCTTACTTTGGGCAATGATCTCAATCAATGTATCAGCATTAGCCTCCCCCTCTACTTCCATCATTTGTAAAAAATGTTCTGATTCCTCAATACGACTGCGATATGTCATTGGCAGCTTTGCATTGAGTGTCTCAGAATATGGTGCAATCGCTTCATAAATCTTTCTGACAACTCTGTCTCTAAAGAGGTTTTGATATGCAGCTCTCTCATTTGGCTTGATAGAAAAGATTACAAGTCCAGCAGTATCACGATCAATGCGATGGATAGGACTTAGGGTCTGAATACCTGTTTTTTTCTTCAGACGGTTGAGTAAAGTCTGATGCAAGTAAAGGCCACTTGGAGTCACTGGCAGGAAGTGCGGTTTATCTGCAACGAGGATATGTTCATCCTGGAAGAGAATCTGTTCTTCAAAGGGGATCTCTGGTTCGCGGGCCAAGCGTCTAAAGTAAATCAGGTGGGTATTGGGTTGATATGCGCTACTTGCCTCAAGCGCCTCTCCCTCGGCATTTAATACTAGACCTTGAGCAAAGCGATCTTCCCATTCCTTGACTTCAATATGAGGGAACTGAGCAATAAAGAATTGCAATAAATTCGGATGAGATTGATCAGCAGGTAAAAATACCCGTGATGCTGAAACTCCTTCAGAATTAACTTGCATGCCAATAGCGCTCTTTAATCCAGAGGGCAATGCTTACCAGCCCAATCATGATAGGAACTTCTACTAGGGGTCCTATTACTGCTGCAAAGGCTGCCCCAGAGTTAATCCCAAAGACAGCAATCGCTACCGCAATTGCTAATTCAAAGTTATTACTGGATGCCGTAAAAGACAAAGTACAACAGCGCTTGTAATCAATTCCCATCTTGGCTGTAATTACAAAAGTGACTAGAAACATCACCCCAAAATAGATTAGCAATGGGATAGAGATGGTGAGAACATCACCCGGAAGCTGAAGAATCAGCTTCCCCTTAAGGCTAAACATGACTACGATAGTAAATAGCAACGCAATCAATGTGAGCTTACCAATTTTTGGCACAAAGTGCTCGTGATACCAATCTTTAGAGACAAACTTGAGCATCACAAATCTTGTGAATAGCCCTGCAATACAAGGAATGCCCAAATAAATAAAGACAGTCTTAGCAATCTCACCGATGGTGATGGTGATGTTTGATCCAGTAAGACCAAACAGCGGTGGCAAAACCGTTAGAAAGACGTAGGCATACAGACTAAAGAATAGAACTTGGAAGATTGCATTAAATGCAACCAAGCCCGCAGCATATTCGGTAGATCCTTTAGCAATATCATTCCAGACAATCACCATCGCAATACAAGGCGCAATCCCAATCAGAATCAGGCCTGCCATGTATTCAGGTTGGTTGGGCACAAAAGTAATTGCCAGAAAGAACATGAAGATTGGGGCAATAATCCAGTTCATCAGAAAAGCAATCGCAAAGATCTTTTTATCCCTAAAAACATCTGGCAGATCTTCATACCTCACCTTAGCAAAGGGTGGATACATCATGAGTATTAAGCCAATCGCAATGGGGTAATTAGTACTACCCACCTGAAATGAGTTAATGAAGTCCTCTACTCCAGGCAAGAAATAACCTAGGGCAATACCTAAAGCCATCGCAGCAAAAATCCAGACCGTTAAATAGCGATCTAAAAAAGAAAGTTTTTTAGTAAGTGTGCTCATAATTTGCTATGAATCTCTTTTAGACTCATAGCATCTAACTTATCTAAGGGCATGGCAGCTAGAATGTCGACTCTCTTTTTAAGGCCGTTCATCACACTGACAAATGCTGCCTTCTTTTCAATATCAGTACCTTGGACCTGTGAGGGATCAGGAAACCCCCAGTGGGCTGTCACTGGCTGACCAGGCCAATGGGGGCATACTTCACCAGCCGCGTTATCACATACCGTAATAATGAAATCCATCTTTGGGGCATCAGGCTGCGCAAACACATCCCAACTTTTGGATTTAAGTAAATAAGTATCCAGACCCAACTCTTTTGCAATCTGGGCGGCATATGGGTTCACGCTTGTGCCAGGAGTTGAGCCTGCAGAAAAACCTCTAAGCTTACCGCTTGGGTGTGTGGAAGCTAAGGCCTCCCCAATAATCGAGCGAGCTGAATTATGGGTACAGAGAAAAAGAATGTTGTATTGCTTCATACTAATTTCGCTTTCTTCAAAACTTTGACTGGAATGCAAGATTGACCATCACAGCAGTTTTCTAATAAGAACCCACTTAAATCTTGCACGAGTCCTGTGTTAGGACGGTAGATCAAGTTACGACTTTGTCTTTCAACCAAAAGTAAGTCTGCTTTCACCAATTCTTTTAAGTGAAAACTCAGGGTTGCATTGGGGATACCCAATTTCTCAATAATTTGACTGGGAGTAAGTCCTTTATCACCACGCTGGACAATCAGACGGAAGACATTGAGCCGAGATTCCTGCCCTAACGCCAAAAAAGCTTGTATTGCATCTGTATTTTTCATATTTCCAATTATATAGAAATATATATGACAAAACTGTTACAAGATAAGGATAATTAATCCCATGGATCGAAGATTTTGACGCCAGACTGACTGAAATCAGACACATTTCTAGTCACAATATCGATATCACCAGCCCCCTTCATACCCACAAGATCTAAGATGTTTTTTCTCTTCCCCATGACACGCTGATAATCAGAAAACGTCATCAAAACGTATACGGGTTTTCCGCGGTCAGTAATAACAACTAGGCCCGTTTCTGTGGCTTTTATAGCCCTGCCAGTATCTTGATTAAATTCACGGCTTGATAAGGTGGTGACCATTAATACCTCCGTCATAAAAATGGGATAAGTAGCAATGTCTTATATTTTAGGCGCAACAAAAACCACTACTTTTATACTGATATAAGCAAAAAGCCACCCGAAGGTGGCTTTTCTTGTCTAGCTTGAGGCGCTTACTCGCGTGAGGCCTTCTTACGATCATGTTCCTTGAGGTGACGCTTACGAACCCGCACACTCTTTGGAGTAACTTCCACTAATTCGTCATCGCTAATGAACTCCACTGCATATTCAAGAGTTAGATCAATTGGAGTCACTAAGCGAACTGCCTCATCCGTACCAGAGGAGCGTACGTTAGTTAATTGTTTCCCTTTAATTGGGTTCACAACCAAGTCATTATCACGACTATGAATGCCGATGACCATACCTTCGTAAACAGGATCACCATGTTTTACAAACATACGCCCACGGTCTTGCAACTTCCAAATAGCGTAAGCAACCGCTTCGCCGTCATCTTGACTAATCAGTACGCCATTATGACGTTCACCCAAAATGCCATCTTTAGCAGGAGCGTAAGAGTCAAAGGTATGACTCATTAAGCCATTACCACGAGTCATGGTCATGAAGTCACCTTGGAAGCCAATCAAGCCACGTGCTGGAATGCGGTACTCCAGACGCGTGCGTCCTTTACCGTCACTCACCATATCTTGTAGCTCACCTTTACGCTTACCTAAATCTTCCATCACAGCGCCTTGAGTTGCGTCTTCAACATCAACTGTTAAATTCTCATACGGCTCCATCTTCACGCCATCTTCTTCGTGGAAAACAACGCGTGGACGAGAAACAGCCATTTCATAACCCTCGCGACGCATAGTTTCAACCAAGATGGTCAGATGTAATTCACCACGGCCGGATACTTCAAACACAGTATCGTCATCAGTCTCTTTTACGCGCAGTGCCATATTCGATTTCAATTCACGATCTAAACGCTCACGAATCTGACGGCTGGTCACAAACTTACCTTCACGACCTGCAAATGGGCTGGTGTTAACCATGAAGTTCATGGTTAAGGTTGGCTCATCGATCTTCAACATTGGCAATGCTTCAGGCGCATCAACTGCACAGACAGTCGTACCAATCGCAAGCTCTTCAATACCGTTAATCAATGCGATATCACCAGCAAAGGCTTCCTCAACAACCTCACGCTCCAAGCCTTTGAATTTCAATACCTGGTTAACACGTCCTTTAAATGGCACACCCTCTGGGCCATTCATACAAATTACTTCCATACCAGGCTTAACACGGCCGCGGTTCACACGACCAACACCAATCTTTCCAACATAACTGTTGTAGTCAATGGAAGAGATCTGAAACTGCAAAGGACCATCAGGATTATCGTCACGGACAGGAACATGCTTTAAGACAGCGTCGAACAGAGGACGCATATCGCCCTCACGGACATCTTCTGTCAAGCCTGCATAGCCATTCAAGCCAGAAGCATAGATGATTGGAAAATCGAGCTGCTCTTCAGTAGCGCCGAGTTTGTCAAACAACTCAAAGGTTGCATTGATAACATAATCGCAACGAGCGCCTGGACGGTCAACCTTGTTAATCACCACAATCGGCTTCAAACCAAGTGCTAGCGCTTTCTTGGTTACAAAACGTGTCTGTGGCATTGGGCCCTCAACTGCATCCACTAAAAGCAATACACCGTCAACCATAGACAATACGCGCTCTACTTCACCACCAAAGTCAGCATGTCCTGGGGTATCAACAATATTGATATGGGTGCCGTCGTACTCTACGGAGCAGTTCTTAGACAAAATAGTAATGCCACGCTCTTTTTCTAAGTCATTTGAGTCCATGACGCGTTCGGTCATTTTTTCATTCGAGCGGAATGTGCCTGATTGGCGTAAGAGTTGGTCAACTAGGGTAGTTTTACCGTGGTCAACGTGGGCGATGATAGCGATATTACGAAGTGCGCGTTTAGTCATGTGAAGCTTTTAAAGTTAAGAATGGGGTTGGAATAAGGTTATTAGATAAATAAGTCAATTTGGTTTAATGAGCCTGAGAAATCAGTCGCTTGGGATGTAGTACTCCAGAGCGCCAATCAGCAGTGCCGATAAAGTTATGAGGGGCAGCAGTGGCGCGATAAATACGCACTAGCGCTTCAATCGGAGGTAAGTTGAGAGGCACACGTTGCCCCATCTCTAAGCGCTTAGCTTGTTGCTCATCCACTGTTAAGTGAGGCAAGGTTTGTAGTAATGCATCTACTGGCAAGATGTAGTTCGAGCTATTTTGTAAACCACTCTGAATCGCTTCAATCGTAAATGACTGCTCTAGATTTAAGTGCCCCACTTCAGTACGGCGTAAGCCAGCCAAGTGAGCGCCACAGCCAAGAGCATTGCCAATATCTTCTGCCAATACGCGAATATAAGTGCCTTTGCTACAAGAGACCTCTAGAGTCGCTATTGGCCACTGAATATCAGTCCAACGAATTTGATGAATCGTGATGTCACGTGCAGCTCGCTCTAACTCAAGGCCAGCACGAGCATATTCATACAAAGGTTTACCATCACGCTTTAACGCTGAATACATTGGTGGTACTTGAGAAATCAGTCCGCTAAATTTTGGGAGCAATGACTCCAATACTTTTCTGATTTCTGCCTCACTTGTAAATACTGGCAAAGGCAATTCTTCAATAGTGATGCCTTCTGCGTCGCCTGTATCGGTACGTGACCCAAATTTGACTTTGGCAATATACGTTTTATCAGCTTCTAATAAATCTTGAGAATACTTGGTGGCTTCACCCAAGCAAATAGGCAAAAGACCGGTTGCCATTGGATCTAAAGTGCCCGTATGGCCAGCTTTATCAGCGTTAAATGCGCGCTTGACAGCAGTCACTGCACCCTGGGAACTCATTCCTGCAGGTTTATCTAGTAGCACTACGCCGTCGATCCGAATAGCCATGAAATTATTGGACTTCGTCTTTGCGATCACTATCTACTGCTTGATCGATCAATCGAGACATCTCTATGCCATGCTCAACCGAGCTGTCATAGTGAAAGTGCAAGGTTGGGACTGTATGAATATGCAAACGCTTAAATAATAAGGAATGTAAATACCCTGCTTTTTCTTGGAGTGCCTTTAATACATGCTCTGGCTCAGCACCTAGGACAGTAAAAAACACTTTGGCATGGGCTAAATCTGACGTGAGCTCAATACTTTGTAATGTAATTAATCCTAAGCTAGGGCTACGCAACTCACGCGGAATAAGCTCGGCCAGGTCTCGCTGAATTTGATCAGCAAGACGCTGGTTACGATGCGGACTTGATTTATGCATGTGCTTAAAACTTAGAGTGAACGAGCTACTTCAGTGACTTCAAATACCTCAAGTTGGTCACCTTCTTTAATCTCGTTATAGCCTTTCAATGAAAGACCACACTCAACGCCGGCACGAACTTCTTTAGCATCATCTTTAAAGCGCTTCAGTGAATCAAGCTCGCCAGACCAGACAACCACGTTGTCACGTAATAGACGAACGCTTGAAGTGCGTTTAACAATACCGTCTACTACTAAGCAACCTGCAATAGCGCCAACTTTAGAGACTAAGAAGACTTGACGGATCTCAACTAGACCTGTGATTTCTTCTTTCTTATCTGGAGTCAACATACCACTAAGCGCTAATTTCACTTCATCAACAGCGTCATAAATAATATTGTGATAACGAATATCAACACCATTGTTCTCGGCTAACTTACGCGCTGCTGCATCTGCACGGGAGTTAAAGCCAATGATGACGGCTTTAGAAGCAACTGCTAAGTTCACATCAGTTTCAGTAATTCCGCCTACTGCTGCGTGAACAATTTGAACTTTAACTTCGGCAGTAGAGAGTTTTTGTAATGATTGTGACAAAGCTTCCTGTGAACCCTGAACATCGGCCTTGATAATCAGAGGCAATAGCTTTGCTTCAACCGCACCCTCTTCCATATTTTCCATCATGGTTTCGAGCTTGAATGCTTGCTGCTTAGCTAACTTCACATCACGGAACTTGCCTTGACGGAAGAGTGCAATCTCACGAGCCTTACGCTCATCAGGAACTACTTGCACTGACTCACCGGCAGCAGGAACTTCAGCTAAACCTTGGATCTCTACTGGGATCGATGGGCCAGCCTCATTACAGGGCTTGCCGTTTTCATCCATCATTGCGCGTACGCGACCAAATGTAGAGCCTGCCAACAACATATCGCCACGCTTCAGGGTGCCGGACTGAACGAGCACTGTAGCAACTGGACCGCGACCTT
Source organism: uncultured beta proteobacterium (assembly GCA_903900805.1). Lineage (GTDB taxonomy): Bacteria > Pseudomonadota > Gammaproteobacteria > Burkholderiales > Burkholderiaceae > Polynucleobacter. The sequence goes on along the minus strand of CAIUOP010000076.1, from coordinate 3,391 downwards.
TATCTAGGCGAGCCTCAATGACTAGGCCCTGTGCTGGAGCATCTTTAGGCGCCTTCAACTCAAGAATTTCAGCTTGCAAGAGGACGTTCTCTAACAAAGCATCAATGCCTTCGCCAGTTTTTGCTGATACTGAAATAAATGGCACATCACCACCGTATTCCTCCGGAACCACTTGCTCAGCAACCAATTCAGTTTTAACGCGCTCTAAGTTCGCATCTGGTTTATCAATTTTATTGATAGCTACAACAATCGGAACGCCACCTGCTACTGCATGGTGAATCGCTTCCTTAGTTTGCGGCATCACACCATCGTCAGCAGCTACTACCAAGATCACAATATCCGTCGCCTTAGCACCACGAGCACGCATTGCCGTAAAGGCTTCATGACCTGGTGTATCTAGGAAGGTAATCATGCCGCGTGGTGTTTCTACGTGATATGCGCCAATATGTTGAGTAATACCACCAGCTTCACCAGTAGCTACTTTTGCTGCACGAATCTTATCGAGCAAGGAAGTTTTGCCGTGGTCAACGTGACCCATTACGGTCACTACTGGTGGACGTGATACTAATTCAGCATCATGACCAGCAATACCAAGATCTAAATCGGGATCATCTAATCTAGCAGCATGGGCTGTATGGCCCATCTCTTCAACGATAATCATTGCGGTATCTTGATCGAGCACTTGGTTAATCGTTACCATCTGACCCATACCCATCAAGAGCTTGATTACTTCAGCGCTCTTGACTGCCATTGCATGAGCTAGCTCAGCTACAGTAATCGTTTCTGGAACCTGTACGTCATGCACTACTTTTTCTGTAGGCACTTGGAAGTTGGTATCCACATTAGCTTCAGCAATTTGACGTTGCTTTCTTCGGCCGCCACCTGAACGCCAACCGCCTATACCACCGGAGCTATCGCCACGAGTTTTTAGGCCGCCTGGCTTCTTAGCGCCTTCTTCTTGCCAAGTAGAGGATGTCTCTGAAGACTTAATCGTTTTACCGCCAACTTTAGCTGGGGATTTTTTCTTGTCCTCTGCACCCTCTGCTTTTGCAGGCTTGTGTAAGGTTCCTTTTTTCGCTTCTTCAGTAGCAACTTCACTTGGTGCTTTGAGAACACGAGCTGGCGTACTCATCATGTCGCGAATCGCTAAAGCTTCGGCTTCAGCAGCCGCACGGCGAACACGAATCTCAGCTAATTCCTTTTCTTTGCTAGCAGCCAAATCTTTTGCAGCCTTTTCAGACTTTGTTTTTTTCTCAGCTGCAGCTGCAGGAGCTTCTTGAGCAGCTTTTGAATCTTTATCAACCGTCTCAGCAACTGCTTTTTGACGAGCGTCTTCTTCCGCCTTCATTTCTGCTTCTTGACGAGCCAATAGCTCAGCTTGGCGCGTTGCTTCTGCTGCGCGTTTTTCTAACTCTTCTACAGAAAGATTGAGCTTAACTGGGGCAGTGTCTTTAACTGGTTTAGCTTCTGGTACTGGCTCAGCAGGAGCTGCAGCCTCATCACCACGTTTTACTAAGACGCGTTTTTTGCGCACCTCAACTTGAACGGTACGAGTACGTCCAGCAGAGTCTGCTTGACGAATCTCAGAATTCTCGCGCTTGATTAAAGTAATCTTTTTACGAGCACCAGTCTCAGCATTGCCGTGTGCTTTTTGCAAATGCTCGAGCAGAACAGTTTTGTCCTTCTCGGTAATGCTCTCATCCTCAGAACCTTTTTCGATTCCAGCTGCCTTCAATTGCTCTAAGAGGTCAACTGCAGTTCGTTTCAGTTCCTTGGCGAGTGCTTTTACTGTTGTTGTTGCCATGTACTACTTCCTCTCATGAAGTAAACCAATGTTCGCGCGCTTTCATGATGAGCGTTTTCGCGGTTTCTTCGTCAATTTGTGTCGCCTCAACTAGCTCATCAACAGCTAGTTCAGCAAGGTCGTCACGGGTGTGAACTTGATTGTCAGCAAGCTTAGCAATCAACTCCGTTGTCATTCCCTCTAAAGAACGTAAGTCTTGGGAAACTTCCCCAACCCGCTCTTCTTTTGCCAACTCCATGGTCAGCAAGGAATCACGAGCACGGGTACGCAACTCATTTACCGTGTCTTCGTCGAAAGAATCAATCTCTAGCATTTCAGAAAGCGGTACATAGGCCACTTCTTCCAATGTGTTGAAGCCTTCTTCAATCAAGATGTCAGCCACTTCTTGGTCAACGTCTAACTTGTCCATAAACAACTGACGTACTGAAGTAGCTTCTTTTTCTGTTTTCTCAGCAGACTCTTCTGGTGTCATGATGTTGATCTGCCAACCAGTCAAATCACTTGCCAGGCGAACGTTCTGTCCGCTGCGGCCAATCGCGATTGCTAAGTTTTCTTCATCAACTACAACATCCATCGCATGACGCTCTTCATCAACCACGATTGAAGAAACTTGTGCTGGAGCTAATGCACCAATCACAAACTGAGCTGGGTCCTCAGACCACAACACAATATCTACTGCTTCACCAGCAACTTCATTACGAACTGCAGTAACGCGGGTACCACGAACACCTACACAGGTGCCAATTGGATCAATCCGCTTGTCGTAAGTCACAACTGCAATCTTGGCACGAATACCAGGGTCACGAGCTGCGCCCTTAATTTCTAATAAACCTTGCTCCATCTCTGGAACTTCATTCTCAAATAGTTTGATCAAGAAGTCTGGGCAAGTACGTGAGAGTTCAATCTGTGGGCCACGTGCTTCACGATCCACCTTCAGGATGTACGCGCGCACACGATCGCCAGAGCGTAAATTTTCTTTTGGAATCATTTGATCGCGACGTAATAAAGCTTCAACACGACCTGATTCAATGATCAAACCATTCTTGTCAGCGCGCTTCACGGTACCGGTCATGACTTTTTCGCCACGCTCAAGGTAGTCGTTCAAAATTTGCTCACGCTCAGCATCACGAATGCGTTGCAAGATCACTTGCTTAGCAGCTTGTGCGCCAATCCGGCCAAATGCTAAAGATTCGATCTGCTCTTCGATGTAATCGCCAACTTCCATGTCAGCAAGTTGCTCTTGAGCTTCAAACTGCAGAATCTCTTTATCAGGCTCTTGTAGGCCGGCTTCATTGGGTACAACCAACCAGCGACGGAAGGTTTCGTATTCACCCGACTCACGATCAATCGATACACGAATATCGACATCTTCATTGGGATAACGTTTCTTAGTGGCTGATGCCAACGCCATTTCGAGCGCCTCAAACACAATCGTTTGATCAACATTCTTTTCACGCGCTAGGGCGTCTGCCAACATGAGAACTTCTCGGCTCATGACTTTCTTCCTTTGAAATCAATAACAGGGACCAACCGAGTCTTATCGACCTCGGCTAAAGAGAACTCCAATTGAGAGGGCTGACCATCAGC
>CAIUOP010000075.1 GCA_903900805.1 uncultured beta proteobacterium | reverse complement strand
TTTAACTAGTTGTTTTAGCTCATTTTTCCAGCTTCTAAGGCGTAGGTCGCACGTTCGAATCGTGCTGGGCAGGCCAAAGGCCCGACTGGCCGATGAGATCTAATCTAAAAACCCTGTTTCATAGCGGTCAGTTGACCCGATGTTGACCAAACTTGGCCATCTTATAGGGGTTATCTCACTAAATTCTTACGCTAATTTGTTGACTATGTCAGTTTTGTCATTTGTTTTATCTCAAGCTTATATATCATCCATCAAGCTAATTGCAATTATGTAATAGCTCTAAAGACAAAGGAATACAGAATGGCACATGTCGGACATAGCTGGTTAAAAACTAAACCTGGAAGTTTTCAGAAGGTATGTGATCGTTACAAGCAATTTGCTTCAGAAGTTTTAGCACATAATGCAGATCTTCATGATGTCATTATTGTTGGTAATCAAGCTCAAAATATAATTGAGGGTTTTGGTATATACGAAGACGCAAGCCATGCTGCTGCCTTAGAAGATACTCAAGATTTTGCAGCGTTTTTGGCAGATGTTGCTGATGATCTAGCTGAGCCATTCCATCGTAATGACTTAGTTTTACTGTATCGCATGAATCCTAAGTCATAAAAGATTTTTTATTAGTGCCGACCCGCTTTCGAGCGGGTTTTTTATTGTCAGCAAGGATCGCACATTCGAATCGTGCTGGGCAGGCCAAAGGCCTGACTGGCCCGTGAGATGACATTAAAGCACCTTATTAATCCTTGGGATTTCTCTCCAGATTGAGTTAGTACTTTTACCTAATTTGTAAATTTCAGAAAAATTACCTCAAGATTCTTTGATCTAAGTCAAACCTTGTTTGAGGCTGGTAATTAGGATATATCCATACAAATAACATTTGATTAAGGAGATATAGCTATGTCAGCCTCTGTCACTATTAAAGAAATTCAATCGGCAGAGGATGCTGCCCGTAAGGCAGTCTCTAGCTCAATGATCAGTCCTCGTTTTTATACTACTGATCATGACTATATGAATAAGATCAATATTGAGCCTGTCAGAGCTGAGTGGGACATGATGATGAAAGAGTATGAGGGTGATAATAATCAAGATCACTTTCAAAGAGATGAAAAGTTCGCTCAGGAAGTACAGGATTTATTACCAAAACTTACTCCCGAACTTAGAAAAGAGTTTCTGGATTTTTTAGTTACCTCCTTAACTTCTGAATTTTCAGGCTGCATTCTGTATAACGAGATTCGCAACAAGATTACTAATCCCGATATTAAGCAGCTCATGACTTTCATGGCTAGAGATGAATCTCGCCATGCAGGCTTTATTAATTCCTCTTTGAAAGACTTTGGTTTGGGAGTGAATCTAGGTGATCTGAAAAGAGATAAGCCATATACCTATTTCAAGCCAAAATATATTTTGTATGCAACCTATTTATCAGAAAAAATAGGCTATGCACGCTACATCACCATCTATCGGCAACTTGAGAGAAATCCTGATAAACGTTTTCATCCGATATTTCGGTGGTTTGAAAGATGGTGTAACGATGAGTTTCGTCATGGCGAATCTTTTGCTCTTATCTTGCGTGCCAATCCTAGCTTACTCAAAGGCTTAAATCTTTTATGGATTCGATTCTTCCTCTTGGCTGTGTATTCCACTATGTATGTACGAGATCACACTAGGCCAGCACTGAAAATGGCAATGGGGCTTGATCCTACTCAATACGACTATGAGGTTTTCCGAGTGACTTCCGAGATCTCTAAACAAGTCTTCCCCATTAGTTTGGATAGCGATAGTCCTAAGTTTCGTAAAGAAATGAATCATCTGTATCAAGTGGCTGAGCTGTACTACAAAGCGAAAGAGCAGGGCGGTCTTATTGGCGGTATTCAGAAAGCCTGGTATGCAACTTTAGGCGCATTAACATTTGTCAGAATGTATTTGATTCCAGTCAATCACCATAACTTACCGGCTGAGATTCGCATAGTGCCTGTTTGGTGATTTTAAAAAAACTGAAGGTTGGTTGAATCTAAGTCTGGTTAACCGTCGCACGTTCGAATCGTGCTGGGCAGGCCAAATACCTAGCTGGCCCGTGGGATGAATTCAAAACCGCCTTCTGTATTGCGCTTGATTGACCTGATTCTGACCAAGGGTGGCAGGGAAAACCACTACTGTTAGCTATATATATTTCACCCTCACTATGTCAAAATAATTTCAACAACTCTCCGAGCTGCCTTAGCGTCCTGCTAGGCCTACTGCCCCAGATTTCGATCACAGTTCAATCCTCAGGAGCGTCTTCATTAAGTAACCAAAGAATTAGGTAGAGACGTTTATGAACCACTTGTACAAAAGTTCTGGCGGATTGCAGATTGTCACTGCGCTTAATAAAAATGATTTGCCGTTTGATCAAATCACAGCATGGTGCGATAAGGTTGGCGTTTCTCCTTATGTTGAAGTTAGTCAAGAGCATCAAGATGGAATGCGGCGCATCAGAATCTACGCAAATGATGTCTTACATAAACGCTGCCAACACGCAGATACTTCCCATTTAGCAGCAGGTCTTGGGCTAATTTCTGAGCATTCAGACCAAGATTTTATGCTTGAAGTGGTTCTGAGTATGGCCGTAAGCCCAGTCATCTTTGATTTTTCAAGTTTAAATGAACTGGAGGCAAATCTTAGAATGAGGTTAAATGTAGCAGCCCTTGCCAGACGGACTGAATTAAAGTTTGATACAGGTGGCATCTCTAGACCAGAGGCATACTGGAGTCATGTCGAAGGCAATGGATTTATTTTGAAAGATGGCGCTTCTTTAATTGACGGAATTGAGTGGGCACTGTGCCCCGATACTTCAGGAGAGCATTTTTCTTTTTCTTGTCAAAGAGCTACTGAGTATTTGATGTTACATAGCTTAGCAATTGAATTGAGCCTGACCAATCCAGAAAAATTAAAAGAAATAGAACTACAGTGGAGGAAGAAAGCCTTAGTTGCCGATGATTTCTTGAATGCATTTCTATTAGAAATCGGTTCGTCAGCGACTCCATTTCCAATACGCTGTTATGTGCCAGGCGATCGTGTCTGGTTTAAAAACCCTGATGATTTCTCATCTAATGTGAAAGGATATGAGGGCTCATGGGTCATTTATATGGGCGGCGGTCAATTTACAAACCTTTGGGATAAATCCAACCCATATACATTGGAGACTAAGTGCATTGAAATTTATCACTGGCGCCATAGTGTGAGAGAGGATGAATCGGGCGGATTAGAAATCAATGAGGATTTAGTTAAGGAATTTGTAGAGCAAACACTAAGCTCTCAGATAAAATTGCAGCACTGTATGGATTTGATGATGAGATATCGAGATCCTCAGGGAGTCTATGAGGATGGAGGTTGTATCGATCTCACTAGAGATACTTTCAGGCGGGTATGTCCTGAGTAGCGGAAATTTTAAATTAATGTATCGATATCTGTATTTGTTTAGGGCAATTGCAATGACATCTCAACCTATAAAAATTGTCATCTGACCACTCGAATGTCTGCCTTAGCTAGCAAAGATTCAGCCGATTCTACTTAAGGCTGCAGATCTTAGGGCCTATTCTCACCAAATTAAATACCCTAAACGCTTTTTAATTTATTGTTTTGGCTTATATTTGATAATTCGGGTTTATCTAGATTTAAAACCCTAATAATTATTTATAATTTATCTTTTACTAGGCTAACAAAATGAAAAAAATTATTGATCGCATCGATCACATTGTTTTAACTGTCACGGATATAGAGTTAACAACACAGTGGTATGAGTTGGTAATGGGCTTTGAGAGGGAGTTTTTCGTTGGGCCGGAAGGGCAGCCACGTTATGCACTGCGATTTGGGCAGCTTAAAATAAATCTGCAAGATAAAGCGACCGAAACTCCTACTAAGGCAAGAGTTCCAATGATAGGCTCAGGCGATTTTTGTCTGATAGCTTCAGAGTCATTAGATGACTTTATAGTACATCTTAAAAACATTGGGGTGGCGGTTGATGTGGGTCCAGTACCCAGAAGAGGTGCATTGGGACCAATCCGATCTGTTTATTTGCGTGACCCTGATGGTAATTTAGTTGAAGTCGCTGAGTATCTATGAATAGTTGCTAAGTAATACCTAAATCACCCGACTGCCTTCCTACTTCATCCTAAACCTCAAGCTCTTAAAGTTTTTCCAGCTTCTAAGGCGTAGGTCGCACGTTCGAATCGTGCTGGGTAGGCCAAAAATTCTCTTTTAAATCAAACAATAAACTATGTTACTGTCACGGTATGCTAAGCAATCTTAAAAATACCTTCAGTAGTGATTTATGCCAATCTATTCTGGAGACCATACTTTTGCAGGGCTACGATTCTATTCTTATTACCGATGCATCAAATAATCCCAAAATTACCTATGCTAACTCAGCGTTCACGCAACTGACCGGCTATAGCGCAGATGAAATTCTCGGGAAATCTCCAAAGATTCTCCAGGGCCCAAGTACCTCCCAAAAGGTTATACAACGCTTACGGGAATGCCTCATAGATGTCACGGTCTTCGAAGGTGAGGCCGTGAATTATAAAAAGGATGGTACGATTTTTATGATGAACTGGCGCATGATTCCAATTATTGACAATGGAGAATTAAAAGCCTGGTTAGCAATCCAACGCGAAAAAGTTGTTACATGGTTGCCAGATTAAGAGACTACATTATCTTTTCTAAGCTGTCAGTCATTGAAATATATAGACATTCCACCAGCCACGAATTCTTCTAAGGCCCAGGTCGTAAGTTCGAATCGTGCTGGGCAGGCCAAATTTCAAGCTACTTCATATGAATCTAGTCTGGTAGATTATCTCGATATTGGTCGAATAAGGTTCTCAGGCAAAAAAAGATTTGAGAGGGGCACTAATAACCTGGGCTTGTAGAATTTTGTGGCGCACTTTCAGGTTTATTTTTATCTTGTTGATTAGATGATTGACCTACTGGTTTTGCTTGCTTATTTGAATCACCACATCCGAATAAGGCTAAGGAAATCAATGTGATGAAGATTAGTTTATTCACAGCTGCTCCTCAAGTGGTTTACTACTTCTAATTCCAAATTTCTGAACTGTGTGCTTATAGAGTATCAAGAATAATTTAGTAAAAATTATTATCTAGGTACTTGTTTTAGCATATTTTTAGACCGTCAGTATTAATAAAACAATAATGGTGCTTTGCATCATTTGAGGCGCAAAATCCACTGAAATAGTCAAGCCCTCATAAAACTTTATCTATTAAATCTTTTTCTTTATATTAACTTCATATTGTATTTAATGATTTTATATTCACTCAACTCCATTTAGGGATCTTTTATGAAAATTCCGCTCTTGTCAGCGCTCACTTTAATCGGGACTTCCTTTTCAGCAAGTGCTTTTGCACAATCACAAATGCCTATTAATCCAGTTGCAATGGTCAATCAGTTTGAGGCTACAAACGGAAAGTTCGATGGCTATCGGCGTTCTGGTGCAAAAGGTATTTGCGCCACTGGAGAATTTACGGGATCGCCTGAGGGTCGTGCGCTATCAAGTGCCTCGGTGTTCAGTGGTAAACGTATCCCCGTTGTTGCTCGTTTTTCAGTGGGTGGAGCAAATCCAAAGGCGGCTGACAATACAAAATCACAGCGTAATATGTCACTTCAGTTCACCTTACCAAATGGCGAACAATGGCTCATGGGTAATATTTCTGCCCCGATATTTGGTTCGGCAACGCCGCAACAACTAATGGCATTGCTGGCAGTTCGTCAACCAGATCCAGCAACTAAAGCCCCAGATCCGATCAAAGTAAAGGCATTTAATGATGCCAATCCGGAAGTGCTGCTGCAGGGAAAGTATCTTGCATCACAACCAGTTCCAGCCAGTTTTGCTAGTGTCAACTATTGGGGTGTACATGCTTTTGGTTTTACTAATCCCAGTGGAGTAAAGCAATTTGGTAAATGGATATTTGAGCCTGTTAACGGCACGCAAGGACTCTCTGATGAAGAAGCAAAAGAAAAAGGAGCTAGCTTCTTGTTTGATGATTTACGCCAACGCGTTAAAGAAGGTAAGGTTGCATTTAACTTCAATTTAGAGTTAGCGCAGCCTGGAGATCAACTTGATAACGCTACAGTACCACTTCCCGAGGGCCGCAAAAAAATAAATCTGGGCGTTTTAAAGATTACCTCGGTATCAGAGGATGACAAGGGCGCTTGCCTTACTGTGAACTACAACCCCATGGTAATGCCTAAGGGTGTTGAGCCATCGAATGATCCTATGTTAAGTGCTCGTGCGGCACCTTATGCTGTTGCTTTGGGTCGGCGTTTATCTGAAGGAGCAAAGCAATAATTAATGCTTTTCTATAGCCATTCTACTGATTGCAATAGATGAGTATTAACCGTCTATTTAATTAAATTACAAAGGACTCTTATGTTAAGTAAACGTCGAAGTTTTATTATTGGTGCAGCTAGTTCCCTAATTAGTGGTTTTGCCCTTGCCCATAAACCAGCACAAAACTTAGTGGTGGATTCTGATCCATCTGCAGTCGCACTAGGCTACGTTAGTGATGTTAATAAAATTGACACTAACAAATTTCCTCAATATGCATCAGGTCAAAATTGCTCTACGTGTACTTTGTATCAGGGAACTGTAAAAGATGCTAATGCGCCATGCCTCGCATTTGGTGGTAAAGCAGTTTCAGCTAAAGGGTGGTGCAGTGCCTGGGTTAAAAAAGGATAAAGAATTAAAAGTGAGATTTTGTCTTATCAAGAATGTTGAAGTAGGATGTAGGTTGAAGTTTCCTCAAGCTGTAAATTCATACCCGCTGTGCAGGCGGGTATTTTTTTAGGCGTTAATTCAAGTTCATGAGCTGCCCTTTAAAGCATGGCTTTGTATAAGGGGATTAATTTTCCCTGTGCAATTAAAGGGGCATATAAGCTAATATACCTATAAATCTACTCATGGTAAAAAAGGTCAGCATATGAACGTTAAAAATATCATTGGCTTAGTTGAAAAAATATTTCTAATTATTATTGCAATATTTACTGTTGCAGCAATGGGCCAAGAAATTTTTTCTCTCATTAGCAATCGTCGTGTTGAACTACAGGATCTTTTGCTGATGTTTATTTACGCAGAGGTACTTGGAATGCTTGCAGCCTTTTATGCTAGTCATCGTATTCCAATAACGATACCTTTGTTTATTGCAATGACTGCATTGAGTAGATTAATTATTCTTCAGGGTAAAGATGGAAATCCTGCAATCTTGCTATATGAGAGCGGGGCTATCATCATGATTGCAGGAGCTTGCTGGATCATTAGTCGTGTGAATGTAGTAAAAGAGAAGGAGTGAGTGCGGATAATGAAGCAGCATTAAAACCACCTTCAGGCAGTTTTTTGTCGGTTTACCCAGCAAATTTCCACTCCAAACCATCCTACCGCCTACAGATAACATTCAAGATCCATGGAATTCCAACTAACCCCTAGGTTCTCGGGGCCTATTCCACCCCTGATTTCAATACCTTAAAACCATTATTGCTGTTGTTGTTCCGGCCCTTTTTTAAGCTTCTAAGGCCCAGGTCGCACCTTCGAATCGTGCCGGGCAGGCCAACAGCGGTAGTCAGAGTAGGGTTGAAAATCCTTTTATTAGCGCTTAGGGCGGCTTTTATTTTGGGTAACGCACTCACCTAGATTTATGATGTGATCTTAGCAGTCAGGCCTCACTTTTCTAAATGTTGTTCCTACAGTGAAAAACAATATGATCAAAATCTCACAGATATCCACTAAAAGACTATTACTCAGTGCTTGCATTTTGCTAACCTTGTTTTCTGTTGGCTGCTCAAAATCTGACAACAAAAATTCAAAGGTTTTACAGGCTGCTATTTCTCCCTCTATCCCGCCATTCACATTTGAAGAAAAAGGTCAGCCTGTTGGCATTGATATTGAAATATTTAAGGGATTTTGTGAATCGCGTGGTTATACCTACAACTTAAAAGCATATGACTTTCAAGGAATGCTTGGCGCCGTTGCTAGTGGACAAGTTGATGTTGCTTTTTCCGGAATTTCAATTACTCCAAAACGCATGGAAGTGATGGAGTTCTCCAACCCCTACGTACAAAATAGCTGGGACTTAATCAGCCTCACTAAGCGCAACATCCAAATTACCAACTTAGCGCAAATTAAAAATTATTCCATTGGCTTTCCAACAGGGGCCGTCTTTATGGGCTATATCGAAAATGAATGGGCGCCCAAAGGCATTTATCCAACTAACCGAGTCAAACTTTACCCTTCCTATAGCGAAGCTCTCACTGATCTCAATAATGGCAACCTTGATCTTGTATTTACAGATAGCTCGATGTTGTTAACGTATGTCAACAAAATGAAAATGCCTTTTACCAGTAGTTATCAAATTCCTTATGCTGATCAATTGGGTTTTGCATTTATTAAAGGCTCTCCAATTAGAGATGATTTTAATAAGTACCTTGCAGAATTAGGCCCAGAAAAAATCAAGGCTATGGAAATTAAATGGACTAAGTAATATTTGTTAGTCTTAATTACAGTATCTAAGGCGTAGGTCGCACGTTCGAATCGTACTGGCCGGGCTAACTATTAAAGAGTAAGCGAGATGAGTGGGGTGGTAAAGTGCGCAACCCCCATGTGGATTAACTCGAGCAGAATTACCGTAACCAAGAATCGAAAAGTCCAAACCTTAGCTAATGGGTTTAAAGCAAATTTTGCCCCAAGGTATGCACCCACTATGCTACCCAGCGCCATAATGCCGCCAATTTCCCAATTAACTTCGCCGTTAATTGAAAATACAGCTAGTGCAATTGCTGATGTTGCCAAAATGGCAAGGTTCTTATAGGCATTTGCCTTTACAAGAGGTAAACGAACAAAGGCAATTAAAGCCAGCAACATATAAGTTGCACCATCCAGGACTATTAGCCCTAGCCATAGTCCAACCGCAAAGAGAATGACTATTTCAAAGCCTCTATAGCGAATGCCCTCCTCAAGCTCATTTTCAATTAATTTTTTAATACCGGAGAATAAGAGTAAGAAAGCGCAGAGGAGTGCTATGAATATTAATAACTTTATATAATTTTGAGGCATGTATTCAGCAAGCGATGCACCAAAGATGCTACCAATAACAGTCGGCGTCAAAATCTTAAAAGCCAGTCTCCAGTCTATTATTCCAGCTCTTAAAAACGTTATTGACGCAATGAGCGCCCCCACCAAAACTGGAACACGGTTAGTTGCGTTAGCCATAGATGGGGCAAGCCCCATCAAAATTAATAAAGGAAGAGTGACTGCTGATCCGCTTGATGCAACTGTGTTTAGAAATCCACAAAGAAGGCCAGCGCCAATAGCAATAATGATTTCGATAGGCATTCTAAAATTTTATAAAATTGTTTAAGAATGACTGGAATTGTAAAATAATCCATCTCTAGAGCGCCTAGGGATGCCACTCAAGATTTATGGCAATGCACCCAACCCCATTATGCAAGGCTATAGCATTGGGGAGGTTGATCTTTGACGGTACTCGGATTTATAGGGTAAATCAACAAACTACTTATTTGGTGCCTCCAAATTCTTCACTAAATACGATTGAAGAGGTTGATGTTCCTGGTGTTCGCATCGCCTCGTTTAAGAAGAGTGCCTACGATCTATGGCTTGTTCGCAATATTCAGAATGCAAGCTTGGTACATGCTGATACCTTGGATGCAAGCGTTGAGTTATTTTTTAATGATAAGCTTCATGCGCTTGCAGGGCTCAAGACCGGTTTAATAAAAGAGTCCAAAAGATTGCCTGGTTCTAAGGTATTGGATGGGCAATTTATGGCTGTACAACAGGGTGTAGCTACAGCTAAAGAAAATCTTCAGGCGATTGAGTTCTTATCTAGATTTGTGCAAGAAGCAAAACAATCTGGCTTAATTGCTTCTTTCATTCAAAAGCATCAGGTTGTTGGCTTATCAGTGGCAGCCTAGCTCAACCATCAAAGAGACTTACAGAACTGCAACTGATTGAGGCTAGCATGTTGCCACAAAGTCATTGACATGCTGCAGCCGCTCTATCCTGCCCAAAGCAGTAAAGCGTGAGGATCTGGGTATAAGTTTTGTCTAAGTTTGGAGTGGTTGCCATCACTCCGCGGACCAATAGATATTTACCGGAGCCACCGATGACCGGGATCATCGAAGTTCCAGTATCGGATTCCCGGCCCGCGACGGTGATAGTGCCATTCTCGAAGGTCAGTGTCCACTGGCATTCACTAAATTTACCGGGTAGCGTACGAATACAGAAACCACTATTTTTACCAATTGGCTCATGATTGCTGTTTAACAATGGTTGGTCGAAGACAAATATATCGCCGGGCGAATCGCCAGCATCACCAAGGTCAACCGATTGAGCGATACCACTGCGACCGTCTGCAATGGTTACAAGGGTAGTTGTGTAATGGGGAGGAGCCTCACTTCCTGCCTTCACAGGGCTCTGAGCCCAGGCCGCTGTATATGCCGTGGCCATCATAGCGACGATAGCGATCATCATTGAGTGTGTCACGCGAGCCCCCTAAGTGTCTATTCGGAAGGATTATGCCGGAAAGGTGTTAAAAAACCAGAATTTCCAAGTCAATCCATGGGGCCGACTACTGATGCCATGGCATTCCAGCCAGCACAAGGTTCTCAGTATTAATTGCGGACCATATCTAAATACCTTAAAGCCATTGGATCGATTGTGGCTGATCATGGGTGAGCTTGCCAAGAGTTTAGATGACCTTGGGTAGGGCATTAATGATCCATAATCTAAGATAACAAACAATAAACTAACTTACTATGCCAATCTTTCATGCTGAAGATTTAAAAACTAAAATTGCTCAAATAATTAGAGCTACTGGTAGTTCTGAGGTCGAGGCCTTGAGGGTTTGCACAAACTTGGTTGAGGCAAATTTAAAGGGGCATGATTCCCACGGTGCTGGAATGATCCCGCGTTACATCGAATCATTTCAAGAAGGATCTTTGCAGCCCAATCAAAGCATAAAGGTCACAAGTGACCTAGGTAGCATGTTAGTACTTGATGGGCAGAGAGGCTTTGGGCAATCTGTCGGTGAAGAGGCAATCATGATGGGGATTTCTAGGGCAAAAAAATTAGGTAGTTGTATTGTGTCCTTATCGCATGCTCACCACTTGGGTCGGATTGGGCATTTCGCTGAAACAGCGGCAGCGGAGGGGTTAGTTTCAATTCACCTAGTCAATGTTATTTCTGCTCCAGTTGTTGCCGTTTGGGGTGGCGGTATAGGTAGACATGGCACCAATCCCTTTTGTATTGGCGTGCCGATTGCTAATCGTGAACCATTTATTTTAGATTTTGCTACTAGCCGCTCTGCTCAGGGCAAGATGCGGGTTGCTCATAATGCAGGCAAACAAGTTAGTCCTGGGTATTTAATTGATCAACAGGGCTTGCCCACCACCGATCCAAGCGTTGTTGTAAAGCCAGATGCTGCTGGTAATTTAGGAGCTTTAATGCCCTTTGGGGAGCATAAAGGCTCGGGTTTGGCCATAGCCTGTGAACTGCTGGGGGGCGCATTAACTGGGAACGGTACTTGGAAACCGCCGAAAATAAAAAAACGTGCTATCTGGAATGGGATGTTATCCATTTTGATCAACCCCATTAGCATGAGCTCAAAAGAACAATTTGAATTAGAGACAAACTCATTTATTGATTGGGTATATCAAAGCCCACCTAACGAGGCTGGTGTTCCGGTTATGCTGGCTGGCGAACCCGAACGAAAAATGATGGCAACACGCTTGGTAGATGGCTTTGAAGTTGATGATAAAACTTGGCAAGATATTTGTGAGGCAGGGAGAAAAGTTGGGGTTAACTTGAGCTAGGATCAATATTCATTTTGACGGGTAGACCATCAAATTAGACATTTGACCATCCAGCCACCTGCAGATGTCACCCAAGATCCAACGAATTTCATTTAACACCACAGATCTCGGTGCCCATGCCACACCACACTTAAACACCTTAAATTCATTGCTTAACTTATTGTTTTAGCTCATTTTTAAAGTTTTTAAGCCGTAGTTCTCACGTTCGAATCGTGCTGGGCAGGCCAAAGAGCCGACTGGTCTATTACAGTCCGGGCGCCAAGACCCTCAATAGCTCACTTGCTTGACTATTTTTAATTGGCGGTCTCATATAAAGTAGATTAAGTATTGGTTAATATGCCAATGAAGCCCTTATATTTAAATACCCCAAATGCTAAAGCCCATTAAATCCTGTTTTGCTACATTTATTTTTATCTGTAGCATCACCATGCCAAGCATAGCCATGGCACTTGAGATCGGCCAAACATTGCCCTTGGAGAGAATCCAAACGTTAGATGGCGGCTATTTTGAAATTCCTAAAAATAATACAAAAAATACACTGATTCAATTATGGGCATCTTGGTGCCCATTTTGTAAGCGCCAAAATAATTATCTAGAGGGCTTCTCTAAGCGCATTCCACCTGGATCAATGAATATTGTGACTATTTCTATTGATAAAAACCCCATCATTGCCAAAGAATATATGCGGCAAAATCACTATAGTTTTCCAGCAGCAATGATGACGCCAGAACTCAATCAAGCTATTGGAAAAATTCGTGGAGTTCCTGTGATACTGATTCTTGATGCTAAAAATAAGCTGATTTATAAAGAGATTGGCGAAGTTTTTGAGGAGGATTATATGGAGTTAATCAAATACGCCAAATGACGTTTAGGGACATTAAATGAATATCAATGCTGATTACAGTCAGAAGATTGTGATTAATCACTATGACTTACCATGGATTCCCAGCCCGGAATCAGGAGTTGAAAGACGTATCCTGGATCGCATTGGAGATGAGCTAGCAAAAGCTACATCCATCGTACGTTATCAGCCTGCATCCAAATTTCCCACTCATACTCATGAATTTGGTGAGGAGATCTTGGTTTTGGAAGGAACATTGAGTGATGAGACCGGCGACTATCCTGCTGGCACATACATGATGAATCCACCAGGCTCATCGCATGCACCCTTTAGCGATTCTGGCTGTACTCTATTTGTCAAACTCAGACATCTTGGCCCTGATCAAGTTAAACGAGAAATCATCGATACTAAAACAGCAGTTTGGCATCAGGGAATGGTTCCTGGTCTGACGGTTATGCCGCTGATGCAGCAGGGCAGTGGGTCAACTTTAGTTCGCTGGGCGCCTCAGACCTATTTCAATCCACATAAGCATTACGGTGGCGAAGAGATCTTTGTGGTAGATGGTGTATTTGAAGATGAACATGGACGCTACCCAGCTGGATCATGGATTAGAAGTCCCCATATGAGTCTTCACCAACCCTTTAGTAAAGAGGGCTGCACTATCTTTGTGAAGACAGGGCACTTATTGGAGTAATTTACTAAAAAGGATTACTTTGATAGGGTCAATCTCTTACCCTGAATATCACCTAAGAGCGCTTATATTGCAGTAAACCACCCATGATCTTAGGGGGCCTTGCACGTAGCTCTTTCTCGATAGGGTCTGTTCCCCATCCTGGCCTATCCGGAATAATTAAGCAACCATCTTTAAATTCTGGCGCATGAGTGAAAAGTTCACTCTCCCATGGCAGTCGATCAATATCCACTTCCATAATGTGTAGATTGGGTACAGCAGCGGCAAAATGAGAGTTCATAAAAGTACAAAGATCACCATAAAAATTATGCGTCGCTACATTGACATCATGAGCATCAGCTAATGCGGCAATTTTTAATGCCTGAAACATCCCATTCCATACGCCGTCAATGATTGCGACGTCCATTGATTGATGCTCAAAGTAAGGTAGAAATTCTTTCAGTCCAATTAATGTTTCACATGAGCTGATGGGGAAGGGGCTATGTTGACGGACATAAGCTAGTGCTTTAGGGCTATAGGAATCTATTTCAACCCAAAATAGATCAAGGTCATCCAAGGCTCTCAACAACCTTAAAAGCCCCTCTGGCTTTGCATTAAAGTTGATATCAATTAGTAATCCCATATCTGGCCCACCGCCTTCTCGCAGGGCCTCTAAATGTTGTCGAATATTTCGGATTAATTTAGGGGTGACAGGTAACTCTGGTCTAAACGGAACTGCAAATCCCGGCCGCCATGCAAATGCAGGGCCCTCATCATGAATAAATAAATTGGTTTTTAATGCCGAAAAGCCGCGCTCTCGAGCCTCCACGGCGGTCTTTTTAACACCCGCTAAATCTGTCACTGCGTTCCCATAAAATTGGGGGTGATTAATTCTCCAGGTTGGGCAATGAGACCAATAAACTGGTACTTGGTCCCTGAGCTTTCCTCCGAGTAATTCATAGCACGGAACTCCTAGGCCTTTTGCTTTGGCATCTAAGAGGGCATTTTCGATCGCACCCATTGCCTGCCCAATAACGCCACCAGTTGCCGGCCTAGTTAGGCAGTAAGCAAGTTGAAAAAATTGCTCATGATTATTGACCGATTGCCCAATTAAACGACCCTTGAGTTTTTCGATAATAGCTCCCACTCCAGGAGATCCAAATCCCTCATCGTATTCACTCCACCCAGTGATACCTTTGTCGGTGCTTACTTTTACAAAGTAATAGTTTCGCCAGCCAGCATCGCATTCAATCGTTTCTAGTGCAGTAATTTTCATAATGATAGAAATCCAGTAATTTCTTAGTCGAGGTAGATATTCATTGGCTTAATAATTTTTTCCCACTTAACCAGATCATTATTAATGACAATCGCAAATTCTTTTGACGAATTTCCAACTGGCGTGGCTCCAAGCGATGCAATCCGTTCTTGAACTGCAGGTTGTTTAAGTATTAAAACAATTTCAGTGTTCAATTTTGTAATAACGTCCGATGGAGTGCCTTCAGGGGCAAACACACCATACCAAGAAACCATGTCATAACCAGGAAGGGTATCGGATACTGGAGGCAGTTCGGGAGCTAATGGTGAGCGTTTTTCTGATGTAATGGCAATACCTTTCAGACGCTTGTCTTTGATGGCTGGCAAAACCTCATTAGTCGCTAGAAAGCTTGCATGTCCTCCCATTACATCAGTCATTGCGGGTAAGCCACCCTTGTACGGAATGATGTTTAGCTTGATGCCAGTGCGTTGGACTAGCATTTCGCAAGCCAAATGGGGGCTTGTGCCCACTCCACTGGTTGCGCAAGTTAGGCTTCCTGGATCCGCTTTGGATATGCTGATAATATCCGCGATTGAATTAATCTTTGAATTAGGTGCGGTTGCAAAGTAGTTAGCAATTGTCAGTACTTGGGTTACAGGTATTAAATCTTTGCGAAGGTCGACCAGTTTGTTTTTGTAAAAAAACTCGTTCAGCACATTAGCAAACGTCCCTACTAAAAAAGTATGTCCATCCTTGGAGCGAGCCACATATTGACTTCCAATCATGCTTCCAGCACCCGGTTTATTTTCTACAACTACCTGTTGTCCGAGTTTGGCACTTAAAGAGGGAGCAATTAAGCGGGCGACGATGTCAGTATTGCCGCCAGGGGCAAAGGGCACGATTAGCGTAATGGTTTTTTCTGGCCATGCTGCTAAAACGCTCGTTGAGGAAATTGCAAAAATTAAAGCTAATACCGTTTTTACTAGTTGATTTAATGGATTCATGATTAGTGCCCCCTTTTTTAATCTCATGATTCATCCTAGTGATAATTCATTAATTAGTAAATCTAAATTAATTTGCTTCTAGCATCGGATTTTCCGATGCTAGTATGCTAGACTAGGGCATGAGTATGCGTAGATTGCGAACCTTTTTAGTATTTAGTCAAACCGGGACTATTGCCGCAACAGCCAAGAGTCTTCACCAATCATCTGCCTCAGTGAGCGTTCAACTCAAACTGCTGGAGGAAGAGCTGGGGGGTTCTTTATTTCATCGCACCAATAAATCCATAAGCCTGACGACCTTAGGGCATCGACTTTTACCACTAGCCGAGCAAATGATGAAGTTGCGTGATGAGATACTTGCCTTGAATTCGCCCAGTCCAGCTTCTGGAAAAATTACTATTGGAGTTATTAATAGCGCGCTAATAGATGTATTGCCGCCAATTTTACAAAAATTAAAAATTGAGTCACCCGGATTGGATATTCGAATCATGGCTGGTATTTCACCCTCGCTATTTAGTCAAGTGAAAGATGGTGTATTAGACGCAGCAATTATTACCAAGCCACCAATATCAATAACAACAGATTTACTAATTCGTCCTCTATATACAGATCCTTTTTTATTGATCATGGCAAAAAATACGCCATATACACAATTGGCAAACGTACTAGAGAGCCAGCCATATATTGCATTTGACCGAAGCACTTGGGTTGGTCAAAAGGTTGATAGTTTTTTACAAAAATTAAGTATTAAGGCACATGTGGCGATGGAATTAGATTCACAAGATGCCATTATTTCCTTAATTAAGCACGGAATTGGTGTATCGATAATGCCTATCCAACTTGATAGCGATTGTATGCATGACCCTGATTTGCAATTTATTCCCATATCGGGATTAAATCGAGAGGTCGTTTTTGTAGAAAAAAGGAACCATCCGCAAGCCCATCTAACTCATAAATTATTTGATGAGCATTTAAAAGTATAAAAAATAGATATTTTTATACTTTGATTAAGGTGCTTAATGATTGATGTATAGAGCTATTGACTGGGTAAACCTTATTTGACTTCGACCATTTAAAAGCACTCGGAGGTTGCCCAATATCCATGGCATTACACCTCGAGCTACTAAACTCAGTGTGTATGCTGCGCCCGATGTAGATACCTTAAAACTATTGTTTTGGCTTATTCCTTAGGTTAATTTACGAAACATCACTCATAGCAAGTAAGATGTAAGTAATAAAACGAGCTACTCATTCTGTTAAGAAACTATCTGGAGGCTAAATTGAAATTGCTAAATACCACCAAAGCTTTTTTGCTATGCATGCTTTTATTATTTGCAATTCCTAGTTATGCCGCTTGGCCTGATAAGGATGTTACGTTTATAGTCCCATTTCCTCCGGCTGGTAATACAGATGCAGTGGCAAGACTAATTGCTACAAATGTTTCTACAAGTATAGGCAAGCAAATTATTGTTGATAACAGGCCTGGCGCTGGTAGCATGATTGGTTCTCAAATGGTTGCCCGAGCTAAGCCCGACGGTTATACATTTTTAGTTGGCAGTATTGCAAATGTACTAAATCACTTTTTCTATAAAAAACCTCTATATGACATCACTAGTGATTTAATTCCAGTTTCACAGATCATTAATGTGCCAAATTACATTGTCGTTGGAGATAAGTCAGAAATTAAGAGCTTCAGGGATTTGCTAATTTATGCTAAATCATTTCCAGAGAAAACAACTTGTGCAACAACTGGTGTTGGTACTAGTACTTATTTAACCTGCGAGATGATTAAAGCAATGGCGGGAGTAAGCATTACGAATGTACCTTATAAAGGTGGGGCAGCAGCAATGCAAAGCGCAATGGCTGGAGAGGTTACTTTTGCAATTGCAAATGAAGCTTTGCCATTCATAAAAGACGGAAGATTAACTGGAATAGCCGTAACAATTCCAACGCGCTCAGCATTTGTCCCGAATATTCCTGCTGTTTCAGAATTTATCCCAAAATTTGATGTCACCTCTTGGTATGGAGTTTTTGCTCCTGCAGGAACCCCAAAAGATATTGTGGATGATCTTGCCTCAAAGATTCAGCTCACGCTAAAGCAGCCAGAGGTTATTAGAAAACTCGAAAGCCTTGGAGCCGTTCCTGTTGGCAGCTCCCCTAGAGAATTTGCTCGATACATCAATCTAGAGCTAAAGAAATGGGAGCTTGTTATTAAGCCATTAAACGTTTCTGTCGATTAGTTGCATTGAATTGTTAATGCCCACCCCCATCACAGAAAATGTTAGTAATGATATTACTAAGTGGGCCCAAATAAGGCCTGAAGGTAAAGCTATTCACGATGGGGAAAAAACTTTAAGCTTTCTTGAATTAGAAAACGCCATTAAGAGCGTTCAGTATGAGTTAGAAAAATTGGGATGCAAAAGAGGTGAGCTTGTCTTAGCAGTTGGCGAGAATAGTATTGGTTTTGCTGTATTTCTATTAGCTGCTGCTCGGATGTGTATGCATGTGATACTGGAAAATGCTCGAAGAGCCTCACCAGAAATTCATAAAATTATCGACCATTCACAACCCGCTTTTCAATTTTATTTTCATGATAATTCTTCAGATTGCTTAGGGCACTCAACTTTTTTTAAAGCATCGATCAGACATTCCCCAATATTTGGTGATTATGGTTTTATTAGGGGTCACGATAGTAATAGTTCTCCAGTAGATGCCAATGTCTTTGCAATTATTTACACCACTGGGACTACTGGAACTCCAAAAGGAGTAATGCTCACACACTCTAACTTTCTGTTCATCGCTATGATGATGCAACAACTTCGAGAGATTGAGCCAGATGATCAAGTATTAGCAATATTGCCAATTTCTCACGTTATGGGTTTTGCCTCCGTTTTTTTAGGTGCTCTTTATTCAGGCGCCACTGTATATTTTTTACCGAAATTTTCTTCAGAAAAATGTTTGGAATTAATAATAAAGAACCAAATAACAGTTTTGCAAGGGGCGCCCATTATGTTTGCAAAATTAGTTGACTTTGTTCGTAGCAATAAATTGACTATATCTTCTTCTTTGAGATTTTTAGGGTCTGGCGGGGCTCCAATTGATAAAAATTTGAAGAAAGATGTGAATAGTATTTTTCAGTGCGATTTGCAAAATGGTTATGGGCTTACTGAAATGCCATCTATTTCTTGGACAAGATTTGAGGATGCAGTTTTAGATGATTCAGTTGGCCTGCCTCTCCCGGGTGTTGAAATTCAATTTAGAAATGCTGCAGGAGCCCTTTGCGATATTTCCGAAGAAGGGGAGCTTTGGGCTAGAGGCCCAAATTTGATGATTGGCTATTTTAAGAGCCCTGAATTAACCAATAAAGTGATGGATAAAGATGGATGGTTCAACACTCAAGACCTGGGCTATGTAAATCACACTGGTGCACTTTATATTGTTGGAAGAACATCGGATGTCATTATTCGATCTGGATTCAAAGTTTATCCACTCGAAGTTGAGTCGGTTCTGCTCGCTCATCCACATATACTCCATGCAGCCGTAGTTGGCCATAGTATTTCTGCAAATGAGGAGGTATGGGCTTTTATCGAGAGAGATAAAGAATATTCACTGAATGCTGATGAAGTTTCAGCCTATTTAAGCGCTCAACTTTCACCTTATAAACGACCAAGTAGAATCATTTTTATGGAAAGCTTACCTTTGGCTGCAAATGGGAAAGTGCTAAAGTCCAAGTTAATGGATCAATTCACCCAATAGGACTGGAGTTAAAATGTCACAAGCTGTTACCTACGAGTCAAATAATCACATAGCCCTCATTACCATTAATCGTCCAGAGCGTTTAAATGCTATTAATGAGGAAGTTGAGATTGGCCTCGCAAATGCATGGCGAAAATTTAATAATAGTAATGATCGGGTTGCTGTATTGACGGGTGCTGGAGAAAAAGCATTTTCAGTCGGCAAAGATTTGGAATATAAGGCTTTTCCAGAATATAGGCGCTTTGTACCTGGATGCGATATTGAAGTCAGAAAGCCAATCATTGCTGCTGTTAGTGGTTGGTGCATTGGCGGGGCTATAACCCTAGTACAAATGGCTGACTTATGTGTTGCATCTGAAACAACCAAGTTCACTTACCCTGAAGCAAAGCTGGGGTTTGCAGGCGGCCTGATCGCCGGATTAGTTAGCCGAATTCCCCATAAGGTTGCGATGGAATTAATGTTGCTTGGTGAAGAAATTAGCGCTGAAAGAGCGTATCAAGTAGGACTTGTAAACAAGCTGACTCCACCTGGGGAGCATCTAAAAGAAGCTTTAGTTTATGCGAAAAGACTGGCCCAAAATGCACCACTAGTTTTGGAAATGTTAAAAACTTTTGGCATTCGAACCTTACCTAAGAGTCCCATCGAGACAGCTAGCTTTGCCTTGCGAGAGGTGGATTTAGTAAAGGATAGTGCCGATAGGACTGAAGGACTCGATAGTCTTTCCAGTAAGAGGCAACCTCAATACCAAGGTAAGTAGAGTCTTTGACCAAATATTGATCGAGCTCGTCTATCTTATGGAAGGCCACCGCAGGGCGGAGATTGATCAGTAATTTACTTGGTAAGCCGACAATATTGGTAGGCTAGTTTCAGCCAATACCGGTCTAGCAGGAATCTCAATAGCTAACTTGTTAGGCTATTTTTATCATTCCTAGTAGTTTCCCTGATACAGGTCCAATAGCCAAGCGTTTATTCTAATTCCGTAATTAGTATTGGCGACTATCTTAAATTTGGTATTTTTATAACTTATACGGAAACTTAAAAATGAGTACAAAATTTACGGCGACGATTATCGTATTATCAGCTATTAGCTCTTTAGCACTAGCGGACGCAAGTGGTGGGGCAGCCAGTGAGGCCACTCTTGCAGCTCAAAATGCAGCTTTAAGCACTAATACAAATGGCAAGGGCTATGGTCCACAATCGCCGCGAGACTTGAACTCTAAAAGCGGTTCAAATAAGCGCCTTTTTAACCCCGCTCCTGCTTATCAAAATTTGAATCTCTGTAATATCCACATGCATAAAAATGCAGAGCATAGCGGCGGGGAGTTTACACAATTTGCTGGGTATGGAAAAGGATACAAATATGCAGGAAAACTTTCTGCCTCTGAGTCTAAGCCTTTAGCTCAACAAGTCTGTAAAAATGAGCATGGCGGTCTTTCGGTTGGCGACACAATTGAAGTTCACTATGTGCATAGTTCTGCGCAGGTAAAACCCGGACCTACTTTGGGTTCCTGCTTGAGTGAGTCTCTTGCTAATCCCCAGTTGCGAGTTGAGGGACAAGTTTATGTATTGGTAAATGATCCTGCGGCACTAGACTTTAAATCGCTTACAAAAACAGGCGAACTTAATGGGTATCAACAAGCACTTAATATGCCTAAAAATGCTGGCGTACCTGTTGGATATGCAGGCTCAACCACAGGCCCTACTTATAATGAAAAAGGATCTCCATTACAGGTTTCATGGAACGTTTATCCCAAGGTTTTGAAGGTGAATACAGAAACTGTTGGAAAATGGTGCGCTGAAAATATGTTCAAAGAAGATCATGCCCATGGGGTAAGAAATCTCGTTAAGAATCCAGAGCTTCTCTCAAAAATTCAATAAACGATTTCACCAAGACTTATATAAACCACCTTCGGGTGGTTTTTAGTTTGACCGCCTGCCAATGCCATCCAAGACCCATGGTATTTCTACTAATACCATTGATCTTAGTGTCTTTCACACCAAAGACTCAAACCTCTAGGAGCTTACGGAGCAAGTTTGGGTGGTTTTTTACCTAGGGGCGGGCAGGGCATCACAATCTCGGGATCAACCCCTAAAATCTTTTCATCTTTGCCTGGATAGCTCACTTTTGACAAGAGATCTCGAATGAGATTCAAATGAGTAAGCTTTTTATGGTTTGCATTCACAACAGTCCATGGCGCTTTTTGTGAACTAGTCTGCGCCAACATCAGATCACGCGCAATACTATAGGCCTCCCATTTATTCTGAGCCTGCTCGTCAATGGGGCTAGTTTTCCATTGCTTTAATGGATCTGTTTTTCTACTTT
The DNA here is from genome assembly GCA_903900805.1 of uncultured beta proteobacterium. GTDB lineage: Bacteria > Pseudomonadota > Gammaproteobacteria > Burkholderiales > Burkholderiaceae > Polynucleobacter. Next base: position 84,599 of record CAIUOP010000075.1, on the reverse strand, counting down.
CAAGTCTTGCTGCTTGCTCTTCCTTATCTATATCAAGGTAGTACTTAATGAGCTGAATGCCTGCATCCACTAGCAAACCCTCAAATTCATTGACGGATCCCATAAATTGCTTATATTGAGCATCAGTGCAAAATCCCATGACCCTCTCAACGCCTGCGCGGTTGTACCAGCTACGATTAAAAATGGCGAACTCACCAGCTGAAGGGAGTTCAGCAACATATCTTTGAAAATACCATTCACCTTCCTCGCGTGAAGAGGGTTTACCTAAGGCAACGACTCGTGTCTCTCGAGGGCTGAGATGCTCGGTAATACGCTTGATGCTGCCATCTTTTCCGGCTGTATCACGACCTTCTAAAATGACTAAAAGACGTAAACTACCAGCAATAATCTGACGTTGCAGTTTCACTAATTCAATTTGCAATACCCTAAGCTGAGCCTCGTAATCAGATTCGTGATTAAGCTCTTTTGAGTCCTTACTCAAAGTTCAAGCTTCACTTGATGAAGCGCTTGGGCTTGCTGTCTTCTTGCTAGCAGATTTCTTAGCCGCAGTTTTGTTACTTGCCGCTGTCTTGGCAGCAGCTTTCTTGGCAGTTTTAGCTGCTTTTGATTCGGTTGCCTTGACCAATTTTTTCGATACTTTTTCTTTAGTCGAATCTAATTTTTCAAGCTTCTTGGTCAGTTTTTTGATGGTCTTATTCTTGCTCATAAGTACAGCCCTCTAGTAATGAATTTAAAAAGGAAGCGCTTTTTATCGTAGGGTAAATTAATCCCTTATTCAAGCATTTATGACAGTTTTAGGTATAAATTTTGCTTAAAAATGTTATCCCTTTATGAAAAAACTCCTCAAAAGGGTATTTTGCTGAAAAACGCATTTTCTGTGCTTTCTATTATCTTTAGGTAAGACCAGCAAATTTATTTTATTATGTGTTTTTCTTAGCCCCGTAATAGATAAAAATCATCTCATTACTTTCTTATTTATGGAAATCATATGAAGTATTTTAAAGTTTGGTTCATTATTTTCAGTGCTGTTTTTGCACTTAATTCATTTGCCCAAAGTATCTTGGAGGGCGGAGACGATAAATATACGCCTAGAGTTGGCCAAGAAGGTAAAGACGTAGTTTGGGTTCCCACTACCAACGAATTACTGGCCATCATGCTACAAACTGCTAAAGTGACTTCCAATGATTTAGTCTATGACCTTGGTTCTGGCGATGGCAGAATTGCGATTGCAGCTGCGAAAAATTTTGGCGCACGCGCTGTTGGAATTGAGTTTAATCCAGAAATGGCGAAACTAGCCCAACGTAATGTGGATCGCTCTGGTGTTAGCGATCGTGTGAAGATTATCAATGGCGATATCTTTGTAGAAGATTTTAGCAAGGCAACTGTAGTTACTATGTATCTATTGCCTGAACTGAATCTCGCCTTACGTCCTACTATTTTAAAAATGAAGCCTGGCACGCGAGTAACATCGCATGCATTTAATATGGGTGATTGGGACGCAGATATTGAAATCGATAGTCCAGCGAAAGCCTACTATTGGGTTGTTCCTGCTCAAGTAGCGGGAGAATGGGTCATTACAGGAATGGAGCCAGGTAGAGCAGTTTTAAAACTGTCTCAACATTACCAAAAAGTAGGCGGCACTCTTCAACTTGGTAATGAATCACAAGCCCTTCTTAATCCTAGATTAGATGGGACAATTCTTAGCTTCACCTATCTCGATCGTCATAAGAGTTCACATTTTGTGAAGATGGCTGTAAATAATAACGAGATCAAGGGTATTCATAAAAGTAGGTCATATAACGATACCGCAATTACTGGTAAGCGCCTTTAAGATTTCACTGGATGTCAGCTAATGGTTCGGGGGCCTCTCCTCAGCGCTTACTCAGTCCCCTAGGGGCTGTTGCCATTATTATTGGCATCGTCATTGGTGCTGGCATCTTTAAAACTCCATCCATAGTAGCTGACATCACCGGTGATGTGGGTTGGGCTCTCACAATTTGGGTGGGCGGAGCCATCATTTCTCTTGCAGGCGCTCTTTGTTATGCTGAACTAGCAACCCTTTATCCCCATTCCGGTGGCGACTATCATTTTTTAACTCGGGCCTATGGCAAGAATATTTCCTTCTTGTACGGCTGGGCTAAAGCGATGGTAATCAATACTGGATCAATTGCATTACTTGCTTTTGTCTTTGGTGATTACATGACCAAAGTAGTGCCTTTAGGGCCACACTCAGATGTTTATTGGGCAGTTCTCATCGTTGTAGTTCTGACTATTGTTAATTTAGTTGGGATTACAGCGTCTGCCAACATTCAAACGGCATTAACCGTTTTAGAGGTTTCCGGTCTGGTAGCCATCATCATTGCCGGTTTTGGTTTTTTTACCTCCTCACTTCCACCGGTTACAAATCCTCCATTATTTTCTAGCACGCCACAATTTGGCATGCTGGGTCTGGCAATGGTCTTTGTCTTGCTTACCTTTGGTGGCTGGAATGAATCTGCCTACATTTCAGCAGAACTAAAAGGAAGCGTACATACCATTGTGCGAGTGATCGTCTTCAGCCTTTTCATCATCTCGATAATTTATCTTTTAGTGAACGTCGCACTGATGAATGGCCTAGGCCTAAAACAGTTAGCAAATAGTAAGGCAGCGTCTGCTGACCTACTTGGCCTTGCTTTTGGCCCGATCGGAGAAAAGTTACTTGGTCTCTTTGTAGGGGTTGCTGCGCTCACGAGTATTAATGCCACTATGATTGTTGGCGCTCGCACCAATTTTGCAATGGGTGAAGATTGGCATGGTCTGCGTAAAATGGCTCACTGGGAACCCGCTCGGGGTACTCCACGCTTTGCCTATTTGGTGCAGGGTGCTATTAGTCTCGCCTTAGTTGGCTTTGGAGCTTTGCAAAGCGATGGCTTTGAAGCCATGGTTGAGTTTACTGCGCCGGTATTTTGGAGTTTCTTATTCTTAGTGGGGATTAGCTTATTTATTTTGCGTGCAAAAGATCAGAGAACTCGGGTCTTTTCTGTTCCACTATATCCCATTACCCCATTGATATTCTGCGTAGCATCTGCTTATTTAGCCTACTCTAGTTTTAGCTATGCCCACAGCAAAGGGGCAGTTTTGATCTCGCTATATGTAATGCTTTTAGGGCTTGTAGCACTTCTCATCCTCAGGCTAAAACAAATAGCTGAAGATTAGCTAAGCTCATTTTTCCAGCTTCTAAGGTCTGGGTCGCATGTTCGGAGCGTGCTGGGCAGGCCAAATATCTTTTATTTAGCAATACTTGGGTATCTAGAAACCTTTGGAACCGGTATTGAGCCAGCCTCCTGACGACAGAACTCTAGGAAAGCTATTGCTATTGGAGGCAAGACTTTGCCAACCGGGTAAACGAATTGCCACTGACGTTCAACCGGAAAATCTTTAACATCTAATTCCACCATTTCAGAGTAATGTTCATCAAGTCCTAGCGTGTAGCGCGTAAGAACAGCAATTCCAAGACCAGCCAGAATTGCTTGCTTAATAGATTCATTAGTAGAGAGCTCAAGCCGTGTCTGCGGTTTGATGTCATATTTATCAAATGCATCCTCTGTGATCATCCGAGTGCCAGATCCAATCTCTCGCATGATGAATGGCTCCAGTTCTAGATCCCTAAATGACAAATTCGTCTTGGATGCCAATGGATGATCTTCTCTCGCAAATATCACCATCGGATTGGGCAATAGAACCTGTTTAATTAGCTCAATATCACTAGGTGGATTGGAAAATAAATAAAGGTCATCATCGTTATGCTCTAGTCTTTGAATCAAATTCTTGCGATTGTGCCCCTGAAGGGATATATCCACGTTAGGATATTTTTCAATAAATTTTGCAATGAGTCTTAGGATGAAATATTTTCCAGTGGTACTCACACCAATACGCAGCTTTCCTGATTCCAGGGCTCGTAAGTTTGCCAGATTTTCTTCTAGGTTTGCCAGCGCACTAAAGATTTCAGTGCAGCTTGAGTAAAGAGATTTTCCGGCAGGGGTGAGGTATATCTTCTTGCCAATTTGCTCAAATAGTATGGAGTCTAAAGTTTCTGATAGTTTTTTAATCTGCGTTGAGATAGTGGGCTGTGAAAGATGAAGTGCTTCAGAGGCACGGGTGAAGCTTTCGAGGCGTGCAACAGCTTCAAATACGACAAGCTGCGGTAGCATTCCGTGGCGTAGGTAGCGATGAATCTTTGATTGAGGCATATAAAAATCCTTTGTCCAGTTGACAAAGGTCTCGCTCATTGGTAACCAGATAATTTGGTTATTTCATTCAAGTGACCGGAGCTAAAAAGCACGTATTGACGATCACTTGGTAGGGCAGATGCCCTAGAACTACTCCCACTTTGTATTTTTATTAAAGCATAGAATTTGTTGAATTTCAAATATTCACCCACTTCATTTCGTAAATGGCACTATTAATTTTTAAAAATCATATCAAAAACCCACTTTAATTAGATAACTATTACATTTATTAATGGTTTCGATAGATTAATAAGATTATATATTCATTAAAAGAATCATAACAATCCATAAAATTGATTGTTATTTTTCGCATTCCTTTTGAATAATGCTTCCATAGTAATCAAATGGAGACATCAATGGATTTCTTTGCACCTGAATTTTTTTCTGCGCTACTTGCAATCATTGTGATTGACTTAGTGCTTGCTGGCGACAACGCGATTGTGATCGCGATGGCGGCACGTAATTTACCAGCGCATTTACAGAAAAAGGCAATTATTTGGGGTGCTATTGGAGCCATTGCCGTCAGAAGTGCAATGACCCTAGTAGTGGTCTACCTTCTAAAGGTGCCAGGTTTGATGTTAGTTGGTGGTGTGCTGCTCATCTGGATTGCATATCGTCTGCTAAACCCTGCAAAGGAAGAGGGCGATAGTCATGATGTCGCTGCAACTTCATTTTGGACGGCAATGAAAACCATTGTGATTGCAGATGCGGTAATGGGTTTAGATAATGTACTTGCTGTTGCGGGTGCAGCTCAGGGGAGTTATTTGCTTGTGGTGCTGGGCCTTTTAATTAGCATTCCGATTGTAGTTTGGGGCTCAACGCAAATTCTAAAGTTGGTTGAGCGCTATCCTGCCGTGATTTATCTTGGTGCCGGTATCCTGGCATGGACTGCTGCCAAGATGATCTTGCATGAGCCGATGGTTAAGGATATTCAGATGCTAGAGAGCGCTCTGATATCTAGTCTTTTCTCGGTCTTAGTTGTTGGTGGAGTTTTGTTTGTAGGATTTTTCAAAAGTCAGGCACGCTTGGAGTCCAATATCTTAGCCAAGTTAATACCATTGAAAAATGAGGTAAATGGCGCTGCGTCACCCATGAATTTAGGAGGCTCAAATATGAAGCGTGTTCTGATACCTGTCGATGGCTCTGATAATTCTCAATACGCTTTAAGATATGTAATCAATGAGTGTATTAGCGGTCCCATGATGGAGATATGCCTTCTGAATGTACAGCCTAAGTTTTCCCGCCATATCGGAAGATTTTTAAGTAAGCAAACAATTGATGATTGGCACAAAGAAAGGTCTGATCAGGCATTGCTACCTGCACAGGAATTATTAAAAAATCATAATATTCCGTTCACTGTTACCCATAAATCAGGAGATCGTGCCCAGATCATTGCTAGTGAGGCGAAACGTTTGCATTGCCATCATATTGTGATGGGTACCGCCCGCAAAAACTCGCTGACTCGATTGTTTGAGAACTCAACCAGTAATGCAGTAATTGAGCTAACACCTATTCCTGTTGAAATTATTGCAGGTAAGTCAATTTCACCGCTCGAGCGTTGGGTTATTCCATCAGTTGGAATTGGGGCAATCGCTACTGTAATTACGGTAGTACTCGATTAAATCAATCCAATCGATTCATTTCTATTTTCACAGTTCTCTCTTTAGCCCTCTTCGGAGGGCTTTTTTTTTGCAAATAAAATCTTGGCTTATCTTTAAGTATCCTGTTCTTTCTTCTTCTGATCTTTCTCTCGCTCTTTTCGAAGGTCACGTAATTGCCACCATGCAAAAAGCAAAACCCCTCCAAAGACCAGGAATACTTCAATCAAGATAACAGGACCAAAGTTATCCATATCTTTCCGTAATTTTATGTATTCATTTTAGGGTCTGTGATACAGGCCTTCATTGCCTTGAACTCTATAGTCTTGAGCCATTCAGGCTTTGCTTTTGGATTCATTACTAGTTCATTAACCTGCTTACTGCTTGCACTTTTTGAAATATATTCAGCCAGGCAACTGCAGTAAGGTTTAAAGTCTTCTTCAGTAAGCAATTTCGTTTTAATATCTTTATGTTCTTGCAATTGTTCTTTAGCGCAGTTTTTTTGAAAATCACTAGAAATTGATTGCGCTTGGGTGTATCCAGAGAGGGTTAGTAATAAACCTAGTATTAATAAATTTGATCTAAACATTTTCTTTCCTTATTCATCCATAAATTCTGCGGTAGGAGTGTGCAGCTACCCCATCTTTGAGGGCATCTCTAATTGGGATAGCGATTAAATCTATACTTTTATTAACTAAGATTTTTTCTAGTGTAGAGGGAATTGGCTTTTTCAGTTTGGCATGAGCCCAACTCGGAAGATTGATAAAGCCAGCTTTGCTAATTAACTTTACAAAAGGCTTTGATTGAAGATTGCTGGGAAAGTCATCTAAAAGCTGAATGATACTTTGAGCACGCTCCCCATAGTGAAGCTCTGGTAAATAAGCTTCAATCGCTTCCTGCGTTCCTTTAAGACTATCTGGCAGGTTTTGAGCACCAAGCATTTCTCCTAAAGCCTTCATTTCTTTGAAGTATTGGTCCTGTTCCTGCCTGGTGAGCTTTGGTTGTCGATATTTTTGGTAGGCCTCCAGAAAGCTTAGGGTTTCAGTCAAATGAACCCAAGTCAATAGATGGGGATCAGTTGCAACATAAGGCTTCCCAAACTCATCGCTGCCATGAATATGTTGATGAATCCTATTAACCTTGTTAATAATCTCATGAGCCATTTCAGAAGATCCATACGTAGTTGCAGCAATAAAGTAGGCAGTTCTGCCTAATCTTCCTTTGAGGTCTTTTCTAAAGCTTGAATGATCCCAGACACCAGCTAAGGCTTGAGGGTGTAGTGCTTGAAGTACTAAAGAACTAATGCCCCCAATCATCATAGAGATGAAGTCAGCATGAACTCTCCAAGCGATAGATTCTGGACCAAAGAGGCCCCGATCTCCCTTAGGGGTAAGAAACGCTACTGGAGGCCCGCTACTGCCACCGACCATTTCTCGAATGGTTTTCCGAATGAGCTCATCTAGCATTGCGTCAATGCATCATTTGATTTCTTAAATCGTCATCTTCAATAATTTCTGAAATCAGATCGAGTCTGATTCTAGGATTAGTTTGTGCCAGTAAATGATTCTTTTGAACTAAGGAGATTGGTAGAAGCTCGGCAAGACGATTTGAAACCCAGCCACAATCATCAACCTTAAATGGCTTTTTAAACGGAGCGTCACCTAACAGATCTTGGCTTTGTATCACCGAGATGATTTCATCAAGTAATTGCGCCGACTTTTGATGTTCCTTAGGAATAGGCGTAATAGGATCATTTTCTAAAAGGGCAATCTCACCCATCCAAAGTCCATTAGCCTCTTGTTGGCTGCTGAGTAATTGAAAGCGCTGCGTTCCATAAGATTTAGTCATATACAGGGCAGGCTGAACGGGATCAAAGTCTTCAATTTGAGCCAGAGTTCCAATTTTAGAAAAATATAAAGATACATTCTCTTCATGAGAGTCTTGGTTTTTGATGATGCTCACAACTCCAAATTCAGTCTTCTCTCGCAGGCATTGCTTAATCATATCTAGGTATCGTGCTTCAAAAATCTTGAGGGCAATTACGCCATCGGGAAAAAGGACCGTGCCAAGTGGAAATAAAGGTATTTTTCTAGGGCTAGCGTTTAAATTATTCATCCATTTAATGTAATGGATTTACATCGTTTTTGCTAATTCCCAGCTAACTATTGAAATCCCCCTGTATTTTCGTCTACCCTCAACACAAAATCCCATTTCCGTTTACATTAGTAGCTCAATATTTGGAGATATCAATGCTACAAAAAATTCGCATTAAACTTGCCCGCTGGGTTCTAGGTAAGCATTGCCCTTGCTATCAAATGGGTTATCACAGTATGGTCGATTTTCAACAAAGAAGTGCCGACCAGTTGGCTAAAGCTCAAGAGCGTAACAAGATTCAATAATTCTCAAGCTATTGTCTGGTGCTCCATATGAGTATGAAACGTTGGCAAATGCGAAGAAATTGCGCTCTGACGCCAAAGCAGCTCCTTCACTTTTATATTGCCTTAGTCTGCCTTTCATTGCTTGTAGCAACTGGCTTCCTTTTGGCCGGAATCTGGGTTATTCCCATTTTCACAGCCCTAGAGTTAAGCGCAGTGACGATTGGCTTTTTAATCTACTGCAGACATGCTCTTGATTGTGAAACTATTGAAATTGATGGCAATCGGCTTATTGTTAAAAAGTTTATTAGTTATAGAGAAGCGATTTATGAATTTAATGCTCAATGGGCAAAAATTGAACTACCCCTTGAAGATTCAAAAGTATTTTTTATCAGCCAATCGAATTTGCGTGTTGAGATTGGACAGTTTATAAGGCAAGAGCAACAGCTATCTTTAATCGCCTCAGTACGAGCTCATTTGGGTTGATAATGTTCACTCAAGCTCCACTTTATTAAGGCGCTAAATACGACCTGGGCCAGTAATCGAAAGGCAAGGGGCTAAGGGCTTTTGGTAGCTTCAACCATTAGCTAAATAGGGTTAAATAGTGCAGCGCAGCATGTTTTTGAATTTAGTTTCATACTGCTCCTAATCTAACTTTTATGCCAAATACACCATGGAAATCACTAAAGCCGTCAAAGTAGCGCTCAACGCCCTGGTCGATATTGCAAGCCATTCAAGGAATGGCCAGCTCGTGTCTGTTCCAGAGATAGCCCAAAGGCTTCATGTGTCAAATAGCCGCATTGAACTGTTATTGGGCCCACTTAGAGAGTCAGGTCTCGTGATTGGAATTAGAGGACGCGCTGGAGGCTATCAACTCTCAAAAGATCCGCGAATTATTACTATCAAAGATATTGTTTTGGCAATGAATCGGATCAAAAAAAGAAAAATAGAGGTATCAGATATTGCAAAAGAGCTTTATCAGTCGCTTGAGACTTATATGATGAATTGCATCTCGAATGTCACTCTATCCTCAGCGATTAAAGACTACATTCCACGATTTAGCGAGATACAAACTGCGCCAGAAAGAAAGTCATATTTGCCAGCAGAGTCTAAAGCAGACATCAAGCAGCAAAAAAAGCAAAAAGGTGAAATTCAAAAAGTAGTGCAAACCCCATTCAAGAAGATTCAAGAGGTGCCACTTGGCCCAAATTCAGTATTTGATTTTGCTAATTATTTAGACCGTAGCCCTACTTAAAATAAAACACGTGTGCTTAAGGGCACTTAATGACGCTCATTAGCAGAATGTTGCTAAGTTAACCTTTCCTTCAAGCGAGAACTTTTACGTGATTTTTCATAAAAGTGATTTGGCTTTGACTTAACCCAGTGAATAAAGCGCTGCATTTCAGGATGCTCTTGGAGGGCTGTGGCAGTATTAAATTGTGTAGCCAGTTCAGTTTCTGTAAAGAGGGCATGTATTTGGCGATGACAAATACGGTGGAGATACTCCGAAGTTTTTCCGCCCTTGGACTTAGGTATGAGGTGATGAGCATCTTTTTGGGATTCAGGGATAGGACGCTCGCAGATAGGGCAGACCAGATCCACGACTTTTAGCTGTGGTGTTGGTGCAAGCGATATCAGTTTCTGACGAATTTTTCCAATCATATGATTTTTATAGTATTCATGTGTCGTACAAGTTTATTAAATAAGTCATAAACTTGCATGGTGCCAAAATTCTTATCAAAAACACTTTCTGAATCTGATATTTCTCGCCTGATTGAAATGGCCTGGGAAGACCGTACTCCTTTTGATGCGATCGAGAAATCATTTGGCCTATCTGAATCTCAAGTAATCCAATTAATGCGCCATCAGCTCAAACGCAGTTCCTTTGAGTTATGGCGTAAACGCGTCACTGGTAGGGCAACAAAGCATGTTGCTCTTCGAAGTAAATTGGTGGAGCGCGCCTATTGTCCAACGCAATACAAGAATAAATGAAGCCTATTAAACGGTTCGTGCTTGTTCTTGGGGATCAGCTAGACCTGCACGGAGCTACTCTTAGGGGCTTTGATTTTAAGACTGATGTAGTGGTCATGATTGAGTCAATTCCAGAGGCCAAATATGTCTGGACTCATAAAGCCAAGATTGCGCTCTTTTTATCTGCGATGAGACACTTTGCCCAAAATCTCACAGAGCTTGATTACCCTCTCGCTTATATTAAAAGCTCCCCTCTATCAATAGTTGAGGCCTTGAAAGCAAAAATCATCGATGAGGGGGTTAGAGACCTCATTTGTGTTGAGCCAGGCGAATGGCGTTTAAAGCAGGAGATAGAACAATTAGCAAGAGAGCTCTCGCTCAGGCTTGAGATGCGCGAGGATGATCACTTTTATTGCTCTCACCAAGAGTTTTCTGAATGGGTGGCTGATAAAAAAGAATTGAGGTTGGAGTACTTTTATCGCTTAATGCGTAAGCGCCACAATATTCTGGTTGATTCCCAAGGAAACCCTGAAGGAGGGCAGTGGAATTTTGATCAAGATAATCGCAAGTCCTATCCTAAAAAAGGCCCTGGCATCATTGAGGCTCCAGCTCTATTTGAGCCAGATTCAGTTACGAAAGAAGTGCTTGAGTTTGTCAACACTGCCTATTCGGAACATCCTGGATCCTTAGATTATTTTCGGTGGCCAGTAACTCGGGATCAGGCTCTAGAGGCTTTGGATTATTTTGTGGAATACCGCTTACGAAACTTTGGAGTTTTTCAGGATGCCATGTGGACTGATACCCCCTTTGGTTGGCATTCCATTCTTTCGAGTTCGCTTAACCTGAAGTTACTCAACCCACGCGAAGTCATTAAGGCTGTATTGCAGGCATGGAAAAAATACTCCCTCGATCTTTCTACGGTTGAGGGATTTATCCGTCAAATACTAGGATGGCGAGAGTTTGTCAGGGGCATGTATTGCCTCGATATGCCCAAGATGGCTCAGGATAATTATTACAATCATCAAAGATCTCTACCTCCATGGTATTGGACGGGTCAAACTAATATGGCCTGTATGAAAGATGCTATTGGCCAAACACTAAAGTATGGCTATGCCCATCATATCCAGCGCCTGATGGTTACTGGAAACTTTGCTCTGTTAGCAGAAATCTTGCCATCAGAAGTCTGTGATTGGTATTTAGGAATCTATGTTGATGCGATTGAGTGGGTAGAGCTGCCTAATACTGCCGGCATGGCCTTATTTGCAAATGGCGGGCGCTTTACGAGTAAGCCTTATATTGCCAGCGGAGCCTATATCAAGCGAATGAGTAATTATTGCGACTCTTGTCAGTACAAGCCAGAGGTTCGCTTTGGCGAAAAGGCTTGCCCTATTACAACCTTGTACTGGAATTTCTTAATTAAACATCGTAGTCAGTTTGAATCTAGCCCACGGACCAGACTAATGACAGCAAACCTGAAGAGAATTAGCGATGAGGACCAAAAGTCGATCGAGGAGCATGCAAAGCATATCTTAAGCAATCTAAATGAGCTCTAGAGCTTGATATGATCGCACTGCTCCTAGGCTACCAAGAATACACAAAGGATTACTTTTTCCAAACACTTGCTAGCCAAGGCTGTTGCTCAAATGGTAGTCCGCTTGGCCTATAGTAATGTTCAATCTCAGTGAACCGTGCGTCTGTCATAAATGATCTCCAGCCTTCTAGATCATGATATGAGCCAAACCGATCTCCATACCAACTCTCTACGTTATTACCACGAGGATTTGAGCTAAACAGAATGCCATTCGGTTTTAAGCATGCCCATAAATTACCCAGTACTTTGGGCAATAACTTATTGGGGATATGGAAGAGCGAAGCATTGGCAAAAATGCCATCAAAAGTATTTTCTGGCAGAGATAAGTTAAAAAAATCCTGGACTAAGATTTCGCAACCACTTTTCATATTAGCTATTTGAGCGGCCTGTTGGCTGCCTTCAAGCCCAATAGCGATATGACCAAGCTTGGTGAAGATTTGTAGGTCTCTTCCCGGACCACAGCCAAAATCAAGAATATGCAACGGTGGCTCAGTCTTGATGGCTCTTAATAAAGCATCGATATTTTGACTGACATCATGGTCTTGTGTACCTTGGTCATAAGCAATAGCATTTTGATCGTAGTGGCTAATATTTTTTTGGGAAATAAACCCAGATTCATCTACGAGATTATTTAATATAGACATCATGAGTTACTAGAAATATAGCCCTATTAAATATATGCTTAAATTAAACGTTCTTACTGATATGCCTTAATAACCTGTTTATGATAGTCTAGATCTAGTCTTTAACTGTCTTTGCACAGTCAATGAAAGTAACTCTTGCTGGATCCCAGGAAGTTCCGCCTGTTACCACTTCTGCTTCAGGCGCTGGCTCGATTATGGTCGGCCCTGATGGATCAGTTTCAGGAAGTGTGACTACTTCAGGTGTTGATGGAACTATGGCACATATTCATGAAGCGCCCATGGGCCAAAATGGACCTGTGATTGTTCCCTTTGCCAAAACTGCAGACAATGTATGGTCGGTTCCTGCAGGTGCCAAATTGACGGATGCTCAACTGCAAAGCTTGAAGAGTGGAAATCTGTATATCAATGTCCATAGTGCTGCAAATAAGGGTGGCGAAATTAGGGGTCAGTTAAAACCTTAACTTATACATCTCATCCGGTTGGTAATAGTAGATTACGCACCAGGCGTCAAGAAAATCTAAAACCACCTTCGGGTGGTTTTTTGTCGAATAAACCGATAAGATTATCAGCAGGTCACTTCGGCATTGATTTTATGGGCCATTCTTTGATTCCTATGTATAAATTGGTAATATGCATATATGCAAGCTACCTTCAAAAAACTGTTTTTAATCGCTATCCTGATTTTTAGCTCAGGAAGCATTTATGCGGCTTCTTGTTCTAGCTTTAAGACGGAAATTAAATATCCCGATGGATCAGCTGGTTGTTTAGAGGACTTGCCACTTGCAAATGGTGCATTTCCAAGCCTTGATAAAGTTGTTTCGAAAATTGAACGTGCCAAAACTTATTCAATTGCCATATCAAAACTTGATACATGTAAAGCAGCGGCTTTTTATGTCAATAATTCTGCGTTACAGCGTCCATCGGCACAGTTAATTTCTGATACAAACAAATTAGCCCTTGATGAATGTATGAATCAAGGATGCGATTGTGAAATCGTCATAGCAAATGGTGCTGCGTTGGTCCCCAAAGAAATTTTAATGTCTGGCCGAGGTCTTGAAACGACTACTGCTGACTTAAATAAAAAGATCGCAGTCGAAGAAAAACAAATAAAAGAAGAAGCAAGCAAGCAAGCCCAGCTTGAGCGCGATCAAAAGCAGATGCAAGAGCAGGTTAAGATTGCTCAAGATAAGAAAATTGCAGAAGAAAAGCGTTTGCAGCTTGATATAGCTAAAAATAGTGCAGATACTGAAAAATCCAAGCTTGCTCTAGATAAAGCAAAGGCTGAAGAAAGTAAGGCATTAGCTCAGCTGGCCAAACTAGATGCCTTAGAGAAAGAAAAAGCAGATTTAGTTGCTCAGTTAAAGCAGGAAAAAGACGCTAGAGAAAAAGCAGTCATTCAACAAAGATCTGAAGACGATAAAGTTGCTGCATTACGTAAAGAGCTTGAAAAAGAGATTCGAGCTAATATTCAAAAAGAAGCTAATTCTTCTCAATCTCAAACATCTAACCCAAACAAAGTAGCGCCAATTGTTTATGCCAATCGCAAAGCCTTGGTCATTGGAAACGATTCATATGCAAAGGTAACACCGCTGGTTAATGCACGTGAAGACGCTAGAGTGATGGCAGAAAGCCTTGCTTCCTTAGGCTTTAATGTCTCTATGAAATTAGATGTCACTCAAAAGCAATTCCTAGCTGAATTACGTAGCTTTAAAAATCAAGTCAAAGCTGGTGATGAAGTAGCCTTGTTTTATGCTGGTCATGGGGTGCAGATTGCATCGACTAATTACCTATTGCCGATTGATATTCATGGTCAAAGTGAAGAAGAGGTCAGGGATGATGCTATTTCCTTGCAACGACTTTTGGATGATATGGATGACAAGAAGGTCAAGTTCACCTTGGCAGTAATTGATGCCTGTCGCGATAACCCCTTTAAGGGAGCTACCCGCAGCGCTATTGGTACACGCGGCTTGGCACCTACAACTGCAGCTACGGGTCAAATGATTGTTTTCTCAGCGGGTACTGGTCAGCAAGCCTTAGACAAAGTTGGCCCTGCTGATAAGAGTAAGAACGGTTTATTTACCCGAATCTTCGTTAAAGAAATGCAAAAAGAGGGCCTAACCGTTGACCGTGTCGTGCGCAATGTCCGCACCGAAGTTGTGGCAGTTGCTAAATCAGTAGGTCACAATCAGGTGCCTGCAATTTATGACCAGGTGGTAGGGGAGTTTTACTTTAAGCAGTAAGGGTTTGTATTTAGATATCCTAGTGACCAAGTTTATCTAGCTTAAGGGGTCTTAGTTAAATAATGGTATAGTTTTTCTGTTCTAAAAAGCTCGCAATTAAAGCAATGGTTAGCTGATCTTTTATAGAGATAGCAATTTAATTTTGTGGGTTTTACCTGCTATATTTTTTAAGAAAATGATCGATGAATCAAGAAAAAAAGAGTAACGAAATAGAGGCTGATAATTCAGGAGCTATTGAAAAAGGCTTGGAAAAATTCATATTCAATAGTAGATGGATTTTAAGTATTTTCTATGTTTTTTTGGTTTTAGCTCTAGTTATCTTAGCTATTAAGTTTATTCAGGAGTTTGTGCATTTCAGCTTTTCTTTCTGGGATGCTTCTGAAGCTGAGCTTTTATCCGGCATCTTGGGTCTTGTTGATAAAACACTCCTTGCTAATTTATTGGTATTAGTCATCTTTTCGGGATATGAGAACTTTGTTTCAATTATCGGCGCTGCAAAAGATAGCGATGACAGGCCAAGCTGGATGGGTGAGGTGAATTTTGCAGGACTTAAACTGAAATTAATCGGGTCTATTGTTGCTCTGTCCGGAATTAATCTTTTAGCAGCATTTTTGGAAATTTCTACTACCAACAAAGAAAACTTAGGGTGGATGATTGCAATTCATCTGGTATTTGTTGTTACAGCTGTGTTATTCGCACTCTCCGAGCGAATCATGATTCATTTTCAAAAGTAAGCTTGTATTTTTTAACTGTTCCAAGAATAAAAACGGCTTAGGACTCACTTCCTAAGCCGTTTTTCCTTGAGTGCAACATATCAAGTGGCCGTGTAAGGCTCAATTTCCTTAAGTTAGATAGTAGTGAGCTTCAAATTCACTCCTATATCTACTTTTAAGATGGCAAAGATCGTTATTTAATCAGTAATACTGGCTGTTTGGCTGCGCTACTCACACGCTGTGCAACTGAGCCCATCAGTACATCTAAAAAGCCACTGCGACCTTTTGCACCCATCACAATCAAATCAACTTTATCTTTATTGGCAAGCGCAATAATCTCCTCAGCGATATGACCACGCCTAATAACTATGTTGTGCTTAACTTGAGCGGCATCTAGCGCTTTATGAGCTGCTTTTAATTCTTTCTCGCTTACTTCTCGTAAGTAATCATCCACAACACTTTTAGCAACAAATTGCTTTACATGCCCAAGCCCTAAATCATCGTGGACACTAATTAAGGTAACAATAGCTGGGCTACGAGAATTCTTAGCCATCTTGGCTACATACTTTGCGGCATTGAGAGATGATTTTGAACCATCAATTGGTAGCAGTATTTTCATGATGTTGCCCTTTCTGATAGAAATGAGAGTGAATACAAGCCCTTTCAGTCTAGGCTGATCAGTTGGTATTAGCAATTGCCCAATTCAAGCCTTGAATGATTGTTTTAGAGTCTTTTTGATCTAGATCAAATGATTGCCCCTTATTATTATTTATAAGGACATTGAGCACTGTATTAGACGCATACTGAGCTGTTAAGAGATTGAGGTATTACGCAGTGATTAAAAGAATGTTCTTGGTTTTAGCAGTCTTCGGTTTTGCACAGCTAGCATTTTCTGCAAGCTCGCCAGAATTACTAAAAGGATATGAGGCTCAATCTGGTAGGGCTTCTCCAGTGCGCGGGGAGCAATTCTTTAATGCAAAGCACGGCAAAGAGTGGAGTTGTGGTTCATGTCATGAAAATCCGCCCAATCACGACACCAAACATATTGTTACTGGCAAGGTCATTAAGCCTTTGTCGCCTAATAGCAACCCCGACAGATTTACTGATAGAGTCAAAGTAGAAAAGTGGTTTAAGCGTAATTGCAACGATGTCTTAGCCCGCGAATGTACTTCCCAAGAAAAAGCGGATGTGCTTTCTTGGTTAATGACAGTTAAATAGGGTGCATATGAAAAATTACTTACTTCTGCCACTATTAGCCCTATTAGCAATGTCTGCTTCTGCAGCCAAAATGACGATGCCAGTCGATGCACCCAAGTCCTATGAAGCTGAGTGTGCCAGTTGCCATATAGCTTATCCGCCAGGCCTATTGGGTCAGAAGAATTGGAAAAACATCATGTCGGGTCTTGATAAGCACTTTGGGACAGATGCCAGTATTGATACTAAAACTGAATCTGAGATTACTCAGTGGCTAATTAATAATGCAGCTACTAAGCAAAAGTATGCTGCTCTTGCTCCAGAAAATCGAATTACTAAAACTTCCTGGTTTATTCGCAAGCATGATGAAGTCAGAGCTGGTGTATGGAAAAGGGCTGGGATAAAGAGTCCAGCCAACTGTTCCGCTTGCCATATAGATGCAAGTAAGGGCGACTTTAATGAAGATAGCATCCGGATACCAGCAAAATGAATACCCCTAATCAAAAGCAATCTGTTCTAGTTTGGGATTTTCCTGTCAGAGTCTTTCATTGGCTTTTGGTAGCTTCATTTGCAGGTGCTTGGCTCACATCAGAGAGCGAAGCCCAGCAAATGATTCACTATGCCTTTGGATATACGGCAGTTGTGCTGGTTTTATTCAGGATACTTTGGGGGTTAGTTGGCACTAGATATGCGCGCTTTAGCCAATTCATTAAGGGTCCAGCAGAAACAATGCAGCACATCAAGGCATTATTAACTGGTAATCAGCACCCTGAAGTTGGACATAACCCCGCTGGCGCTTTGGCAATGATTTCATTAATGCTTCTAATCCTACTGATTGGCTTAACTGGCTATTGGAGTGTCAAAGAGTTTCTTGGAGACTTTATGAGTGGGGCCCACGAAACTATTTCGAATCTCACATTAATTATGGTTGTCATTCATATCGCTGCGGCCATCATTATGAGCTTTATGCAAAAAGAAAATTTGGTAAGAGCCATGGTGACGGGCAATAAACAAGGCACCCCAGAGCAAGCCATTCAATATCCAATGTATCTGATTGGTATCGGCTTAGCTATTACCTGGATCTATTGCTTTTATCTAGTATTCAGTGGTGCTTTACCTGCTCTAACACAATAACTACTAAAAATTTATGAGCTTAATTTTTGTGAAGACTCAATCCATCCTTTATTCCATTCTTATTCTGGTTTTTTCTCAAGCTACTTTTGCTGCTGAAAAGACTGCTAGTGGCGCATCTATCTACAAAGAGGTCTGCGCTGTTTGTCATAACGTAGGGGTAGCAAATGCTCCTAAGTTGGGTGATCAAAATGCTTGGAAGAAATTAATCGGGGAAGGGCAGGTCATTATTACGGCACATGGATATGTTGGGGTAAGAGCAATGCCGGCAAGAGGAGGGAAAGAAAGCTTGTCAGTCGAACAATTCGCTGAAGCATTAAATTACATGATCAATAAATCCGGTGGCCATTGGATCTCGCCAAACCAAGCTATGCTTGCGGAAATCAATAAAGAAATTACTAATCGCAAAAAGACTCAGTAAATCGTTGTTTAATTACCGTGTAGACGTTTGAAAGTCATCAATTGATGGTATTTGGGTAGCTCAATTTATTCAAGGAATATCGGTTATCAGCCTCTGGACAATGTTATGCTTTTCATATCTATTTTGACCTATGCTGAGGAGTTTTAGTGAAGCAAATAATGAATAAAAAAATAGTAGCTGCTTCAGTTTCAGCTACTCTGGCTTTTGCCCCGCTGGTGAGCAATGCATGTACCGCCGTAAACATAGTTGCAAAAGATGGTTCGGTTGTTGCTGGAAGAACAATGGAATGGGCTTTTGATATGAAGTGGCAGCTCACCGCAAATCCCAAGGGCACTCCTATTTCTCTTAGCGCTCCAGCAGCGCTCAAGTTGCCTGCAACAAGCCTATCTAGTAAATATGCTTTTGTCGCAATTTCACCTGGAGTTTTAGCAGGCCCTCCAGCATACCTAGAAGGTCAAAATGAAACAGGCCTTGCCATTAGTGGAAATTTTTTGCCTGGTTTTACAGAATACCAAACCGTTACTGCGCAAGATAAGAGCTATGTCTCTATATTGAATTTAGGCGGCTTTATTCTAGGAATGTTTAGTTCAGTTAAGGAGCTGCGAAACGAGCTCCCTAAATATAAGGTGTGGTTTGACCCAAGCGAAGTCAAGGGGTTGCCAACCCCACCTTGGTTGCACCTTGTCTTAACAGATCGGAGCGGTGACAGTATTGTGGTTGAGTTTGTAAAGGGTCAAATGATGATCCACAATAACGTTGCTGGAGTGCTGACCAATGCGCCAACCTATGACTGGCATCTAAGCAATTTGCGTAACTATCTATCACTCACACCTACTGCAACCGCAGCGGTAACGGTAGGTAATACTAATGTTACTGAGCTTGGGCAGGGCGGCGGCTTAATTGGTTTGCCAGCGGATTACACTCCACCGTCTCGATTTGTCAGAGCAACCTATCTAAAACACTTTACCTATCAGCCAAGTAATATTACTGATGCTATACAAGCTACTGGCCATATATTGAATAACGTCGATATTCCTGTTGGCGTAGCTCGATCTTCGGACGGCAAGCAGGTTTTTTCTGATTACACGCAGTGGGTCAATATCAAGGATTTAAAAAATAATCGCATGAAAATTGCAAACTATGCAAATCGTACTAACTTCATTGAAATTAATCTTAATGAAGTATTTAAGTCCGGAAAATCAAAGACTTGGCAGGTTGATAAACTGCCGTACCCTCAAAATGACTTAACAGTAGAGTTCTTAAAATAAGTTTTCTACTAAACCACCTTCGGGTCGCAGTTGTCGGCTAACCCGACAAGCTTGACCTGCTGCGGCAGGTTTTTTTTCATAAGGGTTTACCCCTTTTGTAGAATATTCAGTGTGTTGTATAAATTAAAATCAATATATAACTATAAAAGTATTGGAGTCAGATGTGAGCTCGTCAATTTTAGAAGTGAGGCCATTAACAGGCGCACTTGGTGCTGAACTTCTTGGTCCTGATTTGTCAAAAGATCTTTCCCCAGAATTAATTCAGGAAATCCGCAATAACCTTCTTCAATATGGAGTGATTTTTTTTCGTGATCAAGATTTAACCCCAGAACAGCACTTAAATTTCTCTAAATTATTTGGACCGTTGGTCATTAATCCAGTTTATGGAAGTGTTGATGGCTACCCTGAGATCATGCCGGTAATTAAGGATGTCAACGATATCTTCAATATTGGTGATACTTGGCATAGTGATATGACTTACATGCCCGAACCCCCATTGGGCTCTATTTTGTACGCGAAAGAGGTTCCAAAAGTTGGTGGAGATACTCTTTGGACTAATATGTATATGGCCTATGAATTTCTTCCTGAGCCCCTTAAAAATTCCTTAAATGGTTTAAATGCCGTTCACTCGGATGCATTTTTAACGGCCCGCACTGAAGAGCGGAATGCTGGTCGATCCACGAAGTTAGTCGTAGACCCTAATCGCCCCGAACTTCGTGCTGTACATCCAGTGGTCCGGACACATAATGAGACTGGGAAAAAAGCTTTATACGTGAACTATCCATTCACCTATTCTTTCGAGGGAATGAGCAGAGAAGAAAGCATCCCATTGCTCAGTCAGTTATACGCCCATTCATCTAAACCCGAATTTTCTTGCAGATTTAGATGGCAAAAGGGCTCAATTGCATTTTGGGATAACCGCTGCACCATGCATTATGCGTGCAATGATTATCAGGGTCATCGACGTGTCATGAATCGAATTACGATTGCTGGTCCAAAGCCTCAATAATGGAACAGACTTCATATGCCTTGATTACAGGGGCAAGCAAAGGAATCGGTAGGGCAATTTCTGATCTACTGATTGAACAAGGGCAATCAGTCATAGGGATCGCACGAAATCCTGACCCCACCTTCAAAGGAAAACTATTTTTAGCAGATCTTTCAGATGCCACTTCTAGAAGTCAAGTATTCAAAGAGATTGCTCAATCTTTTCCGATCGATCGATTAGTCAATAACATTGGGTTCAATCAATTACAGGGATTGGCTGATATTACTGCACAAAATTACCAAAAGATTATTGATCTTAATTTAACCCTAGCTCTGGAGTTGACCCAGGCAGTATTGCCCTCCATGCTAGCCTTAGGTCAAGGTAGAGTGGTCAACATTGCCAGTAGATCAATGCTTGGCAGAAAAAATAGTAGTGTGTATGCAGCAGCTAAAGCCGGCCTGGTAGGCTTTACTAAATCTTGGGCCATTGAGCTAGCTCCTTCGTCTATAACGGTCAACTGCGTTGCTCCAGGGCCGATTGAAACAGAGATGTTCAATCGAAATAACCCAATAGGCTCCCCTGGAAGAAAGTCAATGATGGACTCCATTCCTATGAATCGACTCGGAGATCCACGCGAGGTGGCATCGGCAGTTGTTTACTTTTTATCAAAGGGCGCTTCATTTACAACTGGTCAAACGATTTTTGTTTGTGGTGGCGCTAGTATTTCCCAGCAACATTTTTAAAGAGGATCTGAGGATATTATGAGAAAGAATAAGAATCACTTTTTAGGCATTTTTATTGGGTTAATAGCAGCGCTATTTTGTAACACAGCAATTTCCCAAGTGAACTTTCCTGTACGTCCAATTAAGATTATTGTTGGTTACGCGCCTGGCGGTACAACTGACATTCTTGCAAGAATAATCGCTGAGCGATTTACAACCTCAATGGGTCAACCCGTCTATGTTGAAAATATCCCAGGTGCTGGAGGCAATCTTGGCGCTGTAGCTGTGGCAAGAGCAGCCCCAGATGGGTACACACTTCAATTGGGAACGATGGGAAATATGACTATTAATCCATCGGTATATAAAAATATGCCGATAGATACCCTCAAGGCATTTCAGCCGATCTCCAATATTGCTACCGTTCCCAATATCATGGTGGTCAATCCAAGCGTTCCCGTCAAAAATGTTAAAGAATTTGTTGATTGGGCAAAGGCTAGGCCCGGTCAAGTCTTTTTTGCCTCATCAGGAAATGGCAATGCTCCTCATATGACTGGGGAATTATTTAACTTGGCTGCAGGTTTAGAAATGGTTCATGTGCCATACAAGGGAAGCGGTCCAGCCTTAATTGATTTAATGGCAGGTCAAGGTGTACAAGTGATGTTCGACAATATGCCTTCAGCAATCAATTTTGTTCGCAGCGGCAAATTAAAAGCCCTCGCTGTCACTGGCCCCAATCGCGTTGCATCTGAACCCAATCTGCCGACCATTAAGGAATCAGGCTATCCCGATTTTGTGGTTGAAACTTGGTTTGGATTGTTTGCTCCCGCTGGAACCCCTAGACCGATCGTTGATAAATTAAATGCTGAAATTTTGGCAGCATTAAAGAATCCTGATATACAGAATCGACTCAAAGATTTGGGAGCCCAGCCAGCATGGACAAGCCCAGAGGATTACCAGAAGCTACTTGAATCTGATTATAAGAAATGGGCAGAGGTAGCCAAAAAAGCCAAGATTGAAGCGCAATAGGTAAGAGGCAATGTCAATTCAAGGAAATAAATTGGCTTTGGTAACTGGCGCAGCCCAGGGTATTGGGTTCACCATTAGCGAACGCTTAGTAGATGTTGGCTACTCAGTTGCTATGCTTGATATCAACCCTAGCGTAATGGAATCTGCAAAACTGTTAGCAAGTAAAGGTGCCGATGCAAAAGGGTATGTATTAGATCTCAGTAATCTCAATTCAATCCGCTCCTTGCAAGCCCTTATTGGCGTGTCATTTAAGGATTTGAGTGTTCTGGTAAACAATGCAGGAATATCCCCCAAGCATCAGGGAAAGAAAAGGCAATTTATTGATATTCCATTGGATGAATGGCAGCGTGTTATTGATATCAATTTGACTGCGAATTTCTTAATTACTCAAATTTGTCTTTCTCCCATGATGAATAATCAGCATGGGAGAGTGATTAATATCACCAGTCAGGCAGCTAGAACACGCACGCCAATACCAGGTGCGCATTATGCGGCTTCAAAAGCTGGCATAGCGGGCTATACAAGAATATTAGCTGGCGAAGTTGCTCAATATGGAATCACTGTGAATTGCATCGCTCCTGGCCGCATTGAATCCAAAATGACAGCAGAAGTTGGGGATTCTGTTAATGCAGAATTAGCTAAGAGCATTCCTATAGGTAGACTTGGAAAACCTCAAGATGTGGCAGCGGTAGTTGAGTTCCTAGTTTCAGATAGCGCTTCCTATTTAACTGGAGTGACAATAGATGTAAATGGTGGAAACTTCATGGCATAAGCCGCTAGTATGGAGATGGGCACCGTTAAAAATAGGCCTGGGCCAGCAGAAACACAGAGGGTTAATTCGCACGGCCCAATCGTACTTTGAGGGTATTGATTTGCCCGTTTCGGCCTCGATTCCCTGATTAGTATGATAATCTTGTGATCATTCAATTAGCTCACTATTCTATTGCCACTATATGGTTCTAAAACACGAAAAATTTTTTGCATTACCTAAATGGGCCTTGATTCTTCTAATCGCGCTCAATATTGTCGTTGCTATCTATGCCTATACATTAGGAGATATTTTCGCGTTTATTGGAGCTGATTTATCAGATGCTCAATTCTCTGAGATTGACATCATCGCTGTCGTGCAGATTGTGCTCATAGCAGTGACTGCCGATGCTGCTTTTAGGCGCACTGTTATTAATCTGAATCGCATTAATCCTGGGAAAAGAATTCCCAATATTATTGTTACAGCTGGTTCGCTGATTATTATGTCTTTAATCGGCTTAGCTGGTTTTATTCTTCTCTACGACCATAATCTGACGGGATTATTGGCGGCTTCTGGTGGTGTGGGTCTAGGTTTAGGGTATGTGTTTAGAGACCGAATTGCAGACATTGTTGCAAGTGTTTCTCTGCAGACTGATGGCCTAGCTGCCCTAGGCGATTACATTGTTATTTTCGAAGGCGACGAAAGAATTCCAGAAACCTATGAAGTGATTCAAATGGAGCATCGTTTGATTACCCTTAAGGGAACTACATATGGATTGATTAAGAAGTTTTATAACAATAAATTTCTTGAGCTTGATTACATCAACGTTACTAAGCAGGAACCCAACCGGGGATTTCGGCGCCATCTCACTATTTCTCTGGGTTCCCATTGCGATAGCGAAAAGGTGACTGAGATATTGAATTTGGCAATGGAGTGCGTGATATCTAAAAATAAGTTTTTTCGTAACTGGTATCTATGCGGAGCTTTTGATTTAAAAGGTGGTCATGTCGAATATATAGTCCGTTACGAGTGCGATCCAAATCTGGATTTACCTAAAGAGCTAACTAACTGTCTAGTGCTTAATACCATCATGCTTTTTTTAAAGGCGGGTGCAATCGATTTAACCAGTTCACCAAACGAAGCAGGCGCTCAGCTCGACTTAAAAAATCGTTTAACTGCC
This sequence comes from uncultured beta proteobacterium, assembly GCA_903900805.1. Classification (GTDB taxonomy): domain Bacteria; phylum Pseudomonadota; class Gammaproteobacteria; order Burkholderiales; family Burkholderiaceae; genus Polynucleobacter. The sequence continues at coordinate 60,521 of CAIUOP010000075.1, read as the reverse complement.
TTTGCATCGCTTGGATTCTTGGCTGCTTTAAATGAAGAAGACTTAACCTATCTTGCTCAGCACGCCCATTTTGTTCGTACCTCGGCTGGTGAGCAGTTAATTGCTAAGGGGCATGAGGCCTACAGTATGTATTTGCTTTTAGAGGGACGTTTGGAGGTGAAGGTTCCTAATGCTGAAGGTAAATCTATTGCCGTCGCTTCGATTTGGCCCGGGGATATTGTTGGTGAGATGTCTTTATTAACTGGTGCACCGCGTTCTGCCGATGTTTTTTCTGGCACTTCAGCGCTGATGATCGAAATTGAAAAAGATGATATTTCTCCTATCCTAGAGCGTCGTCCTCAACTCATTCAGAATATCTCTGATGTCTTAGCGCAGCGTGCAGCCCATAATGAGCGTGTGAAGAGCGGTGCAGACCAAGATAAAAACACATCTGAAAACAGCAAGAATATTGCCAAGAAGATATTGAAATTCTTTTTCAATAAGTAGTTAACAAGCCAGCAATTATGTTTTGCGTGATAAGTTAATTAATTCAATTTTTTTCTTTAAAGAAGCATGATCATTGGCTAGGCGATGAAAGTCGTGTAAATCTAAAGCCATTAAACGCGTGGCGCGAGTCGTTTTGACTGTAGCATTGCGTTTACGATTCTCTAATAACCCCGCCTCACCAAATACATCCCCTTTTTTCAAGATAATAGGCGAGGGCGGTTTAGGATGAATTTGCACCTCAACCGCACCATCGGCAATAAAATAAATCGCATCGGGCGTCGAATTTTTCTTAAATACAGTGGTATTTTTTGGTAGAACAATTGATCTTAAGTGACGTGTAATATCAGCTATACAGCTGCTGTCGAGGTCATGAAATAAATCCAAATTAGAGATAATTTGCCAGTTATAGATTTGTTCCCGGTATCTTAATTCTTGTGCGAACCCACTCGCTAAGATACCCGCAGGGATCGCCAGCATGGCAATACCGCCTATCATGGCTACCCCACCTAATATTCGCCCGATTGAGGTTATGGGAGTTATGTCACCATAGCCGGTTGTCGTCATGGTTACGATACCCCACCATAAAGCCGTTGGAATATTTGTGAAAACCTCCGGTTGCACATTGCGTTCTGCCAAGTAAAGAGCGGTTGATAAAATCACGACTAATAATCCCAGACAGAGCAATGAGGCAGTCAGGATTTGGCGCTCTTTTTTTACGACCGCACCAACAATTTCAATTCCGGGGATATAGCGACTCAATTTGAATAAGCCCATAACAACCACATAATTTGGCCAGGAATTGAGGTCCACGCCGATGATGTTGTGAAGAATACTGAGGATGACTAAAAGATCAATAATCCCCAAGAATGAAATTACATAGTAGAAGCGATAGCTTAGATCGGATTCATACTCTTTGTAATCATCACCTTCTTCCGGTAAGTCGGTGCAACTTTCTGGAGCAGACCAAACTCGCCCAAGATATTCAATAGTAAAAATAGATAACAAGATGATGAGGAGAATTTTTTCAAGGCTAGGAAGACCCGTTAGTTCCCAAAGTTGACTTTCTATAATTCGCAAGATGGCCATTGAGAGAATGGCCACAGTAAGGATATGCGCTATTAATTTGCTTAGCTTTCCGTATTGGTTGGCAATCCGTACGGCAAAACTATAGTTACTGTCGTACGTCGGAAGGGCGTTATTAAGTGCGTAATAGGTAATCTGACGCGTAGTAAGTCGGATTGGCGGTGATTGGCTAATAGAGATATTCATAAGCTTGCATGGTTCAATCGAGTCATTTTAGCGATAAATCCATTAGATAAAGGCTCTTTTGCGGTTTTCCTTTCTAATTAAGATGCATAAGCAGCGGTTGCGCCGCTATAGGAGGTCAATTGATAGCCCTTGTATTTCCCCTTGACATCCTCGATGACTTGAGTCACTAAACCCAAAGGGTGAGATCACTAATTTTTTTCAGATAGTGCCAATTAGTTAAACCGACAAATTGGCAAAGTAGAGCCTCATATTGCATCGCATCAAATTTGCCACTGAAAGCTTTGGTATATATTAAGGATTGATTGATCCTCTCAATAGAGCTTTAAAGCGAGATGCAATCAGAGCTAAAGAACATAGGAAAAAGAATGAATAATGCATTACACGCCGCAGCAAAAAAATACATGCTGAGATACGGTGGAGATGCTTTCCCAAACCTTTTTAAAAGTGCTAAAGGCACCATCGTTATAGATGATACCGGTCGTGAAATATTGGATTTCACCTCTGGGCAGATGTGCGCCACTATAGGCCACAATCATCCTGCAATAGTTAATGCTGTGAACGAGGCTGGAAAAAAAGCATTCCACATGTTTAGCGGGATGATTCCTGAGGATGTCGCTCTGCTGGCAGAAAAAGTGGCTACTGAATGGATGCCGCCTTCGCTGAGCAAGTCAATCTTTATTAATACAGGCTCTGAAAGCAACGAAGTGGCTTTGCGGATTGCAAAAATGTATACGGGTGGCTATGAGGTGCTCGCAGTAGGAGGGTCGTGGCATGGCGTAACTGGCACTGCAAGCTCGGTTTCATTTGCTAGTGACAGAAAGGGCTATGGAGTTCCGCCTCCTGGAGTTTTTATACTGCCAGAGCCTAATATGTACAGACCATATATACCAGAGCTTCCCCCTGAGGAGTCTGCTCTTAGAAGTTTGGAAATTGGCTTAAAGATGTTCGATATGGCTACAACTGGAAGAGGGGCAGCCATTATTGTTGAGCCAGTGATCAGTGCTGGTGGAGTCTTAATACCACCCAAAAGCTATATGCAGGCACTTCGAAAGGCAGCTGATGACCGTGGTATGTTGTTAATCTTTGATGAAGCTCAAACTGCATTTGGACGGATTGGTAAAAAAACAGGCTCAGAATTATTCGGAATTATCCCCGACATCATGACTCTTTCTAAAACTATGGGCGGTGGATTGCCCTTAGCTGCTGTAGTGACCACTCCTGAGATTGAAGAGGATATTCACCAAAAAGGATTTTCTTTCTACACCAGCCATGTATCAGATCCTTTGCTAGCGACGGTTGGGCTGGCAGTTTTAGATACTATTAAGAATGAGAACTTAATTGAGAGGGCGAATGTCACGGGGGCTTATTTAAGAAAACAACTTCTACAATTACAAGATAAGTATGAGTGTATTGGCGAGGTGAGGGGTGAGGGGCTGCTATTAGGGGTTGAATTAGTGCAGGATCGTAAATCCAGGTTAGCTCATCATCGATTGGGTGAGTTAACGACCAAAAAGTGCTTTGAGTTAGGTTTAAGTATGAATATTAGGAGACGTCCTGAGCGTGGATCAGTTTGGAGGATCGCTCCCCCATTAACGGTGTCGAATCAAGAGATTGATCAGGCCATCACAATATTAGATAGAGCTTTAGACGAGAGTCTGAAAGCGCTTTAATAAACAAAAACGAATAGGATAAAACATGAAAAAGCTTGCCTCATTAGTCTTTCTATCAGCATTTATTTCAATGACTGCTTATGCACAGGTTTCTAATACAGATGCCAAAGTGAAATCATCTAATTCCATTACAGTAGGGGTAAGGGAATCGTCTGCGCCCTTATCCTATGCCATAGGAAGTAGTGAATACGCAGGTTATCACGTTGAACTATGCGCAAAAGTCTTAAAACGACTTTATCCAAATGCCAAACTAACGTACATGACAGTAACTCCTCAGAATAGAATTCCTTTGCTCCAAAATGGAACAATTGATATTGAATGTGGTTCTACAAGTAATACTGCTTCAAGAAAAGAACAAGTTGATTTCGCAGTCACTACTTATGTCACTGAAGCGCGTTACGCTGTAAAAAAATCTTCAGGCATTAATACGACTGATGATGTGATTAAGAAAAAAATTGTTACTACTGTTGGCACTACCCCAGTTCAACATTTACGAAGACTAGAGCAAGCGAAGGGCGTTAAGTTGGATGTAATCTACGCTAAAGATCACTCAGAAGCATTCTTACTCGTTGAATCTGACCGTGCAGACGCATTTGCAATGGATGACAATATCCTGGCCGGAAATATTGCCGCTAGCAAGAATCCAGGTGCGTATAAGATTGTTGGAGACCCTTTAAGTGTCGAGGCAATTGGAATTATGGTCCGTAAGGATGACCCTATATTTAAGGCTGGAGTAGATAGCCAAGTAAAGTCTATGATGAAATCAGGTGAACTCAAAACGCTTTATGAAAAGTGGTTTTTGTCCCCAATTCCTCCAAAGAATTCTGTTATAGGTATTCCTATGGGCGCAACATTAGTTGAGCTCTTTAAAAATCCAAGCGATGCTCCGGCTGAGGTCCTAGTCATTAAATAATTTTGCCATTCAGAGCCTCATCAGAAAGTAGATTCGTTTTTGTACTCAAGCAGGCATTAAAACCACCTTCGGGTGGTTTTTTGTTGATTCATCATTAAAATAAGGGACAGCATGTATAAGCTTATCGCTTTTGATGCCTATGGAACACTGTTTGATGTCTATTCCATGGGCCAGTTAGCAGAAGAACTGTTTCCAGGACAGGGTCAAGCAATGACTTTAATGTGGCGTGATCGTCAAATTGAATACACTCGCCTTGTCACCATGAGCGATCCTAATCCAGCCGGAAGTAAATACTATCTCCCATTCTGGGAATTAACGATTCGCTCCTTACGTTATGTTTGCAAACGAATGGACTTAAATCTTACCGAGCAATCTGAAAAGAAGTTGATGGATCAGTATGCCAAGCTCACCAGCTTTGACGATAGCCTAAAAGTTCTTAAGACAATAAAAGAAAAGGGTTTATCTACTGCAATTTTGTCTAACGGTAGCAGAGAAATGCTGACTACCGTGGTGGAGAGTAACGGCTTAAAGCCTTATCTTGATCAAGTTGTGACGATTGAGGATATCCGTTTATTTAAGACTGCCCCACAAGCCTATGGGCTACTATTAAAAGCATTCCCTGTTAAAAAAGAAGACATTTTATTTGTGTCCAGTAATGCTTGGGATGCTTTAGCGGCTAAGTGGTATGGCTTTGATGTCTTTTGGGTTAATCGTCTTGGCCATCCTTTTGAGGAGGTAGGTGAAAAGCCAAACTATGAAGGCAATTCACTAAGCAAAGTATTGGAAGTTATCTAGCGGTCTTGGGTCTCTCTAGCCGTTGTGATGACATCAGAATGCTTATTTAGATGGGATATTCCATCTTTTGCGCAGCTCCTCTAAGGGCACATGGGCATAATCAAAATAGTTAATACCAAGAACTAAATCAATATTGACTTCTTTACCTCGTTGCAGGGCAATGGCAATGCGCTCCGTAATGTAGTCGCATATACTACGTCAATAAGAATAAGAAATAGGGGCCCTTTTTAAATGCTGAATGATGATTTATGTTTTTTATCCGCCGCTGAGTTATCCAAACTCATTCGCTTAAAGAAGATCTCTATTCAGAAGGTCATTCGTGCCCATTTAGATCAGATTGAGCGTCTTAACCCCATCTTAAATGCGATTGTTACGTTAACAGCTGAGTCTGCAATGGCAGAAGCTGTTATTGCAGATCAAAAAATTTCTGCAAATGATGCCCTCGGTATCTTGCATGGATTGCCAGTAGCCCATAAAGATTTATTTGTAACTCGCGGCGTGAGAACTACATTTGGATCTCTTGTATATAAAGATTTTGTGCCTGATGTGGACGCTTTACCAGTGGAGCGCTTAAAGCAAGCGGGCGCTATCAGCTTAGGAAAAACCAATACACCAGAGTTTGGCGCTGGTAGTCAAACATTTAATGCTGTCTTTGGCTCCACACCTAATCCATATGACTTGAGTAAGACCTGTGGAGGATCTTCAGGTGGCGCTGCAGTTGCTTTAGCGAGTGGCATGATTGCACTGGCTGATGGTACAGACTTGGGGGGTTCATTACGAAACCCAGCAAGCTTTTGTAATATTGTGGGCATTCGGCCCTCAGTTGGTAGAGTGCCTTCATGGCCAGACTCATTGGGCTGGCAAACCTTGAGCGTATCTGGCCCTATGGCGCGCTCGGCACAAGATCTAGCATTAGCTATGGCCGCAATGTCGGGACCTGATGATCGTTCGCCAATTTCTTTAGAAGCCCCCGGGGAGATCTTTCTCAATCCGTTGGCAAGATCTTTTAAAGGATGCAGGGTGGCTTTTAGTGCCAACTTAGGCGGCTTACCAGTTGAGCCAGAAGTGGCTAGAGTAGTGGAGTCATCGCGGGCAGTATTGCAAGAGATGGGTTGTGATGTAGTCAATGATGAGCCCGATATTAGTGAGGCAGATGAAATCTTCATGCTCTGGCGTGCCTGGAGAACAGAGCTTCGGATTACTCCCTTATTAAAAGAGCATCGTGATCAGATTAAAGACACTGTCATTTGGAATGCTGAGCAAGGCTTGCCCATTACCGGCCCCCAATTAGCGCGAGCAGAAGCCAAACGAACTGAGCTCTATCACCGGATGCGAGAGTTTTTTAAGAAGTATGAGTTTTTAGTCTTACCAGTATCTCAAGTGGCACCTTTTTCTGTTGAGGAAGAGTATCCAGCGCAAATTAATGGCGTAAAAATGAATACTTATATTGATTGGCAAAAAACGTGCTACTTCATTAGTGCGCTAGGAAACCCAGCAATTTCAGTACCAGCGGGATTTACAGAAGGTGGGCTACCAGTAGGTATACAGATTGTGGGACGCCATCGCGATGATTTTGGTATTTTGCAGCTAGCCCACGCCTTTGAGCAAAAAACGCGGTTTGCACAAAGGAAACCCCCTATATGCAATTCCCAATAAGTCCATTCAAAATAGCCCTTAAGTACATTGATTTGCTATTAATCATAGGAGAGTAAGCATGCGCCATATTTCACCATACGCTGCATTGTTGTTTGGCTGCCTAAGCCTTTTTTCTAGCTTTGCTACTGCAGCACCATATCCAGATAAGCCTATTCGTTTAGTGGTGCCTTACCCTCCAGGTGGGACTACTGATGTCTTAGCCAGAATTATTTCTCAAGGCTTGTCCGAAAAATTAGGCGTTAATGTCGTGGTTGAAAATAAGCCAGGCGGCGGAAATAATATTGGTACTGAGTTCGTAATTAAATCACCGGCCGATGGCTATACCTTGCACTTAACTAATCCAGCTAATGGCATTAATGCTACCCTGTATAAAAACTTGCCATATAACTTTATCAACGATACAGCCCCGGTAGCGGGTATTGTGCGAACACCCAATGTGATGGTGATTACCAATGGTATGCCTGTGAAGACCGTTGCAGAGTTTATTGAGTATTGCAAGGCCAATCCCACCAAAGTGAATATGGCATCCTCTGGTAGTGGAACCTCAGTCCATTTATCGGGCGAACTCTTTAAATCGATGACGGGCTGCAAGATGACCCATATCCCTTATAAGGGTGCAGGTCCTGCCTTAACTGATCTGATGGGTGGACAGGTGCAGGTCCTGTTTGATAATTTACCTTCATCTGCTGGATTTATTAAAGACGGCAGAATTCGGGCGCTGGCGGTAACTTCAGTAGCGATTGAACCTTCATTCCCCAATCTGCCAACGGTTGCAGAGACGGTACCTGGCTACGAGGCAACTGCTTGGTTTGGTCTATCGATGCCCAAAGGGTCCCCACGCGAGGCTATTGTTAAAGTCAATACTGCGATGAATCAACTATTAGCAGATCCGAAGATGTTAAAACGTTTAGCTGATTTGGGTGGTGTACCGATTCCCGGAACACCCGAAGATTTTGGAAAAGTCATTGCCAATGAAACTCAGAAATGGGAAAAAGTAGTGAAGGCTTCTGGTGCTACAGTAGATTAAATGCAATGATAGAAGGCTAACTGATGGATAAGCAAAAGAATGTATTGATTACTGGTGCTAGTCGTGGAATAGGTAGGGCTATTGCTACACGATTAACTCACGATGGTTATCGAGTGATTAATTTAGATAAGTTAGCACCACCAGGCTTATTAAAAGACGAAGAATTTCATCAAATTGATATTACTGACAGTGATGCTCTAAGGGCCCTTCTTCAAGAGATTACGTATCGTACTAAAGTGCTTAGGCTAGTAAACAATGCGGGCATTATTAAGCCAGGTGCTCTAGAGGATGTAAGTATGGAGGATTTTGATGCTGTCTATGCCTTGAATTTAAAGGCTCCCATGGTTATAACTCAACAATTGGCTCCGCAGATGCGAGAAGAAAACTTCGGGCGGATAGTCAATATTGCAAGTCGTGCAGCGCTAGGTAAAGAAGAGCGTACCGCCTATTCTGCTATGAAAGCAGGGTTGCAAGGGATGACCAGAACCTGGGCTCTGGAGTTGGCCCAATTTGGTATTACTGTTAATGCTATTGGTCCTGGGCCAATTGCAACAGAATTGTTTACTTCTGGCAATCCACCAAATGCTCCAAAAACAATCAAAATTATTGAAAATGTTCCGGTGAAGAGAATGGGTCAGCCAGAGGATATTGCACATACAGCAGCCTACTTATTAGATGATCGCACTAGCTTTACTACTGGTCAAACGCTCTACGTTTGTGGTGGCATCACAGTTGGCTTAAGTAATGCAAGTTAATTCAATTTGCGTGAGATCACAAAACAATGTCATTAACGCTCGTATTCATAAAAATATATGAGTCAGGTTCACAAGGTAGTCATAGTAGGGGGCGGTGCAGGGGGCTTGGAGCTAGCTACAAAGCTAGGGAATCGCTACGGATCAGCAAAGCCTGGCTCTCAAAAAATCAGCATTACCTTAGTAGATAAAAATCGCACGCACATCTGGAAGCCAAAACTCCACGAGGTTGCTGCAGGTATTATGGATCTTGCTGACCAGGAGTTAGATTACATCGCCCAAGCCCATTGGCACCATTTTGCATTTCGGATTGGTGAGCTGATCGATGTTAATCGCGAGAAACAAGAAATTCGGATTGGCCCATTTTTAGATGACTCAGGTGAAATGGTGACGCCTGAGCGTTTAATTCCTTACGATACCTTGATCATTGCGATTGGTAGCTTAACCAATGATTTTGGAACCCCCGGTGTAGAAAAGTATGCGCAGCGCTTAGAGTCGCTGGCAGATGCCAAGCGCTTTCATTTGCGTATGATTAATGCATGTCTTAGAGCGCAATCACAGAATGCTCCTTTAGCGCTTAATCAACTGAAGGTTGCCATTATTGGCGCTGGCGCAACAGGTGTCGAGCTCGCTGCAGAACTTCATCGCACAACTCGGCAGGTGATCTCTTATGGCATGGATCGTGTTGATCCAGATAAAGATATGAAAGTCATCCTGATTGAGGCTGCGCCACGGATATTGCCAGCACTTCCTGAAAGAGTAGCTGCAGCGGCGCAAGTACTCTTAGTAGATCTTGGAGTTGAAGTGATTACCAATGCAAAAGTGGAGGAAGTCTTTTTGGATAAGCTACGCCTCGCTGATGGAGTGGAGATTCCTGCCGAATTAATTGTTTGGGCTGCTGGAGTGAAGGCCCCTGATTTTTTACATGAAATTGGTGGCCTAGAAAGTAACCGCGCAAATCAATTAGTGGTGTTACCGACGCTGCAAACCACGCGCGATCCTCATATCTTTGCGATGGGAGATTGTGCTGCTTGTCCTTGGCCCGAGGCTAGCAATGGGAAGGGTGGGATTGTTCCACCGCGTGCTCAAGCAGCGCATCAACAAGCCTCCCATCTGTATTCTCAAATAGAAAACATTGTTCATGGCAAACCCTTAAAAGCTTATCGATATCGCGACTTTGGCTCACTCGTTTCGCTAGGCAAATTTAGTAGCGTTGGAAGCATGATGGGCGGATTGATCGGCGGCAGTCTCATGATCGATGGCTTTTTTGCTAAGGTCATGTATCTGAGTCTTTATAAATTACATCAACTAGCCTTGCACGGCTGGATCAAGGTAATACTCGATACGATCAGTCGTTTAATTCATCGCAGAACTGATTCGATTGTGAAGCTGCACTAGATTAGCCCAAGGCAGCTTATTCATCAGCAATGCTGTTCCGCAATATACCAATGGATTCGATTTCGATTTCACAAATATCCCCAGGCTTCATAAAAACTGGGGGAGTTCTGGCGTAGCCCACACCAGCTGGGGTTCCGGTAATCACGACATCACCTGGTTCTAAAGTCATACACTCAGTAATCAACACGATAGTCTCTGCAACTCCCCACAAGAAATCCTTTGTATTGGCGTTTTGCATTACTTTGCCATTTAAGCGAGATTGAATATTTAAACCATCGCATCCGGGTGGTAGCTCATCTGGCGTTACAAGCCATGGACCAAACGCACCGGTTTGATCAAAGTTTTTACCAATCGTCCACTGAGTCGTTTTACGTTGGTAATCACGAATACTGCCATCATTAAAGATACTGTAACCGGCAACACAATCTAAAGCATTATCTAGAGTGAGGTGTCGTGCCTTTTTGCCAATAATAAAAGCAAGCTCAGCCTCGTAATCTAACTTGTCTGAAACTTTAGGGCGCAGAATTGGGCTTAAATGTGCCGTCATGGAGCTGGGGCCGCGCATAAAAAAACTAGGATACTCAGGCCTTGCATTGCCACCTTCTTTGGCATGGTCAGCGTAGTTCAAGCCCATACAGACGATTTTCCCAGGTTTTTCAATAGGCGCCTTGAAGCTAATAGTATTAAGCTTGCCAGTGATTGCTTTGGAATGTGCAATGGCAGTGCCTACTCGATCTAAATGGCCCTGAGATTGAATGATTTCTTGTAAGTCCTTGGGTGTGAGTGGGTCTGTGGCGCACACATCAATAAAGGTATCTTGATCCCCTTTGGAGAGGGCTCCTACGCTCTCATATCCATTTGGACCTTTAAAGCCAAATAACCTCATCTTTGTGCCTCCATTTGTATTGATTTATTGTCAGTTCCCGCAGTATAGGTCAGCCCGATTGACCTAGTGCTTTATCAAAGTGTGATAACTTTCTATTTGACATAGATGTACTTCACTACTCTCAAGATCTATAAGAAAGCATAAAAATAGCATGGCGACACCAAGCAAGATGATGAATGGTGGTCAGATACTGGCAAATTCCTTAGTAAGACAAGGAGTAGATATTGCCTTTGGGGTCCCTGGAGAAAGCTTTCTACCCCTTTTAAATGGGCTTGTGGATCATCCCAACTTTCAGTTTATTACTTGCCGTCAAGAAGGTGGCGCTGCTTATATGGCTGAGGCCTATGCAAAATTGACAGGCCAAGCAGGAGTGATGATGGTTACGCGGGGGCCGGGCGCATCTAATGCCATGATTGGGATGCATACAGCCTACCAAGATGCGACCCCAATGGTTTTACTAGTGGGTCAAGTAGGCACAGACATGGTTGAGCGTGAAGCTTTTCAAGAAATCGACTATCGCCGCATGTATTCAGAATGTGCGAAATGGGTTGGTAGCATTGATCGCGTTGATCGCATCGATGAATTTGTTTCGCATGCATTTCATATTGCTCAAGCAGGACGTAAAGGCCCAGTTGTACTCGCTTTGCCTGAAGATGTCTTGTACACGTCCGGTCATGAAAACCCAGTTAAGCCAGCGCATATTGTTCAGCCAGGCTTAGATAGTAAGCAATTTGATTTGGCAATGAAGGCGTTCACATCTGCTAAGAAGCCGATGATTATTGCCGGTGGGGGCAATTGGAATAGTACTGCTTGCGAGGATTTGAGAAGTTGGGCTAATCAAGAAGGCGTTCCCGTAGCTACTGGCTTTCGGTCTCAGGATGTGATTGATAACTTAGATTCTGCATTTGCGGGTGATTTAGGAATTGGTGCCAACCCAGCCTTAGTAAAGCGCGTTACTGAAGCCGATGTTCTATTGGTTATTGGTGAGCGTTTGGGTGAGATGACCACAGCGGGTTACACCTTATTCTCTATTCCTCAAGCTAAAAATACCTTAATCCATGTGCTTTCAGGTACAGAAGATCTAGGCCGTGTGTATCGTCCAGACTTTGCGATCAATTGCAGCCCAGAAAATTTCTGTTCAGCTCTCAAGAATGTCAAGATGGACGGCCAATATGACAATACAACTATTAAAGCAGCACACGCTGAGTATTTAGCATTCGCTAGCCCAGTGATCACTCCTGGTGATTTGCAGTTAGCTCAAATCATGAGTTCATTGCCAAGTTCGATACCGCGTGACGCCATTGTGACTAATGGCGCTGGTAACTTTGCCACTTGGGTGCATCGCTTTTATCCTTATGGGCCATACAAAACCCAATTGGCTCCCGCAAATGGCTCCATGGGCTATGGTTTGCCTGCAGCCATTGCCGCCAAAATCGCAAATCCTGAAAAAGTTGTGGTCGCAGTCTGTGGTGACGGTGACTTTATGATGAATTGCCAAGAGCTTGCTACCGCAGCCCGTTATGACGCCTTCCCAATTGTTTTGGTAGTTAATAACAATATGTTAGGAACGATTCGTATGCATCAGGAGAGGGAGTTTAAGTCGCGCGTGATGGCGACTGGTTTAACCAATCCAGATTTTGTGAAGTTTGCCGATAGCTTTGGAATGCCTGGATTTAGAGTCACTAAGACTGAAGAGTTTGGAGCCGTATTTGCAAAAGCACTAGCCAGTAAAAAGGGCGCATTAATAGAGTTGGTCTTAGATCAAGAAGTAATCTCACCTAGTAAATTACTGTCTCAATTAGGTAAGTAATAAAAAAGAGGAGCAACGCTCCTCTTTTGTTTGCTAAGCTTAAAAAGATTAATCTACTTTTGCTCCGGATTCTTTGACTACCTTAGTCCACTTTGCGATCTCATTTTTAATGAAGGCGCTAAATTGTGCAGGCGTATTGCCAACCGGTTGCGCACCCATCGCCAGATACTTTTCTTTTACTGATGGGCTATTAACAGCCGCTATTATTGCAGCACTGTCTTTGCTCAAAATATCTGCAGGCATATTTGCAGGGCCAACTACTCCAAACCAAGAGGTTACCTCATAGCCAGGTAAATTAGCTGCTTCAGCAACGGTTGGCAAGTCTGGCAAGGCAGCTGAGCGCTTAGCACTAGTCACCGCCAATGCTTTTAAGCGGCCCGCACGAATAAAGCTAATCGAAGACGGCAGATTATCAAACATGATATCGACATTGCCTGCCATGAGGTCGATTACTGCGGGAGGGCTTCCTTTGTATGGCAGATGAACCATATAGGTTTTAGTCATCGACTTAAAGAGTTCTCCAGCCATATGGATCGATGTGCCGTTGCCGCTTGAGGCCATATTCACCTTGCCAGGATTTGCTCTGGCATAAGCAATCAAATCATTGACGCTATTGATATTGTTCTTAGCAGCAAACTCTGGATTCAAAACTAAGACATTCGGCAGTTCAGCTACTAAAGAGATGGGTGTGAAATCCTTAATAGGATCATATGGCAGCTTGCCGCCACCTTGAGTGTAAAGAGGAAGATTGATGCCATGTGTACCTACAGAGGCCATCAGCCAGGTGTAGCCATCAGGGGGTGCTTTAGCAACGATTTCTGCGGCAATATTGCCTCCAGCGCCTGCTTTATTATCGATAAGGACATTCCACTTGGCCGTATTGAGGAGTTCATTTTGAAGTGGCCTAGCAATATTATCGGTTGAGCCGCCAGCAGGAAAAGGAATGACAAATCGGATCGGCTTATTTGGGTAATCTGATTGGGCTAAGCTTGGTTGGGCGAGACCAGCAAGCAGGGCAACTAGGCCTATAACGAGGGCAATTGCTCGGCCAAGCGAATTAAAGGGGCTACTTTGAATCATGACTATCTCCGGTTGAATGGACTCATTCTGATGATGAATTGAATTACCCAATTTAAGCACAATCGGCTAATCGCTTGGAACACTTTAGTAGCCTAAAGCAGCCTAACAATGAAAAAAGGGCCTAGATTGTTCTAGACCCTTCATAACTGCAGATATTTTGGCTCCCCGACGTGGGATCGAACCACGGACCAACAGATTAACAGTCTGCTGCTCTACCGCTGAGCTATCGGGGAATAAGCCGATATTATAGCAAGATGCGTTCTTTACTACCCACATCCGTACAGATCCCTAAAGTACTGACTATCGCCGGCTCGGACAGCGGTGGCGGGGCAGGGCTTCAGGCTGATCTCAAAGTGTTCACAGCGCTTGGGGCTTACGGCATGTCAGTGATCACCGCCATCACCGCTCAAAATACGCTAGGTGTCACTCGTATCCAAGATATCGATCTTGATGTGATTGAAGCTCAGATTGATGCTGTCATCTTGGATATCGGGGTAGATGTTGTCAAAATTGGAATGCTGGCTAGCCCGCAAATTGTGCAAACTGTTGCCAAAGCATTGCATCGTCATGGCGTGCAACGCATCGTTCTTGATCCTGTCTTACGTGCAACCTCTGGAGCAAGTTTAGGTGGCGATGACACAGCACAAGCTATGATTGCTGAATTGTTTCCGATGGCAACATTGATCACTCCCAACATGGAAGAAGCATCATTGCTACTGGGACGCGATATTACAGCGCCAGGTGATTTCAAGATGGCGGCTCAAGAATTACTTGAGATGGGTCCTCAGGCTGTATTGATAAAAGGCGGACATCTTGATGCTACGCATACTCAAATCACCGATTTTTTGATGTGGAAAACTCTAGAGGATGACTTAGAGGTCACCCAAACGAAAGAATTCAAACACTATCGCGTCAATACCCTCAATACTCATGGCACAGGTTGCTCTCTAGCCTCTGCTATTGCAACCTATTTGGCCGATGGCCATGATTTAAGTCACGCGGTAGCAAAAGCGATTTCTTATGTGGAAGCTGGCTTAGAAGCAGGGCGCTTCTTAAGTATTGGTGAAGGCCCAGGCCCTTTGTGGCATATGCATGATTTTTATCCAACCGCTCTGCTTGATGAAAAAGGCAAGTACTAGTGAGCACCGCTAAGCACTAAAAGCTTTTTAGCTTCTTGCGGATTACTGTATTAATTCTTTTAGGTGCTTAACGGCGGCCTTGGGATCTTTGGCTTGCGTGATCGCTCGAACTACTGCAACTGAACCAACACCACTCCTAGACACTGCACGCATACTATCTTGATCGATGCCACCAATGGCTACCAATGGATAGTGATTCATGAGTTTGGCGTATTGATAAAGGCGACCTAAGCCTTGCGGCACAGTAGGCATCTTCTTCAAATTGGTTGGAAAAACCGCTCCCATTGCAATGTAACTGGGGCAAAAACGATCCGCGTAAGCCATCTCGGCATAGCCATGCGTGCTCAAACCTAAGCGCAGACCTGCAGAGCGAATTTTATCTAAATCGGCAGTGGCCATATCTTCTTGACCAAGGTGAACGCCATAAGCGCCTGCATCAATTGCTTGCTCCCAATAATCATTAATAAAGAGCAAGGTTTGACTGTCTTTGACGGCCTTCACGGATTCTTTAATTTGTTTTCTGATTTTGTATTTATCTTCGGATTTAAAACGTAATTGGACCGTGGGAAGCTGTGCATCGACCATACGCTTTACCCAATCTGCATCCGGCATCACGCCGTATAAACCTAAACGCATGGGACACTCTGGAAATGCGTTGGGATTCATATTGCGAGTCCAGGGAAGCAAATCAAAGTGTTCTGGTCTGTTGGGCCACTTCAAGGCATTAAAGCCACCATCTTCCTGCGCCATACGGGACCAAGCCTTACCTAATACTTTGGCATCGCTCTCGATAAAGCCCATATTAATGGCCGCAAGAGCACCAGCAAGCTCGTAATGATCAACAGCAGATTCATTATCAATTCTGGGTGGCGGTTTGCTGACGGTATATTGCGGGATCGGTAGGCACAGATCATCATTGCCATGCGCTGCCAGAATTTGATCAGCAAGATCTCGAATTAAACTCATTAACTCTGATGCCAAAAAGGAGTGCCCACCAATGGTGTGCTCGCCTGAGCAGATGCTTGTGGTTTCATGGCGCCTGATAAATAAGCTGCGCGACCAGCATCGACGGCCATCGCAAAAGCTTTTGCCATCACTACTGGATCTTCGGCAAGCGCAACGGCAGTATTTAATAACACACCATCAAAACCCCATTCCATCACAGTGCAGGCATGAGATGGCAGGCCTAAGCCAGCATCTACTAGAAGAGGCACTTTTAACCGGTCACGCAGCAGCTGCATAGCATAGGGATTTAAGGGGCCTTGACCCGTGCCAATTGGCGCAGCCCAAGGCATGACAGCTTGGCAACCAACATCGACTAAGCGTTGGCACAATATTAAGTCTTCAGTGCAATACGGCAAAACCTTAAAACCATCTTTAATTAAAGTCTGCGCCGTTTCAACCAGGCGCAAAGTATCTGGTTGTAAGGTGTAATCATCACCAATTAATTCGAGCTTAATCCAGTCAGTCTCAAAAACTTCACGCGCCATTTGTGCTGTGGTGATGACTTCTTGTGGGCTATGACAACCAGCAGTATTTGGTAGTACTGGTACAGCCATCTTTTTTAAGAGCTCCCAAAAGCCACTATGCGCCTCGGTAGTAGAGGTTCCTTGGCGGCGCAAGCTCACCGTAATCATTGCCGGATTGGAGGCATGCACTGCGTTCTCCAGCACTTGTGGGGAGGGATAACGCGAGGTTCCTAATAGCAAACGGCTAGCAAAGCTCTCGCCATAGAGCACTAAGGCATCAGCACTATTGAGATTATTGGGTAATGGGGCTGTCATGGATTTCTAACCACCAGTAACCGGAGCAATCACTTCTACTTGATCATTCTCATTGAGCAGAAATTCATCATGCTGGGTTTTCGGTACAAAGTTTAAATTGACCGCTACAGCATAGGGCGGTCTTGCATTAATTAAAGAAAGTACATCCGAGATCATGCTCTGCTTAGGCAGCTCATATTCCACTTGATTCACAATTACGCGCATAAGCTAGCCTCTTGATCACTGGCCTCTTTAGTAATGTTCAAGCCTAATTCCAAAGCAGTATTACTTTCACCAGAAGCCAGCAGCTCTAAGGTGCAGTCCATAACCGCCGGAGAAATCATGTATCCATGGCGGTATAGGCCATTGATCATCATCACATCAGAGAGCCCCTTATCTTTGCGCGTCTTGATCTCTGGAAGATTATTTTTCAGGGTTGGGCGACATTGTGTTGCCATTTCTAAAATACGGGCCTCAGCAAAACCGCTATGCACGGTATACACAGCACTGAGTAATTCCATAGCAGAGCGAACGCTCATCTCAGATAGGTCGTCTGATTCAATTTCGGTTGCGCCAACGACATAGATGTCATTTTCTTTTGGGGCAATATAGATTGGGTAGCGTGGATGAATGAGGCGGGTTGGGCGTTCGAGTTTCACTTCGGGTGCATATAAGCGAATCACTTCACCACGCACGCCGCGTAAGGTATTAGCGCCATTAGAAGCCCAGACATTCTGAGCGCCCGTGCCACGGCAGTCGATCACAGTCTGATAAGCCTGATCTTTACGCAGATCATCTGGATGGACTTCGGTATGCCAGTGGCAATGAACCTTCAGCTTGCCGAGCTCTACAAGCAGGGCATCCAACAATTGGCGATTGTCGAGCTGCCCCTCATTGGGCAAAAATAATCCCTGAGTAAAGCGCTCAGCAAGTCCTGGCTCTAAATCACGCACTGCTTCATTGTTTAACTTTTGTGGTAATTGCAATAATGTATTGTTGCGACAGTTACGCTCTAAGTGGGCCGTAAATCTTTGCGCATCGCTAGCATCTTGCCGATGCCACACAATCAAAGTGCCAGCTTGCTGAAAAAATACGGGTGTAGACAATTCACTAATGAGTTCTTTCCAGCGCGGCAGACTGTGAATACCCATCCGCACAACCGAATCTTCTGTAATTGCAGACTCGGCGAGCGGTGCCAACATGGCAGCCGCCACTCGCGCAGCAGAGCCTTTCCCATCCGAACTACCTTTATCAAAAAGATCTACTTGCGCGCCTCGTTGGGCAAGCGCTACCGCCAGTAAACGGCCCATCAGGCCGCCACCGACGATCGCGTATTTGCTATGCGAGAAGGAAGTGCTGTTCACAGTCAAGGTAGGATGATTTATTGATAAATCTCGCTACCACGCTTGCGAAACTCTGCTGACATTTCTTCCATACCTTTTTCTGGATTGGTCGATGCTTCCGCAGTAATTGGAATAACTTTGCTTACCTTAGGATTACCATCAGCATCCAGTGTTGCAGCGTAGTCACGTACTTCTTGGGTGATCTTCATTGAACAGAACTTTGGACCACACATCGAGCAGAAGTGAGCAATCTTGGCACCTTCAGCAGGCAAGGTTGCATCGTGATACTCGCGAGCACGCTCAGGATCTAAACCGAGATTAAATTGATCTTCCCAGCGGAATTCAAAACGGGCCTTAGATAGAGCGTTATCCCGCACTTGGGCACCTGGTAAGCCTTTGGCTAAGTCAGCGCCGTGGGCAGCAATCTTGTAAGTAATGATGCCCTCGCGAACATCTTCCTTATCCGGTAGACCTAAATGCTCTTTTGGAGTCACATAACAGAGCATGGCAGTGCCATACCAACCGATTTGTGCTGCACCAATGCCGCTAGTGATGTGATCGTAACCAGGGGCAATATCAGTGATCAATGGTCCTAGGGTATAGAAGGGCGCCTCTAAGCAATGCTTGAGTTCTTCGGTCATATTTTCTTCAATGCGCTGCATTGGAACGTGACCAGGGCCTTCAATCATGACTTGAACATCATGTTTCCAGGCTTTAGCAGTTAACTCACCTAGTGTATGTAGTTCGCCGAACTGAGCAGCATCATTCGAATCTGCAATACAGCCAGGGCGTAAGCCATCACCTAAGCTAAATGACACGTCATAGGCTTTCATGATCTCGCAGATTTCATCAAACCGGGTGTAGAGGAAGTTTTCTTTATGGTGAGCTAAGCACCACTTGGCCATGATGGAGCCACCACGCGACACAATGCCGGTGATGCGATCAGCAGTTAAAGGAACGTAGCGCAGCAATACACCAGCATGGATGGTGAAGTAATCCACACCTTGCTCAGCTTGCTCAATTAAGGTATCGCGGAACATTTCCCAGGTGAGATCTTCAGCAACACCGCCAGTTTTATCAAGGGCTTGATAAATTGGAACTGTACCAATCGGCACTGGAGAGTTGCGAATAATCCACTCACGGGTTTCATGAATATGTTTACCAGTAGACAGATCCATGATGGTGTCTGCACCCCAACGAATCGACCACACCATTTTTTCAACTTCTTCATTAATAGAAGAGGTCACTGCAGAGTTACCCAGATTGCCATTAATCTTCACGCGGAAGTTGCGGCCAATAATCATCGGCTCTAATTCAGGATGGTTAATGTTTGCAGGGATAATCGCGCGGCCAGCGGCAACTTCTGAGCGAACAAATTCACCAGTAACGATGTCTGGTAGATTTGCTCCATAAGACTTACCAGGATGCTGCTTCAGGAGCTGCTTATACGCAGGGTCTTTACGCAATTGCTCTAAGCCCATCGATTCACGCAGGGCAATGTATTCCATTTCTGGAGTAACAATCCCTTGACGGGCGTAATACATCTGACTCACATTGCTGCCAGCCTTAGCAACGCGTGGTGCGCTGATGTGTGAAAAGCGTAAGCTCTGAGTGGCTTCATCTTGAGAGCGCGCAACGCCATATTCAGAACTTGGACCAGAAAGTTGAATCGTATCGTTGCGCTCAGCAATCCAAGCATCACGTAATCTTGGCAAACCATTTTCTAGGTTGATCACAATCTCCGGATCGCTATAAGGACCTGAGGTGTCATACACCGGCACCGGTGGATTCGGAATCATTTCCTCACCAACGCGCGTTGAGAGTTGCTCAATCATGCGGATCGGTGCCTTCACATCAGGACGTGAACCTTGTAGATAAGTTTTCGTTGATGCAGGGTAGGCGAACTTCTGACCAAAGTCTCGCTCTAAGCTCTTTAAGCTTGGAATTTCATGTTTGGTTTTATCTTTATTTGTACTCACGTCCATCTCCTCACAGTTGTAGATAGACGAAACCGGGTGTCGGTCTGATGTAACTTCCCACGCCAGCATTACCTGGATCGGGTTCTAGGGTTTTTCTCAGCGCCTCTAGGTAAATATCTAGAGGGCACCCCTGTTTCATCCTTAATTAGGATTTAACCACGAAATTGGATTTGGGTGCATGACACTCATCAAGACCCCCATAAGAGCTTCAAAAACCTATTTATTGCGGCGCAGAATGTAGTCGGCTGTAACAAAAGCAGCGTCACTCGTAAATTCGTCTGCCAAGATCCGGGCAGCAGCTTCGGCCAGGGAGATCTGGATAAAGCCACTGACTTCACCATCATGATTGGTTGGAACAAACTGATCGGGGAGTTCTAGGTCATAGATAAAGAGTTGCTCATCATGAAAGCCTCGCCCAGGAATGGGGCGACGCATATGGATGCGACCAACAGGTTCAACTTGATCGGCAATTTGTGGCGGCACTCCAGCTTCTTCCCAAAGTTCGCGTTTTGCACAAACCCAAGGGGTCTCATCAGCAGAAATACCACCAGCTGCCAGATTGTCTAACTTACCTGGGTCGGTTGATTTTGTCTCACTACGTCTACCCAACCAAAGCAAGCCGGATTTGGTGTAGCCATTGATATGCGTTGCCATGCTCCGCAATCCAAAGGTCCGAAACGCAGCACGCTCTAAGCGAAAGTATTGGTGGCCATGTTGATCCAGCCACGCAAAATCTTCATTGCGCCAACCCGGAACATAACCACCTGCACGCATTTTGTCCGCTAATTGAGCTAGGCTGGCAGATAACTCTTTGGGGCGAGCAAACTTAATCGCTAAGCAATCATTTCTGATTGAGATTAGTGGAATGGATTCTTTTTTGAGTGAGTCTTGTAAGTAGGGGATGAATTCTGGATTTAAGTGACCAATGACTTGTTCGCCCTCCAAATCCTTAGAAAGATGAATCGGCAGAAAGTCAGCTGGAGCAGAACGCGCCGTGTTTTGAAGCATTTCCTCTAAGGCCGCGAGCGAGCTGGTTGATAGGCTATTCATAGTTTGGAGTTTAAGGGAACTTGCCAATTTTGGGGTTTTTAGCCTATTTGGCAATGATTCTTAACATAAAAATTTCCGGTGCGCATCAATATATTTTCATATGCAATCGCAGCAAACAGATCTCAATAGCTGCCAATAATTTAAGCAGGTCAGATCACTCTATACAAATCTATGACTTAGGAAAACTTTTGCTGATTTATCCACATTACCTGTGGATAAGTTTTGATGATTTCGTGGTCCCGCCGACAGGAATCGAACCTGTATCCCACGCTTAGGAGGCATGTGCACTATCCATTGTGCTACGGCGAGTTTGAATCCGATATCAATCTATGTTATGGAAATTAAGGAAATTAAGGAAATTAAATACTCATTTTTAAAACTATTACCAGCCACACAAAGCCCAAACTTGAGTAGTAATGGCAACCATCATGTCAGGCGCAAAGTAGGCAGAAAAAATGACTAGCAAGACAAACAGGGTGAAACTATAAAACACCCATTGCCATAAAGAAAATTTATTGATCATGCGTTGACTGTTCTACTGATTGCACGCTCTTTAACCGGTAAGTTCACTAAGAAGGCAAAGACACCTAATGCGATGGCAATTTCCCAAACGATCAAATAAGAGCCAGTGCGATCGAATAAGTAGCCGCCCAAGAATGCCCCACAGAAGCTGCCAAGTTGATGAGAAAAGAATACTAGGCCAGAAAGCATGCTCAGGTATTTAACGCCAAAGATCTGCGCAACGATTGCGTTTGTCAGTGGCACAGTCGATAGCCATAAGAAGCCCATAATTGCTGCGAATATATAGGTTGTTGTTGGACTTAAGGGCAGGAGTAAGAAGCCGATAATTGCGACAGATCGTGTCAAGTAGATACCGGAGAGTAAATAGCGTTTCGGAAAGCGTTGGCCCAAGACGCCAGCACCAAACGTACCAAACACATTAAATAGTCCAATGAGGGCTAATGCGGTAGTAGCTACTACGGGAGATGCAACAGAGGGATAAGTTGATGAGAGATCTTTGAGATACGGTGCGAGATGCACTGCAATGAAAACTACTTGGAAGCCACAGACAAAATAACCCAAAGTCAGCAAACGAAAACTCGGATTACCCATGGCCTCCTTTAAAGCCTGCTTAATGGTTTGATCACCCAGATTATTGTTCTGAACAAAATTTTTCTCACGCAGCATATAAGCGGTTGGAATCATGAGACTGGCCATCAGCGCTAGCAATAGGAGCGCGTCTTGAGCTCCAAAGGCGCTTAATAAGCCTTGCTCTGCAGGAATCATCAGAAACTGCCCAAAAGATCCTGCAGCTGCAGCAACACCCATTGCCCAAACCCGTTTATCTGCTGGAACATTTCGGCCTAAGATTCCATAGACCACGCTATAGGTAGTTGCAGTTTGCGCCAGACCAATGAGTAAGCCACCGGCAATCGTGAAATTGAGGATATCGGTAGAAACTGCCATGCCAGCCAAACCTAAGGCATATAGAAGGCCACCAGCTACCATGATCTTGAATGCACCATAACGATCAGCCAACGCCCCTGTGATGGGTTGAAATACGCCCCAAGTGAGATTTTGCAAAGCAATGGTTAAGGCAAATGTTTCGCGACCCCACTCATTAGCGGAGGTAATTGGAAGATTAAATAAGCCAAAGCCATGACGAATACCCATAGACATGGTGACCATGAAGCCCCCAAAGATGAGGACTTGTTTAACGGTGAGCGATGGTTTGATGGCGGTCATGGCTTAAATGATTTCTTTGGCGCGCAACTCATGAATCGCCTGATCATTGAGCTTGAGTCGATCATGCAAGATTTCTTCGGTATGTTGGCCCAGTGTTGGTGGCGCCATCCGAACTTCAGTTGGCGTTTTAGAAAGCTTCATTGGGCTAGCAACCAATTTCATATTGCCAACGGTGGGGTGAGGTACATTTAATAAAACATTTCTAGCAATTACTTGTTCATTCTCAAATACTTCTTTGAGGTTATTAATGGGACCACAAGGAACCTTTGCTTTTTCTAATAAGGCAATCCATTCACCCTTCGGTTTTTTACGGGTCATTTGTTCTAGCAGCGGAACTAATTGCTTGCGATGTTGAACGCGTAATGGATTATTTAAATAAAGTGGGTTATCGGCTAAGTGCGCCTCCCCGCCGACGGTAACAAACTGTCTGAACTGGCCATCATTACCAGCTGCCACAATAATCCAACCATCTGAAGTTGGAAAAGTTTGATAAGGGACGATGATAGGAGAAGCATTACCCCAGCGCTTAGGTATTTCATTAGAGGTGAGGTAGGCGCTAGACATATTAGCCATCACGGCAATCTGCGTATCGAGCAAGGACATATCAATATATTGGCCTTCACCAGTGCGATCGCGATGAATGATGGCCGCCAGAATTGCGGAAGAGGCATACATGCCCGTAAAAATGTCGGCAATCGCAACTCCTGATTTTTGGGGGCTAGCACCCTCAAAATCATGAGCCTCACCGGTAATGCTCATGAAGCCACCCATGCCCTGAATAATGAAATCGTAACCAGGGCGTTTTGCATAAGGACCAGTTTGACCAAAGCCAGTAATCGAGCAATAGACTACATCGGGCTTCACTTTTTTAAGGCTCTCATAATCAAGGCCGTATTTAGCTAAATCTCCAACTTTATAGTTTTCAATCACCACATCCGACTCGGCTGCAAGCTTACGAATGATCTCCTGACCCTCAGGTTTAGCAATATCGATTGTGATGGAACGTTTATTTCGATTGATGCAAATGAAGTAGGCAGACTCTTCGGTTTCCTTGCCATTGACATCTTTAGCAAAAGGTGGCCCCCAATGGCGGGTGTCGTCTCCAGCGCCTGGCCGTTCGACTTTAATGACGTCGGCACCGAGATCTGCCAAGTTTTGAGCGCACCAAGGGCCAGCCAGCACCCGGCTAAGGTCTAAAACACGAATATGACTTAAGGCTCCCATGCCCTGATTTTGGCATGGATGGCAGGGGAATTCTTGAAAAGTTCCGCTTTGAGCTCAGACATGACTACAATTTGCGCGCATGGCTACCCGTAAAACATCCGAATACAGCGAATCGTCGATTCAGGTCCTAAAAGGTCTAGAACCCGTCCGCCAGCGCCCGGGGATGTACACCCGAACTGATAATCCCTTGCATGTGATTCAAGAAGTCTTAGATAACGCCTCAGACGAAGCATTAGGTGGGTTTGGCAAACACATTATTGTGACCATGCATACCGACGGTAGCGTGAGCGTAGAAGATGATGGTCGAGGAATTCCAGTTGGAATGCATCCTACTGAAAAACTACCCGTAGTCGAAATCGTATTTACCCAATTGCATGCTGGTGGCAAATTTGAAAAAGGATCCGGAGGTGCTTATGCATTCTCTGGTGGTTTGCATGGCGTTGGGGTTTCAGTAACCAACGCACTCTCCAAAAGACTAGAAGTGACGGTTTGGCGTGATGGTCAGATCTCTACTTTGACTTTTGCCGATGGCAGAGTGATCGAGAAGCTCAAAACAAAGCCATCATCTAAACAAGATAAATCGCATGGCACGCGCGTGCGTGCTTGGCCTGACGGTAAGTATTTTGATAGTTCAGCTATTCCCATGGCTGACCTGATTCGTCTCTTGCGTTCTAAGGCAGTGCTATTGCCTGGCGTGAAAGTGACCCTCATTCAAGAAAAGTCTGGCGATAGTCAAACTTGGCAATACGCTCAAGGCCTTCGTGGCTACTTAAATGAAGCGATTGCCCAAGCTGGGCATGGCCCAGAAGTCATTCCACCATTCGAAGCAGAGCAATACGCTACTGGTACCGGTGAAGACGATTCATTTGCCGAAGGCGAGGGCGCTGCCTGGGTTGTGAGTTGGACTGAAGATGGTGCACCTGTGCGCGAGAGCTATGTGAATCTGATTCCAACACCTGCTGGTGGCACACATGAGAGTGGTTTGCGTGAAGGTCTTTTTAATGCCGTCAAAGGCTTTATTGAAATGCATGCGCTGCAACCGAAAGGTGTCAAGCTCATGCCCGAAGACGTATTTGCACGAGCTTCTTTTATTTTGTCCGCCAAAGTATTGGACCCACAATTTCAAGGTCAAATTAAAGAACGCTTAAATTCTCGCGATGCTGTCAGATTGGTATCGGGCTATGCAAAGTCTGCCTTAGAACTTTGGCTCAACCAGCATGTCGATTACGGTCGCAAACTGGCTGATTTGGTGATTAAGCAAGCTCAGGCGAGAACCAGGGCTGGTCAGAAGGTTGAGAAGAAAAAATCTTCTGGCGTTGCTGTTCTGCCTGGAAAGCTCACCGACTGCGAGAGCCAAGACATTTCCATGAATGAAATCTTTCTGGTTGAGGGTGATTCAGCTGGCGGCTCAGCCAAAATGGGGCGCAATAAAGAATACCAAGCCATCCTGCCCCTGCGCGGTAAGGTCCTCAATACTTGGGAAGCAGAGCGAGATCGTTTATTTGCGAATAATGAAGTCCACGATATTGCGGTCGCAATTGGCGTAGATCCGCATGGTCTGAATGATGACCCCGATCTATCTAACTTACGATACGGCAAGGTTTGTATTTTGTCTGATGCTGACGTTGATGGAGCGCATATTCAGGTGCTCCTGTTAACCCTGTTCTATAAGCATTTTCCTAAGTTGATTGATCTAGGTCATATATATATTTCTAGGCCGCCGCTCTTTAGGGTAGATGCTCCAGCGCGTGGTAAAAAACCAGCCCAAAAAATTTATGCGCTCGATGCCAGTGAGCTGCAAGCGATTGAAGATAAATTACGCAAAGATGGCGTGAAAGAATCTGCTTGGCAAATCTCTCGCTTTAAAGGCTTAGGAGAGATGAGTGCGGAGCAGTTATGGGATACCACGCTAAATCCAGACACAAGACGCTTATTACCAGTGACCTTAGGCTCTTGGACCGAAGATGAAACCTTCAAAACTATGGATATGCTGATGGGTAAATCTGAATCTGGTGCAAGACGTGATTGGCTAGAAGAGCGTGGCAATGAAGTTGAGGCAGACATTTAATGGCAACAAAAAAAACTCCAGGTAAAAAACCAGCCACACAACAGGCTGATTTATTTTCCGATCAAGTTGAGCTTGAAGAGACCCCTAAAGTAAGGTCGTCCGCCAAAGGACCCAAGGGACCAAATGATCCTCATGATCCAAAGACCATGGATCTGAATGAAGACAACAAGGACAGTTTGACCTTAGCAGTTTATGCAGAGCGTGCTTATCTCGATTACGCGATTAGCGTAGTTAAAGGACGCGCTTTACCAGAAGTATCTGACGGTCAGAAGCCAGTACAACGGCGCATTTTGTTCTCCATGAGCGAAATGGGTCTGCGTGCTGATGCCAAGCCAGTAAAGAGCGCCCGAGTTGTGGGTGATGTGCTTGGTAAGTTCCATCCCCATGGCGATCAATCTGCTTATGACGCTTTAGTTCGCTTGGCACAAAGCTTCTCATTGCGTTATCCCTTAATTGATGGTCAAGGCAACTTTGGCTCACGTGATGGTGATGGTGCAGCTGCGATGCGTTATACCGAAGCGCGTTTAACGAAGATTGCAGGTTTGTTATTAAGTGAAATTGATGAAGGAACAGTTGATTTCGCGCCTAACTATGATGGCTCATTTCAGGAGCCTAAGGTATTGCCAGCACGTTTGCCATTTGTTCTTTTAAATGGTGCATCTGGTATTGCCGTTGGTATGGCAACAGAGATTCCTTCCCATAATTTGCGTGAAGTTGCTAGTGCTGCCATTGCCCTGATGAAGTCTCCCAAGCTATCAACCTCTGATTTACTGGGAATCATGCCTGGCCCTGACTATCCAGGCGGCGGTCAAATCATTTCCTCTACTGCGGAGATCGCCCAGATTTATGAAACTGGCCGGGGCAGCATTAAGGTACGTGCCCGCTGGTCGGTTGAAGAATTGGCCCGTGGCCAATGGCAAATTGTTGTCAATGAATTGCCACCAGCAACTTCATCTCAGCGCGTACTGCAAGAGATTGAAGAGATTACCAATCCAAAAGTGAGAGTCGGTAAAAAGACGCTTACTCCTGAGCAAAACAATCTGAAGTCCACCATTTTAAATGTATTAGATGGTGTTCGTGATGAATCTAGTAAAGACGCCGCAGTACGTTTGGTCTTTGAGCCGAAGAGTAAAAATATTGATGTGAATGAGTTTGCCAATCTTTTATTGGCGCATACCTCACTCGAATCGAATGCGCCAATGAACTTGGTGATGATTGGGAATGATGGTCGTCCACGCCAAAAAGGCCTCAAAGAGATTCTGACCGAATGGGTTGAGTTTAGGGTCGCTACCGTAACCCGCCGCACACAATACCGCTTAGGCAAAGTCAAAGATCGTATGCATATATTGGAAGGACGATTAACCGTTCTTCTCAATATTGATAAGGTCATTAAGATTATTCGCAATAGTGATGAGCCTAAAGTCGACCTCATCAAAGAGTTCAAATTATCTGATCGTCAAGCTGAAGACATTTTGGATATTCGTTTGCGCCAGTTGGCCCGTCTTGAGGGCATCAAGATTGAACAAGAACTCAAAGAGCTTAAAGCGGAGCGAGATGATTTAGACGGTTTGCTACAAAGCGATTCAGTACTGCGTAAACGCATCATCAAGGAAATTGAATCTGACCTGAAAGATTTTGGTGATGATCGTCGCACCTTAATTCAGGAAGACAAACGGGCTATTGCAGAAACTAAGGTCATTGATGAACCAGTGACAGTGATTGTTTCTCAAAAAGGTTGGGTGCGCGTGCGTCAAGGACATGAGCATGATTCCACCCAATTTGGCTTCAAAGCAGGCGATGCCATGTATGACACCTTTGAGGTTCGCACGGTCGATGTAATGCAAGGTTTTGGCAGTGATGGCAGAGTCTATACAGTGCCCATTAGCGAATTACCAGGTGCACGTGGTGATGGTTCGCCATTAACCAGCTTTGTGAACTTGGCCCCTGGCTCACAAATGGTGGCTTATTACGCTGGCCAGCCAGATGACTTAGTCTTACTTTCTACTAAAGCAGGGTATGGCTTTTTGGCAAATGTAGCCGATATGAGTACCCGAAACAAAGCAGGTAAATCGTTTGTCAGTATTGATGCCAAAATGACCGGCGATGCACCATTAGGTGCAGTAAAGGTTCATGCTGGTATGAAACAAGTGGCCTGCTTGTCACAAGCTTCTAAATTACTGGTATTCCCGTTGGGGGATCTAAAGCGCTTACCAACAGGTGGCAGAGGCGTCATTCTGATGGGCTTAGATGATAAAGAGTTCTTAGCGTCAGCAATTGCTGTGGGTCCAGACGGTGCATCTTATTCTGGCGCTGGTCGTGCTGGTAAACCAACAGAGCTCAATCTAGATGCAAAGACGCTTAAATCATTTGCTGGTAATCGTGCGCGCAAAGGTCACTTTGTTGAGCCACGCTTGAAAGACGGTAAGCTTAAAGCGAATTAATTCACTAGTTTTTCTTTGGAATACTGACGCTATATTTCACGGCAATAACCTCCGCCAGAATCGATACTGCAATCTCTGGTGGGGTTAGCGCTCCGATATAAAGGCCCACTGGGCCATGGAGCCGATCAACTTGCGCTTGATTAAGATCGAACTCTAAGAGGCGCTCTTTGCGTTTTTGAGTGTTCTTTCTGCTACCTAATGCACCCACATAAAAAGCGGGTGACTTCAAGGCCTCCATCAGCGCCATATCATCTAGCTTAGGGTCATGCGTTAGGGCTACAACAGCAGTATGCTGATCAACCCCAATTTCAAGCAAGACATCATCTGGCATGCCTTTAATGAAGATCAAATCTTCACGATTTAAGCCTTCTGCATATTCCTCACGCGGATCAATCACAATCACTTCAAAGTCAGATGCTATTGCAAAATCTGCTGTGTACAGCGATAGTTGACCAGCGCCAATAATGACCATACGCCAACGCGGCCCGTAAGTAGTTTGCATCTCTTGATCGTTGCAAATAAATTGGTCATTACGAGACCCAGCACTTAAGGTGGATTGGCCTGAACTTAAATTGACTGTACGCCGGGTAATTTGATGGGCAGCAATTTGTGTAAGTAACTTCTCCAGAACTACCAGCTCAGGCTTTGGCTCAACCAACAGTCTTAAGGTCCCACCGCAAGGCAATCCAAAGCGTGCCGCTTCTTGCTGACTGACTCCGTAAATCACCATTTCAGGGGTAGCTCTAGTCAGAATTTCTGTTTGCACCCGGCGAATTAAGTCATCCTCAACGCAACCACCAGAAACAGAACCAGCTACTTGACCATCCTCCCGAATTGCAAGCCAAGAGCCAATAGGTCTTGGGGCGGACCCCCAAGTTTGCACGACTGTAGCAATGGCCACGGAGTGGCCGGCTTGAAGCCAACTGACGGCAGAGCGAAGAACGCTTAAATCGGTGCTATTCATGCTGTGATTTATCTTTATTGTTTATTTTTCTAGATTCCTATTTATTATCACTCTAATGACATCTTTAGGTAAGCAATCAGGCACCACTAATCTCCGCTTAGCAGTTCTGTTGCTAGCTGCAGGTGAGGGCAGTCGTTTGGGATCAACGCCCAAAGCCCTATTACAAAAGGATGGTCAAAGCCTATTAAGCCATTTCAGTTATGCAATCAAAGCATTTTCACCCATAGAATTCTTGGTGGTCACTGGTTTTTATGCTGATGTGATCGAGTCTAAGTTGGCCAAGCTCAAAGCAGATCTCGACTTGCCAATTGAATATATTCGCAATCCACAGCCAGAACTAGGGCAAGCATCTTCAGTGCGTTTGGGGCTTGAAACCTTAAAGAGCGATTACGAGGTTTTGTTGATTGCGCTATGCGATCAACCGCTAGTGGGCGCTATTGAGATTGATGCATTACTTCAAGAATTTAAGCGGCGTGATCAGAAAACAGAAGTTGTATTGCCAATGGTAGGGCAACAACGTGGCAACCCGGTAGCATTTTCAGGCAAAGTCATCGCTAATATTTTGGCAACCCCGAAAATGGTGTGTAGACCCTTTATGGATCAGCATCCAGAGCTAGTGCAGATTTTTGTTACTGATAATGAAGCTTACATCGCAGATGTTGATACAGAGTCTGAGCTCTCTCAATTTGACTTAACACGCTTTTAGATCTCAGCAATTAATTCAATTTCAACGCAAGCACCTAAGGGAATTTGTGCTACACCAAATGCGCTACGTGCATGTTTGCCTGCATCCCCAAATACTTCGACCAGTAACTCTGAGCAGCCATTAATTACTAAATGTTGATCGGTATATTGAGCGGTAGAGTTAACTAAGCCCATCACTTTGACAATGCGCTTGACTTTATCTAACGAGCCTACATGATTTTGTAATGTAGCAATGAGATCAATGCCAATAGCTCTTGCGGCTGCTTTTCCTGTCTCGGTATCCATATCTTGACCGAGCTTTCCTATCCAAGGCTTACCATCTCTTTTAGCAATATGGCCAGAAAGAAAAACCATATTGCCAGTGCTTGCAGCCATCACATAGGCGGCAGCTGGCGGACCAGGTGGCGGTAAGTCGATACCTAAAGCTTTAAGACGGGCGCTAATATTGGTGTTCATGGCATATATCTGTCGTTAAGTAGATGAATTTTGCTTGGTAAAACAATCTTACTTGGAAAGTTGACGCATCGCACTTTCTAGACCATTCATCGTTACTGGGTACATATGATCCTTTAGTAAGCCTCTCATGATGTCAATCGATTGACGATATTGCCAAATAGATTCAGGCTCAGGATTGAGCCAGGCAAAATGGGGAAAATGGTCCAAGAGGCGATTGATCCAAACGGCACCAGGCTCTTGATTATTGTGCTCAACCGAGCCGTTAGGGCTATAGATTTCATAAGGCGACATAGTGGCATCACCAACAAAAATGAGCTTATAGTCAGGCCCATATTTATTAATTATGTCTTGCGTGGGAGTCACTTGATCTCGCCTGCGCCGATTACTTTGCCAAAGGTTGTCATAAACACAATTAT
The DNA here is from genome assembly GCA_903900805.1 of uncultured beta proteobacterium. GTDB lineage: Bacteria > Pseudomonadota > Gammaproteobacteria > Burkholderiales > Burkholderiaceae > Polynucleobacter. The sequence continues at coordinate 29,485 of CAIUOP010000075.1, read as the reverse complement.
GAAAATAGTAGTGCTCTAAATGCTTAAATTCTGCTTTTGCTGCAGAAAATAATTCTCCAATGCGCAAAATGTGGTCATCCATAGAGCCACCAACATCCATTAAGAGCAATACTTTGACATTATTATGGCGCTCAGGCCGCATTTGAATATCTAACATGCCTGCATTAGCTGCAGTAGAGTGAATTGTTTTATCTAGATCTAGCTCCAGGTTTGATCCTTCGCGAGCAAAGCGACGTAAGCGGCGCAATGCCACCTTAATATTGCGAGTACCTAGTGCTAAATCACTGTCATAGTCTTTAAACTCTCGCGCTTCCCAGACTTTGATAGCGGTACGATTCCCAGCGCTTTCGCCACCAATACGGATACCTTCGGGGTGGTAGCCGCTATGCCCAAAGGGTGAAGATCCGCCAGCACCAACCCACTTCTTACCGCCACCGTGCCACTCCTTTTGCTCTTTTAATAGTTCCTCAAGGCGTTTTTTTAAGGCTTCTGGACCGCCTAATTTTTGGAGGGCTGCTTTTTCTTCAGCGGTGAGTACGCGTTGTAATTTCTGCTCTAGCCAAGCTAGTGGAATATCAGGTGACATTGCAATGATTTGCTCCACCCCTGAGAAATAAGAACCAAAGACCTGATCAAAGCGGTCAAAATGCTGCTCATCTTTCACTAGAGTCATTCTGGAAAGTTGATAAAACTCATTAATAGAAGGATTGATAACGCCAGTCTTGAGCGCTTCCAAAAGAGTTAAAAATTCTCTTACTGAAACTGGCACTTTAGCCTCTTTCAGTTGCAAGAAGAATTGAATCAACATACTAGAGTTTTATTGACTAGCGATGATTACGATTCATCATCACCAGGCGCTCAAAAAGATGAACGTCTTGTTCATTTTTCAGTAATGCGCCATGCAAAGGCGGTACTACTATTTTTTCATCTTGGCTATGCAGTGCTTCAGGGGAAATATCCTCGGCCAGTAAGAGCTTGAGCCAATCTATTAATTCAGAAGTAGACGGTTTTTTCTTTAGGCCAGGCAGAGAGCGTATTTGATAGAAGGCCTTGAGGGCTGCATCCAGCAGATCTTGTTTGATCTTGGGGTGATGGACATCCACAATGCGCTGCATCGTATCAGCGTCAGGGAATGCAATGTAGTGAAAAAAGCAGCGGCGTAAAAACGCATCAGGAAGTTCCTTTTCATTATTGGATGTAATGATTACCAAAGGCCTGTGTTTTGCTTTAATGAGTTCGCGTGTTTCATAGACATAAAATTCCATCCGATCGATTTCACGTAATAAATCGTTGGGGAACTCAATATCAGCCTTATCAATTTCATCAATGAGAAGAACGGTAGGTTCATCTGCCTCAAAGGCTTGCCATAAAACACCTTTGATAATGTAGTTACGGATGTCGTTGACCTTCTCGTCGCCCAACTGAGAATCACGCAGGCGACTCACAGCGTCATATTCATATAAGCCTTGTTGGGCTTTGGTAGTAGATTTGATATGCCACTGCAAGAGAGGCATATTGAGTGCTGCAGCAACTTCTTCTGCAAGCATTGTTTTTCCTGTGCCAGGCTCGCCTTTAATTAACAGTGGGCGCTGCAATGCCATTGCGGCATTTACTGCCAATTTCAGATCCTCGGTAGCAACATAGCTAGCGCTTCCGTCAAAGCGGGTTTTGGATTGGTCGCCGGATTTACTCATCTTGATTGCCCGAAAATCTCTTAGTTAGTTAGGCTTTCTAGTATAGGTAAAGGGCGAGAATCTTTCAGTATTTCTGACCATTTTGAGCGCTCAAATGCCCCAAAAATGCTGAAAAGGAGCGTCTGTCCGCTATAATCTTGCAGGTTGATTTAAATCAAGCTCATAAATACTGATTCCTATGAAAAAAATAACAATTCTTCCTCAATTCCTACTTGCTGCTGGTTTAGCACTGACTGGTTTTGCTGCCCAGGCTAATGAGATAAAGGGAAACGCTGCAGCTGCAAATGCCAAGGTTTGGCTTTGTGTTGGCTGTCACTCCATTCCTGATTACCGCGCTGACTATCCCTTGGTTTATAAAGTCCCCATGATAGGCGGCCAAAATGCAGCCTATATTGCGAGTGCATTAGCTGCCTATAAAAAAGGCGATAGAAAGCACCCTACAATGCGCGCCATTGCTGGCAGTCTTTCTGATCAGGACATGGCTGACCTTGGCGAATACTATGCTGCGCAAACAGCCAGCTCACCTAACAACCCCTTGAAGTGATAGAGGCACGTTTATGAAATTTGCACTAATTACCGTAGTTTTGCTTTCTAGTATTGGCCTAGTGAATGTAGCCAATGCTGCTAATGCTGATAAAGGCAAAGCACTTGTAGAGAAAGGCAATTGTGCTTCTTGCCATGGTCCTGGATACAAAGAGGCAATCTTGCCAATTTATCCAAAACTCGCTGGCCAATATGCTGATTATCTTTACTATGCCTTGAAAGCCTACAAAGTAGGGGGTGGCAACCCGCAATATGGTCGTAATAATGCCATTATGGGCGCGCTAGTACAGGGCTACTCCGATGCAGATATGCAAGATATTGCCGCGTACCTTGCTTCTTTGCCCGGAAACTTTGTAGTCAAGAGATAATTCCCCCAGAGTATTGGATAAAGTAATGGCTTAGAATAGTCTTCTAAGCCATTGTTATTTATAGATATTTAGTTTTATCTAATTGCTTCTAAGCTGCGGGTAAAGTGCTTAAGCATGGCTGCCTCAGCAGCTAATTCATCCCGCTTTAGGATGGCTTTGAGAATCTCACGATGCTCAAGAAGAGAGCTTTGGAGCCTTCCAGTGCTTGTTAAAGAGTCTTTACGGTGCAATTTGAGCACTTTCCTTAAATCGGTAATAACGCCATTCATCCATCGATTGCCTGCAATATCTTGGATCAGCTCATGGAATTTACCGTTGATTTCAAAGAATTGTTCAATATTACGGTCTGCTGCCGCAGTTTCCAGTCGATGATGGAGGTGATCTAAGAGATTAAGCTCTTCTTCAGTAGCTTTAAGAGCAGATTCTCTGGCTGCCTTGCTTTCAAGTAGAGATAACACAGTATAAATTTGCTCTAAATCAGCACGATTGACCTCTGTAACATAGGCCCCACGACGCATCTTGATGGTTACTAAGCCCTCAGAGGCTAAAGCCTTAATGGCTTCCCGCATCGGTGTTCGGCTAATACCAAACTGAGCCGCTAGAGATTGCTCATCTAACCAGCTTCCTGGGGCTAATTGCTTGCAAAATATTTGCTCCCGCAGCCTGTCAGCTACGTCCTCATATAAAGGCCTATTGTTCAATTTCGTATTCATAATTATGTATACATGATAACTAGACAAATTTGAAATAGTCAAGCAGAATATAGAAAATTAGATGCAATGCAGCAAAATTGACTAGGAGTGCTTTGTGAGTTCAGAAAAGAAACGGTCAGCAGCAAATACATGGCCAGCAGTTCCAGATGCCAATCTGGATGCTTGGAAAAAATCTGCGCAGAAATCAGCGCCAAATGGCGACCCAGAGAAACTGGGTTGGAATACGCCAGATGGTATTCACATTAAGGCGCTTTATACAGCTGCAGATACACAAGACTTAAATTACACCAATACCTTGCCAGGATTCGAGCCGTATATACGTGGTCCTCAAGCAACGATGTATTCAGTTCGCCCATGGACGCTTAGACAATACGCTGGTTTTTCTACTGCGCAAGAATCCAATACGTTTTATCGAAAAGCATTGGATGCTGGTGGTCAAGGTGTATCCGTAGCATTTGACTTGGCGACCCACCGCGGCTATGACTCAGATCATCCACGCGTTACGGGCGACGTTGGTAAAGCGGGTGTTGCAATTGATTCTGTAGAAGATATGAAGATCTTGTTTGATGGGATTCCATTAGACAAAGTTTCCGTTTCGATGACCATGAATGGCGCTGTATTACCAGTACTAGCTGGCTACATCGTTGCTGGTGAAGAGCAAGGTGTGAAGCAAGAGCAGTTATCTGGAACGATTCAGAACGACATTCTGAAAGAGTTCATGGTACGAAATACCTATATCTACCCACCAGAGCCTTCGATGCGCATTATTGGCGACATCATTGAATACACCGCCAAGCACATGCCCAAATTTAACTCGATTTCAATTTCGGGTTACCACATGCAAGAAGCTGGTGCCAATCAAGTTTTAGAACTCGCTTTTACATTGGCAGATGGTAAAGAGTATGTCAAAACAGCACTTGCCAAAGGATTAGATATTGATGGCTTTGCAGGTCGCTTGTCATTCTTTTTCGCTATTGGTATGAACTTCTACTTAGAAGTCGCTAAATTACGTGCCGCCAGATTATTGTGGTGGCGCATTATGAAGTCTTTTGAGCCAAAGAATCCAAAGTCTTTGATGCTGCGTACCCATTGCCAAACATCAGGCTGGTCATTGACTGAGCAAGATCCCTATAACAACGTAGTAAGAACTACGGTGGAAGCAATGGCTGCTGTATTTGGTGGGACACAATCCTTGCATACCAACTCATTTGATGAGGCGATTGCATTACCATCCGAGTTTTCAAGCCGCATTGCCAGAAATACTCAGTTAATTCTTCAGGAGGAAACGCATATTACTAGCGTGATTGACCCTTGGGCCGGTTCTTACATGATGGAGAACCTCACGCAAGAGATGGCAGATAAGGCTTGGGAAATTATTCAAGAAGTTGATGCCATGGGTGGCATGACTAAGGCCGTTGAAAGTGGTTGGGCTAAATTGAAGATTGAGGCCTCAGCTGCTGAGAAACAGGCCAAGATTGACTCTGGTACTGACGTCATTGTTGGCGTCAACAAGTACAAACTCGATAAAGAGGATCTCGTTGATGTCTTAATGATTGATAACGATCGTGTTCGTGAAGGTCAAGTTGCGCTCTTAAAAGAAATTAGAGCAAAGCGAGACAGTAAAAAAGTAGAAGCTGCATTAGAGGCATTAACAAAAGCCGCGCATGACAACACAGGGAACTTATTGGAATTGGCTATCAATGCCATTCGTTTACGTGCAACTGTTGGTGAAGTGTCAGACGCATTGGAAAAAATTTACGGGCGCCATCGCGCCGATACTCAAAAGGTGACCGGAGTGTATGCAGCTGCCTATGATTCAGCCGAGGGCTGGGAAAAACTTAAAGTAGAAATCGCTGACTTTGCTAAAGATTTTGGTCGTCGCCCGCGTGTGATGATTGCTAAGCTTGGTCAAGATGGACATGATCGTGGCGCCAAAGTAGTTGCTACTGCCTATGCAGACTTAGGCTTTGACGTTGATATCGGGCCCTTATTCCAAACTCCTGAAGAGTGTGCTCGCCAAGCTATTGAGAATGACGTTCATGCATTAGGTGTCTCGACCTTAGCTGCAGGTCATAAGACACTTGTCCCTGCCATCATTGCGGAACTCAAAAAACAAGGATCTGATGACATCATCGTGTTTGTGGGTGGCGTGATTCCAAGACAGGACTATGAGTTTCTCTACGAAGCAGGTGTAAAGGGCATTTATGGCCCAGGTACACCTATCCCTGCTTCGGCCAAGGATGTGCTTGAGCAAATACGTAAATCAATTAAACCTGCCTAACTCGGATGCCATTGCATGCTTGAAGCCGCTGATCAGATCTTAGTGAGCGATCTCACTGGCGCACCATCGCTTAAGCAGCGACGCGCTTTAGCAAAGATTATTACTTTGCTTGAATCTACGCGCTTGGATCACCGTAAGCGTGCGGATGAAGTGCTCAATATGCTGCTACCAAAGACTGGCAATTCATTTCGTTTAGGAATCTCCGGAGTTCCGGGTGTTGGTAAGTCGACTCTCATCGAAGCCCTTGGGCTTTACCTAATTAAAAAAGGGCATCGGGTTGCCGTGTTGGCGATTGATCCATCCTCCAGTTTGTCTGGTGGATCCATTCTGGGCGATAAAACTCGTATGGAGCGTCTCTCGGTATTAGAAGATGCTTTTATTAGACCAAGCCCTTCCTCGGGAACGCTCGGTGGCGTTGCAGAGAAAACCCGCGAAGCTATGCTAGTCGCAGAGGCTGCGGGCTTTGATGTCATCATCGTTGAGACGGTAGGCGTTGGCCAAAGCGAAATCGCGGTTGCTGGCATGACAGATATGTTTTTGCTTATGCAGCTACCTAATGCCGGGGATGATCTACAGGCTATTAAAAAAGGGGTGATGGAAATCGCTGATCTGATTGCCATCAACAAAGTAGATATTGATCCAGATGCAGCGATGCGTGCGCAATTATTCATTACGAGTTCTTTGCGTTTGCTCGGTTTTCAGGGAAATCCAGATCATGCTTCGCATGATCAAGAGTTATGGCATCCCACAGTAATGACCTTAAGTGCACTTGAAGGTAGAGGAGTGCCTGAGCTCTGGGAAAAAGTGACTCATTTTGAAAAGCTGCAAAGAGCCAACGGTAAATTTGAAAGCCGCCGCAAGCAACAAGCAGGTGCATGGATGTGGGATCGGATTGATACAGGCCTCAAGACTGCGTTTCGTAACAATGCAGCGGTTCAAGAGCTCTTACCAATCTTAATTGCACAGGTAAACCAAGGAACTATGGCAGCTTCAGTGGCGGCAAGACGCTTACTGGAGTCCATGGGGCATGAATTTTTCTAAGGAGCAGGAGATGAAGGAAATCATTCAACAGCTGGAAGCCAAGCGCGAGTTAGCCCGATTAGGTGGTGGGCAAAAGCGTATTGCCGCTCAGCATGCGAAGGGTAAGCTCACTGCCCGTGAGCGTATTGAGCTCCTGCTAGATGCTGGAACCTTCGAAGAGTGGGACATGTTTGTTGAGCACCGTTGTCATGATTTTGGAATGGCAGATCAAACGGTCCCCGGTGATGGTGTGGTCACTGGTTACGGCATGATCAATGGTCGGCTCGTATTTGTATTCTCCCAAGACTTCACTGTTTTAGGCGGCTCTTTGTCAGAAGCCCATGCTGAAAAGATTTGTAAGATCATGGATCAGGCTCTCAAGGTGGGCGCTCCTGTGATTGGTTTAAATGACTCGGGCGGCGCACGCATTCAAGAAGGCGTGGCTTCCTTAGGCGGCTATGCAGAAATATTCCAGCGCAATGTGACCGCTTCGGGTGTGATCCCGCAGATTTCCTTGATCATGGGGCCATCGGCTGGTGGCGCAGTGTATTCCCCAGCGCTAACCGATTTCATCTTCATGGTTAAAGATAGTTCTTATATGTTTGTCACTGGCCCAGAAGTAGTGAAGACGGTGACGCATGAGGATGTTACCTCAGAAGAGTTGGGTGGCGCAGTAACGCATTCAACCATTTCTGGTGTTTGCGATCTAGCATTTGATAACGATGTTGATGCCATTATGATGTTGCGCCGGTTCTTTAACTATCTACCCCTCTCGAATCGAGAAAAGCCACCACTGATTAAAGGCGCTAATCGTACTGAAGAGCCTGATTTTTCATTAGATACATTAGTGCCATCCAATCCAAATCAACCTTATGATATGAAAGAGTTGATTGGCAAGATCGCAGACGATGGAGAATTCTTTGAACTCCAGCCTGACTATGCCAAAAATATCGTGATTGGCTTTGCACGTATGGAAGGGCGCTCTATCGGCATCGTTGCTAATCAGCCTTTGGTATTGGCTGGTTGCTTAGATATCAAGGCCTCCATTAAGGCAGCGCGTTTCGTCCGTTTTTGTGATGCCTTCAATATACCGGTAGTGACTTTGGTAGATGTTCCAGGTTTTATGCCGGGGACCGCTCAAGAGTATGGCGGCATCATTAAACATGGTGCCAAATTACTCTACGCCTACGCAGATTGCACCGTACCTAAGGTGACACTGATTACCCGTAAGGCCTACGGCGGTGCCTATGACGTGATGGCATCCAAGCATTTGCGTGGCGACGTGAACTTTGCTTGGCCATCTGCAGAAATTGCTGTGATGGGCCCTAAAGGTGCCGTAGAGATTATCTTCCGCGAAGAAAAATCGGATCCACAGAAAATTACAGCCCGTGAAGCTGAATATAAGGCTAAGTTTGCAAACCCATTTGTGGCAGGACGTCGTGGCTATATTGATGATGTGATTTTGCCGCATGAAACACGCAAGCGTATTGCACGCTCCTTAGCAATGTTGAAAGATAAAGACTTGAAGAATCCTGCGCGTAAACACGGCAATATTCCCCTGTAAGGCGCCGATAAATCATGACTACGAAAATGTTTAAGAAAATTTTAATTGCTAACCGGGGTGAAATTGCATGCCGTGTAATGAGTACTGCCAAGAAGATGGGCATTAAGACGGTTGCCGTCTACTCAGAGGCTGACAAGGAAGCGCGCCATGTGCAGTTAGCGGATGAGGCCGTTTGCATAGGTCCTGCACCATCACGAGAATCTTATCTTGTGATCGATCGGATCATTCAAGCTTGCAAAGATACTGGTGCGCAAGCAGTCCATCCAGGCTATGGCTTTTTATCTGAAAACGAACAGTTTGCTAAACGTTGTGAAGAAGAGGGCATTGTCTTTATTGGGCCTAAATACCAATCCATTGCTGCCATGGGTGACAAAATTGCCTCTAAGAAGCTCGCAATAGAGGCTAAGGTAAATACGATCCCTGGTCACAATGAGGCGATTGCTACTACCGATGAAGCAGTCAAGATTGCACAAGGTATTGGCTACCCGGTCATGATTAAAGCATCAGCTGGTGGTGGTGGTAAGGGTCTACGCGTTGCATTCAACGACAAAGAAGCTGCTGAAGGCTTTGCTACCTGTAAGACTGAAGCGATGAATAGCTTTGGCGATGATCGCATCTTCATTGAGAAGTTTGTTGAAGGGCCGCGTCATATCGAGATTCAAGTCTTAGGTGACTCCCATGGCAACGTAGTGTATTTAAATGAGCGTGATTGCTCGATTCAGCGTCGACATCAGAAGGTGATTGAAGAGGCGCCCTCTCCCTTTATCGATCCCGCAACCCGCAAAGCCATGGGCAAGCAAGCAGTTGCTTTGGCTAAAGCAGTAAATTATCAATCTGCCGGCACAGTGGAATTCGTAGTTGGTAAAGATAAGTCTTTCTACTTCCTTGAGATGAATACACGCTTGCAGGTTGAGCATCCAGTCACGGAATCAATCACCGGCCTTGACCTAGTTGAGCAAATGATTCGGGTTGCGGCTGGAGAAAAGCTCACTTTTAAACAAGAAGATGTGAAATTAGATGGTTGGTCAATGGAGTGCCGTATTAATGCGGATGACCCCTTCCGAAATTTTTTACCGTCGACTGGCCGCTTGGTCAAGTACCGACCACCAGAGCCCGTAAATGGTGTGCGTGTCGATACTGGTGTATACGAGGGTGGCGAAATCCCAATGTATTACGACTCCATGATTGCAAAGTTGATCGTTCATGGCAAAGATCGCGCAGAGGCGATTGAGAAAATGCGTTCCGCCTTAAATGACTTTGTCATTCGTGGTATCCATTCCAATATTCCTTTCCAGGCCGCTTTATTGCAGCATCCCCGTTTTGTTAACGGCGATTTCACAACCGGTTTTATCGCTGAGGAGTATCCAGAAGGCTTTAAAAAAGACTCTGTACAACCAGCTGATCCGAGGCGCTTAGCCGCATTGGCTGCATTTATGCGTTATCGCTATTTAGAGCATATCAAAATGATTGATGGGCAGTTGGCTGGTCATGAAATGATTATTGCGAAGAAGTTTGTCGTGGTAACAGGTAAAAAATCAGGGTCCATGAATGACCCTATAGAAGTGCCGATTCGTGTTGAGCTAAAAGAGGGCATCTATTCTGTTTATATCGATGAAGCTGATGGTGTGAGTCGCTATGACATTGTGAGTAATTGGCGTCCGGGACAAATTTGTCTCCATGCAACTATTAATGGCACCCATAAAGTGACTGCCCAAGTTGAGCGCCGCGGCGTACGATACATATTGATTCTGGATGGCGTGTATTTTGAATGCATGGTGCTAAGCCCCTTAGGAGCTGAACTCCAGCGCCGTATGCCAGTAAAACTTCCCCCCGATACGTCCAAGTTAGTCATGTCACCGATGCCCGGATTATTGACGAAAGTAGCTGTTAAGGCAGGCGAGACTGTAACTGCTGGACAAAAGCTGGCATCTATAGAAGCCATGAAAATGGAAAATACGATTTCAGCAATGCAAGATGGTGTGGTGTCAGAGATTTGCGCTAAAGAGGGTGATAGCTTAGCAGTTGATCAGCTCATCATGCGCTTTGAATAAGGAGGGGTGATGTCAGCTAAGCCATTCAAAATTTTGGGTATCCAGCAAATTGCTATTGGCGGTGAAAGCAAAGATCGCCTCAAGAAGTTGTGGGTTGATATGCTGGGCTTTGAATATAAAAGCACTTTTGTATCTGAACGTGAAAATGTGGATGAGGACATTTGTGCGATTGGTAAAGGGGTCCACGAGATTGAGTTAGATCTCATGCAGCCCTTTGATATCGAAAAGAAGCCTGCAGTCCATCAAACCCCCTTAAATCACATCGGTTTATGGGTTGATGACCTACCAAAGGCAGTGGAGTGGTTATCTGCTAATGGCCTGCGTTTTGCTCCCGGTGGAATACGTAAAGGAGCGGCTGGATTTGACATTACATTTGTACATCCTAAAGGCAATGATGAGTTCCCCATTAGTGGAGAAGGTGTCTTAATTGAGCTTGTACAAGCTCCTCCCGAAGTCATTGCAGGATTGGGTTCATAATTTGCTTTTTCAAGCTAACTAAAAAGAGTTCAAATTGACGCGCATCTTAGCCATCGACACCTCAACAGCTTGGTGTTCGGTGGCTTTATCTTTAGGTGATAAATCACCAATCCTCCGACATGAGTTGGTATCGGCTGGCGCTAGCCAGCTACTTTTACCTTTGGTAGAGAAACTTCTGGAGGAAGCAAACATAGGGTTAAACGAGCTTGATGCAATTGCTGTTGGCATTGGTCCAGGCGCGTTTACTGGCGTTAGGCTCGGTGTAGCCGCAGTTCAAGGCTTAGCTATCTCATGCGACCTACCGATCTTGCCAGTTGCTAGTCTCGACGCCATTGCAGCGCAATTAATTAAAACAACTCATTTTAAAAATGCCAAGCCGAGTCATTTTGTGATTGCGATCGATGCGCGTATGGATGAAATTTACTGGGCTAAATACGAATCTCCAGGACGGCAACAAGATTTAGCAAAACGTATTGGCAATATTCATTTATCAAAGCCTGAACAATTAGATCTTACCGAGGTTCAATTTGTAGCGGGTAGTGCCATAGAAGTCTATGGCGATCGATTGTTTGCTAATACAACGCTAGCATCTAACGCACTTGATGCGCAAATCCATTTAACTGCTTTAGGTATCTTAGACTGCGCTATACAAGGGTTCAATGAAGGTAGACAAATCCATGTCCGCGAGCTTGAGCCACTATATGTCCGAGACAAGGTAGCACTAACAACGCAAGAGCGTCTTGAGGCATTGAAGTAATGTCTGAGGGTATTGCTGAACTTTCTTTTCTGCCGATGCAAACTGCAGATTTAGATGCTGTTTTAGCAATAGAAGCGGTATCGCATTTGCACCCTTGGACCAAAGGAAACTTTTCGGATTCTTTGGCGGCAGGGCACTGGGCATATTGCATCCGCCCGCAAGTGGATCAATCTATCAAAGGATCATATTTAGATCCAGCAGTCTTATGGGCTTATTGCATTCTTTTTCCTGCTGTTGACGAATTGCATTTACTCAATATCACGGTATCGCCAAAGTTGCGTAAATTGGGATTGGCCTCCAGAATGATGGCTGCAATTGAAGGGGTTGCCGCCCAGCAAAATATGCCTAGAATTATTCTGGAAGTAAGGCCATCAAATATTGCTGCAGTCACCATGTACCAAAAGCTTGGATACGAGCAGATTGGTATACGCAAAAACTACTATCCAGCCGATCCCCAATTAGGAAGCAGGGAGGATGCGCTAGTGATGGCTAAATCGATTAAGCTAGAGACATGAGTAATACAAATTCAGCCTTCTTAAAAGAAATGGGCATCACCGAGTGGGCCGCTAAGGATGCTGTGCAAGCGCCGCCTACAGTCAACACCCCGATAGAAGCCTCGCCAGCAGCCGAAAAAATATCTCAAGGGCATTGGTGGTTCTTTGGAACTGCGCCACAGGGTGATGCGCAGGTTCTTTTTCAGAGCGTTATTAGGTTGCTAGGCTTAAGCCCGCAAGAGTGGTCTTGGAAGAATGCTGGTGATGATTTACATCAACTTCAAGTTCCAGAGGATGGTTTGCCAGTGGTTGCGCTTGCCTTTGGCGGCTCTGTTGCTCAAAAAATTACCGGCGAGAAGGATTCATTACCTCAATTACGTGAAACTATTTTGGCTTTAAATAATGGCTCTAATGAAGAAATTCCGGTGATTGCTTCATTTGATTTAGCTCAGTTGCTTGCTAAGCCAAAGGATAAGGCCTTGCTCTGGCAGGATCTTTTGCTAGCAAAGTCAGTACTACAAAATATTTGATTTACAGCTAAGCGCTAATTAATGCTGCTTATGCTCACCGATCAAGTGCATAGAGTCATATTCAGCCTGGTTTCTAGCGTGACGCTTGATTACAAGCCACATGATGCAGCTGACGGTTAATCCAAAACCAATAATGACGTAAGGGATTGGCACATCAAACCATATCAATAGCGAATAGATTGCCAGCATCATTAAAACTGAAATATTCTCATTAAAGTTTTGAACTGCAATAGAGTGGCCAGCAGACATCAGAACGTGACCACGGTGCTGAAGTAGCGCATTCATCGGCACGACAAAATAACCTGCAAGCCAACCCACAACAATGAGTAAGAAATAGGCAGGCAATAAATTCAGACTGATTTCCATCTTGCCAATAGTCATGATGGTTATGTCCGGCAGCATATTAGAGTTGTAGACGGCCATGACACAAACCACTAGGCCCATGGTAATGCCATAAGGCAGTACTTTTAATGAATGGCGAAGCGGGACACGTGAAGCAGCCCAGACGGCGCCTCCAGCTACACCAACGGCTGAGATGGCTTGCAGAATAGCGCCTTGGGATAAATTCATATGCAAAGAAACTTGAGCCCACTTAATCACGATAAATTGCAAAGTAGCACCAGCACCCCAAAATAAAGTGGTTACTGCCAATGAGATTTGTCCTAAGCGGTCATTCCATAAAGTTTTAAAGCAAACAGAAAAATCTTTGATCAGCTCAATAGGGTTGGTTTTTTGGGAGACATAGCGAGCTCCAGTGTCTGGAATCTTCAGATTAATCATCGCTGCTACGATATAAATCATCATGATGATGAGAATGGCTGACTCTGCGGGGGTATCAATACCAGTATCCATACTTGGCACATCTAATGCCAAGAGACTTCCAGATACTGTGCTGCTAATGAGGACGCCACCTAGTACAGTGCCTAAAATGATTGAGCCGACGGTCAGACCTTCAATCCAACCATTGGCGGCCACCAGTTTTTCTGGAGGCAGTAATTCAGTCAAAATACCGTATTTGGCAGGGGAGTAAGCGGCGGCCCCAAGGCCAACGATTGCATAAGACAATAATGGGTGACTTCCAAACAGCATCACTACACAACCTACAAATTTGATCGTATTAGTTATAAACATGACGTTTCCCTTGGGGCGGGAGTCAGCAAAGGCACCCACAAAGGCTGCTAGCACTACATAGGACAAAACGAAGAACAATTTCAGTAAAGGGGTCATCCAGGCCGGAGCTTGGAGCTGGGCCAGAAGGGCAATTGCTGCGATCAGCAAAGCGTTATCGGCAAGCGACGAAAAAAATTGCGCCGCCATAATGGTGTAAAAACTACGGTTCATTCGTACAATCTAGTCATTGAATCCATTAAAACACGAAAGGAGGAGTGAATATGGGCGCTTCAGCTATTGGCTTAATAAATAGGCCAATTTTGGCATCTATCCACACTGATGCCTTTCGACACAATTTAAACAGAGTTCGGGAGCTTGCGCCGGAATCCAAGATTTGGTGTGTTGTGAAGTCCGGGGCTTATGGACATTCTATTGAGGCAGCCCTAAAAGGTTTGGCCTCTACCGATGGTTTTGCCCTCCTTAATATGCAAAATGCACTGCGATTAAGGGAGCAAGGTTGGCAAGGACGAATCCTACTATTAGAAGGGTTATTCCATGAAAGTGAATTGGCCCTAGCCGAGGAGCTATCTTGTGATTTAGTCATCCATTGCGAGGCTCAAGTTGAGTGGCTAGAAAAATACAAGGCCCATAAGCCATTTAATGTTTTTCTTAAAATGAATTCCGGCATGAATCGCTTAGGTTTTAAACCTGAGGTCTATAGAACTGTATTCCATCGTTTACATGCTGCCGGAAACAAAATGCATCACATGACGCATTTTGCAAACGCGGATCAAGTAGATCGACTACCTACAGTAGGAAGTCAAATGGAATTATTTAACACCACGATTGAGGGTTTAGATGCTCCAACATCCTTAGCTAATTCTGCAGCGATTTTGTGGCATCGCAATGCCCTTGGCGATTGGGTAAGACCTGGAATCATGCTTTATGGCGCATCACCCACAGGGCTGTATGCAGACATTAAGAACGCGCATTTAAAAGCAGTCATGCAACTGCAGAGTGAAATCATTGATATCCAGCATTTAGAAAAAGGTGATCGCGTTGGCTATGGCGGTCGCTTTGAAGCGCCTGAAAAAATGAGAGTGGGTATTGTGGCTTGTGGTTATGCCGATGGATACCCCCGTCAGGCTCAAGACGGTACTCCAGTTTGGGTCAGTGATGGTAGTAAAGATGGCGGCACAATTTGCCCAATCGTTGGCCGCGTATCCATGGACATGTTAAGTGTTGATCTGCGCAATGTGCCCAATGCAAAAATTGGAAGTGCGGTTGAGCTTTGGGGTGATAGAGTGCCTGTGGATGATGTTGCGCAATTGAGTGACACCATAGGTTATGAGCTACTTTGTGCCGTAGCTCCGCGCGTGCCTGTTGTGATTAAATAAACACGTAAGATCGATTAGGAGTCTAAGAGATTATTGTTTAATCCAGAACTGCCACCACTTGCGTTCTTTTTTAACGCGCTGTCCAGTCTCAAGCATTGGACTATCTGGAAAGTTGAGTTTAAAAACACGAGCGGTATCGTTGCTTAATTCAACCATGCCCAATTTCTCATAGGACTTATACAGAATATAAAGGGCTTCTTCTACAGCAGGAGCACGGTCATAGTCTCTAATCACGAGCTGCGCACGATTAGCGGATGCTAGGTAAGCGCCGCGCTGATAATAAAAACGGGCCACGATGACATCTGCTTCAGCCAAGGAGTTAACAATGTACCGCATTCGATCTAACGCATCAGGGGCGTATTTGCTATCTGGGAAGCGCTCTGCAACAACTTTAAAAGATTCAAAAGCATCTTTAGCTGCCTGTGGATCGCGTTCACTTAAATCTTGACCAGTAAACTTACCCAGCCAGCCTAAGTCATCATTAAAGGTGATAAGGCCCCTGAGGTAATAGGCATAATCTAAATTAGCGCTGCCTTGATGGAGTTTGATAAAGCGATCGATAGCAACCAATGCTTGAGCTTGCTCATTGCCCTTCCAGTAGCAATAAGCAGAATTCATCTGTGCTTGCTGTGAATATGGCCCAAATGGAAAGCGTGCCTCTAGTTTTTCAAAATATTTGCCGCACTTAACAAAGTCAGCACTGTTCAACTTGTCGATTGCCTCTGAATACAGCTTGGCCTCTGACCAAATATCGGTATCGTCTTTTTGGCCATCCCCACCTGCGCAAGCACTCAGCAATAAGACTGCTGTCAACATGATAAAAATTAAGCTTATTGGCTTGATATTTAAAAAAGTGGACATTTTTTGTGGGTCAGAGCTCCCAGCAAGCCTTAAACTGGCGTCTGATATTCCGTCGGACATTACTGAAAGGCTCTCTAAGCGTGGCATTGCCGCAAACTCCTGATTCGAATCCTCTTGATTATATCGATGAAGAGGATTTCATCTCCCTAGATATCCCTTTAGAGATGGCTGGGGAGAGGCTCGACAAGGTATTGGCAGGGTCTTTACCGGATTATTCTCGCAATCGACTCAAGGCCTGGGTTGAGGCCGGAGCTGTCATGGTCGATGGAAAGGTCACCAAAGCCCGCTATTTATTACGTGGCGGGGAGAGTATTAAGGTCTTTCCGCAAGAAATGCCCGAACAATTCGCCTTTAGTCCTGAAGATATTCCCTTAGATGTTGTTTACGAGGACCAGTCTCTCATCGTGATTAATAAGCAGCCTGGGTTGGTAGTTCATCCGGCCGCCGGAAATTGGTCGGGCACTTTACTCAACGGACTCTTATTTCGTTATCCGGAGCTCAAGTCCTTACCTCGGGCTGGGATTGTTCATCGCCTAGATAAAGACACATCAGGATTAATGGTAGTGGCGCGAACCGCTCAAGCGCAAACCTCTTTAGTAAGACAACTACAAGAACGAACTGTTGGCCGTCGATATTTGGCTTGGGTGTGGGGTGATACGCCAAGCCAAGGCAAAGTGCTAGCATCTGTTGGCAGGGATCAGCGCGATCGACTTCGCATGGCAACTGGTAATGCGCAAGGAAAGCCCGCGGCAACTTTATTCCGACGCCTTGCGAAGGGAAGCTTTAACGAATCCCCCCTTGCTCTACTCGAGTGCCGTCTTGAGACTGGACGAACACACCAAATCCGCGTTCACCTTGAATCCCTTGGTTTTCCTCTTTTAGGCGATCCTGTTTACCGTAAAAAAACTCCAGGTGCGGCAAAGTCTTTGCCGTTTGAACGCCAAGCTTTACATGCTTTCGCCTTAAGTCTGCAACACCCGCTATCCCACGAATGGATGACCTGGTTTCGCTTACCACCCACTGATTTAATGGACTTATTACCCCAAGTAGGACTGAGTGAGGAAGACTTACCAAAAGAAGAAGCTTTGCTAGCTTCCATCAAGAATGAACATCAGTCATGATGGCTATCAAACCTCATTGGCCTGCTCCAGCAACTATTCATTCGCTTGTAACTACAAGGCAGGGTGGTGTTAGTAGCTCACCTTATGACAGTCTAAATCTGGGAGATCACGTTGGAGATCAGCCATCTCAGGTGATAGCCAATCGTCAAACTCTTA
The DNA here is from genome assembly GCA_903900805.1 of uncultured beta proteobacterium. Taxonomy (GTDB): domain Bacteria; phylum Pseudomonadota; class Gammaproteobacteria; order Burkholderiales; family Burkholderiaceae; genus Polynucleobacter. The sequence goes on along the minus strand of CAIUOP010000075.1, from coordinate 12,348 downwards.
GAAATCAGATTCCAACAGAACCCATTTGGCTAAAACAAACTCACGGTATTGAAGTGAGCACACCGGACAGTCGCTCTCATCATGCTAGCAATCCTGTTGTGGCTGATGCCGCAGTGACTAATATTCCAGATGAAGTCTTAGTAATCATGAGCGCTGACTGTCTGCCAGTTTTATTTTCTAACGCTGATGGCACAGTTATTGGAGCTGCCCATGCCGGGTGGCGAGGTTTATGTGATGGCATCCTTGAAAGCACGGTAAGTGAAATCCTCATGCTTGCCAATCAATCTAGCGCTCAAGATTTAATTGCCTGGATGGGTCCGGCTATTGGCCCAGAATCTTTTGAGGTTGGCGAAGATGTAGTGGGGCGTTTTCAGGAAACCGGGTTGCATGATCTGCAAAAATGCTTCTTACCGATCGCCAACAAGCCTGGAAAGTATTTGGCTGATATTTATCAGTTAGCGCGAGATAGACTAAAAAAAGTCGGCGTGAACGCCATCTTTGGTGGAGATCTGTGCACCGTTACGGACGGGGAGAGATTTTTTTCCTATCGGCGTGATGGGGTCACTGGACGCTTTGCCTCATTGATATGGATTTCTCAATAAGCCTCATTCTGTGAGGGTAAATACTAGCTTAGCCCTACGGCTAGGGTTATTGCGTATAACTATATAAGCTTTATAGATCGAAAATACTCCTAATTAATTGAAGAGACTACTATGTTTGCAGGCATGAATACCGGGGCAACGCCATCTTTGGCGCCGCACCATATGGCGATGATTCCGCCAGAGCGTTTGGCGGAAATTCAAAAAGAATACTTCGCAGAGTTAGCTCATATTGCGACCAATCCAGAAGCGATTGAAGTTAAAGATCGTCGCTTTGCTGGTAAGGCTTGGCACTCCTCTTGGAGTAAGGTGATTGTCGCTACCTATCTCCTCAATTCAAAACATTTGATGTCATTAGCCAAAGCGGTAGATACAGACGAAAAGACTAGGCAAAAAATCCTGTTTACGACTGAGCAAATGATTGATGCACTCTCGCCATCTAATTTCATCGCGACTAACCCAGAAGTTCTGGAAAATATTATTAGCACCCAAGGCCAATCAATTCAAAAAGGAATTGCGAATCTGCTGGGCGACATGAAGAAGGGCAAAGTTTCACAGACGGACGAAAGTGCTTTTGAAGTTGGTAAAAATATTGCTACTACAGAAGGTCATGTTGTATTTCGCAATGAGCTATTTGAATTAATCCAATACACGCCACTGACAGAAACAGTCTTTGAGCGTCCTTATCTAATGGTGCCTCCTTGCATCAATAAGTATTACATCTTGGACTTGCAGCCTAATAACTCAGTGGTTCGTCATATGGTTTCCCAGGGGCATACTGTGTTCTTGGTCTCCTGGAAAAATCCAGATGCCTCTATGGCAGAAGTTAGCTGGGATGACTATGTCGGTAAGGGCGTGATTAAAGCCATTGAGGTTGTCAAAGAGATTGGCAATACCAAGCAAATTAATGTCTTGGGCTTTTGCGTTGGCGGCACTTTAACGTCTTCAGCCCTAGCAGTTCTGGCAGCCCGCAATGAGCATCCAGCAGCCAGCTTGACCTTGTTCACGACTTTATTAGACTTCACGAATACCGGTATTTTGGATGTCTTCATCGATGAGGGCATGGTGGAGATGCGGGAGAAAATGATTGGCAGTAAAGCTGGTAAGTACGGCATGATGTCTGGCTTAGACCTAGGCAATACCTTTTCCTTTTTGCGCCCCAATGATTTAGTGTGGAACTATGTAGTTGAAAACTACCTCAAGGGAAATTCTCCGCCACCATTTGATTTGTTGTATTGGAATGGTGACTCGACCAATTTGCCAGGCAATATGTATTGCTGGTACTTGCGCCATACCTATCTACAGAATGACCTAGTTAAGCCTGGCAAGCTCACCATTTGTGGCGAGAAGATTGATCTGGGCAAAATTAAGTGCCCTGCATATATATATGCATCTCAAGAAGACCATATTGTTCCCTGGCATTCGGCTTATGAGTCAACTCGTCTCCTAAAAGGTAAAAATCGTTTTGTGCTTGGTGCCTCTGGGCATATTGCGGGTGTGATTAATCCACCGGCAAAGAACAAACGTTATTACTTTGAAAATAACAAGATTGCAGCTACAGCTGATGAATGGCTTGATGATGCAAAACAAATTACCGGTAGCTGGTGGCCTAATTACACGAACTGGCTTGAACAATTTGGTGGTGAGCAAAAACCTGCAAGCACCTCATTTGGTAATGCGAAATACAAAAAAATGGAAGCTGCGCCTGGGGTATACGTCAAAGAAAAAGCAGCTTAAGCAATATAAGACCGCAACAATTAACGAAGTTATTTAAAGGGGAATGCAATGTCTCAAAAAGTCGCATATGTTACTGGTGGTATGGGGGGCATTGGCACCGCTATCTGCCAACGTTTAGCAAAAGATGGATTCAAAGTGATTGCCGGTTGTGGCCCGAATTCTCCACGTAAAGACCGTTGGATCGGCGAGCAAAAAGTTTTGGGCTATGACTTTATTGCTTCCGAGGGCAATGTTTCCGATTGGGATAGTACCGTTGCCGCCTTCGAGAAAGTAAAAGCTGAAGTAGGTCGTGTTGATGTGCTAGTGAATAATGCCGGCATTACGCGTGATAGCGTTTTCCGCAAAATGACACCGGATGCATGGAAGGCTGTGATTGATACCAACCTCAATTCATTGTTCAACGTGACAAAGCAAGTTATTGAAGGCATGGTTGAAAACAACTGGGGCCGCATCATCAATATTTCTTCTGTAAACGGTCAAAAAGGTCAATTTGGTCAGGCGAACTATTCGACTGCTAAAGCGGGCTTGCATGGCTTTACGATGGCCTTAGCGCAAGAAGTAGCCACTAAAGGCGTTACTGTGAACACAGTTTCTCCTGGTTATATTGGTACTGATATGGTTAAAGCTATCCGTGAAGATGTACTCGAGAAGATCGTTGCCGGCATTCCAGTGAAACGTTTGGGAACCCCTGATGAAATTGCTTCCATTTGCTGTTGGATTGCTTCTGCTGATGGCGGCTATGCAACTGGCGCTGACTTCTCATTAAATGGTGGTATTCACACAGGCTAATACTGCGGTGCAGCATTTATTTTGCATTGACTAGAATGCAACGCAGCATATTTACCTTTACATCAAACTAGAGATAAACTAAGCTGATGTTGCGTTGCAGTATTCAGCAAGGAAAAAAATGGCTACCCGAACAAAGCGAGCTGGTGAAGACCGACTCATTAAGAAGTACCCAAATCGTCGTCTTTACGATACTCAAACTAGCTCCTATGTGACTTTGTCTGACATAAAAGGCTTGGTGATGGCAAATGAAGTTTTTAAAGTCATCGATGCCAAGACTGATGAGGATCTCACACGCAATATTTTGCTGCAAATTATTCTTGAAGAAGAGGCTGGTGGCGCTCCAGTATTTTCTTCACAAATGCTCTCGCAAATCATTCGCTTTTATGGCAATTCCATGCAAGGCTTGATGGGCAATTACCTTGAAAAAACCATGCAGTCTTTTGTAGATATCCACAATAAATTAGGTGATCAGACAAAAGGTCTCAATGCAGGCAGTACACCCGAAGCATGGTCGCAAATGATGAATCTCCAAAATCCCCTGATGCAAGGTTTGATGGGTAATTACATGGAGCAGAGCAAAGATTTATTTGTGAAAATGCAAGAGCAGTTGCAGGGCTCACAAAATCTTTTTGGTAATTTCCCATTTAGTCCACAGCCCACCAAATCTGAAAAAGAATAGTTGTGGCTGGAAAAATCGGTTTTGTATCCTTAGGCTGTCCTAAGGCTCTTGTTGACTCTGAACTCATCCTGACGCAGCTTAGCGCCGAAGGATATGAGACCTCTAAAGATTACTCTGGCGCAGATTTAGTTGTTGTCAATACCTGTGGCTTTATTGATTCAGCAGTAGAAGAAAGTCTTTCAGCTATTGGAGAAGCACTCGCCGCAAACGGTAAAGTGATCGTCACTGGTTGCCTAGGAGCTAAAAAAAATACCGATGGTAGCGATCTCATTCAAAGTATTCATCCTAAAGTCTTAGCAGTTACAGGCCCTCACGCTACTGATGAGGTAATGCAGGCAATACATCTGCACTTACCAAAGCCACATGATCCATTTACAGACTTAGTTCCACCGATAGGTATCAAGCTTACACCAAAGCACTATGCTTATTTAAAAATTTCTGAGGGCTGTAACCACCGTTGTACTTTCTGCATTATTCCCAGTCTTCGTGGTGATTTAGTATCCAGACCCATCGGGGAAGTTTTGATAGAAGCCAAACGCTTGTTTGAGTCAGGCGTTAAAGAGTTACTAGTGGTATCCCAAGATACGAGTGCATACGGCGTAGATATTCAACACCGTACTGGCTTTTGGGATGGCAAACCCGTGAAGACCCGCATGTTCGATTTGGTAAACGCATTAAATCAAATTGCTCGTGAGCATCAAGCCTGGGTAAGACTGCATTATGTTTACCCCTATCCACACGTAGATGACATCTTGCCTTTGATGGCAGAGTTTGCAGAACATGGATATGGAGTACTGCCTTACTTAGACATCCCATTGCAGCATGCCCATCCCGATGTTCTTAAAAGAATGAAGCGACCTGCTAGCGGGGAGAAAAATTTAGAGCGCATCCTTGCTTGGCGCGCTGCCTGCCCTGGGCTAGTGATACGCAGTACTTTTATTGCAGGCTTTCCTGGAGAGACAGAAGCAGAATTCGAGTACCTGCTCAATTTCTTAGACGAAGCTCAAATTGATCGCGCTGGTTGCTTTGCCTATTCTCCTGTTGAAGGCGCTACTGCAAATCAATTGGAAGATCCTGTCCCTGACGCCATTCGTGAGGAGCGTCGCGCACGTTTTATGGCAAAAGCAGAAGATATTTCGATTAAGCGTCTTGCGAAAAAAATAGGCAAAAGAGTGCAAGTCTTAATTGACCGAGTCGACGAATCGGGTGGAATTGGCAGAACTATTGGTGACGCCCCTGAAATTGATGGTTTAGTGAGGGTTTTGCCACCCAGCAAGCCTTCAAAACGCTATCGCACCGGGGAAATCATCCGCGCTACGGTCATTAGCTCCCAAGGGCATGACCTAATAGCCGAAACTTGAAGAATGTAATAAAAATGAGGGTTGTATTATTAATTAAGCCTATTTTTGGGCTCAGCTAAGGGGATTGTTATGAGTCGTGATGTCGTTGTTCTAAGTGCTGTTCGTTCCGCCATTGGCACCTTTAATGGCTCTCTTAGTAGCTTTGAGCCCTCTGAGCTCGGTGGCATTGTGATGAAAGAGGCGGTTGCCCGCTCTGGCGTTGATCCTGCCTTAATTAATTATGTAACAGTTGGTAACACGATTCCAACCGATAGTCGTTACGCATATGTTGCTCGTGTAGCCGCTATTCAGGCTGGCTTACCGATGGAATCTGTGGCAATGGCATTGAACCGTTTATGTAGCTCCGGTTTACAAGCAATTGTGACTACTGCTCAGCAAATTATGTTGGGTGATTGTGATTATGGTGTGGGCGGTGGCGTTGAAGTCATGTCACGAGGTATGTATGGCTCACCAGTAATGCGCAGCGGCGCTCGCATGGGCGATACCAAGATGCTTGATTTGATGGTTGCTGTATTAACCGATCCATTTGGCGTTGGTCACATGGGTGTTACTGCTGAGAATCTCGTTGAAAAGTGGAAGCTGACTCGTGAAGAGCAAGATGCTCTCGCAGTGGAATCTCATCGTCGCGCTGCTCATGCAATTAAAGAGGGCCGCTTCAAGTCACAGATCGTTCCCATCACAATTAAGTCCCGTAAGGGCGATATCGTGTTTGATACCGACGAACATTGCAAGCCAGAAACCACGATGGAAACTCTGGGCAAGATGAAGGCTGTGTTCAAAAAAGAGGGCGGTTCAGTGACTGCAGGTAATGCCTCTGGTATTAATGATGGCGCAGCATTCTTTGTATTGGCAGACGCAGAAACAGCGAAGAAGGCTGGTCATAAACCGATCGCCCGTTTAGTTTCTTACGCAGTAGCTGGTGTGCCTAACCACATCATGGGTGAAGGCCCCATCCCCGCAACCAAGCTTGCTCTTGAGCGCGCTGGTCTGAAGTTAGATCAAATGGATGTGATTGAGTCCAATGAAGCATTTGCTGCGCAAGCATTAGCTGTTACTAAAGGTTTAGGCTTAGATCCCGCCAAAACCAACGTGAATGGTGGCGCAATCGCTTTAGGTCACCCTATTGGTTGCTCAGGTGCTGCTATAGCCACTAAGGCTATCCATGAGTTGCACCGCGTTCAAGGTAAATACGCTTTGGTGACCATGTGCATTGGTGGTGGCCAAGGTATTGCGACTATTTTCGAGCGTATGTAATCGAATTATTAAGAAATTAGCAGTAGGGCTGCATCCAAGCCGACTCGGTCAAAAGCCGCGTCGGCTTTTTCTTTGACGATGGGTTTCGCATTATAGGCAATGCTGATGCCAGAGCCATTCATCATGATGAGATCGTTGGCGCCATCTCCAATCGTGATGGCATTTGCTTTGGTGCAGCCTAATGAGTGGCACGCTTCATCTAAGTAAGCTGCCTTAGCAATACTATCAACAATCTCTCCAATTACCTTACCTGTCAGCTTGCCGTTAATGATTTCAAGGGTATTTGCCTGAGCCTGCTTAAACCCTAATTGCTGACGAAGTTTCTCCGTGAAGAAGGTAAAGCCACCAGAAACTAACAGCGTGTATAGCCCGCGCTCATTAGCGCCGGCTAATAGCTCTGCCGCTCCAAGATTAGGTCGCAAGCGCTCACGATAGACGGCTTCAAGCGCATCCGCTGATACGCCCTCTAGTAAGGCAACGCGACGCCTTAGGCTTTCTTGAAAGTCTTTGATCTCACCACGCATGGTTGCTTCAGTAATTTGAGCAACAGCTGCTTTCTTGCCTGTGAAGTCCGCTATCTCATCAATGCATTCAATATTGATTAAGGTAGAGTCCATATCCATGGCTAGTACTTTGATATCAGTAGGCTGAAGATCGGCATTTAAGAAGCAGAGATCGCTATTCAATCTTGCTGCGATAGAGCGTAGATTTTCTCTATGGGGTGCATCTATTTGATGACTAGATTCCCAGCGTTCCAAATAATAAGAGCCATTCGAGATTTGGCCACCAACTGTATGAAGCACTAATCCAAATGTGAGCGCGTGGTCTTTGAGCTCAAAGACTAGCTGTTCAGGGATTGGCTCTCTAGATAGGGCAATAAGGTGTAGCTTGGACATAGCATTAATCATAATGGGTACGATTAATTGGCTTTTGCAGTGCTGAGCACTGCTGATTCGTTCAGGCGCCTTAATACCTGCCTAATAGCGTCTAAACGCTGTTCTAGCTTCTCAAATTCCCGATCCTTCTGGGGTAGCACTTTAAGCTTATCTTGCCCGTTGAGCTGGATATGTTTTGAGCTTTGAATCAATTGAATAATTTTTAATGGGTCAATGGGCGGATTAGGGATAAATTGAATTTGAATTGATGCGGGTGTTGCGTCAATTTTTTTGATACCAAACCCCGTCATTTCTAAACGTAGGCGATGGGTTTCGTAAAAGGACTTGGCTTGATCTGGTAGATCACCAAAACGATCTACCAACTCTTCACGCAGACCCATGAGCTCTGAAAAATCATTGGTGCCGGCGAAGCGTTTATATAAGGAGAGACGCTCATGGACATCAGGACAGTAATCAGATGGAAGAAGGGCAGGAACACCCAGATTGACATCGGTAGTTGCTTGAAGAGGGGAGAGTAAATCGGGTTCTTTGCCACTGCGCAAAGCCTTCACAGCTCTATTAAGCATTTCGGTATAGAGCTGAAAACCAATTTCATGAATCTCGCCAGACTGCTTATCGCCCAGGACTTCACCAGCGCCCCGAATCTCTAAGTCATGCATGGCTAGATAGAAACCAGACCCTAGCTCTTCCATAGCTTGAATAGCGTTAAGGCGTAATTGTGCTTGTTTACTGAGCGCCTCAGGATCGGGAACCATCAGATAGGCATAGGCTTGGTGATGGGAACGTCCCACACGGCCACGGAGTTGATGCAACTGCGCTAGGCCAAATTTATCGGCACGATGCATGATGATGGTGTTCGCTGTTGGAACGTCAATACCCGTTTCAATAATTGTCGTACACAGCAGAATATTAGTTCGCTGGGTAACGAATTCACGCATGACTGACTCTAATTCACGCTCATGCATTTGACCGTGAGCCACGCTAATGCTGGCCTCAGGAATCAATTCTTGTAATGCATGTTTCCGATTCTGAATGGTTTCTACTTCATTGTGCAAAAAGTAGACTTGGCCACCACGTTTAATTTCTCGAAGAACAGCTTCACGAATAACGCCATCACCTTCGCGGCGTACAAAAGTTTTAATGGCAAGGCGCTTCTGAGGAGCGGTAGCAATGATAGAGAACTCACGTAGGCCTTCCATTGCCATACCCAATGTTCTTGGGATTGGGGTGGCAGTCAGCGTCAGAATATCGACTTCAGCACGCAGGGCTTTAAGCGCATCTTTTTGGCGGACACCAAAGCGGTGTTCCTCATCCACAATCACTAAGCCAAGGTTAGCAAACTGCGTCTCTTTGGACAGCAGTTTATGAGTGCCAATAATGATGTCGGCCTCACCCTTAGCAATTGCCTCTAATGCGGCATTAATTTCTTTGGTGGTTTTAAAACGTGAGAGTTCAACAATACGCACAGGCCAATCTGCAAAACGATCCTTCCAAGTGGCAACATGTTGCTCAGCTAGCAAAGTTGTAGGCGCCAGAATGGCCACCTGCTTGCCGCCCATGACGGCAACAAAACTTGCCCGCAGTGCAACCTCTGTTTTACCAAAGCCAACATCCCCACAAACCAGACGATCCATTGGCGTCCCACTAGTCATATCACCAATAACTGCAGCAATAGCATTGGCTTGATCTGGAGTCTCTTCAAAACCAAAGCTCTCTGAGAAAGCTGCATAGTCGTGAGCAGAAAACTCAAAGGCATGGCCTTTACGTATTGCTCTTGCAGCATAAAGGCCTAAGAGCTCAGCAGCTGTATCTCTAATCTGTTGGGCTGCTTTCCGTTTAGCCTTATCCCATTGACCAGAACCAAGTTGATGTAGTGGTGCAGAGTCCGGATCTGAGCCAGCATAGCGAGTAACCATTTGTAATTGTTGAACTGGCACATACAAAGTGGCTTCACCTGCATATTGCAGATGTAAAAATTCTTCAAAAATAGGTATTTCCTTAGGGGGCGCTATATTCAGAAGGACTAAACCTTGATAACGACCAATGCCATGCTCAGCATGTACTACAGGATCGCCAATCTTCAGTTCCGAGAGATCCTTAAAGAGCATATCCGGATCAGCACTCTCTGACTCTTTCCCTTTACGCCGTTGTCTTGCCGTAGAGGTAAATAATTCGGCTTCAGTAACAATGATGAGATTCTGGGCTGGCCAGGAGAAGCCATTAAAGAGGGGCGCCGTGCTTATTCCAAAGCGTGAATCACTTTTAATAAAGTCAGCAATGGTTTCAAAGCTTTCTGGCTTTAGTTGATAGAGTGGCTTGCCGTCTTGCCCCGCAACCGAATTACTTTCCTCAAATAATTGTCGAATTGACTCCTTGCGCCCAGCACTATCACTACAGATTAGGATGCGTACTTTTTCGCTGGCAAGCAATCTACGTAAGCCGCTTACTGGATCAGCATCTTTGCGATGCACAGCAATATCTGGTACCTGGAGAAATTGAGTAGTTTCAGAACTCTCTTTTTCTAGAACTAATCGAGCATATGGCTTTGCAAAGGAGAAAAATTCATCTGCATCAAGGAATAATTCTTTCGGCGGAAGAATGGGTCGATCAAGATCATGCTTTAGAAATTCATAGCGGGGGAGAGTGTCTTTCCAAAAACCTCGTATAGCATCTTCAACATCACCAGTGTTGAGGATCCAAACTGGATCGCCTGACCTAGGAAAGTAATCAAATACGCTAGATTGCTCAGCAAAGAACATGGGTAGATAAGACTCAATACCAGCGCTGGGGATACCTAGATTGGCATCTTTATAAATAGAGCAACGGGTAGGGTCACCCTCAAACACCTCACGCCATCGGCCTCTAAAAGCTGTGCGTGCCTCGTCATTAAATGGGAACTCATGGCCTGGTAGTAGACGAACTTCTTTTACGGGATAAAGACTTCTTTGGGTATCCGGATCGAAGGAGCGGATTTGCTCGATTTCATCGCCAAATAAATCTAAGCGATAAGGCAGACTTGATCCCATTGGAAATAGATCAATGAGGCCGCCACGAATACTGTATTCACCAGGTCGCATGACTGCACTTACCGGATCGTAACCAGCTTGTTGAAGTTGTAACCTGAGTGCCGCCTCATTGAGTTTGTCACCTTGCCTAAAGAAGAAGGTGTGGCCCGACAAGAAATGAGGTGGGCCTAATCTTTGTAACGCTGTGGTAACTGGCACTAAAACAATGTCGCAGCTGCCATTGAGTAATTCGTAAAGGGTAGCTAATCGTTCAGATACCAAGTCTTGGTGGGGTGAAAAATGATCATAAGGAAGAATTTCCCAATCTGGTAATAGGCGGGTTTTTAGCTGGGGGGCAAAAGCAGGAATTTCTTCCAATAGTCTCTGGGCTTCTTGTGCCTGGGCACAAAATATCACCATGACTGAGAAATCCTTGCGGTGGCGGAGGGCAGTTTGTGCTATCAGGGCTGCATCAGCCGAGCCTACTAGCCCCGAAAAGGTAAAGCGCTGCCCAGCCCGCGGAGCAGGTATGGGGGGTGCTAGATTTAATGCATCAGACATCTGAGCTCATTATAGAATCAGGCATGGGCTCAGGAAATCAATTTCTCAAGAAATGCCATGCTCTCCTGCCAACAGCGGGCGCTGGGTCTCGCTTGGGCGGCGATTTGCCGAAACAATTCCAAGAGTTGGCTGGTAGACCGATGCTTTCTTTTGCAATCGAAGCCTTTATGAAATCCCCGCTCATTGACTCTATTTGGATTGGCGTTTCACCAGGATTCATTGATCAACCCATTCTCAAAAGTCTTGCCAAGGGAAGCAAACCTATTCATTTCTTACCTACTGGCGGCCCTACACGCCAAGAGACTGTCCGCAATACTTTGGCAGCACAACTCAAGTCAGGAATATCGCCTGATGATTGGATCCTAGTTCATGATGCGGCAAGACCGGGCATCACACCCGCGCTGATTGAAAAATTGATTACCTCAGTACAAGATACCGATTCTGGTGGTTTATTAGCCGTTCCTTTGGCTGATACGTTAAAACAGGCTGATTTTGATTCAGTGATTGCTGGCAACATGCCACACGTAGAAAAAACCATTCCGCGTGAGCGTTTGTGGCAGGCCCAAACACCACAAATGTTCGGCCTTCAGAAACTCCATAGCGCTTTAGAAGACGCAATTCGATTAGAGGCTGATGTGACCGATGAGGCGAGTGCTATGGAATTAATAGGTGTAAAACCGTTGTTGATTGAAGGCGCAACCCGAAACTTCAAAGTAACTCATCCTGCTGATTGGGATTTGATGCAGTTGCTGTTGAATTCAAACAATAGATAAGTAAAGAAGACTTATGACACAAAGTAATGCTCATGTTCCGCAGTTCCGCATTGGTCAAGGTTATGACATCCATGCTCTAGTGGCTGATCGCAAACTGATTCTTGGCGGCGTACATGTTCCATATGAAAAAGGTTTGTTAGGCCATTCGGATGCCGATGCCTTGCTGCATGCCTTAACCGATGCTTTGCTTGGTGCTGCAGGATTAAACGATATTGGTCAATTATTTCCGGATACCGATCCTCAATTTAAAGATATGGATAGCCGAATCTTGCTGCGGGCAGCCCTGCAAAAAGTTCAGGCAGCTGGCTTTCAAATTGGCAATGTGGATGCCACCATCATTTGTCAAAAGCCAAAATTAGCTGATTTTTTGCCGGAAATGGTCAGAAATATCGCTGCTGACCTCTTAGTCAACCCTAGCCACGTAAATCTAAAGGCTAAGACTAATGAATCCTTGGGCCACCTTGGGCGGGGCGAGGGCGTTGCGGTACATGCCGTAGCATTGCTCTACAAGGCCTAAAGATCCTCTAAAACCCCAAGCATTGTAGAATTACGGTCTTTAGAGTGAAGTTTAAGCTTGGCAGTGTTTGCGGATATTCGCGAGGATGGCGAAATTGGTAGACGCACCAGGTTTAGGTCCTGACGCCAGAAATGGTGTGGGGGTTCGAGTCCCCCTCCTCGCACCACAAGTGCTACT
>CAIUOP010000074.1 GCA_903900805.1 uncultured beta proteobacterium | reverse complement strand
GAGTACCACCAAATTACCGCTCTCCACTAATGGTGGAATCACTAGCTTGACCCGTCCATTCTGAATGGCATTTGAGCCCACTATCTTTGCGATAGCCTCCATTGCCTCGGGTTGTTTGGCACCTGCTGAGAGAGGGGTAATCCAACTCGACAAACCCAAAATACCCAGTGCAGACAAATATAGCCTTCGAGTTAAATTGGGAGAAATGGAATCTACTTTTAATGAAGTCATAATGATATTTCGTATTTCATCGAACAGTTTTTAGCTTTAGGCTAACTAGAAAGGCCACGACATCCTCAATCTCTTGCCCGCTTAATATAGATTGACCTTCAAACTTGGGTGCCACGCGATTAAGCCCTTCGGTACGGTAATAAGAAGGCATGATAGTGCTGGCATTAAAGCGACTGGAATCTACTATTCTGGCTCGCAATTGCGCCTCACTGAGGTGCCCGACACTAGCCCCCATATCGGGAGCCAAGTTGCCCTGAAAGCGCTCCTCCGGAAAGGGTCCGCTATGACAGAGTAGGCATAAGCCTGTTTGACGACTCGCCACAATCATTCTGCCTTTAGTTGCATCCCCAGGAGAAGAAGTAAGGGGATTCACAATAGAATCCCCCGACCAGGTTTGCGCTTGGGTTTGGTTGGCAAGAGAAACGATCGACATTCCCAGTAATACCGCCACCAGTACGCTTCTCATTACCCCTTACCCAATCCCATAAACATCGAACTTATACCAACTTGATACCGCTATTTTTCAAGGGCACTGTACGCAAACGTTTACCAGTGGCTCGGTAAATCGCATTGAGTACTGCTGGCGCTGCTACTGCAATCGTTGGCTCACCGACACCACCCCAGTCTTTACCACCACCCTGAATGATGATCGTTTCAACTTTAGGCATCTGTGAGAGGCGAATGGAGTTAAAGGTATCAAAGTTCTTCTGGACAACTGCGCCCCTCTCAATCGTAATTTCCTCCTCAAAGAGAGCAGATAAACCATAGACAAAAGAACCGGATACTTGACGGGCCACTTGATCTGGGTTGACCACATAACCCGGATCAGTTGCAGCCACAATCCGATGAATTTTCACTTCATTGCCATTTGTGACTGAGAGTTCACAAGCAGCGGCCACGTAACTTCCGAAGGAGCGCATCTGTGCAACGCCACGGAATACACCTGGCTTAGCCGGCTTGGTCCAACCGATACCATCAGCGACTGCATTGAGAACTGCGATGGCACGTGGGTACTTCTCCATGTGCTTGCGACGGAACTCGACTGCATCCACTCCTGCTGCTTCTGCCATCTCATCCATAAAGGTTTCAATAAAGATCGCATTTTGATTGACGTTGACACCACGCCAGAAGCCCGGCGGCACATGCGTATTGCGCATGGCGTGATCAATCATCAAGTTCGGGAAGCTGTAAGTAATGCCATGCTCACCAGCAGCATCTAGCCCCTGAAACACAACGGGATCTTTACCCTTATTAGCCGCTACCACTGCTGGACGGACTGCTGCCAAAATAGACTGGCCTGATAAACGCATATTGAGACCAGTGATATTTTTCTTGTCATCAATTGCCGCAGTCATTTTGCACATCATCACTGGGTGATAACGCCCTTGGGTCATGTCTTCTTCACGAGTCCAAATCAATTTGATTGGAGTACCCGGCATTTGCTTGGCAATATTGACTGCTTGCGTTGTGTAATCCTGGAATGCGCCACGACGACCAAATCCACCGCCGAGGTTTACCTTGTAGACGTTGCACTTTTCAGCAGGCAATCCAGAGGCAGCGATCACAGCAGCTAAAGATGCCTCGCCGTCTTGAGTTGGCACCCAAGCCTCACAAGAATCTGCCGTCCACTTCGCAGTAGCTGTTTGTGGTTCCAAAGTGGCATGATTTAAGAATGGATAGAAATAGGTAGCCTCAATGGTTTTAGACGCCTTAGCAATTGCTTCCTTCACATCACCATTGGAGTTGCCCACAAAAGTTTCATTCGCAGTAAGCCCCTCTTCCAGCATCTTCTTAATAGAAGCACTTGAGACATCGCCGTTAGCACCGTTATCCCAAACAATATTGACTGCATCTAAGCTGGTCTTAGCTTGCCAGAAAGTGTCAGCTACTACCGCAACTGCTGAATCACCTACTTGCACAACTTTCTTGACACCCTTCATGCTGGAGGCTTTAGAAGCATCAAAGCTTTTGACTTTGCCGCCAAATACTGG
>CAIUOP010000073.1 GCA_903900805.1 uncultured beta proteobacterium | reverse complement strand
TATCTCGTAAATCAATGGGAATGTAATAACTGCTAACGACGAACGTTACGCACTAGCCGCTTAATTGCGGTTGCCCCTGAACTGATTCTCTCTTGGGTCAGGTAGCGCAAGCTACATCAGGGTCATTTACAAGAGATAAGACTATTTCGTGCCACGAGGAATAGTACGAAAACTTAGTGGATCGTTAGCGAGGAACGTGTCAATCTGTGCCTCACTGGTTAAATTAAATGATATGACTAAGTATGTAGAACTTGTTGTGGAGGATTTGCGGACGCGGGTTCGATTCCCGCCGACTCCACCATTATTGGTAGTAGCCTTACCTAGCATTAATAACGAACCCCTTAAGGAATATAGCCTTAAGGGGTTTTTCTATTTTTAGCACAGTCCTAAAAGTAGAGAAGATAAAATTAAGCTATGAATCCCCAATTAAATTTTATGCTTCAACAAGCCATTCAAGCTTTTCAAAGTAATAATTTTGATAGGGCTGATTCAATACTCAAAAAAGTATTACAGGCGGATTCTAAGAATTTGCCTGCCTTGCATATTCTTGGCTTAATTAAAGCATCTCAAGAAAAATTCAAAGAGGCTGCTGAGCTGCTGACTAAGGCTGCACGCATTAGCCCAAACGATGCATCAATCCAATATAACCTGGCAAAAGCTATGGTGGATTGCGGTGAGATTAAAGAATCTATACCTCATCACAAAAAAGCAGTGGAATTAGCCCCCAATAACTCGGAGGCCTGGCTAAATTATGGAAAAACATTATCTCAATTAGGACTGCATAAAGAAGCGCTTATTAACTTCGAAAAAGCGATTACTCTTAACGCTCATTTTGCTGAGGCTTGGTCCAATCAGGGCAATGCACTACACGAGCTTAAACGCTACGAAGAAGCGATTGACTGCTTTGATACAGCAATCAATCTTAAGCCCGGATTAACTGAGGCTTGGTCCAATAAAGGCAATACTCTACATGAGCTTAAGCGCTATGAAGAAGCGATTGACTGCTTTGATAAAGCACTAATTCATCAACCTAATTCTGCAGCGGTCTTGTCTAATAAAGGCAATGCTTTAAATGAACTCAAGCACTATGAAGCGGCACTCGACTGCTTAGACAAGGCGCTCAATCTCAATCCCGAGTTAGTTGAGGCTTGGTCTAATCAAGGCAATACCCTACTGCAGCTCAAGCGCTATGAAGCAGCTATCTACTGCTTTGACAAGGCGCTCAATCTGAAGCCTACTTTTACTGAAGCTTGGGCCAATAAAGGTAGCGCTTTACTGGAGCTCAAGCGCTATGAAGAGGCTGTAACTCATTATGATAAGGCGCTCAATCTCAATCCTAATTTAGCTGAGGCTTGGTCCAATAAAGGCAATGCCCTGGAGTATCTCAAACAGTATGAAGCGGCTGTAACTAATTATGAGAAGGCACTCAATCTCAATCCTGAAGTTAACTGGGGGCTCGGAACCGTAGTTCACCTAAAAATGAAAATGTGCTCCTGGGATAACTTACTTGAGAGCATAGAAAAACTTCAGAGCAAGCTACAGTCAAATAAAAAAAATGCACACCCCTTTCAATTGCTAGCCTTAGTTGATGATGGGATGTTACATAAAAAATGTGCTGAAATTTATACCCAGGCATTACATCCAACTGATCTCACTTTAGGAGTAATCCCAAAGATTCCTAAGCATGAAAAAATTCGCATTGGCTATTTTTCAGCAGACTTTCGGCATCATCCAGTCTCCATGTTGACTGCAGAACTATTTGAGTTGCATGATAAGAATCAATTTGAAACTATTGCCTTTTCATGTGGTCTCGATGATAAAAGTCCACTACGCGTGCGTCTGAGTTCATCTTTTGATCAATTCATTGATGTCAGCAGCATGTCAGACCTTGAAATTGCCAAGCTTGCTAGAGAGTTAGAGATCGATATTGCTGTTGATTTGGGGGGATTCACGACGGATAACCGGACCGGCATTTTTGCTTTACGTGCCGCTCCAGTTCAAATGAGCTACATTGGATACTTGGGAACAATGGGTGCTCAATATATAGATTATCTTTTTGCAGACAAGATCATTGTCCCGGAAAACTCTAAACAACTCTACTCAGAAAAGATTGCTTATCTGCCAAGCTATCAAGTCAATGATTCCCATAGAAAAATAGCCAATAAAGTTTTTACTCGTACAGAATTAGGTATACCTCAGAATAGTTTTGTATTTGCCTGTTTTAATAATACTTTCAAGATACTGCCCGCTACCTTTGACAGTTGGATGCGCATCTTAAAGGCAACTGAAGGAAGCGTCCTTTTCTTATATGCTGAAAATGAATGGGCTCAGAAAAATCTGATGAAGGAAGCTGAAGCAAGGGGCATTGAAAGTCAAAGAATTATCTTTGGTAAGCACCTACCAGCAGATGAATATCTTGCTCGCTACCAAGCCTGTGATTTATTTTTAGATACCACCCCATACAATGCTGGCACAACTGCTAGCGATGCTCTATGGGCTGGATTACCAGTGCTGACTTTGATAGGAAAATCTTTTGCAAGTCGCGTAGCTGCCAGCCTTCTAAATGCAATCGACTTACCAGAGCTGATCACAACAACACAGTCTGCTTATGAAGATAAGGCTATTGAACTAGCTCAAAACCCTGATAAGCTCGCCAGCATTAAACAAAAGCTAGCCCAAAATCGTAGCTCTACTCAGTTATTTAATACAGCCTTGTTTGCAAAAAATATTGAAGCGGTTTATACAAAAATTTATCAACGCTATCAAGAAGATTTAGCCCCAGACCATATATCAATTCAGTAGATAGTCTTTTAGAGTTTTTTCTGCACTAAAAATTGATACATAGTAGTAAATGTATGAGGATTTTCTTGCTCATAGATATGCCAGTTCTTCAAATTTATTGCGGAAAGATCGTCTGGAAAGCGAAGCTTATAGGCCTCGATTACTCCCCTCTCAATGTCAAAGCCCAAGAATTTCAATTGATGGGCATCTAGAAATTGAGCGATTTGGTCTAACTGCATCCGGTGCTCCTGTACATGAAAAATTAAGTCGCGACATGCGCTCATGCTATAGAAATCAATCCCCTTCCTGGCGTATTGAAGCTCTTGAGAGTCATTTAACTCGAGTAAATCGCGGCGATAGTCTCGAATGTCTTGCGAAGAAGATTCAATGCCGCTTTGACTAATCATGCTTCTCACCTGAACAATGTCCTGCCTGGCTAACTCACTATAAAAGCCAAGTCTCATCAATCCGTTTGGTTTGAGCATTGAAATAAGGGCTTCCCAACCCTCAAAAGGCTTATCCATATGATGCAAGACACCGACTGATTCGATCAGATCAAATTTTCTTCCAATAGAAGGCAATTTCAAAATATCAGCTTGCGCATACTCTATTGAATTAATGCCCATTTCCATTGTTTTTCTCTTAGCATACGCAAGACTTGCAATACTTAAATCTACCGCAAGTATTTTTGCTCCCTTGGTAAGTTGAGCACAGCCGATAGAATGCTGACCGGTGCCACAACCGGCAATTAGAACTTCAAGATGCTGATCATCTCCTAGTGGGCGGTAATCTGACAAAGGGTATTTTTTAGCGATAAAGGAATTCAAAAAATTGTCAGTCGCTAAATGGGGTAAACGAACCCATCTGGGGTATGGATTTTCCTCATACTGATCCTGAACTGCCAAGGAAACCTGATTATCTACATCAGTTAGTGATGGGATCAACTGCCTTAAGCGCATTTCTTCAAGGGGCTCTTGAATCTGCTGTTTTAAAACAGCCATCACTTCAGTGGAATATGATTTACCAAGTAAGGTCTCAGAATGCTCATACTTATACAAGGGAAAGTAACAAGCAACGGCAAGAAGTAGACTGACTGGAACCTCACTATGATCTTCAAGCGCCTTAAGAAGGCGATCCCGAAGAGTGAGCGATAAATCGATCTCCTGCGGGGTTTGATAATAAACATATTCATTAATGAAGCATTGCTGAGCAAGGGCACAATAAAAAGACTTGCTCTCACCGCTATTAGTTTGGTTAGTCAAATTGGCATTGGCAATATTTAACAATTGGTAACGTAAACCAGTAAAATATTTCTCCAGCTCTCCATCAGCAATTGGACCAGAGGTCATTATTGCGTTGAGTAGGGGCAGGGATGCAAAATCATTCCCAGGGAAAGGATATTCCGGACCATTTCCATCAGTGTCTCGAGGTGCATTACTTGCTAAGTCATGCAGCGCTTTTTGAATCTCTGGATCTGACTTCAGTAGTTGACACGCAAAAGGCCCTATGTCAGCAGGTCTACCCCAAGGCTCTAGCAGCGCGGTAGCAACCATGTTTGCTAAAGACAAATCCCAAGATGTAACGCTGATATTTTTAAGAGCCTCAACAAAGAGACCTTTCGCATCAATAGTAGGCTTTAGTTCTATTAAATCAACAGCCTCTTGTAGAGCAGCTGTTACGTCGCCTAAAGCCAAAAGAACCAGGCCTTGGTTATAGCGGGCCTCATAATAGTTTTTTCTAAGAGCAATTGCGCTGCTATAACTATCTTTAGCCTCACTCAACCTGGACGATTCTTGTAGAACAACGCCAAGATTATAGTGAGCCTGGGCAAAATCTGGCTTTAGTGCAATTGCTTTTTTGTAGCAAGCCTCTGCATCATGTAATCTTTTCAATCCTTGTAGAGCAATTCCTAAATTACTATGAGCCTCGACATATTCTGGACTTAGTGCAATGGCGTTTTTATAGCAGGCCTCTGCATCCTTAAATCGACCCAACTCTCGAAGTACGTTACCTAAATTATTATGGAGTTGAGCATAAGATGAATTAGCAGCTATCGCTTTTTTATAGCTAGCTTCAGCATCTTCAAGTCTTCCTGACTCTTGTAGGAGAACTCCTAAATTCAGATAGGCTTCAGCAAAATCTGGTTTGAGAAGGATGGAATTTTTGTAGCCAAGCTCAGCGGCATCTAACCTCCCAAGTGCTTTCAGAGTATTACTTAAGTTATAAAGTGCTATCGCATCTTGGGGGTCTAATCTGCTAGCCGTTTCATTAGCAAATAATGCTCCTTGAATATTCCCTGCTGTCATCAGTACTGCACCTAAAATCTTCCAAGCCAATGGATGATTTGGATACTGTTCAGTTAAAGCAATTGCTAGGCTATAAGCATTCTCATAGCGCGCGTTTTGATAGTGCTCTAACAGAACCGTTAAATCAGACTGAGATGGAGATTGCGTATTCATTAAAAATCAATATTTTTTAAGTAAATAATATTATCACTAGCAAGCACCTTCAAAATATCCAATCTCGCTTTCATTACACAGTATTTTTAAACTGCTAGACGCCACAAGGAGGTAATCTCAGCGGAGCGAGCTAAATATAGAGGATCTTCTTGATTAAATGCTTTCTGATGAACAGGCTTAGTATCTAAACGTCCCAATACCTTTAGCCCTGCATCTTCAATCAAACTTAATAACTCTGCTCTGGAGCGTAATCCCAAATGCTCTGCTAGATCAGAGAGAATGAGCCAACCCTCACCACCGGGTAATAAATGATCCTTCAACTTACTCAGAAAGCCTTTAAGCATCTGACTTTCAAGGTCATATACCGCATGCTCCAGAGAAGAGCTTGGTCTTGCAGGTAACCAAGGTGGATTACAAACAATGAGAGCCGCCTTTTCCGGAGGGAATAGATTGGTCTTCAATATTTCAATTCGGGATTGCAGTCCTAAGCGTTCAATATTATCTTGTGCGCAGGCAATCGCCCGGGCATCTTGATCAGTTGCAATAATCTTTTGTATATCTCGCATTGCCAGGACAACTGATAAGACACCAGTACCCGTCCCAATATCAAAGGCGATAGAATTCTCCCGTAGTGCGCTCGGTAATGGCGCCTTGAGGACCAGTTCGATGTATTCCCCGCGAACGGGCGAGAACACGCCATAGTGAGGGTAAATCCGAATTTCTTCATCATCTCTTGCCAAAACTGGCACACCCTTCTTACGCCACTCATGCGCACTAATCACGCCAAGCAACTCCCTTAAGGAGATGACGTAAGGCTCAGTCTGCTCTCCATAAGACTCCAAGCAAGCTTGAACAACATCGGGTGCGCGCCTTAAGGTAATGCTATGGTCTGCATTCACTGGAATGAGCAGCATGCCTAGAATGCGCGCCCGCTGTGATTGCGCCAAGCGATATAGGTTAAAGGTATCTAAGGGACTTTTTGTTTTCTCTTTTGCAAGCCTATCAACTCTGTTTGATTTCTTAGAGGGCTTATCAACCCTTCTCACTAAGGCCTGCAAAAGCTGCCTAGCATTCTGAAAATCACCTTTATAAAGCATTGCTGTTCCTGCGCAAGCTAAGCGATAAGCAATATCAGCAGTTAAGGTGTCATCAGCAATTTGGATTTTTTTATGTGGCGCAATACCATTTTCTGAATGCCACTTTGCAGAATAGGAGTACTCGCCTTCGCTCCAATGAATCATCAGCTCATCAAGCCGGAGGATGATCTTCTGGATTAACATCCAGAGCAATCAAGAAACGAGACACCATGTTGTAAGCGGCAATTACTGTCACTAACTCCACTGCATCAGTACTCCCTAATTCTTTTTGCAGGCGCTTCATTAATTCAGAATCCACTTTGATATTGCGAGTCATCTGCAATGTTAAATCAGCAGCATCATTTTCCGTTTGAGTAAAAAGATCTCTAGGAAAGCTTGCTCGACCAATTAGACGCAATCCTTGCACTTGCTCTTCAGTACCACCAGCCTTCTTAAATGGTGGTGCATGGTGAAAAAATTCATACTCAGCCCCATTGAGTACCGCTACCCCACACATTGCCAGTTCACGCAACTTCGGATCTAAAGAAAGATTATTACGGATTTCACCGATGAAATGATTCCAGCCCTCAGCGATCGGTACGCTATGCAAAAGCATGCGATCTAAGTTAATAAACTGGCCACCGCGTCTTTTACGAATTGCTGCGACCAGCTCAGCTGGCTCTGCTAAATCCATTGGTTGATAGGGAATTAAACGTTCGGACATGGACGCTTTCTATTGGCTAGTTTCTTTAATATTGTTCTCAATCACAAACTTGCCCCAAATACCAATTTGTTTACCAATGAAATCACGTGCAGTCTCAGGGGAGCCACCAACAATTTCAATTCCTTGAGATTTAAATTTCTCGGCAACTACTGGATTTTTCAAAGCCTTATTCAAAGCCGTATTCATCGCATCCACAATTGCTGGTGGAGTTTTACCTGGGGCTAAGACCGCCCACCAAGCTGGAGCGCTAAATCCAGGAAAGCCACTTTCAGCAACTGTTGGCACATTCGGTAAGCCTGGAACTCTTTTGGCAGTAGTAATGACTAAAGGGATTACGCTACCACTCTCAATATGAGGCTTCACTAAAAATTCTGAGCCAATCGCTAACTGCACCTGGCCGCCAAGGGCGTCTTGCATTAAGGGGCCACCGCCACGGTATGGAATGTGGTTCCAATCAAATCCCGCCTGCTTAGCAAGGCGAGCCATGGCTAAGTGGCCTAAGCTACCAACACCAATGGAGCCATAACTAAATTGCTTGCCTGCTTTAGACATTTCTGCAAGCTGTTTGAAACTGGTGATACCTGAGTTCTTACTTGCTACCAACACCATTGGAGAAGTGCCTACCAAAATGACAGGTGCAATATCTTTAATCGTGTCATAGGGAAGCTTATCTTTGAGGGATGGATTAACGCCATGGGTATCAAAGACCACTGCAAAGGTATAACCATCGGCATCAGCTCGCGTCATTGCAGAAGTGCCAATCACACCAGATGCACCCCCAATATTTTCAACAATCACGTTTTGCTTTAATTCCGCTTGTAAAACAGGGGCGAAAACGCGGGCCACTTGATCCACTGATCCACCGGGTGGAAATACCGCAATCAAACGAATCGGTTTTTGGGTAGGCCAAGTTCCTACCCCAGTAGTTTGGGCAATTGCCAAACCACCCAACCCCAAGGTGATTAGGGATGCAAATAGGGCTCTTTTGGCCATGTTAGCTAAATACAGCATGGGTTGTCTCCTTTGAATAAGACCTCAAGATTACCACCCCCAAGACCTATTTGCTCGATAATGCAGGGGTAGCTTGAAGAGAGAGAAAATGAAGTTGATTCTGAATATTGCCGCATATTTATTCGTCAGCCTTGATGGTCTACCAGACTTGCGTACCAAAATGTTGAATGAATGCAATAGCCGAGGGCTTAAAGGTACTATTTTGCTCACTGGCGAAGGCATTAATCTGTTTCTCGCCGGTAAAGAAATGGAGCTGCGCGGCTTTCTTGATTGGCTGCGTACAGACCCACGCTTTACACCACTCGAAGCAAAAGAAAGCTGGTCAGAAGATCAACCATTTAAGAAGATGTTGATCAAAATTAAAAATGAAATCATCCGCATGAATCACCCTGCGATTCGTCCTGAAGAAGGCCGTGCAAATTTTATTAAACCTAAGAAACTATTAGAGTGGCTTGATCGTGGCACCGATGACTTAGGTCGCCCTGTGGTCATGGTAGATACTCGCAATGCGTTTGAGGTTGAATACGGCACCTTTGAAAATGCTCTGCACTTCAATATTGAAAAGTTCACCGAGTTTCCCAAGGCGATTGCCAAGCATCAAGAAGCACTTGCGGATAAAACGCTAGTGAGTTTTTGTACTGGTGGAATTCGTTGTGAAAAATCAGGGCTCTATATGCGTGAGATTGGTATGCAACATAGCTACCAACTCGAGGGTGGCATTCTTAAATATTTTGAAGAAGTTGGCTCCGCACATTATAACGGCACTTGCTTTGTCTTTGATGAGCGCGAAGCGCTTGAGCCCACCCTGAATTCCATCCCAGTCGAGCAATCCATCAGAAAAAAACTTAAAGTGGGCTAAGTAATTTAAGTTGATTTGCCAACCAAAGTCATATGCTCTACGTGAGGTGGCTTTGCGAAAAAAGGTCCAACAATGGCACGCCAATCTGCAAAGGATGCAGACCCCCGAAAATCGACTGTATGACTCTCTAAGGTGTCCCAGTAAATAAGCAATAAATAGCGGGATGGAGTTTCCATACTATGGTTTACCTTGTAGCCCTTGAAGCCCTTTGACTTTGAGATCACGGTCTCAACTCCCCGCAAAATAGCCTCTTCAAAGTCTGTCTGCTTGGCTGGGTCAATTTCTATGTCGCAATGTTCCAAAATCATGATATTTCCTTAATCAAAATAGATTCATCATCAATAGTAAACTGATTACATAATAATAATCCAGACCTAAGATATGTCTAAGGCAAGTGGCCTACATCCTTGCAATTTAAACTAAACCGGAAGAAAGCATTCCCATGGCCTCATTACCAAACATTGTCATTCTCGGAGATTACGAACAGGCTTTGCGTCGTTATTCGAACTGGGATAAGTTAGAACAAAGTTCAAATCTCACTTTCCATCACAAACCTTTACGTGATGAGGCTTTATATGAGGCTGTGAAAGATGCTGATGCGATTGCCATCGTACGCGATCGCTCCCCTTTTAATGAGGCCATGATTGCACGCTTACCAAAACTCAAGTTCTTGATGTTTACCGGCGAGCGTAATGGCACTCTTGAAGCCACTGCCCTAGTAGCGCGCAATATCCCGATGGCATGTTCCCCTGGTGGCCCCTCTAAAGAAACTACTGCGGAACTCACATGGGCCTTAATTCTCGGAGCATCTAAACGCCTGATTGAAGAAAGTAAACTGATATCCTCCGGTGGGTGGCGCGATCAGCTCTCCGTTCTTCCAATGCTCTCTGGAGAGCGCTTAGGGATCATGGGCCTTGGTGCTATTGGCAGTCGCGTGGCTCGTGTAGGTGCAGCATTTGGTATGGAAGTAGTTACTTGGAGTCCACGTATGACCCCAGAGCGGGCTGCTGCTGAGAACGCTAAATCTGTAAGCATGGAAGAGTTGCTAAAAACTTCTAAGATTGTCACCATGCACCTTGTGGCGGGCCCTGGGACCAAAGGACTCATTAGCGCAGATCAATTAGCTTTAATGCGTCCAGACTCTATTTTAGTAAATACTTCACGCTCTGCCTTGATCAATATGCATGATCTACAAAATGCACTCGCTGCAGGAAGACCTGGGCAAGCGGCGCTTGACGTATTTGATATCGAGCCACTCCCAGAAAATGATCCGCTACGTAATACGCCTAATTTATTAGTAACGCCTCATTTAGGATTTATTGCTGAACCTATTTTTGCAGCCTTCTCTAAAGGCATTACAGAAACTTTGGAAGCTTGGTTAGATAACAAACCAGTGCCGCATCCATTTAAACCACAATAGACCTCAGTCACTTTGAAAACACTCACACCTAAAGAACTCTTCATCAGTTTTAGCAAGATTGGAATGTCTGGCTTTGGGGGTGTCCTTCCTTGGGCAAGGCGCACGCTAGTTGAGCGTGACAAAATTTTGACTTCGGAAGAATTCAGTGCAATTTTAGGAATCTGCCAAATTGTTCCGGGTCCAAATATTATGAATCTGGCAGTTTGCGTCGGCTCACGATTTGGTGGTGCAAGAGGAGCATTGGCCGCAACTCTTGGTTTGTCATTGGGGCCTATTGCAATCGTCTTATGTTTAGCCCTTGTATATGAGCACTACAGCCATCTCGAATCTGTTAAGGGATTACTTCGTGGTATTTCAGCGGTGGGTGTTGGCTTAATAGCTTCAACTGGTTTTAAGATGCTGCGGGATGAGCTCCGCTACCCAGCAATGCTCCTTGTCGTTGCTCTCACCATCATCGCTGCTACAGTATTTCATCTTGGCTTAGGCTATGTTGTCTTGCTTGTTTCTCCAGTAGCGATCTTCTTGGCGAGAAAAAAGGCTCGGGCGCTATGAGTATTCTGCTGAGCCTTTTCTTAAAACTATCGGCCTTTTCGCTTGTTGCCTTTGGTGGTGTAAATGCACTCTTACCTGTCTTGTTTAATCTCGCTGTTAATCAAGAGCATTGGATTGATGTCCAGACGTTTTCTGACTACTTTGCAATAGCCCAGGCTGCGCCAGGGCCTAACTTTATGACCGTGACACTCATCGGTTGGCATATTCATGGCGTTCTTGGGGCGCTTCTCGCTACATTTGCAATAGCTTGGCCATCATCAATTCTGATTTATTTCTTACAGCGCTTCATCATGGGCATAAAAAACCCAATGAGCAAACAAATGATTCAATATTCAGCAGCTGCACTGGCGATTGGCTTGGTGCTCTCGTCTGCATGGGAGATTTCTTTACAAATCAATCATGGCTTAACGGCTCACTTATTAACGCTAGGGACAATAGCCATTACCTGCTTTACACGTTGGCATCCGCTGTACCTCATTGTGATTGGTGGAGCCTTCGGCGCCTTAGGATTTATTTAAATTTAGACTAGGATATCGGTATGCGATTTATTCAAAGACTTTTTATTTGTGCACTCTGTCTTGGAGCGATTATCCCCACCACCTCTTTTGCGCAAAGTAATTACCCCAATAAGCCTATTAACTTTATCGTGCCCTATGGCGCAGGTGGAGGAGCCGACTCCCGCAGTCGACAGATTGCCCTAAAGATGAGTGCGATCCTAAAACAACCCATCATTGTGGATAACAAACCTGGCGCTGGCGGTAATATTGGCACAGAATTTATTGCTAAGGCTGCACCGGATGGCTACACCATTGGCATGGGCAACTTTGCGCCGATGGCTGTAAACAAAACTCTCTTTGGTAATTTACGCTACGACCCAGAAACAGATCTCACTCCAATTGTATTAATTGAGAAGGGTCCATTAGTATTAGTAGTGAACCCTAGCTCGCCCTATAAAACGGTACAAGATATTGTGGCGGCAGCTAAAGCAAAACCAGGCATTCTCACTTTCTCATCCGGAGGAATTGGTGGCAGCCATCATCTCTCCGCCGAACTCTTTGAGCAAAATGCAGGTATTGAGATGATTCATGTTCCTTATAAGAGTGGCTCTGCAGGGTTAACGGATCTGATGGCTGGTAATGTCACCATGATGTTTGACCAAATGTACTCAGCTATGCCGAGCATCAAAGCTGACAAAATCCGAGCCATTGCCATTACTAGTAAAAAACGCTCCCCACTTCTACCTAATATTCCGAGTTTTTCTGAAATTGGTTATCCAAAGGTTGAGGTATTAAATTGGCAGGGACTGATTGCGCCCAAAGGAACACCTAAAGCAATTATTGACAAGTTAAATGCAGCAGCCAATGAAGCTCTTCAAGATCCGACATTGCGTGAACTCATGCTTTCACAAGGAAATGAAATTGGTGGTGGCAGTCCAGCAGATTTTGCGGCACTAATTAAGGCAGAATCTGTAAAGTGGGGCGCTGTTGTGAAAACAGCTAACATTAAGCCAGAGTAAATTAATTGAGTATTTACTTCAAGGCTTGATAAGTAAGAATGCCTAAGAAGGTTAGAGCTAGCGAGCCAATTAAGTGAAGCAAGGCTGTACCTAAGGCCCAAGTGTATTCTCCATTCTGTATGAGGCCAACTACCTCAGCAGAAAAACTAGAGAAGGTGGTTAAGCCCCCAAGAAAACCCGTAATCACAAACAGTTTCCACTCGGGAGAGAGGTTGGGATTGTTGCTAAAAAATGCTATAGCAATGCCAACCAAATAAGCACCAACTAAATTGGCAAATAAGGTTCCCAAGGGCACGATTGATGCTGTGCCTGCAGCTAGGAAATTAAACCCTGCTCTTAGCACTGCACCAAAACCAGCGCCGAGGAAAATTACAAAAATGGATGGCCACATAGTTAGTATTTATTGAATTGAAAAACCCAGCATGCTAATAGAACTCATCTCAATGCCGTCTATGTAGACTTTCGCATGCTCACCCTCTTCTTGTAAAGCTAAAGTGTATAAGGCAGGCCAGTAATGCTCTGCTGTCGGGATCGACATATGGGCAGCTTCACCATATTTTTCCCAATCAATCAAAGTCTCATGATGATTCACACGAATTTCTGAAATAAAGAAGTCATTAAACTCCTTTGCCCAAGAGTAAGGTTCAGCCCCCGCTTGCCAATGGATGGTTCGCAAGTTATGCACTATATTGCCGCTAGCCAGAATCAGAATATTTTCATCACGCAAGGGGCGCAGTTTTTTGGCCAACTCGTAATGCTCATGAGCTGACTTTGAGCCATCTAAACTCAATTGCACTACCGGCACATCAGCCTTAGGGTACATATATTTTAGGACTGACCAGGCACCATGATCAATGCCCCACTCATTCTCTTCCATCACGATGGGAACATTTAGTAATTCTTGAACGCGATCTGCGAGAGCAGGACTGCCTAGCGCTGGATACTCAATTTCAAAGAGCTCTTGCGGAAAGCCGCCGAAGTCATGAATAGTTTTGGGTTTGGTCATTGCAGTAACCCATACACCCCGAGTCACCCAATGTGCAGAGATCACTAGAATCGCATCTGGACGTTTTAATGATTTACCAAGAGTAGCCCATGCCGCTGTAAAACGATTGGGTTCAATGGCATACATCGGACTGCCATGGCCAGCAAATACTGCAGGTTGGCGATGGCTAGTCATGAATACTGGTTAACCGAATACGTAACCAGTATGAGCTGCAACTAAGGCAAACAAGATAGCCAAGCTAGTCGCTGCGGCCAACATGACAACCAAAGTAATGATCTTTTTGTTGATTTCTTCTTTAGATTCCTTATGCCATTCGTTCACGGTAAATCCTTTGTAATTACATTAATTAGTGGTGCAATTATCCACTATCGCCCGCGGCCAGCCTTACGCATCATGCCTTTTCCGCCACCAAAGCCTGCTTGAGGCCTTCCACCTGGTCCAGATGGGCCTTTGGGTGCCGGTGGCCTGGCTGGTGGCTTAGCTACTACTGGCTTGGCCGGGTTTTTTGGGTCTGTTTTCTTATCGTCAGTCACTTTTAGCTCCTATAGATATCATATTGCCATGATTACTGACTATTCTATCCAAGCTATCGCTATTAATGCGATTCCCCTCATTTTTGCCATCACGATTCATGAGGCAGCCCATGGCTACGCTGCCCGTAAATTTGGCGATAACACTGCCTATATGCTGGGTAGAGTCAGTTTAAATCCTGCCAAACATATCGATCCCGTGGGCACTATCTTGATTCCACTGGTGCTGATATTGACGGGATCACCCTTTTTAGTGGGATATGCCAAACCGGTACCAGTGAACTTTGGGCGCTTGCGTAACCCACGAATAGATTCCATCTGGGTAGCTTTAGCAGGGCCAGGCTCCAATTTCATTCAGGCAATGATTTGGGCAATATTCTGGGTCCTCTTATTAGGGTTTGGTGTTCAGGAACCCTTCCTTACTTCAATGGCAAAAGCGGGTGTAATGTGGAATATTGGGCTCTTGGTATTTAACTTATTCCCACTACCACCCTTAGATGGTGGGCGCATCCTCTCTAGCTTGCTACCAGCTCGTGAATCGATTGCCCTCGGAAGATTGGAGCCCTGGGGCTTTTTTATTGTTCTGGGCCTAGTTTTTACAGGAATCATCGGCAGCCTATGGATGGAACCTTTAAGTAGCTTTTTCTTGGGAATTATTAACCTACTCATGGCTCCTTTGAAGATGATTTTTTAGACTAAGCAAGAAACTTTATTCTGGGATATTCTGCTTCCAAGCAAGCCCACTTGATTAATGGAGAACCATGATGAAATTACAAAAGATTCTTTTAGCAACTACTGCAACAGTCCTAACCATTGGTACAGGCTTTGCTTTTGCTCAATTCCAAAAACCAGAAGATGCCATTAAGTATCGCCAGAGCGCTTTTACTGTGATGGCAAACTCGTTCGGAAAAATTAACGCCGTTGTTAAAGGTGATGCACCTTTCAACAAAGATGAAGTGGCGAAAAATGCCGCTATCGTTGCCATGATGTCTACCTTGCCATGGCAAGCATTTGGTCCTGGCACTGAAGGTGGTAAAGCCGAATCTGATATTTGGTCAAATAGCGCTAAGTTCAAAGCTGCCTCAGAGAGAATGCAACTAGCTGCAGTAGATCTAAATAAAGCCGCTCAATCAGGCGACTTAGATAGCATTAAGAAGGCCTTTGGTGCTACAGGAGCAAGCTGCAAGAATTGCCATGATGACTTTAGGAAGAAGTGATCAAGTAACCGACTACTACCGCAATTAGACTCAAGAGCATTAACGCTATACCCCGTTGCAAGGCTCCATCCTTGGATGCACGACCCAAGTCAGAAGGCAAATAATTTGCCTCCTCGCTTGGGTCAATTTCTTTATCACCACTGATCATCGGCTTAAGCAGATCTGCACCCTTGAATTTCTGGTAATAGATGATGGCGGCAATATGAATAGTGATTAAGGTGTAAATCAGCCAGTGATTCCAATAGTGAACTTTTGAAAACAATGACACTGTTGAGTTAGAAACATATTTCGCAAAAGGTCCTTGGAAGGCAATCTCATCATCTACAAACAAGCCGGTGAGGGCTTGGATACTCAGAGCTAAAAGTAATGCAAATACAGATATCGCACCTAGAGGGTTATGCCCTAGAACGTGCGGCGCCTTACCTTGAAGATAATTGAGGATATTTTTAAGGCTAGGAAAGAATGAACTAAAACGTGCGTGCGTAGAGCCTACAAACCCCCAAGTGATTCGGAAGATCAATAAGGTCAACACACTGTAACCAAAGTAGGCATGCCATTCCATTGCATTGCCGCCAAGATTGACACTGATTAAGCTACCAACAATGCAGAGCACTAACAACCAGTGAAACACGCGAATCGGCAAATCCCAAACGCGAATGATTTTCTTCATGTCTTAAGGATAAGGCAAAAAAATTGCTTTTATTTAATCTGAGGCAAGTCTTTTTGGATAATTTTCAATCCTGCACGCAAAGCCTCTTGATAGCGCTCACGTTCCACCTTCATCGTTTCAGCGGTCCATGGAAAAAATCCCTCACCAGTCTTCATGCCGAACTTTCCACTAGCTACACGCTCACTCACGCACTTAGCAACATGAGGTGAATTATTTAAAGTAGGATAAATTTTCGCACCACCGGCAGCATGGATCTCAATCCCTGCATGATCCCGCTGCATTATCGGCCCGGCCGCAATATAACGAAACCCAAAACCAAAACGCACTGCTTTATCAATATCCTCAAAACTGCAAACGCCGTCGTCAACCATTGAAAAAGCTTCACGTAATATAGCGTGCTGTAAACGATTGGCCAGAAAACCAGGTAAATCTTTTTTAACAACTACTGGAACCATGCCGCATGCAGTCATCAACTTTGTCAAGCCTTCGCCTACTAATGGCGATGTCTTTGCTCCATAAACCACCTCCACACAGGGCACCAAATGAGCAGGCATAAAGAAATGCAAACCAATCATCCGTGCAGCAGTTTTTAAGCCGTCGGCAATTTCACTAATTGGAAAGCTCGTACTATTACTAGCTAATACTGCCTCAGGTTTTGCATATTTTTCTAGCTTTGCAAATAATTCTTGTTTGATATCTATGCGCTCTGGCACACACTCAATCACCAGATCAATATCAGACCAATCTACTTCCTCAAGAGAGCCTGCCACACTCAATAAATGAATGCGATTCTCATAGCCCAGCTCAGTCATGGTATTGGCAAAATAATCTGGCAATAGAGCCCGACGTTCGGTAGTTGGTTCCACCACTTGCACAGCGCAGCCGCCGCGAGCACAGACTGCAGCAATGTCCCCGCCCATCGTGCCACCGCCGACGATCACTACCTTGGTTTCAGCTGGGGTAAACAACATCACACATTCTCCTAAAGGGACAGACTTTTACCTAAAAATCCACATACAATGGGGCATTATTCAATATAAAACATTGTGAGACATGATCCCCGTCAATTCGGTGCTACAGGTAGGCCATTTCCCTGAATTAATGCAGGCAGAAATCAATCGTCGCTTTACCCCCATTTACCATCTAGATCCTCACGCTCCTGCACCTGCTGGACAATTCGAGGCTATCTTAGTGCGCTCCAATACTAAGCTACCAGAGGCTCTGGTTAAGCAAATTCCTAGTATTCTCATGGTAGCTACTTGTGGGGTGGGTTATGACAATCTGCCTCTGGCATATCTCAAAGAGCGTGGCATCAAAGCCACCAATACCCCGGGCGTCCTCAATGATGCAGTCTGCGAGCTGGCTATTGGTATGATGCTCGGCCTTCTTCGCCGTATTCCTGAATCCGAGGCGTTTGTCAAAAGCGGTGCCTGGTCAAAAACCCCTTTCAAGTTAGCGACTACTCTGGCTGGAAAGACTGTTGGCATTGTGGGCATGGGCCGTATTGGCCAGGATTTAGCCAAACGTCTTGAGCCTTTTAAGGTTGAAATTGCCTATAGCGGTCCTAGCCCAAAGCAGGTGCCCTATACCTACTATCGAGACCTCAAAGATTTAGCCCGCAATAGCAATGTTCTTTTCTTAGCCTGCCCAGCCAATTCAGATACCGACAATATGGTCAATGCAGAGGTCTTAAATGCTTTGGGTCCTTCAGCTTTTTTAATCAACATTGCCCGCGGCAGTGTAGTTGATGAGGAGGCACTTTTATATGCACTGCAACATAAAAAGATTGCTGGCGCTGCTCTAGACGTATTTAAAAATGAACCAAATCCCAATCCGGCCTTCTTAAGGTTGGATAATGTTTTACTCACACCTCATATTGGTAGTGCCACCACAGAAACGCGGATAGCCATGACCAATTTAGCTGTTGATAATTTAGAAGCTTTTTTTGCACAACAACCACTTCCATCGGAAGTGCCTAATTAAAACGGAGTCAGTATGACCATTTCTTTAATTCCATCCACCCTACCTGCGGTGTTGTCTCCTGTATTGACACCCTTCAAGGCAGATAGCACTCCAGACGCACAAAAATTGCTTAAGCAATGTAAATGGCTAGAAGCAAATGGCGTTGGTCAAGCGATCTTCGGAACCAACTCTGAAGCAAATTCGATGTCTGCCACGCAAAAGATGAATACGCTTACCGCAATGATTGAAGGTGGTTTAAACCCAGAGCATATGATGCCCGGCACTGGCTCGACTTCTGTTGAGAGTACATATCGGATGACGGCCCATGCTGTAAGCCATAAGTGCGCAGGCGTATTGATGTTGCCACCCTTCTACTACAAAGATATTACCGATGATGGCCTGTTTGCTTACTATTCCGAAGTAATTCAAAGGATGGGTAACTCAGCGTTGCAAATTTATATTTACAACATACCTCCTGTCACCAAAATCAATTTAAGTCTTTCATTACTAGAACGCTTAATTAAAGAGTACCCAAAAACTGTTATTGGTATGAAAGATAGCTCTGGCGATTGGGAATATACAGAATCTGTCATTAAACTATTGGCCAGCTCAGGCTTCCGCGTATACGCTGGCAGCGAAACATTCCTCATGCGTACCTTACGTGCCGGTGGCGTTGGCTGTATTTCTGCGACTGCAAATATCAATCCAAAAGCGATTGCTGATGTGGCAACCCATTGGAGAGAATCGGATGCCGATCAACGCCAAGCAGATTTAGATAAAGTACGCTCTGTTTTTGCTCACTACCAAATGATTGCTGGGATGAAAACTGCTGTTGCACATTTCAGCAAAGATCCTGAGTGGTTAAGAGTACGCCCACCACTCATGCAATTGACTGCTGATCAACAAGCTAAATTATTGAGTGAGCTTAAAGCAATCAATTTCACTATGCCAGGCCTTTAATTCAATTTATTACAACGTTATCAGGAGACAAAAAATGAAACTACTAAAAATCATTGTGCTTTCTCTCAGCTTTTTATGGGTAAGTGCACAAGCACAGAATATTTCTATCGCAACCGGTGGCACTGGAGGCGTGTATTACCCAATGGGTGGAGGTCTAGCCTCAGTTTTATCCAAGCATGTCCCAGGAATGTCAGCGACTGCTGAAGTTACAGGCGGTTCAGTTGATAACTTAAAACTTATTGGTACTGGCAAACCTTACGTTGGTTTCTCAATGGCTGATGCTGCTAAAGATGCTAAAGATGGTGATGATAAATTTAAGGATAAGCCAATAGATTTGCGGAATTTACTCATACTGTATCCAAACCTCATGCACGTTGCTACCGTAGAATCGACTGGCATTAAGACCATGAAAGATTTAAAAGGTAAACGTGTGAGCACAGGCTCACCAGGAAGTGCCACTGAAGTCATGGCTTTTCGCTTGCTAGAGGCTGCAGGCCTAGATAAGGATAAAGATGTAAAGCGTGAGCGCTTGAGCGTTGCAGAATCTGTTAATGCAGTAAAAGATCGCAAGATTGATGCCTTCTTTTGGGTAGGTGGCTTACCAACTGCAGCTGTTACTGATCTAGCAAACAGCCCAAGCATGAAAATTGTGATGATAGATACCGCTGCTGAAGTTCCTGCTATGAATAAAAAATATGGCAATCTTTACTTTCCATCTGTTATTACTAAACAAACTTATAGCGGCATGGAGAAAGACAATAATGTTGCAGCAGTTGCAAATCTATTAGTTGTAAATGCCTCTATGTCTGATGCAGAGGCCTACAAAATTGTCAAAGCCATTTTTGATAATCAACTTGAACTGGTCCGCTCACATGCTGAGTACAGAAATATCAAGCTAGAGAACCAAAAAGCGAATGCCTCACCGATTGCCTATCATCCAGGTGCGCTGAAGTACTTTAAAGAAAAAGGTATCAAGGTAAACTAAGCTACATAGGGGTGAGTTAATCTCACCCCTTCTGCTTTAATGCGGTAGATGAATATCAATACAGACAGGTTGGGACATGAATCAAAACGTGATTGACAACGAAACCCAAGAAAAATTAGATGCCTTCATTAAGCAAGAGGAAGGCGATTCTAATGACTATAAGGGTCTGTTGGCCAAGTTCATTACCTTAGTTGCTGTGGGTATGTCTTTGTTTCATCTTTATGCGGCTTACTCCATTGTTCCAACGCAGCAACTGCGTGTAATCCACGTTGCCTTAGTTTTGTTTTTGGTGTTCTTAAGCTTTCCGATCGCTGCTCGTTTTAAAAATAAGCTGATGTTCTGGGACGTTTTGTTTGCAATCGGCTCGGTGGCCATCGCTTATTACATTCTGGCCGGCGGCGATGATCTGATGGATAGAAACACTGCCCCAAATTCTACTGATGTCATGGTGGGTATTGGTCTCATCCTGCTCATCCTAGAGAGCGTTAGAAGAACCAATGGGATGGTCTTAGTGACTGTTACCGTTCTCTTTTTGCTTTATGCCTTCTTTGGTAACTACCTACCTGCACCATGGACACACAAAGGCTATGATCTCGATCGCCTAGTGGGTTATATGTATATGAGTCTCGAGGGCATCTATGGCACTGCAGTCGATGTTTCTGCAACCCTAATTATTCTATTCACCATCTTTGGGGCTTTCTTGCAATTTACTGGTGCTGGTAAGTTCTTTATCGACTTCTCCTTTGCTTCAATGGGAGGTAAATCTTCAGGGGTTGGAAGAACAATTGTGCTGTCCTCATTTTTAATGGGCGGCCCATCTGGCTCCGGTGTCGCTACTACCGTTACCGTAGGTTCAGTTGCCGCGCCAATGTTAGATAAGGTTGGCTATGAAAAGAATGCTGCTGGCGGTCTCTTAGCTGCCGGTGGTCTTGGCGCCATTATCTCGCCACCAGTTTTAGGCGCTGCTGCATTCTTAATTGCAGACTTTCTT
This sequence comes from uncultured beta proteobacterium, assembly GCA_903900805.1. GTDB lineage: Bacteria > Pseudomonadota > Gammaproteobacteria > Burkholderiales > Burkholderiaceae > Polynucleobacter. The sequence continues at coordinate 22,106 of CAIUOP010000073.1, read as the reverse complement.
AAGATTTCCTATTTAGATGTGTTGTTGATGGCAACCATTCCAACCATTCTTTTCTACCTTGGCTTGTTTGTCATGGTTGAGATCGACGTACGTAAATACGGTATGAAGAACATTCATTTTCCATCCGTAGAAAGCGCCTGGTCACTTACAAAAAAATATTGGTTCCATTTCTTCTCCCTCATTTCCATTGTGGTATTCATGATGTATGGCTTCTCACCCGTGATGTCGGTGTTTTGGGCAACCGTCGTATCTGCTCTCTCGAGTATGTTGCGCGAAGATACTGCAATCATTCCTTGGGCCTGGTTTAAGGGTAAAGAGCCTATTCTTTCAGGGCTTTATAACTCCAACCTGACTAAAGCACTTGCCTCAGGATCAACCGGTGTGTTAGCTATCGCCGCAACCTGTGCAGGCGCTGGTCTCATTGTTGGCACCGTGACTCTAACTGGTCTTGGTTTGAAATTTAGCTCCATTGTGATTCAGTATGCAGGTGGCTCGCTATTACTCACCGCCATCTTCACCGCCTTAATTGTTTGGATTGTGGGTCTCGCAGTTCCAGTAACCGCGTCATACATTATTTGCGCAGTGATTGCAGCACCAGCATTGATCAATTTAGGCGTGCCAGCATTTGCAGCGCATATGTTTATCTTCTACTACGCTGTTCTCTCAGAGGTTTCTCCTCCAACAGCGCTCTCCCCATTTGCAGCTGCAGCGATTTGCAAGGGCAACCCCTATAAGACGACTTTACAAACTTGGAAATATGTAGCCCCAGCGATTCTGGTGCCATTCATGTTTGTGCTAGACAAGTCTGGGGTCAGCTTACTATTGATGGGATCTAGTAGCGCTCTGGAACAAGCAGATTGGATGCAGATTGGCTGGATCTCATTTACTGCAGTAGTTGGGATTATCTGTTTAGCTGGTGGACTCCAAGGCTGGTTTATTGAAAAAACCAAAATCTTTGAGCGCGTCATCATGGTTGTCTCCGGAGTTGCTTTGGCTTACCCATCAAGCGAGGCTGACCTAATTGGCTTTATTGGGTTTGGTTTAGTACTCATTACGCAAACATTGACCCATTTAAAGTTAAGCCGTAAACCCTCCTAGTCAATGCCAAGTAGTACAAGTATTTAGAATAAGGGCCCGCAATGCGGGCCCTATTGATTCAGCGCTGATTTATTAAAGACTTAGACAATCTTTGTCCACGCTGTTTTGCCGGCATATTTTTTCACTGCAGCCTCGTCGAACTCAAATCCTAATCCTGGTGTTTTATGCAAGATCAAATCACCGTTCTTAAAAGTCAGTTGCTTATTGATGAGTCTACGGAAATTGAGCACCTGATCATCTAGGAAGAACTCTACAAAACGGGCATTGGGTGTAGCAGCAACTAATGGTGCATGCAAATCATGCATCCAATGTGGGCAAACCGTGACGCCCTTCAAATCTGCATATGCAGAGATCCTGCGCCACTCCGTAATACCGCCACATACGGCTGCATCCGATTGAAGAATCCTTGCTCCACCTGCATCAATCAATTCTCTAAAGCGCCAGCGTCCAGCTTCCATTTCGCCAGTGGCGACATTAATCTTGGTTAGGCGGGCGAGAGCAGCGTGTAAATCAATCGCATCTGGTGAAAATGGCTCTTCAATCCAGTATGGGTTATAGGCTTCAAAGCGGCGCACATACTCTAGCGCGGTTGGTAAATCACGCCAAGCATTATTGGCGTCTAAAGTAAGCAAAATATCATCGCCAATTGCTTTGCGAGCAGCTTTAACTCGGGCCTCTTCTTGGGCAGGTGATAAACGACCTACTTTCATCTTGACGGCTTTAAATCCTTGCTGAACGTAAGACTCCATTTCTTTACCAAGCTTAGCTGGAGTCTTACCCTCAAGGTAATAGCCCCCACTCGCATATGCGGGGACTCGATCATCCACTACAGAGCCAAGGTACTGGTGTAAAGGCAGGCCAACAGAGCGCGCATTGAGATCCCATAGCGCTGTATCCAAAATAGAGATACCACGCATGACCGCGCCGGTTCGTCCCTGAAGAATAGATTCGTTATACATCTCCATCCACAAACCCTCACTACGATGACTGTTCTGTCCAATCAGCTTTGGCGCCAATAATTGTTCGACAGCAATTTTGGCAATATCACCACCGGCACTGCCAACGTAACAAAAGCCAATACCTTCATTGCCATCCTTGCCACGAACCTTGACCAAGCAATAGTGACGCTCAGAAACGGTACGAGTAGAAAATGAGGTAACTTTATCTAAAGGTACTGCTACTGAAGCAACCTGAACGGATTCAATAATCGGCATCTGGATTCCTTATTTAAAAAATGATTGTATCGATAATTTAAATGCCTAGCATCAGCCTGAATAGGGAATAATTAAGATATTCATTAATTAACCGGCAGATGGACTATGGGCAAAGTTGTCGTTATTGGAAGTGGCACCATGGGTGTAGGAATAGCAGCAGGATTTTTAGCCTATGGGACCGATACCATCATTCTTGGACGCACTCAAGAGAAGGCTGAAAACTGCTTTGAGGCAATTCGAGCATGCGCCACCTCAATTAATCCTGAATGGCAAAAGCTTGGAGTGAGTCTTCTTGCCGGGAGTATTGCGGACTGGAATGACTGGCAAGATGCTATTTTAGTGATCGAAACTATTTCTGAGCGCTTAGATCTTAAAAAGGAAATCTTCGCCGACCTCGATCAACGTGTACCTTCTCATATTCCGATTGGCAGCAATAGTTCGGGCTTTCCAATCAGTGATATCGCCGGCGATCTGAAGACTGCGCATCGCATGCTCAATACACACTATTTCATGCCGGCACATATTGTGCCTCTGGTGGAAATTGTTTTAGGGAAAGACTCTGATCCAGTTTTAGCCAATCAGGTTTGCGAACTTTACCGAGCCAATGGTAAGAAACCAGTGCTAGTAAAAAAAGATATTCCAGGATTTTTGGCTAATCGTATTCAGCATGCATTGATGAGAGAAGCCTTATCTTTAGTAGAAGATGGAATTGCCACCCCTGAAGATATCGATACTGCAGTGAGATATAGCTTTGGCTTTCGTTATGCTGCTGTTGGTCCAATGACGCAAAAAGAAATTTCTGGATGGGAAGGTATGACCCTAGCTGCAGAACTGATATATCCCTCCCTCTCTAATATCACTGCCCCACCACCCTGCATTAGCAACTTGGTTAAAAATGGCAAAACTGGTATCAATAAAGGTGAAGGCTTTCGGAGCTGGAGCCCTGAGGAGGCCACAATAATGAAAAGGAATTACGAAGAGCGACTCAAAGCTGCATTTGCAGTACTGAAGGTGGCGCCAGATCAAGACTAAATTGAATTTGTTGCGCTACAGCATAATTATCCAAGTGCTATCTCACATTATTAGATAATTACGTGGTGAATAAAAAAGTAACTTGTCGCTCGCTATTACAAGGAGCACTCATTCTGGTTGGATTTAGCTATCTTAGCCTGCTACCTGGGCTTATACCTATAGCGAGTGCCCAAACGAACGAAGCTCGTAAAAAAGTGATTGTTAGGAGCACAAAACCAGTTGGCTTTAAAGATAATGCAGCAAGAGGGACTTCAAAAAGCAATAGCCTGAATCCTGCACTATCCCAGAGCAAAGACCCTAGTGAAGTAGATCTAGATAGCGCCAGCAATCTAGATTACCGCGTCGTTCAAGGCTGCCTCCGACGTAATTTCAATGAGGATAATTTGCCAGCTAGCATTGGCATTGACAACCCTCAGCTTTCAGAATTTTTCAAAACTCAGACGAAAACATTCTTTAACCGCATGCGTGGAGATTGCATTCCTTACGCAGCTGCATTTGGTAGTCGTAACCGCTTTGACTCACTCAGCATTATGAATGGCCCTCTTCAGGATAGTAAAACCGAAGTATGGACATTCACACCGTCAGCATTCAGTGGATTCTTAATTCAACAAGACTATTTAAAAAATGAATCAAAGAATCTCACTGAATTACGAATTCCATTGCGGGATGTTTTATATGACCCGCGCAAGGTTGGTGACATGCTGCCAGTTGAACTGGTTTGGGAATTAAACTCCCTTATTAAACAGATCTATCCAGAAGAAAATAGCTCATTAGAAAATACCGACAGCATCGTTCGTTTAATTGTGGACTTTGGTGATCGTGAGAGATGGGCCCAAATCTGGGCTACTGAAATTATTGACCCAGTAAATAAAGAGGTATTTGCAAGCGCCTACTGGGTAGACCGTAGCGACATCCCCGGTGGATTTTTTACTGGTAGCGGAGAATCTCTCGAGCGCTCCTTTTGGACAAATCCACTCAGCTATCGCCGTATTTCACGAGGCGTTGGTAGCGTGCGTGCTTCCAGCAAGCGCCCAAGTAGCAATGCGCCTGTTACCGAAGCAGCGCCCAAGCAGCGCTATCGTACTCATATGGGCATTGATTATGCTGCCCCGAGTGGCACACCTATCTTTAGCGTAGCTAATGGCAGAGTTATCCATCTCGGCTATAGCGGCGCTTTTGGCAACTTGATTATCTTGGAACATCCTGGCAACTATCACACCTACTATGCACACTTAAGCAACTACAACGTTGAGCTTGCAGTAGGCAATGAAGTTCGTCGTGGCTTAGAGATTGGTTATGTTGGATCAACCGGCAGATCAACCGGTCCACATCTTCATTTCGAACTTAGAAAAAATGGTATATACATAGATCCGTATGGGTTAAAGACTCAGCTAGATTTATGGTCTATGCGTAACAATGAAAGCGGTCAGCTAACGAGAGCAATTCTTTTGCTGGGTAGCCCTATCAATTCAAATTGATAGGGGGTTTTTGAAAAAATACTAGTCCAGTAATAAAAATAGGGTCCACATGGACCCTATTTCTTTAACCAAGCAAATATCCCTTAATCAGCCAAGCACCAATACTGGCAACTTCGAGTGCACAATCACTTCATGGGTTTCGCTGCCAAGCAACATACCTGTGATACCTGTGCGCTTATGTGAAGCCATCACAATCACATCCGCTTTTGATTTTTTAGCGCCATCTAAAATACCTTCGGATAAATTAGAGTTAGAGATATGCAGTGTTTTTGCTTTGCTGCTTGCGCCAAGTGCAGCGGTAGATTTTTTAAAGACATCTTTTGCATAGGCCTCACAAGCCTTCTGATGATCCTTTTGGGTGATTCCATAGCCCATAGTGCTATCGGAGTACACCATTGGAGGTAAAGAGTCAGACACATACACCAAGGTCACAGCAGCACCATCTGCTTTTGCAAGTTCAGCCACTTTCTTCAAAGCTTTCTTACTGATATCTGAGCCATCGACTGGCACCAATAAATGCTTAAACATATTGACTCCCTTTAAATTGAACTACTGATCTATACTTTCTATAATATCCTGATTATTAGGCTATAACAGTTCAAAAGGGGACTTAATTGCTCAAGTATTTTGCCATCTACTGTTCACTTTTAATCACCATGATTGCAATCGATTTAGTTTGGCTCTTAGGTATTGCTAAAAGCCTTTATCGAGATGAAATGGGGGATTTGATGGCCAGTGAACCCAAACTCCTTGCAGGGCTCGCTTTCTACCTACTCTATGCATTAGGGGCGGTTATTTTTGTCGTCATTCCAGCCTTATCAAAGCAGTCCTTAATATATGCACTGCAATATGGCGCTTTATTCGGTTTCTTTTGCTATATGACTTACGACCTCACCAACCTGGCCGTTGTTAGAGACTTTCCAACGCGACTGGCATTTATCGATATAGCATGGGGAAGTTTCGTTACCGCAATAGTTTCCAGCTTTGCTTATTGGGTTGGTAATCGTTTTTCCTAAATAGCCTTTATCGAACATCTCGATGTTCTTCCAACCTAAAATCCTCAACTCTTTTTCGGGTTACAGCACAACTCTATTTACGAAAGATGTTTTAGCGGGATTAACGGTAGGTATAGTGGCACTTCCTTTGGCAATGGCATTTTCTATTGCTAGCGGACTTAAACCAGAGGCCGGTATTTTTACTGCCATTATTGCTGGTGGACTTATCTCCCTTCTAGGGGGTAGTCGAGTACAAATCGGCGGTCCCGCAGGCGCATTTATTGTGATTGTGTATGGCATTGTTGAGCGCTATGGTGTTGCTAATTTATTACTTGCCACAGCAATGTCTGGAGTGTTTCTCATTTTGATGGGGGCATTCCGCTTAGGAACGCTTGTGCGCTTTATTCCCATCGCTGTCATTATTGGCTTTACTAATGGTATTGCGGTTTTGATTGGCTTATCGCAATTGAAAGATTTCTTGGGGCTTAGCATTGAAAAGATGCCTGCGCAATTTTTTCCTGCCATTCAAGTACTCTATCAAGCTCTTAGTACCTTTAACCCAATTGCGCTTGCTGTTGCATGTGGCAGCATTGCCTTAATTATTTTCTGGAAATTATTTCAAAAAAACCTAGGTCACTTACGGCATATTCCTGGAACAGTGATTGCGATGGTAGCAGCAACAATAATCACTACCTTCCTAAACCTACCCATTGATACCATCGGTAGTCGCTTTGGTGGCATTCCTTCTGGACTTCCTCATTTTGAGTGGATCCCAATCAGTTGGGGTGATGCTCAATATATGATCATTCCAGCGCTGACCCTTGCTTTACTTGGTGCAATTGAATCGCTCCTCTGTGCCCGCATAGCAGATAGCTTGATTCATGATCGCCATGAATCTAATCAGGAGCTCATGGCGCAAGGAATTGCTAACGTAGTCATTCCCTTCTTTGGCGGCATGCCTGCAACTGGGACTATTGCACGAACTGTGACCAATGTGGAAAGTGGTGCTAGCACTCCCATTGCTGGCATCGTTCATGCTGTTACCTTATTAATGATTGTTTTATTCGCAGCCCCTCTTGCAAAAAATATACCTTTGGCAGGTCTTGCTGCAATTTTGATGTATGTCGCCTGGAATATGGGGGAATGGAGAAAGTTTATTGACCTTAAACAGTTCCGCTTACCTTATCGCATCACTATCTTGAGTGTTTTTCTATTAACGGTGATGGTCGACTTGACTGTTGCCATTGAAGTTGGCTTACTGTCAGCTTTCATTACCTTCATCTACAGAATCTCTAGCCTTTCCCGCTGCGAAATTGCTGAAGCTAAAAATTTCCCGCTACTAGAAAACCAGCAAGGACAAATTGATGCCTATCGCATTTATGGGGCAATCTTTTTTGGGGCGGTAAAACTATTAGAACAAATTGAAAAAAACTTGCCCTCTAAAAAGTTATTACTGGACCTAAAAAATGTGATCTATGTTGATACATCCGGCATGGATACGATTTCACAATTAGCTTATCTCTGCAAAATTCACAATGTCCAATTGATCATTTGCGGTTTAGATCATCAACCCTATGGAATGGCACAGCGAAGTGGCTTTCTTGAAAAGCTACCAAAGGATTGCCTCTATCCTGATCTTATATCTGGAATAGAAGCAGCAACCCATTCTTAAGTATCCTCACTTAAGAAATACAGAAGCCGCCTTTTAATAGAGCTTCCGGCAAAACCCAGGCACGATATAAACCAAAACCTGCAGTAGTAAAAAGTAGAGCCGCTGCAAAGTAACGCACCCAGACATATTGGCCAAACTGAGTTAATACTGCAGAAAATTTCGAGATGAGTAAAAGGTTAGGTAGAGTTCCAAGGCCAAATGAGAGCATGAGTGCGGCACCCGTTACGATATTGCCGGATAGAAAAGCAAGCGGTAAAACGCTATAAACCAAACCGCAAGGAACTAAACCCCAAAGCATGCCGCTAAACCAGCGTGAAGGTCCGCTTGCCATTTTCCCCAGGTATTTAGACCAATAGCCTGCAATTTTGCTACTCAGCCATTTATTGATAATAAGCTTTTTAGAAGTGCCTACTCTCAAGAGACGAATCCCCATAAAAATTAAAATCAGAGAGGTAAAGACAAATAAAGGTCGCTGGATGGGGATGATATTTTGCTGCCAAACGACTAAGCCAGCCCAAGCAGCAACTGCCCCCAAAATAGCGTACGTCGTTACCCTTCCCAGATGCATGACTAACTGCAGGTGAAACAGCTCAGATTTCGCTCTTAATGGGCTCTCTAGAGCCACTGGCCTCTCGATGGCAGCCGCGATCCCACCACACATCAAAGCACAGTGCCAGCCACTGATTAAGGCCCCTAGGAAGACTGCTAAAAGAAGACTAAAGCTCAGCATTGACTGAACAAGGTGTAGGTAATAGTGCTAATTTTCATACTAATAAGAATAAACTGCTTGATAATTAACTCCAAGATGAATTACAAACCTACCGACTCTCCAACCAGCAAATGTTCAGTCTGCGTGTTTGGTCAGTTCTGTCTTCCAGTTGGCCTCAGTAGCAGCGACGTTGCTAAAGTTGATGCTCTCGTTAAAGAGCGAGTTCACCTCCAAAAAGGTGAAAGCCTCTACCGTCATGGTGATCCACTCAGTTCAGTCTTCAGCGTTCGCTTTGGCACCCTCAAAACTGAATACTGCTTGCAAGATGGCCGCCAACAAGTGATTGGCTTTCACCTTCCCGGTGAAATCTTAGGGCTGGATGGTATTGGCGAAGGTCATTACCAATCTGATGCGATTGCCCTCGAAGAAAGTGAAGTCTGCATTATTCGATATGATGCCTTTGAAGATTTAGCACGTCAGCTCCCAGTACTACAAAATCAGTTTCACAAGATCATGAGTCGTGAGCTCACCCAGGATCAACGCCATCTTCTCTCACTTGGCACCATGCGCGCTGAAGAAAGATTAGCAGCGTTTTTACTCAGTCTCTCACAACGGTTAGCAGCACGCGGTTATCTTAATAATGAATTTGACTTACGGATGAGTCGCGTAGAGATTGGCAGTTATCTAGGTATTCAAATTGAAACTGTTAGCCGCATGCTCTCCCGCTTTGCCGAATCTGGCTTAATTCAAATCAAACAACGCCATATCAAGTTAATTGATATGGATGGCTTATACGAACTAGCTGGCATTCCTAACCCTGATAGACATGCCTGCGATGCTAAAGCAGCAATAAAACTGGTTTAAAGTAATCCGTGGTCAATCTCTTGACTATCTGGCGCCTCTATACCAGGCAGAATATAAGCAGTGAGAGCACTTGAAATTGCGCAGAAGGTCCAAATCATCAAAAACCCAATGGTGTAGATACCCTCATCAGAAATATCGGGATGATGTCCAAAAAATAATAAGTCTTGTGGATGAACCACAGTAAATAGCAAACCCTCTGCTAGACCCGCAATTAAGAAAGATGGCCATAAGATCCAAATCAGTAGGCGATACTTCATTTGTTTGCCTGCGCTGCTTTGAGCTGCTCTACTTTCAAGCCCTGCTTCACTACGCCATCGCGCAAGGGTTTATCTGCATAGAGATTTACAGCCAACCAGATCGTAATAGCGCAGCCAATCATTGCTACTGCAGGGCCGCTAATTAATAGCCACGGCCACAATTGTTTCCACCAAGGTTTTATTTGCTGTTCTGTCATATGCATCCTCTCTATTGCTGATCGACTTAACGGGGAACAATAAAAGTAGACTTCTCTTCGCGAGTTCTCATTACTACCTTATCACCCACGAGCTCTTGCGCTAATACATCAAAATGAATTGGATAATTACCTGAAGTATTTTGACCAATTGTGGTGCTAACCTTAATCGGGATCAACTGGTTACTAGCTGGACCCACGTTAATCTCGCTAATTTCCACACCTTGAGAGTTCAAAATATTAAGATTACCTAAGCCTGTCGCTTTGACTTGAACCTTCATAGGATGCTCTGAGGCATTCATGATCTGGATCCGATAAATATTCTCAATTCGTATACCATCAACCTCACGAGCCAGAGCACCACGATCACGCATAATATCAACCCGCAAGGGATTCCGCGTTAGCAAAGAAAACATAAAAGCAGAAGTAAGCAAAACAATAAATGTGGTGTACACCAAAACCCGTGGGCGCAAGATATGTCGAATGGCACTCTGATTAGACTCTTGATCTTCAATCGCACGTTCAGTTGTATAGCGAATCAATCCTTTGGGATAGTCAATTTTTTCCATCACTTGATCGCAGGCATCAATACATGCGCCACAACCAATGCACATGTATTGCAAACCTTCTCGAATATCAATGCCCGTTGGGCACACCTGTACACAAATACTGCAGTCCACACAATCACCCAAGCCCATGGAGCCATGATCAGCAGATTTACTTCGACTACCCCTTGGCTCTCCGCGCACTTTGTCATATGTGACTAAGAAAGTATCTTTATCCACCATCACGCTTTGGAAACGGGCGTAAGGGCACATATACTTACAGACCTGTTCGCGCATAAAGCCAGCATTACCCCAGGTAGCAAAGCTATAAAAACCGAGCCAAAAGGTTTGCCATGGGCCAAGTGACAAATGCAATAAGGAAGAGCCTAGGGTTTCAATTGGGGTGAAATAACCAATGAAAGTAAAGCCTGTCAAGAAAGCAATTAAGAGCCAAAGAAAATGCTTGGTGATTTTGAGTCGCCATTTATGGACATCCCACGGCCACTCTTCCCCATCTAAGCGAATCCGGGCAAAACGATCGCCCTCAACCTTACGCTCGATCCACATAAAGATTTCGGTATAGACCGTTTGTGGGCAAGCGTAGCCACAAAATAGACGGCCAGCTACCGCAGTAAATAAAAATAGAGCTAATGCTGAAAGAATTAATAAGAGCGTGAGATAGATCACATCTTGCGGCCAGAGTACTAGGCCAAAAATATAGAATTTTCGCTGCACTAAATCAAAGAGAACGGCTTGACGATCATTCCAGCTCAGCCATGGCAATCCATAAAACAGTAGCTGAGTAGCAAATACTAGAATGAAGCGCCAGCGTGCAAATAATCCTGTCACTGAGCGTGGGTAAATCTTTCGCCGGACCTCGTAAAGAGATTCCTCTATAAGCTCTATCGGAACAAGTTTTCCACCCAGCGAATTACTTGGCACTCATTACTTCTTTTGCGCAGATTGATTATTGTTAGATAAACCCCAAACATAAGCCGTTAGCAACTGAATCTTCTCAGGACTAATGACTTTATCTTGAGCAGGCATCATTGCAATGCGGCCTTTGGTAACTGTTTCAATGATCGTTGCTTCTGAGCCGCCATACAACCAAGTCTTATCTGTCAGGTTCGACGCACCCAAAACAATATTGCCCTTACCATCTGCGCCATGACAGGCTACACAGTTTGACTTGAATACCTCTTCACCTCGAGTTTTCTTGAAATCGTCCACAGGGAGCCCAGATAAGCTACGCACATAATTAGCCACATCCACAATTTGTCGGCTATCTAATTGTGGAAATGGAGGCATGACGCCACCACGACCATTCGTAATCGTGGTCTTAATATTTTCTGGTGAACCGCCATAGAGCCAATCATGATCGGTCAAATTGGGGAAGCCTTTTGAACCACCTGCATCAGAACCATGGCACTGGGCGCAAGAATTCAGAAACAAGCGTTGACCCATTTCACGTGCTTTAGGGTCAGTTGCGACTTGCTCAACATCCATCTTCACGTACTTCGCATAAACAGGCTTAAGTTCATCATTTGCAGTGGTCATCGAAGTCATCAAAGCACCATCAGAGCTATAACCCAGGATTCCTGGAAATGAACCAAGACCTGGGTAAAGAACCAAATAGACTAAAGAAAAAATACATGAGATCAAGAACATCCACATCCACCAACGTGGTAATGGATTATTTAACTCACGCAGATCCCCATCCCAAACATGACCAGTATCTGCCACTTCGCCATCTGGATTTAGCTTTACCTTAACTTTGAGTTGGGAAAATAATAACCAGATACACCAAAAAATACCGACTATTGTTACTAAGGCGATATAGGTGCTCCAACCGGCACTAAGAAAGTCACTCATGATTTATCCTTAATGAATTCATCGGGAAGATCGAACGGAAGTTCGGCAGATTCTTTATTTGCTGGTTGTCTTTTTGCAGACCATGCCCACCAAATGATTCCTAAAAATACTACCAAGCCAAGTACAGTAGAAATTGCTGAGAGATAAGGAGCGATATTTTGCATAAGTTTTTCCGTAGCTAAGAATTACTTAGCAGTCACCTCATCAACAATGATGTACCTACGATTAATACCAAGGCCTTGTAGATAAGCGATCAATGCATCTTCTTCAGTTTTTCCTGCTAATTCTTGAGGGGCATTAGCAATTTCTTCATCGGTATATGGAACACCTAGACGACGCATTGCAGTCATATGAGAAGCAATCGTGTCTGAAGCGGCTGGCTTTTGTAAATAAGGATAAGCTGGCATATTGGACTCAGGCACCACATCACGGGGGTTACGTAAGTGAATGCGATGCCAGTCATCTGAATAGCGACCGCCCACACGAGCCAAATCTGGGCCAGTACGTTTACTACCCCAAAGGAATGGGTGGTCAAACACAGACTCGCCAGCTAAAGAGTAAGGGCCATAACGTTCCACTTCCGAACGCAGTGTGCGAATCTGCTGTGAATGACAGCCTAAACAACCTTCACGCTGATAGATGTCGCGACCGGCTAAACGTAAAGCGGAATATGGCGCAATACCAGGGCTCGGCTCAGTTGTAGAGTGCTGAAAAAATAAAGGGACAATCTGCACTAAACCAGCAACCGAGATTGCTGCAATGGTTGCAATAATCAACCAACCAACATTACGCTCAAGGGTTTCGTGGGAGAAAAATCGACGTTGTTCTGACATGTTCTTTTCCTTAGTGAGCAGCAATAGATACTTGTGGAATGGGAGCGTCTATGAATTTCTTATTAACTACAGTTTTGTAGACGTTATAAGCCATCAATAACATGCCGCCTAAATAGCACAGACCACCTAACAAGCGAATGACATAGAAAGGATAGGTTGCTTTAACAGACTCAACAAAGCTGTAAGTCAAAGTGCCGTCTGATTCAAATGCTCTCCACATTAAGCCTTGCATCACTCCTGCAATCCACATTGCAGCGATATAAATCACAACACCGATGGTTGCAATCCAGAAATGCAATTCAATTAACTTGGTGCTGTACATATCCTTTTGACCAACTAACCGTGGTATGAGGTAGTACAAGGAACCAATGGTGATCATGGCAACCCAGCCTAATGCGCCAGAATGAACGTGACCAATAGTCCAATCGGTGTAGTGAGATAAGCTATTGACAGTCTTAATAGACATCATGGAACCTTCAAACGTAGACATACCGTAGAAGGACAATGCCACTACCAAGAATTTTAAAATCGGATCACGGCGCAATTTATACCAAGCGCCTGACAAGGTCATGATGCCGTTGATCATGCCACCCCAAGATGGGGCCAACAAAATTAAGGAAAATACCATCCCCAAAGACTGAGTCCAGTCTGGCAATGAAGTATGTTGCAAGTGGTGAGGGCCTGCCCACATGTAAGTAAAGTTCAAAGCCCAGAAATGAACGATGGATAAGCGATATGAGTAGATTGGGCGTTCAGCTTGCTTGGGAATAAAGTAATACATCATGCCTAAGAAGCTGGTAGTCAAGAAGAAGCCGACTGCATTATGGCCATACCACCACTGGATCATGGCGTCTTGTGTACCAGAGTATGCAGAGTAAGACTTAAATAGGCTTGCTGGCATCTCGATATTGTTAACAATATGCAATACTGCAATCGTCAAAATATAAGCACCAAAGAACCAGTTTGAAACATAAATATGTTTAGTCTTACGTTTGATGATGGTGCCAAAAAAAACGATTGCATAAGCAACCCAAACTACGGTAATTAATAAGTCAATCGGCCACTCAAGTTCAGCATACTCTTTAGAAGTTGTAATGCCTAATGGCAAAGTGATAGCAGCAGAGACAATCACCGCTTGCCAGCCCCAAAAAGTGAATGCCGCCAATTTGTCACAGAACAATCGAACCTGACAGGTGCGCTGCACGATGTAGTAAGACGTTGCAAACAAGGCAGAGCCGCCAAAGGCAAAAATCACCGCGTTGGTATGCAAGGGGCGCAAGCGACCATAGCTAAGCCAAGGAATATTAAAAGTGATCTCAGGCCAGATGAGTTGGGCTGCGAGAATGACGCCTACAAGCATGCCAACAATTCCCCAAAGTACAGTGACAATGGCAAATTGGCTAACTACCTTGTAATTGAAGGTATCTTGATTGCTCCCCACGGTAATTCCCATGGTTTCTCCTTTTTTGTGACCAAACAGCGACGTAATCCAAATAGATTGGATTGATTATCAAAGTAAGGCCTGCATGGGAATTTGATCTATGTCAAAAAGGGTAGGTCAAAATCTAGACTACCTTCAGGGATGGCGGTACTTCTGTTTAACCTGGCTGATATATCGCTATTTTTGAGAGTTCTTACTAACTTGATGAGCGGCTGGCACATCATCATCCATCAAAATAGATTGCCCGGGGCCATCTAAATCATCGAACTGTCCGCTCTTAATGGCCCAATGCAAAATCCATGCCAGTAGGCCCACCAAAAGTAGTGACAAGGGAATCAGGAGAAATAAACTTTCCATCCCTATAGTCTAAGCTTTTCGTAAGCGCCAAGCATTTAATGTGACTGCAAGTGAAGATAAGGACATGCCGATGCCAGCTACCCAGGGATTGACTAAACCCATCATTGCAGCAGGAATTGCCAGTAAGTTGTAAACCAAAGCCCAGAGTAGATTTTCTTTAATGATGGCTTGAGTCTTATCGGCTAATCGCAAGGTTTTTGCTAAAGGCTGCAAAGAAACAGCTGTCAGAATGGCATCCGCTCCTGCAGATGCTAAAGGTGCGCCAGCGCCAACCGCAATAGAAATATCTGCACGTGCCAATAATGGCGCATCGTTCACGCCATCACCAATCGCCCAGACAAAGTGCCCTTCTTTTTGCAAGCGCTTGATATATTCATACTTATCTTCAGGAGCACATCCGCCCTGATAAATTTCAATTCCAACATGATTTGCCCACCAAGCCACCGTTGCAGGATCATCACCAGAAACTAAATGCACTGAGATATTTCTAGATCTTACTGTCTTCAGAAATTGTTCTAAGCCAGGTCTAGGTGTATCCAAGAAAATAAAGCTCGCAATTAATCCTTGCTCATCTTCTAAATGCACTTGACCATACTGTCCTACTTGTCCATCCTGCTGTACTCCAAGCCAAGCTGCGCTACCCAAGCGATATCCGCCCGAACTTAAACCTTTTCCTAATTGATTTATTACAGGACTCGAAAGAATAGGAAGTATTAATCCTTCTGATTGCGCTGCACGCAATAAGGAAAGTGCCAGCGGATGTCTTTGCCCTGATTCCAATGCTGCGGCCAATGCAAGTGCATCTTCACGGTGATAACCTGCCCGCAAATTCAGAATCTTCTGTAGCTCTGGCTGACCCATGGTTAAGGTCCCGGTCTTATCTAATACAAGATCTGTTGTTTTTACTAAAGCCTCAAGAACATGACCACGCACAATCAACAGGCCTATTTTAGTAACTGCTCCTTGCGCTGCTGCCATTGCAGTTGGTACTGCAAGCGATAAAGCGCAGGGACAACTTGCCACCAAGACAGATACCAATACCGTCCATGCTTGACTTGGATCAAAATAGAGCCAAATTGCTGATGAGATAAACGCACTGAGCAATAAGAATGCAACAAAGTAGGCTGACCACTTCTCAGCTAGACTTACCATGACTGGCTTTGCCAACAAGGCTTGATCAAGCAATGAAGCGATCCCCGCAATACGAGTGGACTGCCCTACTGCACCAATTCTCATGAGTAAGGGGTTCAGAATATTATGCGTTCCTGCGTATACCAGATCACCTATTTTTTTCTCTACAGGCTTAGATTCTCCGGTAAGCAAGGACTCATCTAGCGTGCTTGGGTTCTCAATTAAGATACCATCTGCAGGTATAACTTCGCCAGGCGAAACTCGCAATATCTCACCCGGCTTGCAATTCACTACAGGTACTATTTCAATTTCCTGGGATACTGGGTAATGTAGTGCCCGTTCACATGTAGCTGGTAATTGTTTTGCGAGAGCCTCTGCACCACCTTGCGCGTCTTGCCTTGCAATTAACTCAACGTAACGCGCTGCCAAGATGAATGCGACAAACATCGTAATCGAATCAAAATAGCTTTGCCCTGAACCCTTGATTAAATTGATAGTGCCCGCAATAAAAGCTAGAGCTAAAGCAATGGCAATAGGCACATCCATACCCAGCATATGGGTTTGTCTAAATGACCGAATGCTGCGCCATGCCGCCTGAAATATAGGCCCCGCGGAATACACTATTACAGGTACCGTAAGTGCCCAACTTGTCCAGCCTAATAGGACTTCAAACTCTGGAGTAATATCTGCGCCTACATAAGTTGGCCAGGCATACATCATGACTTGCATCATGCCTAGTATTGCAACGCCCAATCTCGTGAGTAATTGCCGTCGTTCTTTTTTGGCTCTATCTAAAGATAAAGAGGGCTCAAAAGGCCAAGCTTCATAACCGATTCTCTCAATTTCAAAAAGTAATTTTGCTAAGCTTGTTTTACTCGGCGTAAAGCGAACCATGACTTTTTGTGTCACATAATTAATTTGGACATCATTCACACCAGCAATACGACGTAAATGTTGCTCGCACAACCAGACACAAGCTGCACAACGAATCTTCTCTAAGCGCAGAGTAGTCTCTAGATCACCAGCATTACCATATGGTCTTGTAAAGCGTCCTAGTAGCGAAGGGTCATCGTAGGGCTTGAGCTTTTCAGGTAGTTCATTCAGAGCAAGATAGGCAGCAGGTTTGTCAACAGCTTGAATACGTCTTACATAAAAGACTTCCAGGCCCTCACCATGAATTGTTTGTGCAATCGCCATACAACCAGGGCAGCAAAATGAACGGTTGATACCAGATAAATCTGCTTCGAATATTTCCCCAGGCGCAACTATGCTCGAGCAGTGATAACAAGTCAGGGTATTGCTCATCCAGCTACTTTACCCACCCAACCATTACGACGCTCATACAAGACAAATAGAACCCCCCATATCACCACAGCGCCATAGGCCCATATCCAAGCAGTTTGTGAGAAACGTGATCCCGAAATATCTAATACAAAGCCGAAGATTGCAGGGCCCAGCAGGCCACCGCCAAATCCCATTAAAGAATGTAAGCCCATGGCTGCGCCTTTAATATTTTCTTGAGCGCTAATCACAAGACCTGCAGTTAATGTCGCAGAGTCAGCCATGATTGAAATAGCGTGCCCAATTGCCAGAATAACAATTAACCACCATGATTGGCCCGTAGAACAAGCCAGCGCAACTCCCAAGACTGCGCTAGTCAACATCACAATACATACCCACTTTTGACGTCCTACTCGAAGAGCAATCTCGTTACCTAAAATAGAAGCAGGCACGCCGAAGAAATTGACAATGCCAGCCAATGCAGTAGCTGCCAAGAAAAAGGATTCCCCAGACATGACAGTACAAAATGCAAAGAAGGCTACAAGCCAGCTTCTTGAGGCAAATAATTCTAGTGAGTGTGCGGTGTAGCCAAAAATAAATCCAGCAGCTTTTTTATCCTCCAATACCAATTTCCATTTACCCAATGGAAATATGTCATGCAAACGAATTTCTATTGGCCCCTTCCACTTCTCATGCTGCAAAGGAGGTATCAAAAGTAAAACAATTAAAAATGCTGTCAAAGGCCCAAGCGCAATAATGCCAAATACATAATGCCAACCAAATGCACTTAAGATCCAGCCTGAACATAAATATGAAAATCCTGTGCCGATCCCAAAGAAAGCAGTATAAAACGCGATGTGACGGGTAATCTCACCAGACTGAATGCGATCAGACAAAATCTTGAGGCCAGGCATATAAGTGCCAGCAAGACCCGCACCGTTAATCGCCATAAAAAATAAAGCAGTCCAAAAGTTATATGCCAATAGTCCCATACCCAAGAGACCCGATGCAGCAGAAAGGCCGCCGATCAAGTAGACCTTACGTGCATCCACTCGATCTGTCAGTGCAGTGGCCAAAGGGACAGCCAACATATATCCAAAGAAAAATGCACTGGCAATTAATCCAGACTGCAAATTAGTCAAATGCCACTCTTCTTGCAAAGTGGTTAGTACCACTGCGTAGCAAGCAAAGCCCAATAAAGCACAGGTTTGTGCCATGAGCATAAGAGGGGTATAACCAGACGGTCGAAAGCGCATAAGGTATCAGTAAAAACGTGGATTCATTCTACTCGCCCTAAGGGCGAAGACCCGCTACACTAACGGAAACAAGATGGAGATAGCATGAAAAATAATCGTACTTTGGGTAATTTAATCAAGCTGAGTGTAGGTCTATTGATCAGCTTTGGCTCCACTTTAGCCCTAGCGGATAACTATCCCTCCAAACCCATTAAAGCCATCGTCCCATTTGCCCCAGGGAGTACAACGGATCAAATTGGTCGAGCCTTTGCAGTCAAGATGACTGAACTCTTAGGGCAGCCTGTTGTCATTGAAAATCGACCCGGTGCAAATGGACTCATTGGTGCCGATTTCGTTGCCAAAGCTCCAGCAGATGGCTATACCATTCTGATTGGAACAAATAGCACCAATGCTGCACTCAAAAGCTTAGTCAAAAATCTACCTTATAACCAAGATACCGCTTTTAGCCCAATTGGCTACCTTGGCTCAGCACCGCTCATCGTAGCTATTAACAATGACGTGCCTGCAAAATCACTGAATGGATTTGTCTCGCTAGCTAAAGCTAATCCCGGAAAAATGACTTTCGCTTATGCAAGTACGTCACAACGCGTTTCTTCAGAGATGCTGGCAAGCGCAGCCGATATTAAAATGACTGGTGTGCCCTACAAAAGCGGTCCGAATGCAATGACAGATGTTATTGGCGGCCAAGTGAATATGTTTACAGCTGACTTCGGGGTAACCTTACCGCAAGTACAAGCAGGAAAAATTCGCGGTCTAGCGGTAACCTCTCTTAAGCGCTCCCCAGCGATACCAGAGTTGCCAACTGTAAATGAAGCGCTTGGTATTAAGGGCTATGAACTCATTGCCTTCTTTGCTGTATTTGGCCCTGCTGATATGCCTAAGGATGCCATTCTCAAGCTGAATAAAGTGATTAATGAAGCAGCAAAATCAAAAGAGGTGATTGAGCGATTTTCTGCGATGGGTTTTGAAACTCAACCCGGAACACCAGAAGCACTTGCTCAAAAAATCAAATTAGAGACTGCTAAATGGGCTAAAGCTATTAAGGAAGCAGGTATCGAACCAGAATAAGGCTGGCCTTATTTCTGACTACGATTTGGAGAATCTTGAAAGCCATTGGATCTGTAGGTCAAAACCAAGGTATCGCGATAGCCGTAATTACCAAGAGGCTGAATCGGGGTAGATTCATGAATCATTCGCTCATCATTCATGAGTAACAGAGACCAGGGTTGAGCTAGTGTAAAGCGTAATCCAGCTGAACCGCCCGCCTCAAATATTCTGGTCTCACCACCTTTAATGCCCACGCGGTCTAATAAAAATACTGCTACAAAATCTACTCCATCACGGTGCGCACCCTCTGGTGTTGGCCGGCCGATGCCGTCAGTCGTGTCAATCCTAAATTGATGCGCTTCAACAAACCAAGTGGTTACCGGCTTTAAACCACTCAAGACTTTGGCAAGACCTATCAACAAAGATTGCCAGGCCGGATCATTTAACAAAGCCTCTTGAACAGGCTCAAACCAACGCTCGATCCCACCATGTAGTGCGTTGTAATTCACTGACTGCCAGTGGGCACGATGGGGTACTAAATCGAGGCGATCGCCTTTAATCTCATAACTCGCATGACGACGAAAACGGTAACGGCCACCATCTTTTAAATAAGGGTCACGTGGCAATCCCTCCCAAAACTGGGTCAAGTTCTGCAAATTGACTAGCGGCACCTGACTGATTTCAGCAACGCTTTCGGCCGATACCACAGCATACCCCTGAGAATGCAATGCCTGTGCAAGCTCTTTAGCTGAAGTGAGTGGTGGTGCTAGTGCGGCATTAGTCATAAGCTTATTTTATGGGCAATCAATAGCAAGATATTCATTGGGCTGGGTAAGTATTTCCATCCATTTTGATTGACTCCCATCCCCACCTCTATCCCAACATGTTTAGACGATTACGTACATCAGTTACATGCCCTTTGAGGTCATATAACTCCTTAGCATCTAGCATTGATATCTTCATATTTCCAACCCTTCGCTCGATAAGCTCAAGATCTTTGTAGTTCTTTTCTTTCAGATCTGGATTGAGGGCATTTTTTTCAATCACCTTAAGTTCTTCGTATACCTGGGCTAGCTTTAATTTTAAGAAGAAGTTTTTGATTGCTGGGATATAGGTGAATAATGGAATCAAAATAACTAAAAGTGGTATGACAATTTTGATAAAACGACCTACCCAAACTGCAGTCCAGAATGGTAAATGGCGATGTAAAAAAGATGGTCCATCTTTTAGAAAAATTTCTGCATCTACATGAAGAGGAAAATCTAAGCCAGTACTCGAAGGAAACTCTCCAGCCTTCTGCAAACGAGAATAGGACTTCAAGATATCGTAAGATGCCTCTAAAAGAAGAGAGACCATTGCTGGGCTAATATCTTCCTTAGCAACCAAGGTAGCTGTAGCAGCAATTACTTGAATGTCTTGCCTAGGTAAGTCATGTGAAATACTCAATAGACCCCTGGGTACGTTGACCTTGGAAAGGTATGGCAAGTTACGCGCATAAGCATCAGCCTGGTCAAAGCTCATTAAACGAATATTTGGAATTTCATAGAATTTTTTCAGGATGGTTGATTCAGTAGCTACCACAATAAAAACGGCGTCTAACTCTCCACTATTTAACTTATGAATAGCCTCATCCGGCTTTAATTTTTCTGCACGAAGATCGCTGGCTGACAAGCCGCTAATTTGTAACAAAGCATTACTGAGTACTAGCGTGCCACTACCTTCATTACCAATAGAGACTCGCTTACCTTTTAATTGGCTTAAGAGACGTAGACCACCCTCGCTCTTAAAGGCAGCTTCACGATACCAAACCCATACCGGCTCATAAAACATCCCAGCAATAGAGACTAACTTTGGATATTTGCTCATGTCAGCAACACCGCCCTGAACCATTGCAAAATCAACCCCAGAATTAGGTTCATTGAGGAGTGCGAGATTATCTACAGTTCCACCAGTGGTCATTAAATCGAGCTTGACACCCTCTTGCGCAAGCTCTGTTTTGAGACGCTCACCAAACTGGTAATACAACCCTGACGGAAAGCCCGTAGCCATCTCGATTGTTTTAGGCGGCGGTGGAATCAAAATCCACAAAATACCAAAAGCAATGATTAACACTGCAAAAAATACGGAACCAATCGCTATGGGGTTATAAAGATGTCTTTTAATGGATTTCATAAAAATCTGGATTGTTTTTTGCATTATGCCCCGCACAGCAAAATAGGCAATGATTAACTGCCTAGAAGGCTAACGAGCACTTACTGACGCACTTGGTCGATGACTAGGCGAATATTATTCGCCCCGACTTTGACTGTTTGTGGGGTTGATATTAAATCTCCCACCTCTGGCTTTGCCATCCCCGTTTTAGAAATTCTGACCTCAATCGAGGCTTCGGATAATTGAGATAGTGGCGAATTTGGATTCATCGCTAAAGCATCTGTTAAAGAGAAGCTCATCGGAAATTCTGAAACTGATGTCTTTAGTACTGCAACCGGCATACGTTCCCCTGGTTTACGCGCTATGACCAGCACAATATCGCCAGATTTCACTTTAGACCTTAGATCAGCAGCTATCTCAATCTTGCCGCTAATGCCCTTCGTACCCACGCTAGCTTGAGATGTAAGGCCTCCCTTAGCGCGTGCCTCAGCAATTGATGCCTCTATTGAACGCACATCTTCTGTTCCTGGCGGCAATTGTTGAGCCAGTTTTTCCCAAGTCTGTACAGCGGCTTTGTAATTACCCGCTGTATAGGAAGCTGTTCCAGCAAGCCACAAAGCCAGCAAATTATTAGGGTCTAACTTTAACGCTTGATTAATCAGTTTTAAAGGTTTACCAG
>CAIUOP010000072.1 GCA_903900805.1 uncultured beta proteobacterium | reverse complement strand
CGCTAGTAAGGGCCCTCAGGGTACAGGCGCGCCGTACAACTCGACAGCAAAGTTTTATCAGCCCTATTGTGATTCGGTTGATGGGGATATTGATCTTCGAATTGCGCACGTTGGGATTGATAGGCGTAATGCCAATATGGAAGACAGCGCTTGTTGGTTTCCATTAGTGGCGGCAACAAATGCAGTTAAGGAAGGGCGCATTCAGGCGCTATCGCCTCATTTTTATGGTTTACCGACCAATCGGAGTCAGCGCCATACTTTAGAAATTGACGCCCCTATCATTTTGGAAATGCTGCGAGCTGACAAAGTCAATGTTGCTGTATTGATTCCCAATTGCCCGATTTGTCACCAAAGTCAGAGTTTATTGGCCCGCTATTTAGAGGACGCTGGGATTCCAACGGTCATCATGGGTGCTGCGAAAGATATTGTTGAGTACTGCGGTGTCCCGCGTTTCTTATTTAGTGACTTCCCTTTGGGCAATGCAGCCGCAAAGCCCAATGACCCAGATTCACAAGCACTCAATTTTGAGTTGGCGCTACGTCTTTTAGAAAGCGCTCCGGCCCCAAGAACTACCGTGCAGTCGCCCTTAAGGTGGTCTACAGATCCCGCTTGGAAACTGGATTATTCAAATCTGGAAAAATTATCCGCTGATGAAATCTCGCGCTTGCGGGATGAGGCGGAGAAAGCACGCATTACAGCACGTGAATTAAGAATGAAAAGCGTTGGAGCGTAGATTGCCTTTAGGTTTGTCTTGTAATGGAGTAGTCGCAAAGGGCCAATAAAGCATCAGTTGCTTCATTTTGTGGAAATGCAGCGATGCAATCCAAGGCTAGCTTAGCTTCACGCTGCGCAGCCGCTTGCGTGTAATCTAGAGCGCCTGAATTTTGCACTGCCAATAAAATTTGCTCAAAAATATCTTCTGGTAAATCTTGGTTTTGTTCAATTGCTGCACGCACTAATAGACGCTCTTCCGCACTGCCATTCTCTAGAAGATAAATTAATGGGAGTGTTGGCTTGCCTTCGCGTAAATCATCGCCGGCATTTTTTCCCATCTGTGCTGCGCTAGCTGTGTAATCGAGCAAATCATCCATCAATTGAAATGCGGTACCAATATGACGACCAAAGGCAGCAGCCTGTTCTCTTTCAGCATCACTTGCTTTAGTCAAAATAGCGCCAAGCTCAGAGGAGGCTTCAAATAATTTTGCAGTCTTGTAGCGAATTACCTGCAGGTAACTCTCTTCATTGACTTCAGGATCGTGCATATTGAGCAGTTGCAAAACTTCGCCTTCAGCGATCGTATTAGTAGCATCTGACAGGATTTGCATAATGCGTAAGTCATTTGGCGCCACCATCATTTGGAAGGCTCTTGAATAGAGGAAGTCGCCAACAAGGACGCTAGCAGCATTTCCAAAAGCAGCATTAGCCGTTTCTCTGCCCCTTCTGAGGGTGGATTCATCTACAACATCGTCATGCAGGAGGGTGGCTGTGTGTATAAATTCCACAACAGCTGCCATCTCTAGGGTGTGTGGAGTTTCTTTGCCGTTTGCCAGGGCTTTAGCCACTAGTAGTAATAGCGCAGGTCTAACCCGTTTTCCGCCAGCCTGGATGATATAACCGGAGATTTGGTCGATTAAGGCCACTTTTGAGGCTAAGCGAAGGCGAATAACCCCATCTAAAGCCTTGAAATCTAAGGCAATTGGGGCCAAAATTTGGCTTAATTCATTGGTTTTGACAGTGCTCGTCATGCAAGATATAATAATGGGCTTAGCTCATCCAGGGTGGATTAGCTTAAACGTAGAATTAATTTGAGGTTTCACACCATGTACGCGGTCATAAAAACCGGTGGCAAACAGTATAAAGTTGCT
>CAIUOP010000071.1 GCA_903900805.1 uncultured beta proteobacterium | reverse complement strand
TTGACACTGTTGAGCTGGTTATGGCTTTGGAAGATGAATTTGGTATCGAAATTCCTGATGAGGAAGCCGAAAAAATCACCACGGTTCAGCTCGCGATCGACTTCGCTAAATCAAAAGCTCAGGGTTAACTCCCTAGCCTAGGTACTACTGTGTCAGTATCAAATGGCCGACGCCGGGTTGTAGTTACCGGTCTTGGTCTCATCTCACCTGTTGGCAATTCTGTTGATGTGGCCTGGTCTAATTTGCTTGCAGGCAAATCAGGCATTGCTACCATCACGAAGTTTGACCACTCTCCTTTGAGCGTTCATTTCGCTGGAGAGGTGAAAGACTTTAATGTCGAAGAATATGTTTCTGCCAAAGAGGCTCGCCATATGGATACTTTTATTCATTTCGGTATTGCCGCTGGTGCACAAGCGATTCGCGACAGTGGCTTAGAGGTTACCGAGCAAAACGCAGAGCGCATTGGTGTGATGGTCGGCTCTGGGATTGGTGGTCTGCCCATGATTGAAGAGACTGGAGCCGAGCTTCTTGCTCGGGGTCCTCGTCGTATCTCACCATTCTTTGTTCCAGGCTCAATTATTAATATGATTTCTGGGCACCTCAGTATTTTATTTGGTCTGAAAGGCCCGAACGTTGCTGCAGTAACTGCTTGTACTACTGGATTGCATAGCATTGGTCTAGCTGCTCGTTTGATTCAGTACGGTGATGCGGATGTGATGCTTGCAGGTGGTGCAGAATCCACGATCTCAGCATTAGGTGTTGGGGGCTTTGCTTCTGCAAGAGCCTTATCCACTCGCAACGATGATCCTGCAACTGCTTCACGTCCTTGGGATAAGGATCGAGATGGTTTTGTGCTCGGTGAAGGTGCGGGAGTGATTGTGCTTGAGGAGTATGAGCACGCTAAATCTCGGGGCGCAAAAATTTATTGTGAGCTACTGGGCTTTGGTATGAGTGGTGATGCTTACCACATGACCGCACCCAATATGGATGGGCCACGACGCTGCATGATCAATGCCATGCGAGATGGAGGCTTAAATCCTGATCAAATTCAATACATTAATGCCCATGGCACTTCTACACCTTTAGGTGATAAGAATGAAACTGAAGCCATTAAAGCGGCCTTGGGTGACCACGCTAAAAAAACCTTAATTAACTCAACCAAGTCGATGACTGGGCACCTTTTGGGGGGCGCTGGAGGCTTGGAGTCTGTTTTCACTATTCTGGCGCTTCATCACCAGAAGTCCCCTCCAACGATCAATATCTTTAATCAAGACCCTGAATGTGACCTGGATTACTGTGCCAATACAGCCAGGGACGTGAAGATTGACTATGCAGTTAAAAACAACTTTGGCTTTGGTGGTACTAATGGCACCTTGATTTTTGGCAAGTTGCCCTAATATTCTCTTTATCTCCATTTTTTGGTTTTTACCAAGTAGGCTAGCATTATGAAAAAGTACTTTATTGCGCTATTGGCGGTCATGAGCCTTGGCCACCTCTCGTTTATACCCGCTGCCTCTGCGCAAAATCCAAGGGTAATGATTCCTGATTTTGCCGACTTAGTTGAGAAAGCAAGTCCGGCAGTGGTGAATATCCGTACTACCGAAAAGGTTCAAGTTCAACAAGCCCAAGGCGGTATTCCTGGAATGCCTGAGGATCAAGCAGAGTTCTTCCGTCGCTTTTTTGGGGTACCCATTCCAGGTATTCCTAGTACACCTAAACAAGCACAACCCAATCCAGGCAAACCACAAGAAGCAGATCGTGGTGTTGGCTCAGGTTTCATTATTGAATCCAATGGTTTGATTTTGACTAATGCTCACGTAGTTGAGGGCGCGAATACTATTTATGTCACGTTAACGGATAAGCGTGAATTCAAAGCGAAGTTATTGGGCTTGGATAAGCGCACTGATATTGCAGTAGTAAAGATTGAAGCGCGAGACTTACCCAAGTTGCCTTTAGGGGACTCTTCAAGAGTGAGAGTGGGTGAGTGGGTATTGGCTATAGGCTCACCATTTGGCTTAGAGAACACAGTGACTGCTGGTATCGTTTCCGCCAAAAGTCGTGATACCGGTGATTACCTGCCT
>CAIUOP010000070.1 GCA_903900805.1 uncultured beta proteobacterium | reverse complement strand
TTTTCTGCAGCAGCATCAGGAATGATGATTCCGGAAGCAGTTTTTGATTCTTGATCTAAACGCTTGATGATTACGCGATCATGTAAGGGACGCAAATTCATCTCTTCTCCTATGTTAGTAAGTGTTAACTAATTAAATTTCTATATAAATCAATGCTTTATAATCTCTTCACACGAAAACCAAGGTAGATTTAATTAAAAATCAGCCATTTTTAGCACTCGCGTGTAGGGAGTGCTGATTATATAGGTGCAAATCAGTAGATTTCAAGGGTAGGGATATAAATTCATAGGGGAATAGCCCTTATTTATAATATGGATAGGTTGGTAAGTCGTTTCCTACAGATAAATCAGCCTTAAGCCCTTACCGCTCCAATCCGTCCTGCCTAGACTGGATAGTCACCGATTGGAGATTGCTGATGAGCCCGAAATCCCGGCTGTACACGCTTGTAAAGGCATGGAAGAACAAACCCTTCCAAGAAGTACGTGACGCCTGTGGCGCACCCTGGCTTGGCATTAGTAGCCAAGCCCTAGAAGAACACCAATGCTGGTCCAAGCGACAAGCGATTAGCCATGAACCCATTTTTAACTGTAAGGGAACAAAACTGACCGGCTCTTTATTTAGACCATTGCTGACAGCCTCTGACATGCAATTACTGCGTTTATTCATGGAAGGCTTAGATACGATTTCTTACTGGTATCGAAGCGGTCGATTTATTCCCGGCATTCTGCCAGTGCCAGTACATGCAATCGCCTCAAGTGCTTACATCGATGCTCTCAGTGATCTGATCCTGAACTCAAGACTACCAGTAGGTCTGATTGCATTAGGAGTACCGTCACTTCCCGAATCGGACATTGCTGATGCATACAAGGAGGGCTTATTGCGAATGCGAAGACTAGGCTTGTTACTCCACTTCATGAATTTCTCAGGAAGCATAGAACAGTTGCAGTGGATCTCTGAAATGCAAATGGAAGGGATTCACGTCGACATGAGTCAGCTTCGTGATATGACGATGCCAGCTAGCGTGATTAACCAGTTAAGACGTTCGCCCTATGCACCTACACAAATTTATGCAAGTAATGTCAATCTTGTAAAAGACCTAGAGCACGTGGCTGCAATGCCAATGGATCATTGCTACGGTGGTCTGATGATGTCACCGCTAAGTCGCCATCAGATGCTCCAGATTAATGATAGCCGTATCGCTAAGGCTATTTTTTCGCTGCACCCTCATCCACAACCAAACCAAAATGGAGACAAGTAATGAGAAAACGCGTGATGTTGGTAGATGACCATCCGGCTATGCTGATGGCTCTTAAAAGCATGTTGCAAGATCAGTTGTTATTTGAAATAGCAGGTCAAGCCCAGAATGGGGAAGAATGCCTCCGCTCTATGAAAGAGGTAAATCCTAATATGGTGATTCTGGATCTTGATATGCCTAAGACCGATGGCTTTGATGTTATTCGGCGCATTGGGTTGATGTATCCAGATGTCAGAGTTCTAGTTTTATCCAGTATGGATGAAGCCGTATATGGTGGCAGAGTTCGATCACTTGGCGGACACGGCTTTGTCAATAAAACTGCGGGAGCTGATGTTATCTTGGCCGCCTGCGTTGCCATCTCCCAGGGTTATAACTTTTTCACACATGGAAAAAACGGTAATAGCTCATTAAGTGACAACGATAAATTAGCCCTTATTTCTGACCGCGAGTTACAGGTCATGAAGTACCTTGGAAAAGGCAATACTAATCAGCAAATTTCAGACATGCTTCATATCAGCAATAAGACTGTAGCAACCTATAAGACCAGAGTTTTTGACAAGCTTGGGATCAATAATATTGCTGACTTAATCTTGTTCTGCCGCATGAATAAGATTATCGAAAGCTAAAAGAAGTATGTATCGATTCATCGTCTGCGTATCACTGCTCATTTGCCCGTTATTGAATAAGGCAAATGGAATGACTTATGCTAGCCCTCTGAGTCCAACAGAGCAGCGATGGATCGATCAACACCCAATAGTGCACTTTAGTATTCATGAGAAATATGCACCTTATTTAGAGGCTGAGGAGAATAAAAAACATTCTGGGGTCTTTTATAGTCTCTTAAAAAGACTTGGAGAACTTACTGGGCAAGAATTTTCACCAAAGTGGAGAAAGACTGAGCAAGAAGGACTCCATCAGCTGGCGAATGGTGAGGTTGATTTCATTATTGATCCACCAACTCTGAATGATGAATACCTCAGATTTGGCTCTTTATCAGAGGCAATCTTCTGGGGGCATGATGCCATTCTGACGACGGGGGCCAAAAATATTGAATCCATTTCGCCCGCGAATATTGCTTACTTTGACCGCGGCTTTGAAAGCCCGCCCATACCGCGTCATTCTCAAGCCAGCATCTCTTCCCACGCCGAGAAACTCATATTCGATTTACTCAAAAATGATATTGAGGCCTTGGTATTGCCTATTCGACTAGCCCACCAACTAATCCAGAAGATCGATCAGCCAGAGCTTCGACTAGATAGTCTATACAGCCGAGAGCCTTTTGAATATAGGTGGATCATTTCCCATGAAGACAGCCCACTACACAATCTCTTGAGTCATTTTTTAAACGGATTGGACCCTATTGAATCAGGCCGACTATTTGCACTTGGAGATTTCAGCACTACAACAAATAAAAATTCTCCTTGGAGCACTCTTCCTTGGCTATCGACCTTCGCTATATTGATTCTTAGCACTCTCTTAGCGTGGCGCCTGCAAAAAAAGCAATCTCTTCAGGAAGAAGAGGCAGCAAACTTAATCGCATCAAAAGATCTAGCTGAAAAAGCAAATGCAGCTAAATCTGCCTTTCTTGCAACTATGAGCCATGAAATTCGCACGCCAATGAATGCAATCTTGGGAGTGCAAGAGTTATTACTCAGTAGTCAGCAATTTCCGGAAAACGAAAAATCATTACTGAAGAGCGCTCATTCCTCAGCTCAATCATTGCTAGGCATTCTGAATCAAGTGCTAGATCTATCAAAGATTGAGGCTGGCAAGCTCACCTTAAATTTAGAGCCTTGCTGTCTAAATACTCTGCTAGATGATATTCATTCTGCATTCTCAACGATGGCAAATCAGCAGAAGCTAATCCTACACACCTCGAAAGATCCACGGATTGCTGCTGTCTTAATGGTTGACGCCTTACGACTGCGTCAAATTCTACAAAACTTACTAAGTAATGCGATTAAATTTACCGATCACGGAGAGATCTACTTCTCAATCAGCGTTCTAGCAGATGATCATGCGGGACAGTTAGTTGAATTTAGAGTCATCGACACCGGAATTGGTATGGGTACCGAGGAAATTAAGCTCGCTCTACAAGCTTTTGAACAAGTTCCAGGTAAAACAGATCAGCAAAATGGTACCGGTTTAGGACTCACCATTACCAACCATTTAGTCACATCTATGAACAGCCAGCTTTATTTTGAAAGCGCGCCCGGCTTTGGTAGCAATATTCATTTTTGTTTAGCGCTCCCCAGAACTAGCATTACTGCATTCAAAAATAATCTTACAGATGAAGTCTCATATCCCCGAAGGCTAGTTTCTAAAAAGGCTCAGGATGAGAGTCGTCCACTTCAGGCGCTGGTAGTTGAAGATCATCCTGCAAGTCGACAAATTCTTTCTTTGCAATTAGAGGCCCTCGGTCTCGAGGTTCAAGTGTGCGAAAGCGCTAGCACTGCACTCAAACTATTATCCAAGAAACATTTTGACCTTCTGCTCACCGATCAATCTATCCCAGGTATGCAGGGCTCAGAATTAGCAAAACATATTCGCTCTTTAGGTCATCATAAGATTGTCATTATTGGCATTACTGCAGATATTTACGCTCTAGATTCTCGACACCAATTTCTTGCTGCCGGCATGAATGGGGTGCTCATTAAACCTTTGAACTTAATGACATTAGAGAACGAGCTAACTCGCTATTTCACTTCTCAAGAAGTATTTGATGAAAAAGAGGCTGGGGATATACCTGACGGATACTCATTTAAGCTCTTTTCGAATCTCTTAAAGAAAAATCCTGACCATATTCTGATCATATTAGAAGAAATTAAAAAAGTTCATATTGAAACTCTTGCCATACTTGAAACTCAGTC
Source organism: uncultured beta proteobacterium (assembly GCA_903900805.1). Classification (GTDB taxonomy): domain Bacteria; phylum Pseudomonadota; class Gammaproteobacteria; order Burkholderiales; family Burkholderiaceae; genus Polynucleobacter. The sequence continues at coordinate 9,486 of CAIUOP010000070.1, read as the reverse complement.
TGTTGATGAATGTGACTTAGCAAGCATGATTCATAAGGTAAAGGGTGGCGCCCAACTTTTAAGCGCTCAGCGCTTTGTTCAGTGCTGTGATAGCTTAGCAATAGCGGGTCCTTTACCAGATAGAGTGAGCACATTCATTCAATTACTGAAAGATCAAAATCAGATCATTGAGTCCTATATGGCAAAGCATGCCAGCTATTAATTAAGGACATGGCTTTGCCTTCTGCCTCCCTGGGTTTATCCTATTGGGAATGCAGCAATTTATACGTCATCTTATATCTCCAGTCCTGCTAATCCTTTGGGCTGGGTTTTGCCTTTTTGCATTTACAGCGAAGGCTGAAGAAGTTCGTAGAACTCTACCCCAGACAGTTTCAAGTAGCTTAGAGCGCAATCAAATTCCAAAAGATGCAATCAGTATTTCAGCAGTAGAGATAGAGACTGCTCGCCCAGGAAAAAATACTTCAAAAAATATCTTAGATTGGCGAGCCGCTGAAAGCATGAACCCTGCATCAACGATGAAGCTCCTAACGACACTCGTAGGTTTAGATATTTTGGGGCCACAGTATCGTTGGCGAACTAATATTTATACTGATGGGAGCATTCGGCAAGGAGTTCTCAAGGGAAATTTGTATTTACAGGGCACGGGTGATCCAAAACTGATCCCAGAAGAGCTGGCTAAGTTGATGAAGTCCATTCAAGCGCTTGGTATTCAGAAGATTGATGGCAATTTATTTTTTGATCGCAGCGCATATGCGCCTAGCGTAATGGAGCACAACACGATTGATGGTGAGGCCCTACGCGCATACAACGTGCCGCCCGATCCATTGCTCTATGCATTCCGAACGCTCTCATTTCAACTAGGAAAATCACGTTCGGCTGACTTTATCGACATTAGCTACACACCAGCCCTCTCGCAGCTCAAAATTGATAATCAAATGCAGCTAGTTGAGCAGTCTTGTGAAAACTGGAAAAGTAATATTCGCTTCAACTTAGATCCTGAGGTTGTAAGTAAAACAAATGAGCCACTAGTCGCGCAGTTTTCAGGGGCGTTTCCTAGCACCTGCAAAGGCGTTAACTACAATGTTGTTGCGCTAGATGCCAATACTTTTTTAACTCAAGGCTTTACTGCTGCCTGGGAACTATCAGGTGGCACCTGGGCAAAAGCTCCTATTGGGAAAAATGGGGTAACGCCGCTTGCCGCCCGGCTCCTACTTCAGTTTGAAGGCCTTAGTCTTGCGGATGATGTTCTAGATATTAATAAGTATTCGAACAATGTCATGGCACGCCAACTACTTTTAACTCTAGCCTTAGAAAAAATAGGTAAGCCAGCAACAACCGCTAATGGTGAACTAGTTATTCGGAGCTGGCTAAAACAAAATAATTTAGATTTTCCTGGTCTAGTGATTGAAAACGGTTCAGGTTTATCACGTAATGAAGCTATTTCAGCAGAGCAAATGAACCAACTCTTGCTGACTGCACGGAACCTATCAGTAGGAGACGTTTTCTATAACAGCCTACCAATCGCCGGAACCGATGGCACGATGAGAAACCGTTTGATGACTCAACTGCGTAAGTTTTTACATCTTAAGAAAAAGCCGGAGGCCAGAATCAAGACTGGCTCGCTAGCGGACGTACGCACTATCTCTGGCTACGTGATGAGCAAATCAGGAAAACTATATGCAGTGACATCATTCATCAACCATCCCAATGCGTGGAAAGGCTTAGAGGCGCACGATCAATTACTAGCCTGGCTACTTGAAGATGGCCCAGAGCCAAAACATGCACGCTGAAGTCGATCTCTAACACCATCCCATTCCTCACCAGGAGGCGGCTCTGGAAATAGAATTAAATCCCACCCCTGTTGATCTAAATCACGTAATGAGCGATACAAGCGATTAGCAAATCCAGCGCTATTACTTGGGACTTCTACTTCTTCAAAATGAACAGATGGATGACCATCCTCGCCCAAGGAAGATTCGGAATCCCAAACTGCAACTGCTACACGAGACTTCGTGTCCGGAAATTCGCTGAGTGCATCTAGAACTCGGCCGGGGGCATAAAGCCGTAAAGGCGTATTTGGTGCGTAATGCGCCCTTAGACTCCCAGAAACTCTTGGCAATGTATCCGCTAAATTGACAGCATGATGATCACTCTTCGTCTCGCTAGCTTGCCATACCTTAATGCCAGTCTTAGCAAAGATCTCTTTTGGAGTGATCACGCCTGGACGTAGCAAAAAAGCTTTATCACCAGCAGACATGTCAATAATGGTTGATTCAATACCAAGCTCACAATCACCGCCGTCCAAGATCATCAGATCAAGGATATCCTCAAATTCATTACGTACATCAGCAGCGCTAGTTGGAGATACTTTGCCAAAACGATTAGCAGATGGCGCGACCACACCACCCTTAAATTTCCTTAATAACTCCTGAGCTATCGGATGTGCAGGTGCACGAATAGCAACCGTATCTTGACCACCAGTTAGTTCATTAAGAACGCTCTTATCTTTTTTAAAGACCAAGGTTAGAGGTCCTGGCCAAAAGGCATTAATTAGCTTTAACGCATCTTCGGATAAATCTCTTGCCCAGGGCGCTAATAATGGCACCCAATCTACTTGAATTGGATCAAATTTATCAGGCGCTGCTAAATGCACAATCAGTGGGTGATTCGCTGGTCGGCCTTTAGTGTTGAAGATTTTTTTGATGGCCTCTGGATTTCTTGCATCTGCTCCTAGTCCATATACAGTCTCTGTCGGGAAGGCAACCAAACCGCCATCACGTAAGGTCTGTACTGCTTCATTGATCACTGCAGAAGAACGCAGTGGCGAACTATCGGTGGACATTTCTAGGGCTCGATACCTAATTCAGTAGCTACGGCAGCACAATTTTGGCGAGCTTCATTCAATGCTTCACCCAGACAGTTGATATGACCCATCTTTCTACCAACGCGAGGAGCAGATTTACCATAGAGATGCAACTTTGCATCAGGATGTGCAAGTACTTTATTCCAGGCAGGTTCTCTTGCTTTGTCTTCACCGCCCTCAAACCAAAGATCGCCCAATACATTCAGCATCGAAACTGGTGCTAGTTGCCGCGTATCGCCCAAAGGCAAGCAAGCCATTGCTCTTACTTGCTGCTCAAATTGACTGCTGACACAAGCATCCATAGTGTAGTGGCCGGAGTTATGTGGCCGGGGTGCGATTTCATTAGCAACGATATCGCCATTCTTGAGAACAAAAAATTCAACGCAGAGTACACCAACATAATCGATCTTCCGAATCAGCGCTTTCGCTGCATCAATAATCTTTTTCTCTTGTGCAGGTTTTAGCGATGGAGCTGGTACGGTAGAGGTATGCAAAATGCCAGCACGATGAATGTTTTGCGACACAGGATAAGCTACAACTGCATCATCATGGCCGCGTACCACTAAAGCAGAAACCTCAAAATCTAAGTCCATACGCTTTTCTAGAACACACGGCACACGTCCAAAATGATTCCATGCTGCGATCAAACCTTCGGTATCGTCAGTAGTTACCTGACCTTTACCGTCATAACCCATGCGAGCAGTCTTTAAAATCCCAGGGAATAGATCTGCAGGAACATGAGCAATATCAGCATCATGTTCGATCACAAAATAAGGTACAGGACCAATATTGGTTTCAGACTTCCAAGTAGCCAGAAATTTTTTCTCAGCAATCCGATTTTGCGCCAGAGAGACGCAACTACTTCGAGGTGCCACAAAAACACCCAGAGACTCCAGGTCGTCTAGAGCCTGCGCAGGAACATTTTCGAATTCAGTGCTGACAGCTTTACATAACGCTGCCATTTCTTTCAGAGCAGTTGAATTGGAGTAATCCGCTTGAATAAATTTTTCTGCAATAGAGCCAGCAGGACTATCAGAATCAGGATCTAAAACACAAACCTTATATCCCATTGCTTGAGCGGCCTGGGTAAACATACGCCCTAATTGACCGCCACCCAATATTCCTAAATATGAACCCGGCAAGATGGGCTCCATACGATCTGCCATGTAATTAATATCCCGGCAAATTCATAGAGCGCGCGGTATCAGATTGCTTTGCACGAAACTCTGCGAGACGCTTGGAAAGATCTGCATCATGCAATGCGAGCCCTGCAATGACGTGCAAGGCAGCATTAGCTGCACCAGCCTCGCCGATGGCAAAAGTAGCAACTGGAACACCTTTTGGCATTTGGACGATGGAATATAAAGAATCCTCACCGCGCAAGTATTTACTCGCAACCGGAACACCATAAACCGGTACTATCGTTTTAGAGGCAAGCATGCCTGGTAAGTGAGCTGCACCACCTGCGCCGGCAATAATGGCCTGCAAGCCATTGGCTTGAGCATCTTCTGCATACTGAAACATATCGTCTGGCATGCGATGTGCTGAGAGCACTTTAGCCTCATGAGCGATGTCAAATTGCTCAAGCATCTGAGCGGCGTGCTGCATAGTGTCCCAATCTGAATTGGAGCCCATCACTATTCCGACTATTGGCTTCTTGCTCATCTACCTCTCCAAATGCCCTAAATATTTACTGAGTACCCCATTATCCCTGAGTTAAACGATTCAGGGCTTCACGATACTTTTGGGCTGTCTTTTCGATGATATCTGCTGGTAATTGCGGTGCGGGGGCAGTCTTAGGCCATAACTTGCCATTTACTTGAGCAGTTTCTAGCCAATCACGTACAAATTGCTTGTCATAAGATGGTGGGTTTGCGCCTACATAATAGGTTTCTGCTGGCCAGAAGCGGGAAGAGTCTGCAGTGAGGATTTCATCCATTAAAACCAATTGGCCAGAATCATCCAAGCCAAATTCAAACTTAGTATCGGCAATAATAATGCCACGAGTCGCAGCGTATTCAGAGGCTTCTTTATATAGACGAATACTGACTTCACGAACTTGATTAGCTAATTTCTCACCAATGAGTTCAACCACTTTCTCAAACGAGATATTTTCATCATGATTGCCTGCTTCTGCTTTAGCGGCAGGTGTAAAAATCGGCTCAGGTAATTTTTGGGCATTCTCTAAACCGGCAGGTAACGTAATTCCGCAAACCTTACCGCTTTCTTTATAGTCTTTCCAGCCACTTCCAGCGAGATAACCACGCACCACTGCCTCTACCAAAATTGGCTTTAAGCGTTTAGCGACTACGGCGCGGCCTTTTACCTGAGAAACTTCATCAGAAGTCACAACACTAGCTGGATCAATTCCAGTCAAATGATTTGGAATGACTGATGCTAATTTATCAAACCAAAAATTAGCCATTTGATTAAGGACGATGCCTTTCTCTGGAATCGGCTCACCCATCACCACATCAAAAGCAGATAAGCGATCGGTCGTAATCATCAATAATTTATCATTGCCTAGGGCGTAGACATCACGCACCTTACCCTTAGATAGCAAAGGTAATGACTTAATGGAGGTGGCATATAAAGCTGGCATCTTTAATTCACTTCACTATCTGTGTGAGCTTGCCACTCTTATAGAGTTCAGCCATTTTCTCTAGTGGAATAGGCTTGATTTTGGATGCTTGGCCAGCAGAGCCAAAGGCCTGAAAGCGTGCAATACAAACCTTCTTAGCAGCCTCACGTGCTGGCTTCAAATAATCGCGAGGATCAAATTTGCTTGGGTTCTCCATGAGGTAACGACGGATTGCGCCAGTCATCGCTAAACGAATATCGGTATCAATATTAATCTTACGAACACCATTCTTGATTCCCTCTTGAATCTCTTCAACAGGCACGCCGTATGTTTCTTTCATATCGCCACCAAACTGGCGAATCTCTGCAAGCAATTCTTGTGGAACACTAGAGGAACCGTGCATTACTAAGTGCGTGTTCGGAATACGCGCATGAATTTCTCTAATACGGTCAATTGCCAAAATATCGCCAGTAGGCTTCTTGGTAAATTTATAAGCACCGTGGCTAGTACCAATCGCAATTGCTAAAGCATCACACTGGGTTGCTTTAACAAAATCAGCAGCTTGCTCCACATCTGTTAATAACTGTTCACGAGTCATCTTGCCATCAGCACCATGGCCATCTTCTTTATCGCCTTGCATCGTTTCCAAGGATCCTAAAACTCCCAGCTCTGCTTCCACGGTAACTCCAATGGAGTGAGAAAACTTGACTACTTCCTGGGAGACGGCTAAGTTGTACTCATAACTGGCAACCGTTTTGCCATCCGTTTCAAGCGAGCCATCCATCATTACGCTGGTAAAACCGCTCTTGATTGCCGCCATACAGACGGCTGGGCTCTGACCATGATCTTGGTGCATGACAACCGGAATATGAGGGTATGCTTCGACAGCAGCAGAGATCAGATGGCGTAAAAATGCTTCGCCAGCATATTTACGTGCGCCAGCAGATGCCTGCATGATGACCGGTGAATCAGCTTCATTAGCGGCTTCCATAATCGCGGTGACCTGTTCAAGGTTATTGACGTTAAATGCTGGCAAGCCATAACCGTTTTCAGCAGCATGATCCAAAAGTTGTCGTAAAGATACTAAAGCCATGATGTTCTCTTAATAGATATAGATAAATAAGTTAATCAATGTACAAATTACTTCACATGAACAATTTTGAGAGTATTTGTGCCGCCAGGCTCACCCATTGGCTCTCCTGAAGTCAACACCACGGTATCACCTTTTTTAACTGCGCCAACCTTTTTCAAACACGCTTCTACTTCTTGCAAAGCGGTATCGCGGTCTTTGGTGTAATCCAAGCCAATTGGCGTGACATTACGATAAGTACTTAAAGCTCTTTGGGTCGCAATCTTTGAAGTCAATGCAAAGATAGGTACATGAATATTATGACGGCTCATCCATATTGGAGTTGAACCAGAGTCTGTCAGAGCGGCAATCGCATTTGCATGTAAATGATGTGCAGTAAATAAAGCGCCTAAGGCAATCGTTTGATCAATTCGAGTAAAGGTTTGATCTAAAAAATCTGTATCCAATTTCACTGTATCTGATTTCTCAGCTTCAACACAAATCTCTGCCATGGCCTTAATCGTTTGCACTGGATATGAGCCAGCGGCAGACTCGGCTGAAAGCATCACAGCATCTGTCCCGTCTAATACAGCATTGGCTACGTCACTCACTTCAGCACGCGTGGGTACTGGAGCATTAATCATCGACTCCATCATTTGTGTTGCAGTAATCGTAAATTTATCAGCCTGACGAGCCCAAGCAATCATGCGTTTTTGTAATGCGGGTACTGCAGCGTTACCAACCTCAATAGCGAGATCGCCGCGGGCAACCATAATGCCATCACTTTGCGCAATAATACTTTTAAGCGCTTTAGGCTCAATCGCTTCAGCACGCTCAACTTTGGCAATTGTTCTCACTTTGCCAACGCCATATTTAGCACTAGCAGCATCGGCTAATTTACGGGCATACGCCATATCAGCTCCATCTTTTGGAAAGCTAATCGCCAAGAAATCAACGCCCATGGCAATTGCAGCATCCAGATCAGCAATATCTTTTTCGGTGAGCGCTGGAGCTGTCAAGCCGCCGCCGGCACGATTGATACCCTTGTTGTTAGAGAGTGGGCCGCCTTGTTCCACGAGCGTAAGAATTTCCCCGCCTTTGACGCTCTCGACACGAAGTACAACCAAGCCATCATTCAGTAAGAGGCGATCGCCAGGCTTGACATCATTCGGTAGCTCTTTGTAATCAAGCCCCACACGCCCTTGATCGCCAAGCTCACACGCGACGTCCAGAATAAATTTCTCGCCCTCTTTAAGAAGAATTTTGCTATCGACAAATTTACCCACACGAATTTTTGGCCCCTGCAGATCAGCCATGATGCCAACCTCTTTGCCCACTTCCGCAGAAATACTCCTGACCAAATCATGACGTGCTTTGTGATCTGCCACAGTGCCATGTGAAAAGTTCATACGCACCACATCAACACCTGCGCGGATCATGTCGCGTAGCACCTCTGGTTTTTCAGATGCTGGTCCTAGAGTTGCAATAATTTTTGTGGCTCGTAGCATATTTAGTCTTTCGCTCTTTCGGCTAATACTGCAAAGGCTGGCAAAGTTTTACCTTCTAGGAATTCTAAGAAAGCGCCACCGCCAGTTGAAATGTAATCTACTTGATTCTCAATACCGTACTTAGCAATTGCCGCCAATGTATCGCCACCTCCAGCAATTGAGAATGCTGGTGAATGTGCAATTGCTGCGGCCAGCATTTTGGTGCCGCCGCCAAATTGATCAATTTCAAATACGCCCAATGGGCCATTCCATACAATCGTGCCAGCATGTGCAAGCATTGTAGAAAGGCGCGCAGCAGTCTTTGGGCCGATATCTAAAATCATGTCATCTTCTGCTACCTGATCTGCAGCTACCCTATTAGCGCGGGCTAAGGGGGAGAGCTCATTAGCAACAACAACATCCTCAGGAATGGGTACATGTGCACCACGTTTTTCCATCAGATCCATAATTTCTCTGGCTTCGTTCACTAGGTCTGGCTCAGCAAGCGATTTACCAATTGGTAAACCTCTAGCAAGCATGAAGGTATTGGCGATACCTCCACCAACAATCAACTCATCGACTTTCTCAGAGAGAGCCTTCAGAATCGTGAGCTTAGAGGAAACTTTAGAGCCAGCAACGATCGCTATTAGTGGGCGTCTTGGATTTGCTAATGCCCGACTTAATGCGTCTAGCTCAGCGGCCATTAATGGACCAGCGCAAGCAACTGGTGCAAACTTAGCAACGCCATTAGTCGTTGCTTCGGCACGATGTGCAGTACCAAATGCATCATTTACATAAACATCACATAGAGCAGCAATTTTTTTTGCTAGCGCATCATCATTTTTTTTCTCACCCACATTTAAACGGCAGTTTTCCAAAAGGACTACTTCGCCTGGCTGTACTTGAAATCCTCCATCGACCCAATTACTAATGAGCGGAACTTTGCGATGTAGCAAAGTAGCAATGCGATCAGCGACGGGGGCTAAGCTATCTTCAGATTTAAATTGGCCTTCGGTAGGTCGCCCTAAGTGAGAGGTCACCATCACTGCAGCACCAGCATCCAAACACATCTGCACCGCAGGCATCGAGGCTCGAATGCGAGTATCTTCGGTAATATTGCCTGCTTCGTCTTGGGGCACATTGAGGTCGGCGCGGATCAGTACCCGCTTGCCCTTTAATTGGCCCGCTTGGGCTAATTCATTTAAACGTTTAACTTGAAATAAGGCTTCCGGCATGGGATTGGGTAAATGTGGTGGTTTATGAGGAATACTCCATTCTAAATCGTCTAGCCCAAATACCCCAAAGGATCTCAGGCACCCTACAGCCCTGCCTGCTCTACAATAGGGACTTAGACGCATTTTGGGTCTAGGGCCATAAACCCTCCCTCGGCGCACCGATTAACTAGATACAAAAAGGTAGAAAAAATGTCGATGTCTGACCGCGATGGCTTTATTTGGTCCGATGGGAAGCTCGTTCCCTGGCGTGA
>CAIUOP010000069.1 GCA_903900805.1 uncultured beta proteobacterium | reverse complement strand
CTCTGGTACCTCATCTGGTTCACCCATTTCAATAATGACGCTACCTTTTGTGTCTCTATTGAATGTCCACACATCACTTTGAAAACAATCATCATCATTTGGTAGGGGAAGTTCTAATCCACTCCCCCTCCCTCGAGCAACAATCAATTCACCAGACCTAATTAATTTCCAAGTTTTCGCATCAAGATCTATGGTCATTTGATCCCACTCGTAACACCACATTGGAGAAATGAGAATAGCCTCTTTCGGCTTCTCTCGTGTTTTATTTCTAACCTCTAATCTCAGCTTTCGAAACTCATTCTTTGTAAGGCTCAATTCTGTATGAAGCTCCTTAATCGAGTTCCGTATCAGCTTAAGCTCTTCAAGAATGTTCATTTCTACCCCTAGGTCTTTTTAGGTTCGTTCAATGGTGATCTGAAGAAGTTTTTTGATTACCCCTCCATTAAGCCTATTGTTTCTTATTTTTCTCTTCTTGTAGATTGAAAATACGCTCTCAGGGCTTAAATTAAACCCTCGGGGCGACCTATACCCCTTATCAATTAAAAACTCTGCTATCGCCCTATAAGTCAGCTTAAGAGAGTCCCTCAAATAAAGAACTTTATTGGATAGTTCAATTTGGTAATCTGAATAAGCTCCAATCATCAGCGATTTGGTTCTTAATACGATCTTAAATCGGACTGTAAGCCTTGTAGTTAGACTACCCCCTAACGGAATTACTCCACAGTCACGCTCTTCGCGAGATTACGCGGTTTATCGACATCAGTGCCTAAGGCACAGGCGGTGTGATACGCCAAAAGTTGCAATGGAACTACGTGCAGGATTGGGGAAAGATTGCCGTAGTGCTCGGGCAAGCGAATGACATTGATGCCCTCACTGCTAGTAATGTCTGTATCTTGATCTGCGAAGACATACAACTTGCCGCCGCGGGCTTTGACTTCTTGCATGTTGGACTTGAGTTTTTCTAACAAGTCGTCGTTAGGGGCTACGGTAACAACCGGCATCTTCTCGGTAACAAGTGCAAGCGGTCCATGCTTTAACTCACCCGCTGGGTAAGCTTCAGCATGAATATACGAAATCTCTTTTAATTTGAGTGCGCCTTCAAGGGCAATTGGGTAATGCATGCCGCGACCCAAGAACAAAGCATTTTCACATTTAGCAAATGCAGTGCTCCAAGCCATGATCTGCGGCTCAAGCGCTAACACTGCATGCAAGGCTTTTGGCAAATGGCGTAAGTCACGCAAGAGCTCTTTTTCTTGTTCAGGGCTGACCTTACCAGCACGCTTAGCCAATGAAACAGCTAACAGATAGAGTGCAACCAATTGAGTGGTGAAGGCTTTTGTAGAGGCCACGCCAATCTCGGTACCAGCCTTGGTTAAGAAATTCCAATTCGTTTCGCGAACCATGGCGCTACTTGCAACGTTGCAAATCGCCAGGGTGTATTGATGCCCCAAGGACTGCGCATGACGCAAGGCTGCCAAAGTATCTGCAGTCTCACCAGACTGGGAAACCACCACAATTAATGTATTCGGGTTAGGAACAGTGGTGCGATAGCGATACTCGCTCGCAATCTCAACCTGGGTTGGAATGCCAGCTAAATCCTCTAACCAGTATTTAGCAACACCAGCGGAGTAGTAACTAGTGCCGCAAGCCAAGATCAAAATTTGATCAAACTTTTTCCACTGCTCAGGATCAGCGTTAAAGAGTTCTGGACCAAAGCTAGCAATATTGGCAAGTGTGTCGCCAATTGCTCTTGGTTGCTCGAAGATCTCTTTCTGCATGTAATGTTGATAAGGGCCTAGATCTACGGAGTCAGCTTGAGCTGGCATTGGCTTTTGCTCACGCTGCGCCCCCTTACCGGCTTGATCAACAATCTCGACGCTCTCTGCCTTAAGGATGGCAACATCACCTTCCTCGAGATACATCATTGAATGTGCGCGACCAGCCAAAGCCAGTGCATCAGAAGCAAGGAAATTTTCATTCTCACCAAGCGCCACAACTAAGGGCGATCCAACGCGTGCACCGACTAAAACATCTGGACGATCTTGTGCAATTACACCAATCGCATAGGCGCCATGTAGGCGTGGCAACACAGAGCGAACTGAAGCAACCAGATCTACTTGCTTGCTAGACACATACGCTTGATGAATTAAATGCGCGATCACTTCAGTATCTGTTTCTGAGGTAAATACATAGCCAGCAGATTTCAGCTCAGTGCGCAGTGATTCGTAATTTTCAATAATGCCGTTATGCACCACAGCGATTAGTCCACCAGAGATGTGGGGGTGGGCATTTTGTGTGTCTGGTTTACCGTGCGTTGCCCAACGGGTATGCGCAATACCTAAAGTGCCATGAAAATCCTTGCCCTGCTCCGCTAACTCGGAAACACGAGCCGTTGTACGGGCACGTTCGATTGGATGCTTGGCATCATCACCATTAATTACAGCAAAACCACAGGAATCGTAACCGCGATATTCAAGGCGACGCAAGCCTTCGATCAATACTTCAACAATATTTTTACGCGATGCTGCGCCAACGATTCCGCACATTATTTTTTAGCCTTCACGGATTTTTTAGCGGCTACTGTCTTAGTTGCTACTTTCTTAACTGCTACTTTCTTTTCCTTCTTTACAGGACGTTGCCACTGTAAAGAGATTTGCTTAGCGCGTGACACAGTAAGTTGATTGGGTGGTGCGTCTTTTGTAAGCGTGGTTCCAGCGCCCAATGTGGCGCCACGACCAACACGCACTGGGGCAACCAACTGAGTATCCGAACCAATGAAGACATCATCTTCAATAATGGTTTGGTGCTTATTCACACCATCGTAGTTGCAAGTAATCGTGCCCGCACCGATATTGACTCTGGAGCCCACTATGGAATCACCCACATAGGCCAAATGATTCGCTTTGCTATTAGCAGCAATCT
>CAIUOP010000068.1 GCA_903900805.1 uncultured beta proteobacterium | reverse complement strand
TACGATCAATTTTCATTTTAATTTTCATTTGCTCGTGACAACATTTCTTTACCCAGTCCGTAGAGTAGAAAACTATACGGATGATGATGCAAAGCCGCAATATTCAAATAAATCAGAGAAGTTAATACCCAAACCTTCTTTTTATCGTAACCGTGCGCCACCAACCAAGCGCCAAAGTGGTGTTCACACTCCACTAGGACTTGCTTACGAAGAAAATCAAAGTTGATTTCATCAGCCGTCCATTTAACTTGGTATAAGTCTTTGGCAATCAGTTCATGACAGATGATCAAGCCATGAAGCAGTTTAGCAAAGTCGTAGTAGATATCACCTGTAGACAGGTCACCGCCAAAATCTTGACGCCAGTCCAAAAAGGTGAATTTTTTTGTTTCCGAACTCCAGAGAATATTTTCAAAGTGGAAGTCACCATGTAACCGCCCAGCTAGGCCATCAGATAGCCATTCCCAATCAATCGAATTCAGCAGCTTATCAAGCTTTTGCATTGGCACGCCATTGATAGACTCGTTGCTATCCTTGCGGTCAAAATTCTTGTAAAACAGAGCGACTCGCTCAAGTGTTTTGTCACGGTAAAACTTCATGCACGCTGTCTTGAAGTTTTTGGCTTCGACTGGCATTAACGTCTTCTTGGACCAGAACCGCTGGCAGTGCTCTAGCAATTGTTCAAACAAAGGCAGTGTTGCCACCTCCGACATGACCTTACCTTGTACCTTGGGGTAGCGGTACATGTGAGCGCTGGCACCAGTCACATTGGGCACAAAACCTTGCAGTTCTTGTACGCGTTTGACGCGGTTGGCAATGAACTGCTGGTCATCTGAGAACTTGATCACTTGATTGCCAACAAACCAGATCGCTTCATTGGCTTTTTCAAGAATGTTGGGTGAATCAGCCTCCTGGTAAATAGCCCTGGCACGTGCTAAGGCGGGAGGGTTTCCAGTGTCGTGCCAGGTAAAGGCATGCGCCTGTATGTTGCTTGACAGCAGGGCACGCATGCCATACGTCTCACCCGTTTCAATGGCTTCGGCACCACCATCTTGCATGGCTTCCCAAAACGACTGATAGTCATGTATGCCTGCCAAGCCAATATAGGCTTTGTGGGTATCATCCCTGCCTACGCCTTTTCCACAAATAGATGCCACCTGTTTGCCTTGGACTGCGAGGGTGCGGTAGGGCAACAGGTCAGCCGCCTCTGAGAACGCCATCCAGTTATATGCGGGTGCAGGAATAGCTTCCTTAACCAAAGTGTCGCAAGACATAAACACGAAAGGCTGCTGCAGGTAATGTTTACAGGCCAGCAGACTCAAACCCAAGCCAGAGCCTGGCCCTTCGAATGGAGCAACCTCAGCAAAGAAAAATTGCCGCTCTGGGTAAGCCAACTCAACAAACTCGCGAACAAGCTGCCCTTTGTGCCCCAGGGCAATGACGAATTCGGCATCTACCGGAAACCGCTCAATCAGGTGGGAAAGAGTTGGTCGGTTGGCGATGCCGACGAGTGACTTATTGATGAATTTTGTCAAGTCGCCAAGTCTGGAGCCAGTACCCGCCGTGGGGATGCAAACCCTGTAGCTCATTAGGGTGCACGCTTGTAGTCGTCAATCAGCCTAACAACGTCATCCATCTCGGGAGTCGATGCCTCTAAGTACACGCTGTCTTCAACGCCTTCCATGCGGTGAATCAGTCCAGGTGGAATAGTGATGGTGTCGCCAGCATAGTAAAGCTTTTCAATCAACGCATCTTGAGTTTGTCCTTGAATAATCTTCAAAACTCCTGATAGCACATAGATCGTTTCTTTTTTAAGATTGTGATATTGCAAACTACAGCGATGGCCAGCCCACATGGTTAATTTCTTAACCATATATTTATCATTAATCTCAACAACCTCTTCGCACCCCCAAGGCTTTTCAATAACCTGCATTTTTCAATCCTTCAATCATTTAAATATTAAATTTTGTAAGCACTATATTCGGGATGGAACTCAAAAAACTTATCGTAAAAAGATTTGACGTACTGCTGCATGGACCAGCGACTGTTAAATCCATATTTATTACGAAGCCAATCTTTTCCTTCGGTAACATATAGTCGAAGATTTTCTTGATAATCTTCAGTTTTGATGAGATCGGCCTGATTAATTAAATATGACTCATTCTCGCCTGCCCATACTGCTGAGGTAATAGCAGCAGCCCAATCATTTGCGTAGGCCTTGGCAATTAATTCAGATTCACTTAAGTACCCTCTGAAATTTTCACCATCAAATAAGAAATTCATAAAATCTGGTTTATTGATTTTGCATACAGATTCAATGAATTCTCTACGCAACAAAAAGGAGTTGTTATGAATAAACCAAAAGTATTTGGTTTGCTCTTTCTCTAAGAGCAGCTTCTCGCCCCAGCGCTCAGAGCAGGGGGACAGAATGCCAAGCTTAGGGTGCTCATCCATGATTTTCATCAAGGGTGCTACCGTCGCTAATTGCTGTAGCTCGGTATCATTAGTAAGCAGGAAGAATGCATCATAATTTTTAAACTTATCTTCTTTCCAGAGCTGGCTTAAGCCAAAATTCATGCCTCGACCATAGCGCAGCCCATGCTGAGTAGCCTCATCCCAATTGGCGTGCCATGAACTATGCTTGGTCAATTTAGATGCATCAGAGCCTGCTTCAACGATATAAATATCAGTTGCATCACCATCAAACTTTTTGAGGTGGTCGTATAAACTCTCTGTTACCTCGGGGAGGTTTCTATTAAGAATAATTGTCGCAACGCGTGCCAATTTAAACCCCCGCCATTCTGAAATTTTTCATGTATCGGAAGATACTTTTTTTGACTTCATTTTTTAGATGGGAATCAAGATCGATCTGTTTTTTAGCTAGATCTTTTCTTGCCTTTGCTTTAATTTCATCACATCCTGGCTTAGAAAATACATAGTGCCCAGAAATAATGGATCTATCCCGATCGCTTGCTGTAGTTTCATCTAACATCCACTTTTCCCACTTCTTGGAATCGTAAGAAAGCTTTAAGAAGTCATCCGCTAAACCCTGCAGATTATTTTTTTCCAAAACATCGAGCAAAGCCAAAGTTTCGGCCACACCAAATTCAGGGGCCACATTGGCAGCATGAATACCCAACCTAGGGTGCCACTGCAAGGCTTCATCTGATAAGTAATCAGTATTGTGCTCTT
>CAIUOP010000067.1 GCA_903900805.1 uncultured beta proteobacterium | reverse complement strand
TTGTGATTCAACATCTTGGACGAGTGCCTAAAATTGGCGAGCTCATTAAGATTGATGGTATTGAATTTGAGGTTCAGCGCGCTGACCCAAGACAAATTCATATTCTGCTCGCACGGCAAATTCCCAAAAAGCCTGACTGAGAGCTCCTTTGATTGATCGGCAATCAGCAAGACTTGGTAATAGCATCAATTTAGCGTTGCTATTTTTTTTAGGAGCCTTACTAGCTGCTGCCGCCGAGCTGCCGCATGGTGGCTGGATACAAATTCCCGTCTTGAGTTTGATTTGGTGGCGAATGAGTCGGCAATCCATTCTCTCCATAAAAAATCAATTTATTTCGGGAATGTTGTTTGGTCTGGGCTACTTTGCTCTAGGCTTGTGGTGGATCTACATCAGCCTGCATGACGTAGGCGGAATGCATGCCGCAGTTTCCTGCTTAGCAGTATTTTTACTGGCTGCAGGAATGGCTTTATTTTTTTCTAGTGCCTCTCTCTCCCTCTGCCTTCCTAGGCGCAGACGCCTGACGGGTTTGGTGTTGGCGGCATCTTGGGTACTCATTGAATACCTGCGCAGCGTAGTGTTAACTGGCTTTCCTTGGATGGGATTTGCTGAAGCGCAATTCAATGGCCCCTTCGCCCCCGTGGCGCCATTTTTCGGTGGCCTAGCCTGCACATTTTTAGTGGTGTGGGTCTCTTGGGAGATTAGTCAAATAAAGAAAAGCGTCTTCTTTAGTGGTGCTTGCATTGTGTCTACGATGATACTTGCGCAACTCGCAAGCTTCTGGACTTTCACAAACCCGGTTGGCGAGCCACTTAGTGTGCGTTTAATTCAAGGTAATTTTGAGCAAAGCCTCAAGTTCAATCCCAAGGCTATTGAAGAACAATTTAGTTTTTATACCAACGCCATCGAGAGCCAATCTGCTGATCTCATCATCACTCCAGAGACTGCTTATCCTTGGCCACAAAGCAACCTTCCTGCAGGCTTATTAGGATCACTCCAACAGTTTTCTAGTAATACATCCAGCAACATCTTGCTTGGTGTGATTGGAGAGGCAAGCAACTCTACCGAGATGAAATATACCAACCGTGCACTTGGACTTTCTCCTAATACCCCAATCTATCAATACGATAAGTCTCACTTGGTGCCTTTTGGAGAATTTATTCCACCAGGCTTTCATTGGTTTGTGAATGCCTTCCATGTGCCCATGAGTGACTTCGCGCGTGGCAAATTAGATCAAGCCCCTTTTAGCATTGTTCGCTCAGGTAAAGATGCGATTCATGCGGCCATCACGATTTGCTACGAGGATGTCTTTGGCGGTGAATTAGCCTCCCGAATTCATCACAGCAAACAACCCGTCAACCTGTTGATCAATATGACCAATCTGGCCTGGTTTGGGGATTCTCAAGCGCCAGCGCAGCAATTACGTCTTTCCCAACTGCGCTCCCTAGAGACCGGCCTCCCAGCGTTACGCGCTACGAATACGGGAATCACGGCAGCCCTTGGGCCGGATGGCAAAGTACTATCCCAGTTAGGAGAATTTACCCAAGGTGTACTCAGCCTCAAGATTCAAGCCTACACAGGCACAACCCCTTATGTGCTTTGGGGAAATGCGCCCATTTTGAGTCTTTCTTGCCTCTTGCTCATCCTGGGTCTAATTCGCCAAAAACGAATCTAATCGCTATTTCATAGTTCTCCAGCTTAGCCATGTAAAATCAAAGGCTTAGCCAGGTAAATCATGCTTACTTTTCAGCAAATCATTCTCAAACTCCAAGATTACTGGGACCAACAAGGTTGCGCCCTATTGCAACCTATTGACCTTGAGGTCGGTGCCGGTAC
>CAIUOP010000066.1 GCA_903900805.1 uncultured beta proteobacterium | reverse complement strand
TTTCGACATCGAGCACGATCCAACGCTGCGATTGAGGTTTAGTCGTCTTAAACCAGCGGCTGATGTTATCGAATAAGGGTAGGCTTCTAATGCTAGTCAACATAGATTAGCCAGCATAGTCTAGCTGCAGGCGCTGCTGTAATGAACGCACCTCTGAGAGCGCCTCTTTCAAAATACTACGGTCTACGCTATTGAGTTTGTCAATATCAATCACGTTTGGATTGTCACCAATCTTTACTTCACTAGTCTGAACGGCTAAACGCTGTGTTTGTAAAAACTCGAAAGCCGTAATCCAAGCAGCACTTTCTGACTCAGGAACATTTAAGGCGCGCCCAACCGCAGCTAGACGTTCGCGGGTATTGGTTGCTTCTATACCGTGCGCCAAAGAATAAATTCGCGCAACATCCACAATGATCGCGGTTCCCTGCAGCTTCAAATTAATCGTTTTTTGACCATCAATCTCCGTGGGCTCAATGGCGCCAAACCAATTTAAAGGTACGTGGGTATTCAGGGAATTGTCAGCCAACAACTTAATAAACCGGGGAATAGCTGCAGCTTTGGTTCTGACATAGTCTTTAAGTGGTACCAATAAATCTACATTACCAGCCAGTACTCGGAAATCAAAAAAGATGCTGGCATTGAGTAAATCCTGAGGGCTGCCTTGCTCAATCCAGCGGGAAAAGCGCGCCAGCCATTCACTTTGAGTAAGACAAAGCTCTGGATTACTCGCCATGATGTTGCCCTTGCAAAGCGGATAACCGCATTCATTCAGCGCTTGATTAACTTCGCCTGCAAAACACAGATAGGCTTCGCGCTGGCTCACCGACTCAGTATCCGAAAATACCAAGGCATTATCTTGATCCGTTGCAATGGTCTGCTCACTGCGCCCCTCAGAGCCTAAGGCAATCCAAGCAAACTGGTTCATGTTTAATTGATGTTTGGCGGCATAAATCTCAATCAGTCGTTCTGTGAGAACATCATTTAAATGACTAATCAGCGTAGTGAGCTGCCGCGCTTGTATTCCCTGGCCTAATAAGTTACGGGCAAATTTACGAATATCGTCAGCGCACTTCTTGAGCTGAGCAAGCTCATCTGTTCCGCGTATTGCAGAACTAATATTGCTCAGTGAGAGTCGTTGCAAGGAAAACAAGTCGCGCTCTGAAATAATGCCGACAAGCACGCCCTGATCCAAAACAGGTAGGTGTCGGATATTAAAGCGGGACATGAGTAAGCCCGCCATTTCAGCAGTGTCATCGACAGTCAAGGTTTTTACATCCGGCGTGATCACCGCAGAGATAGGCGTACTTAAATCCAAATTACTTAAAGTAACGCGCGATAGCACATCGTAACGTGTCAAGATTCCTAAAATAGTATGCTGATCTTCCACTATCAGAATAGATCCCACTTTTTTTTCATGAATCAGCGTCAAGGCTTCGCGTAAGGATTTGTTTGGACCGATGGTCAATGGTTTTTTAAGGGCTAGATCGCCCACCCTACTCTCCAATGATTGCTCTGCAAGGGTCTGAGATGCAAATGAATTACGTAAGGCAATGCGTGACTCTTGAAGTAATCCCCAAATACGATTATTCAAAAATTCACTGAAGGGTGTCGATTGCGATGCCAACTGGCGCATTGCTTCTACTGGAAACAATAAGCAAAAACAATCGTCTACTGCACTATAAGTTGTTGAGACTGGCCGATTGGCAAAAGCAGAGCCAATCGAAAATAAACTTCCCGCATCCAATAAAAAAGCTGTCTCCTCAATCCCTGGAATATCACGTCGCCCCGATACGCGCCCTTGTCGAATCAGATATAAGAATTTCGGAATACCGTCTGCTGGCGAGAGAATGACCTCTTTGGGCGCAAAGTAGGCTTCGCTGGATGCAGTGAGAAAAAAATCAACGTCTTTTTTAGCCATCTTCGAAAATGGCAAGCTTTGCATCAGCTGTTGGCGTAAGTTTTGAACGAGGCTATGTGAAGCAGGATAAGTAGGGTTACTTTTTTCGGCCATTGATGGATCCGTTTTCAAAAGAGAAATCTTCTGTTTTACCAATCAATCCATTGTGCATTGAACTATCAGTATTAGTGAAGACAATCTTCGCGATGCATTTCCATCATTTAAGCAAAAAGTGGCTTAAAAGACTGTGGTCACTCGGTATGGTAGTTTCATACAATGTAGTGCTTATCAGTCTATGCTTTATAAACACTACAGGAAAATGGTGGCGATTCAGGGATTCGAACCCCGGACCTGTGGATTATGATTCCATCGCTCTAACCAACTGAGCTAAATCGCCGAACTCGTTATTTTAGCGTAATTCATTAGCGGTGTCTAAATAGAGCTGACAGAGCCTAATTACAATAGGTTGCAGTAATTGGGGGGCTAAATACCTACAATTGCTCTGCCACAATTAATATAGGGCCATGAGAAAACAAATCATTCTTCCTCTGATTTTGGCGACTTTGAGTAGTCTAGTAGCGCTTAACACTTCTGCAGCACAAATCTTTATAACCAACTACCCATCCGAAGCAAGTGCCAAAGTCTTTGTCACAAAGTATCAATCAGAGGCGAACTGTATTGTCTATGAAACCCAATACTCGAGTGACAATGATCCAGGAGTATGGTTTTATACTAAGTACAAAAGTAATGCTCGCGCAGTGATCTACTACACCCAATACAAATCAGAAGCTGACTTGATCGTCTATTTCACAAAATATAAGAGCGATGCGCGCTGTCGCTACTAGCTCAATTCTTATTCATGAGACTACTCTCCATTTCTACAGGTAAGGTGATGCCACTATTTGGTAACCACCACCCAGATTACAAATCAGTGGCTTCAGCAATCCATAAAAAGAGTATTAGCAATTTAGAAAATCCCTTACCTGTTGAAATTCATTCTCTGGGTGTTAAAGGTGATGAGCAAGCTGATCTGAGTGTGCATGGCGGAATTGAAAAAGCAATTTATGTTTATCCAGCGGAGCACTACGATTTTTGGAATACGCTTCTCTCGCGGGAAACTAAAAAACCCACTTTACTTAAACACGGGGCAATCGGTGAGAACTTCACCATTGAAGGCTTACTGGAAACCGAAGTATTTGTTGGTGACAAACTCCTGATTGGCGATCTTGAATTTACTGTTGTCAAGCTGCGTGAACCCTGCTTCAAATTTAATGCTACCTTGGGCTATAAAGGTGCTGTCAAAGCAATGGTGCAATCAGGATTCTCCGGTTGGTATTTGAGAGTCAATAAAGCCGGTGTACTAGCTGCAGGCTCTGAGATTACAGTGCTCGCGGGTGCAAGACAAACTTCTATTACCCAACAAAATCAAAAACTATTCCATCAGCAAAATCAAAGTAATTTATGGGAATAAAAAAACCCGACCATTTTGTGGTCGGGTTTCTTATTTACTGCAGACTAAAGATGCTTAGTCATTTGCATAGATATCTACGTCTTTAGTTTCTTTAACAAACAGTGTACCGATTACCAATGTCATCGCAGCGATGATGATTGGGTACCAGAGACCATAGTAAATATTACCGTTTTGCGCTACCAAGGCGAAGGAGATCGTTGGCAATAAGCCTCCGAACCAACCGTTACCAATGTGGTATGGCAAGGACATGGAGGTATAACGAATGCGGGTTGGGAACATCTCAACTAACGCTGCAGCAATTGGGGCATAAACCATCGTTACATAAATCACCAAAATCACCAAGAGCAATACAGTCATCGGTATGTTGATAGCAACCGGATCAGCTTTGGCTGGATAACCTGCAGCATTTAAAGCCTCGCGAATTTCTTTTTTGAACTTCGCATCTGCTGCCTTAGCATCAGCTGGTGGGATACCTTTAGAAGTGTATCCATCAATGACGGTATCACCAATTTTGACTTGAGCAACCGCGCCTGCTGGACCAGAGATAGTGGTGTAGCTTGCTGAGTTGGTTGCCATCACTTGTTTTGCGATATCGCAAGAACTTGTGAATTTAACAGTACCAGTTGGGTTGAATTGGAATGAACATTCTGCTGGATCAACAGTAATACTCGCTGGTGAATTCGCCATTGCTTTTTCCAAAGCTGGATTAGCAAAGTGAGTTAGGCCATTGAAGATTGAAACTGGTGTGTTAGGAATGTAAGTAATGATTGCTAACAAGAGTCCGGCCATGATGATAGGCTTGCGACCAATCTTGTCCGACCAAGAGCCAAACAAAATAAAGAATGGTGTACCTAATACAAGCGCACCTGCCACCATTAAGTTTGCTGTTTTTGCATCAACCTTTAGTACTTGGGTGAGGAAGAACAACTCATAGAACATCCCGCAATACCAGACCACACCCTGACCAGCAACTAAACCGAACAATGCCAGGATAACAATCTTCATATTTTTCCATTGACCGAATGATTCTGTCAATGGAGCTTTAGACAACTTGCCCTCATCTTTCATTTTCTTGAAGGCAGGTGATTCAGCCATGGATAAGCGAATCCATACAGAAATGCCCAACAAAGCAATGGATAGGAGGAACGGTACTCTCCAGCCCCAAACTTCAAAGTTAGGACCAGTAAGTTCACGGGTAAGCAAAATGACCATCAGTGAAAGCAAGAGACCCAATGTAGCTGTAGTTTGAATCCAAGAGGTATAAGCACCACGCTTATTACGGGGAGCATGTTCTGCCACATAAGTTGCAGCACCGCCATACTCACCACCTAAAGCCAAGCCCTGCAATATCCGCAAGGTAATCAGCATTACTGGAGCAGCTATCCCAATAGTGGCATAAGAAGGCAATAGGCCCACAATGAAGGTTGCCGAACCCATGATCAAAATCGTTACCAGGAAGGTGTACTTACGACCGATCAAATCACCTAAGCGACCAAATACAATAGCGCCGAATGGACGAACAATAAAACCAGCAGCAAAGGCTAGTAAAGCAAAAATGAATGCGGAGCCTTCATCTAGGCCTGAGAAGAATTGCTTGGCAATAATCGCAGCCAAAGAACCGTAAAGATAGAAGTCGTACCACTCAAACACCGTGCCGAGTGAAGAAGCAAAAATAACTTTGCGCTCTTCAGCGGTCATTGGCGCTGATTTACTTTTAGTTGTTGTTGACATCAGAAGCTCCTAACTATTTTTATTTAAATAAAACAACGGGTTGATTATGCTTGACCATACTTAGAGTAAGGGTAATTGCCCATCAAATGAGGCGGGGGTTTTCCCGATGAAAGTGGATTTGCCGTGAGCATTTGATGCATTCTCGTAAATATCTGCCCGCACCAAGATATTGCAGATTGCCCAATTAAGGTGCAAGCTTACTAACTTATCAATAATTGACTGATTTAATAGCACCTGAAGTATTGAAACGTAGAACCCTAAAAATGATTAATTAAGGAGCAAGACAAATGAAAAGACGTGAGTTTTTAAGTAAGACAGCCGTTGGTGCTGCTGCTGGCGTTTTGGCAGCCCCTGCTATTGCCCAATCCATGCCCGAAGTAAAGTGGCGCTGTGCCTCTAGCTTCCCCAAAAGCCTAGACACTATTTATGGTGGTGGTGAATTTATCTCTAAACGAGTGGCCGCTCTAACGGATGGCAAATTCCAAATCCGTATTTTTGGCGCCGGTGAGATTGTTCCAGCCTTCGGTACTGTAGATGCAGTACAACAAGGTACTGTTGAATGCACCCATACCGCTGGCTATTATTTCGTTGGAAAAAATAAAACCTTTGCTTTTGACACCACTGTTCCATTTGGTATGAATCAGCGCCAACAAAATGCTTGGATGTATTGGGGTGGCGGCTTGAAACTGCAACGCGAGTTTTTGCGTGACTACAACATTATTTCTTTCCCAGCTGGTAACACCGGAACCCAGATGGGTGGTTGGTTTAAAAAGCCAGTGAAAACAGTTGCAGACCTCAAAGGTCTCAAAATGCGGATTGCTGGACTTGGTGGTGAAGTGATGTCCCGTCTAGGCGCAATTCCACAACAAATCGCAGGCGGTGATATTTACCCAGCGCTTGAAAAAGGTGTTATTGATGCAGCTGAGTGGGTTGGTCCTTACGATGATGAAAAGTTGGGCTTTTACAAAATTGCCCCTTACTACTACTACCCAGGATGGTGGGAGGCTTGTTCGATGTACTCCATGTACGTGAACATCAAGGAATGGGAAAAGTTGCCTAAGCAATATCAAGAAGCTTTGGTCTCAGCATGCGCCGAATGCAATATCGACATGATGGCTGAGTACGACTACAAAAACCCAATTGCTTTGCAAAGCTTAATTAAGAATGGTGTCAAGTTACAGTCTTATTCCACAGATATTATGAAAGCAGCATCTAATGCGGCCTTCGAAATGTATGAAGAAGAAGCTGCTAAGAATCCATCGTTCAAGAAGATTTACGAGCCTTGGAAGAAGTTCCGTAATGACCAAATGCTGTGGAACAAGGTTGCTGAACAAACTCTCATGAGTTTCATGTTGACTAATCCAGTCAAATAAAACCTTATTGAGAGTCTGATATGCCAAAGCAATTTTTAGTTTTTGCAAGTTTTGTTGATCGTTTAAATGACCGTTTTGGCGTATTAGCAAGTTGGATGGTTTTGATTGCCGTACTGATCAGCACAGGAAATGCGCTGATTCGGTACGGCTTCAATTTAAGTTCTAATGGCTGGTTGGAAGCGCAGTGGTATTTATTTGCCGGGATGGTGATGTTCGGTGCTGCCACTACGTTTCGTCTTAATGAACACGTGCGTGTAGATGTGCTCTATGCGATGTACCCCAATAAAGCTCGCCTTTGGTTAGACTTATTGGGTGGTATTTTTTTCTTTCTACCCATGACCACCATCATTGGATACTATTCTTGGGAATTTTTTCTTACGTCAGTCGTCCAAAATGAAACTTCGAGCAATCCAGGAGGCCTGATTCGCTGGCCAGTTCGGGGTGCAATCACCCTAGGTTTCTTTTTATTAACCCTTCAAGGTCTCTCTGAAATCATCAAGCGCTATGCAGCCATTATTGGCATGATTCAAATCGATCCTAAGTACGAAAGACCCCTCCAATGATTAGCCATGATTTGATGGCCCCCATCATGTTTGGGGGATTGATAGTATTTTTATTAATTGGCTACCCAGCCGCCTTTTCGCTCGGCGCTGTTGGCTTATTCTTTTCTTTTATTGGCATCGAAATGGGCATGTTCCAGCCCACTTTCTTGCAAGCACTCCCAGACCGAGTCTTTGGCATTCTTTCGAATGACTTATTACTCTCGATTCCCTTTTTTACTTTCATGGGTGCAATTCTCGAGAAGTGTGGACTAGCAGAAGATATGCTCGAAGGTTTGGGGCAGTTATTTGGTCCAATCCGTGGTGGCTTAGCTTATGCCGTCATTATTGTGGGCGCAATTCTGGGTGCAATCACTGGAACTGTCGCTGCATCCGTCATCGCAATGGGCTTAATCTCCCTGCCGATCATGCTACGTTATGGCTATAACCCGCGTGTAGCAACTGGTGTGATCGCCGCATCAGGAACGATTACCCAATTGATTCCACCATCACTGGTATTAATTGTGTTGGCTGACCAGTTAGGCAAGTCAGTTGGTGATATGTATGCCGGTGCTATTGGGCCTTCCATCATTCAAATAGCACTGTTCTGTTTGTTTATTTTCTTCTTATCGATTTTTAGACCACAAGATGTACCAGCACTTCCACCAGAAGCGCGTCCAAAAATTGATTGGAAGTTATTAAAGAAAATTCTGTGGGGTATTGTTCCTTCCGTTGCCCTCATCTTCCTAGTGCTTGGTACGATTTTGATGGGTCTAGCAACGCCAACTGAAGGTGGTGCGATGGGCTCAGTGGGAGCCTTGGTTCTCGCCGCTATGAATGGGCGCTTACAAAAGACTTTGGTTTGGGATGCCATGACTTCCACCATGCGCATCAACGCCATGGTGATCTTTATTCTGATTGGCTCTACTGTCTTTGGCTTAGCATTCCGCGGTGTGGATGGTGATCTTTGGATTGAAGAGTTACTCTCAGGCTTACCAGGTGGCCAACTCGGCTTCTTGATTGCGGTGAACTTGTTTATCTTCTTCTTAGCTTTCTTCTTAGATTACTTTGAGATCGCCTTCATCATCATTCCACTGCTTGCTCCAGTAGCGCAAAAATTGGGAATTGACCTTATTTGGTTTGGTGTACTGCTCGGTGCCAATATGCAAACCTCCTTTATGCATCCACCCTTTGGATTTGCCTTGTTTTATCTGCGAGGGGTCGCACCGCCATCAGTGAAGAGCTCTGATATTTACTATGGAGCCCTGCCATGGGTAGGTTTACAACTGATCTTAGTAGCGATCATCATCTTCATCCCAGAAACAGTGACCTACTTTGTTGATAAGCCGACAGCTGTCTTTGATGCTAGTGGTCCATCCGTTGATCCATTAGCTGGCGTCGAGCAAAATGAGATCAAGGTAGACTCTAGTGCAGATATCGAGCGTCAATTGCGTGAAAATAAATAATATAAAAACGGTAGAAAAAAACAGAGGGGTTTTGCAATGCAGGCAAAGTGGGGTATTCAAGGGATGGCGGTTGCACCGCACTCCCTTGCTTCTGAATCAGCACTAGCGGTTCTCAGAGAAGGTGGTAACGCATTAGAAGCAATGGTGGCAGCAGCAGCTACTATTGCGGTCGTTTATCCCCATATGAATTCAATCGGTGGCGACTCTTTCTGGGTCATACACTCTCCTGGTAAGGCGATGGGTGGCATTGATGCCTGCGGTGCCGCTGCTGGCTTAGCTAGTAAGCAATGGTATGCAGATCGCGGCATTACCAAAGCCATTCCGTTTCGCGGACCCGTTGCAGCCAATACCGTTGCCGGCACAATCTCTGGCTGGGGTGCTGCACATAAGCTCTCCAAACAAGGTCTGGGCGGTAAAATTCCTTTGTCTCGTTTGTTGGCAGATGCTATTCATTACGCAGAAACTGGAGTGCCAGTCACTTATAGTCAATCCAGCTTAACCGCCAAGAAGCGTGTGGAGCTAAGTCCCATTCCAGGTTTCTCCAAGACTTTCTTAGTCAATGGCAAGGCGCCGGATGTTGGTAGTATCTTTAAGCAAGAGCGCCTAGCTAAAACACTGCGCCAGATTGCAAGCAAAGGTACCGATGACTTTTATCGTGGCGATCTTGCTAACTTACTAGCAAAAGAGCTCACTGATATTGGTAGCCCCTTGCGTTTGGGTGATCTTGCGCGTCATCAGGCAAAACTCATTGATCCACTTGAACTGAAACACAGCATGGCTAAGGTCTACAACATGGTGCCGCCTACCCAAGGCGTAGTGTCATTGATGATCATTGGCATCTTGGATCAATTGAATTTAAAGCGCTTTAAGGTCGATAGCACTGAGTATGTACACCACTGTGTTGAGGCAACTAAACAAGCATTTAAGATTCGGGATCAGTTTGTCACTGATCCCGCTTACATGACAAAAAATGCGCAGTCGTTTTTATCACCTGCATTTCTGAAAAAATTGGCTAAGAACATTAACCCCAAAAAGGCTTTACCTTGGGGACAGGGTAAAGGTCCAGCAGATACCATCTGGATGGGCGTGATTGATGGCGATGGTAACTGTGTGTCTTTCATTCAAAGTATTTATCACGAGTTCGGTGCTGGCATTGTGCTACCGAAGTCAGGCGTCAATTGGCAGAACCGTGGTTGTAGTTTCTCTTTAGACCCTAAGACCTTGAACCATCTTGAGCCGTATCGAAAACCTTTCCACACACTCAATCCTGCCATGGCTTTATTTAAGGATGGTCGCTCAATGGTCTACGGAACCATGGGTGGCGATGGTCAACCTCAAACGCAATGCGCCCTCTTTACTCGTACTGCTACTTATGGACTCGATCCACAAGATGCTATTAGTCGCCCACGTTGGTTGCTCGGTCGCACTTGGGGACAAACCAGCGATAGCCTCAAATTAGAATCTCGCTTTAGTCCCTGGGTTGCAAAAGAATTACATGCTATGGGTCATGAAATTGAGATGCTGGACTCTTTTGATGAGACAGTAGGCCACGCTGGTTGCATCATTCGCGATCCATCAGGCACTTTGCGTGGCGGCTGGGATCCCCGTAGCGATGGGGCTGTTAGCGCGTTTTAGTAATGAACATCTTGGGTACGCGTAGATTCCAGTAAATAGCAGCTGCGCGTAACCCAAAGATTCCCAACATACAAAGTACCGAACCCTCAATCGCATACTGAGGAATAAAGTTCAATACCAGCACATAAGCACAGCATCCCAGTGTGACCGGAATCGCATATAACTCATGTGACATTAAAAGTGTTTTCCGTCCTGCCAAAATATCCCGCAGCAAGCCTCCGCCAATAGCAGTAATCACTCCCAAGATAACGGGTGCAACTGGTAAACCAAAATCCATGCCCCATGCCTTGTCTGCTCCCTGAATAGCAAATAGGGCTGCACCAAAACCATCGATGTACAACATCAAGCGATATATCTGCGGTTGAGTAAAGAAAGGTTCGGCAAAAAAAGTGAGCACGCTTGCGCCTAATGCAAGCCAAACATAAATCTGGTTCTCAGACCAAAAGGTAGGAACCTCCAAGATAATGTCCCGAATAGTTCCCCCACCTATCGCAGCGATTAAACCAAGCACCAAAACACCAAAAAGATCGACCCCACGATCGGCAATGGCCAAAACGCCAGTGACTGCAAATGCCATTGTTGCAATGATGCCAATCCAGAAATTTATTTGTTCCATGCAAAACAGTCTAAAGCAATTGAAAACCTTTCTCTGAAATTTGCTTCATGAATATACTGTTATCCACAAGTCTAAGGAAACCCTATCTATGAAACCTAAGCTATATAGCTACTGGCGCAGCTCAGCTGCCTTTCGTGTCCGGATTGCACTTAATCTCAAGAATATGGACTACGAAGTCATTCCGGTACACCTCGTTAAAAATGGTGGGGAACAAATGTCCGAGTCTTATGAAAATAAAAATCCTAATCGTCTCGTGCCACTATTTGATGATGGAAAAAATAGTATTCATCAATCGCTCGCTATTATTGAATACTTAGATGAGATTCAAGCTGAACCGGCTTTACTCCCAAGCTCGCCAATAGATCGCGCTTGGGTACGCTCAATAGCCATGGATATGGCAATTGATATTCACCCCATTAGTAATTTGCGGGTACTACGCCACTTAATAAAACAGTTTGGAGCAAGTAATGAGGCAAAGGATGCTTGGTATCAACATTGGATCAAGCTAGGGCTCGCGAGCGTTGAAAAGCAACTCAGCACTGATCCGCGCCGTGGCCGTTTTGCCTTTGGTAATCAGCCTGGCCTGATTGATATTTGCTTAGTGCCACAACTCTTTAATGCTTTAAGTAGCAAGATGGATATGAGCCCCTATCCTACTCTCATGAATATCTTGAATGAATGCATGAAGCTACCTGCTTTTATAAATGCATCCTGGGAAAAACAAATCGATGCCGAGGGAGCAAATCCCTCTATTTGATTTTGGATTCCATCATTTTGACTAAAGCGAATACAGATTGGTTATATGGTGTTGGAACTCCATAGCGCTTACCCAATTCCACAATGTATCCATTTAAGAAATCAATCTCTGTCATATTTCCTTTAGCCAAATCCTGAGCAGTAGAGGAAACCTGTGTAACCATCGTAGTTGCTATTGAATCATTTACTGCAAGCGCCTCTGACATACTGATATTGACATCCTCAAGCGCAGCGATTGCAAGAAACTCTTTAGTAATTTCTTCAATCAATTTGACAATGCCGGGGGACTTAACCATCTCCCCATAAGAAATCTGACCAATTCCCGAAATCGCATTAAAAGAACAGTTCACTAAAAACTTGAGCCACATGTCTCTTTTAATTTTTGAGGCAATAGCACATGGAACATCTGCGCCTTCAAAGAGCTTACAAATTTCTTGGAGATTATCATCATCAGTAGGTGATGGAGTGCTAATGTTGCCAACTAGGAGCTCACCGCGGCCATGATGCTTCATAGTGCTCTGGCCAATCATCCCTGCAGCAACGTAGACTACTGCTGCATAAATCGGATTAGCAATAATTTTGGAGGTAATCTCTACATTTGCCACGCCATTTTGTAAGCTTAAGATCACTGCTTTGCTTGGCAAGTTGGATTTCACCTCTGCAAGCGTACGCGCTGTATCTAGCGACTTCACACTTAGTAAAACTAAATCTGCATCCTTCAAAGTAGATAGATCAGAACTAGCCTTGACTTGAATCGTTTCATGAAATGCTTTGCAATCCATTTCTAAGCCCGATGTATTTAAGGCCTGGGCTCGCTCCGGTCTTGCGATAAAAGTAACATCGTGTTGTGCGCGAGCCAACATGCCACCGAAATAGCAGCCTACTGCGCCTGCACCCAATACATATATTTTTTGATAGCTTAGGGTTTTATAAATCAAGGACCAGTGTTCCGCTCTTGATATGAGAGATGCAGGGAGTTAAAAACTCCTGATGCTCGTCATCACTCAAAATACAATCCCCATGCTCTACATCGCCACTAATATATCTTGTCTTACAAGTACCGCACAAGCCTGATTGGCAAGAAGTAGGCACATCAATACCCGATCTTGCCAAAGCATCGATGATTGACTCTGCTCTCGTGAGGCTTATTTTTTGGCCAGTACTCTGAATCTCGATTACTAACTCTTCAGAGTCCGCACTGGAAATTTTATTCACTTTTTAGTCTCGTTCTACAAAAGGAATGGGCTGCAATAGCAGCCCATCTCTTCTGATTAATGGATTAATGCTTAAATTGTGCTTTTGCAGTTTGCTCAAGCTCTTCCATTTTTTGCTTCACAAAATCAGTGCGCTCTTTACCTTTGTACTGCTCGCTTTCAGTAAGAATTGCAATCACACCTTTAGCAACAAAGCGTCTTTGGGCTACTTCTTCTTCTGTAGTGGCGCCAATTGGTAATTCAAATACATTACCAGAGCAATAACTATTAGGAGCGCCATTTAATTCCTTTAACCACTGTGCAAAGGATTCTGCACTTGCCGCTGGATTAGAACCACGAATAGCATCACGCAACATCTTTCTAAACAAATAGGGGCCCGCATCAAATTTAGTAGGATTCTCTAGAGCATGAATTGCAATCGGCCTTTGACTAATGATGGCCTCGTAATCACCAGGCGCATACTGAGCCATCTTGTAATTCGAGCGCGCTCTATGATCAGAAGGAATATCCACAATATCGTTAATGGTGTGCTTACCAAAACGCTCAGCTCTTCTCAAGGCAACCTGGCCGTCCAAAAAGTCGATTGACTCGTATCCGACCAGCTCTTTTTGTCCGATTCCACGTGTATCAATGCCGGGGCCCATCACACGCCAGCCAATCATCTTGCTATTGAAGTCATCCACTGGAACAGTCCAGCGAATGATATGAAAGCGGCTAAATAGTTTTTTATTAGAGCCGTCCTCAGATGTGTAGGCATGCAAACTAAGATTTGGCAACACTTGATGTTGAACACGAATAAACAATTTATCGTTATTGACACGACGGGCGCCAGAACAAGCCAAGCCTCGCCCACCATGAATTGGCACAAACTGCATATCTGGATGCACTTCCATTGTTGGAGAACCTACCTCATCGAAGGTTGTACCTTGAAAGTGGCCGCCTACTACGTTCTTAGCAGCATGTAATTCAGCTGTGTGAAAGTTATCCGCAGCATTGTCTTGAACTTGTAACCAATTGCAATGTTGGAAATTGCTATAAGGGACCAGCTCATCACCAGGAGCTACTGTGAAATCAGACTCCCACTCTGGAAATGGTGGCTCTTTATCAGGAGCGCCCATATAAGCAAACACTAAGCCATTTCTTTCGAAAGCTTTATAGGCGCCCTGCTGAATTGAGCATGCATATTTTTTTGCTTCCGCTTCTTCACCCTTAGGGAACGGCGCATTCAAACAAGTACCATCTACATCAAATACCATGCCGTGATAACAACACTTAATCCCATGCTCTTGAATCTGCCCATACTCTAGTGAAGCACCTCGATGCACGCAGTGCGCATGCAACACGCCAATGCTCCCACTACCATCACGAAACGCCACCAGCTCTTCACCTAAGATAGTTAAAAATTTAGGAGTGTCAGTTAATTCAATTGACATGCAAACTGGATGCCAAAAGCCGCGCATGTATTCGCCAGTTGGTGTTCCAGGACCCACTTCTGTGAGCTCAGGATCATGGCCAGGAACTTTATTAGTGTAGTAGCCGCCATAAGGAACCAATTTCTTAGGCGTTGCAGATCCTGCGGACGCGCCGACCTTTTTCTCCGCTTGTTCCTGTTTACTTATCATTACTAGAACTCCTATTGATTGACTATCTATATCTAAAATTTATTCAATTACTCAAACATATCTGGCTGGTTTTCTTTTAGGTATCCCCAGATTGGCTGGAAATGCAACCAGCCAATATACTCGCTACCTACGTGTTCACGGCTATAGCGTGCGGTTTCGGGTGACAGCAACACAGGCTTAATGCCTGTAGCCTCAACCAACATCTGCTGTTTGCAACAACGCTCTAAAGCGATAAACCAGAACGCAGCAGCCTCAATACTATGACGGCTTACCGTTAACAAACCATGATTACGGTGAATAATTGCTTTCACTTTTTTCAATGAGCCCGCTACGTTGTAGCCTGAATTATCTTCAACTGCCACTTGGCCAGCTTGTTCAGCTAAAACCATATGATCCTCGAAAAATGCGGCGGCATCTTGAGAGATTGGATCTAATGGTTTACCTAGCGCTGCAAATGCTGTTCCATAGACTGTATGTGCATGACACATAGCCACGATGTCTGGATGCTTTTCATGAACTGCTGCATGCAATACAAATCCAGCACGGTTCAATGCATGCTTACCTTCCAAAATATTGCCTTCATGGTCGGCTAATATTAAGTTAGATACTTTCACTTGATCAAAATGCACAGCCATTGGATTAGTCCAATACAGATTTGGATGTTCTGGATCACGAACCGTTAAATGCCCTGCAAATCCATAATCAAACTTTTCAAGAGCAAATGCTCTGCAGGCAGCAACTAATCGTTCTTTGAGATGCTGACGTTCCTCAGCAAAATTCTTGAATTTTGGCTGGTAAGGAAAAATCTGGGATTTGTCTTCAGGTTGATAAATAGACTCTCGATCGCCCAAGTCCAATTTACGTTCTTTTTCCATTACTGCAGCCATGTGAATTCCTTATTCTGATATGCATACAAAATTGGTGCCTTGATCTAACTCAATGCACATCTAGGGTGTAATCATCAGCCTTCCAGACGGTTTTGACAAACGATAAGTATTCATAGATAGATGAATATAAATCATGTATATTATATTTACATGAGAAAAATGCCAAATTATGTTCTTTTGCGTGCTTTTGAGGCTGCCGCACGGCTTGAAAGCTTTACTTTGGCTGCTAAAGAACTACATCTCACTCAATCGGCTATTAGTCACCAAATTAGAGAGCTTGAAGATTATTTTGCTAAACCGCTATTTTTGCGAAAGAACCGCAAAGTAGAGCCCACGTCAGAAGGACGACGTTTATTAGATTCTCTTTCGAGGGTGTTCGATGTCATTGAGGCGGCATGCAATGAAGTCACCCTTGCTCCAAGCTCACAAGTTCTTGCCCTGCACTGCTCCCCCAGTTTTGCTGCAAAGTGGCTTAGCCCCAGACTTCCTGAATTTATCAAAAATAATCCTGATATCACCATTCGCCTTACTTCCGGAGCGGAGCCAATTGATCTCTTACGTAACCAAGAAATTGATATTGCCATCTCCTATCAATTTAGCCACGAAGGGCCTGGCATCACCTCTCTGTCTTTAGGTGAAGAAAAAATTATTCCACTATGCGCACCTGAGCTCATTGACACCAGTATTTCTGTAGAAGATCTGATGAGCCGACTAATGCTCATTGAGTCCTCCTTAAATCTCCATACCTGGGAGCAATGGTTTGAGATCAATCATCTGAAAAACCCATCAACTCGCAAGATGTCATTTGATCGTGCCGCCCTCTCAGTATCTGCTGCGGTAGATGGCATAGGTGCCGTACTTGAGAGCGAACGCTTTGCGGAAAGAGAGATTTCGCGCGGTGAGCTGGTAGAGCTTGGTAAAGGGATCTTTTTGCCCACTACCGATAGGACTCATTTTTTATCTTATCGATCAAACGCTAAAAACAGTCAAAAAATTAAACTCTTTAATGAGTGGATATGCATTAAGGCTGGAGTCTCTGTAGAGTGAAATCGCCAGTCTTTCTTTTTATTCTAAGTGGAATCTGCTTTTCTACCGTAGATGCAATGGCTAAAATTCTGGTCCAAGACACTAATCTCATCGCTGTAGTGTGGTCCCGATTTTTTGGCCAACTATTACTTGCGGCTCCGATAGCTTGGTACTTCCTGGGGAAAAATTTCTGGCGTACTCAAAATTTAGGCTTGCAACTCTTTCGATCTTGCTTGCTTGTTGCATCAGCAGCCTTATTTTTTGCAGGGCTCAATTGGCTTCCTCTAGCTGAGGCATCATCAATTACCTTCAGTGCTCCAATTTGGGTAGCAATCCTATCAGGGCCTATATTGGGTGAGCGAGTTGGACTAAAAGATTGGTTCGTTGCCGCCCTGGGATTCCTGGGCATCCTCTTCATTGCTAGACCAGGCTCGACAATTTTTCATTTAGCTGCGCTATTACTTGTTCTCATGGCATTTCTCAATGCCATCTTTCAGCTATGCACCAGAAAACTAGTTAAAGACTCAGAGTACACAACTTTCTTTTATAGCGGCATTGTTGGGCTCGTGATCTCTACCTTATTACTACCGATTGCGGCTCCGCTTCCCTCATTACCTGCATATGAATATGCATTGTTTGGTTTGATAGGCTTATTTGGTGGATTTGCGCATCTATTGGTTGTACTGGCGTTCTACAAAATGCGGCCTTACAAGCTAACACCTTTAGTTTTCTTACAACTTATCTGGGCTGTTGGCTATGGCTACCTTATTTTTGGTGAGCTACCTGATAGCTTAAGCGTCGTTGGCATGATTCTAATTGCCTCTTCCGGGATCTGGCTGATCTGGAACCATCACAAAATACAACCTAAGATCTAGGAGAACACTTTTTCCATTTCAAGTCGAAATTGAATCGCCTGCAAAGTAGCGTCATAATTCACATCACTCCAGCACACTGGTTTCCCGGCTGAAATATCTTTATTAAGCACCATGTTGTGCGCTAAACCAATTGGCAGGGCGCCAAGCTTCAGAGAATCAGCAGCAGTCATGAGTTTTCCGTAAACAGTAAAGCCACCCTCTCCATCTAATTTCTCACCTGACTTAAGTGTCCGCTTAGCAGTAGCTACTACATCGCCCTTCCAATCGCCAGTCGCCCCAGTAGCCTCTCCTCGCACGGCAATGCTAGCAACAGAGATACCTAGCTCTAAACCGATCAAGTGGTAAGGCTTATACATGGCTGCGTATTTACCAGTACTGTCTGTTTTCAGTCCATATTGTGAAAAGCAATCAATCACATATTGGCTAGGTGCTTCAAACACTGCAAAAACACCCCAACGCAAATCTCTAAATACCGGACGCCCATCTCGCTCAACTGAAGACACCACTTCAACAGTTCCCTTTTGCTTCAAAATGCCACCCTCAGCTACTGGTCGGAAAATATGCGGCAAGTCATCAACTCCACAAGGAGGAAACTCTAAGCCATTGCTAGGGGGGATTAAGTCACAAGCATTTGATACTGCAGCCATTTCAAGAGCTGACTTAGTTCCGTCTAAAAATGAATTGAACATTTGCGCATTAAAGTCACCACCAGCAACTTGCTCCTCAGAAAAACCATAATGACCCCAAACAGTCTCGGGCGTAGACTGGTGATAAATAGGTAAATATTTGGTGCCTTTACCCGCACACACTACTTCTAGGCCAATCGTTCTTGCCCAATCCACTAATTCCGCAATGAGAGCGGGCTGGTCGCCAGAGGCCATTGAGTAAATAACACCAGCCTCTGCTGCTTTACGTGCAAGTAAGGGTCCGGCCAGAACATCCGCCTCGACGTTGACCATAATGATGTGCTTGCGATGCTCAAAGCAAAGTAGGGCATGACGAATGCCGGCTGCCGGACTGCCGGTAGAGTCGATCACAATATCAATATGCTCACTAGCAATCATTTTTTCTGCATCATCAGTCACAAAGGTAGCGCCTATCTTAGCCGCATCCTGCAGTGAAGTAGCGCTGTAACGAGATGCATCCCAACCCACTCGAGCAAGAGACTCTTTTGCACGGGTGGGGGATAAATCAGCAACAGAAACTAAATGAATTCCTGAAGTCCGCGGCACCTGCGAGAGATACATGGAGCCAAATTTGCCTGCGCCAATGATGCCAACACGCACAGGGTTATTGTTAGCAGCGCGTGCTTTGAGCTTTTGAATAAGGGACATCTAAAAATCTCCAGTGAATTCGGTAATAAGTAATAGTGAGATGATCATAAGGCATCAGGAGAAAAGATCATTTTTTCAATGCTTCTTTTGCCACCTTATAAATGGTGTCTGCATTAACACCAAAATATTCGCGCAATGCAGCCCTCGTATCACTTCTACCAAATCCATCAGTACCGAGCGTAATATATCCTCTACCTTCTGGGATATATGCACGAATACTTTCTGGAAGTGCGTGTACATAGTCCGTCGTAGCCACAATTGGGCCACGATCTTCGGTTAGTACTTGGCTAATAAATGCTTGTTCAACATCAGCCCCGCCAGATAATCTTGCTTGCTCTTTTGCCTTACCATCTCTAGATAACTCACTCCAACTGGTCACGCTAAAGATATCGACATTGATGCCATCATTAGCAAGCAAATCTGCCGCCTTCAATACCTCAGTCATGATTGCGCCAGAACCGAGTAAGGTGACGCAAGACTTATTGGCGCCATTGTCAGCTTTAACCGTCTTAAATTTATAGCAGCCACGAATCACACCCTCGGCTGCATTGTCAGGCAAATCAGGCTGAGCGTAGTTTTCATTCATAAGGGTAATGTAATAGAACAAATCTTTTTGATCGACTAGCATGTCGCGCATACCTTGTTCAATAATCACTGCTAACTCGCCTGCAAAAGCAGGGTCGTATGCCTTGCAATTGGGAATGGTTCCAGCAACGAGCTGGCTGCTGCCATCTTGGTGTTGCAAACCTTCACCACCCAATGTTGTTCTACCGGAGGTTGCGCCCAATAAAAATCCCCTGGCACGTTGATCAGCGGCAGCCCAAATAGCATCACCAATGCGCTGAAAACCAAACATCGAATAATAGATATAGAAAGGTAACATTGCAATGCCATGGACGCTATAGCTAGTTGCTGCGGCAGTCCAGCTTGCAATTGCGCCCGCTTCACTAATACCCTCTTCTAGAATCTGTCCATCTAATGCCTCGCGATAGCTCAGCACCGAGCCAATATCTTCTGGTTCATAGTGTTGACCGACGCTAGAATAAATACCAACCTGTTTAAATAAATTGGCCATACCAAATGTACGGGCTTCATCCGCAACAATTGGCACTACTCTAGGGCCAAGCTCTTTGTCTTTCAACAAGTTCCCAAGCATACGTACAAAAGCCATCGTCGTTGACATCTCTTTAGACTCAGCCTTGATTGCAAAAGCTGCATAAGATGAGATATCTGGAACTTTTAATTGATCACATTCTGAATAGCGCTTAGGCAGCTGACCACCAAGCTTATTTCTCTGCTCTTTTAGATATTTCAACTCTTCGCTATTCTCATCAGGTCTAAAGAAAGTCAAACTAGTAGCCTGCTCATCCGTTAATGGCAAATTAAAACGATTGCGATATGCAATCAATGCTTCATCATCTAATTTCTTCTGACTATGGGTAGTCATTTTTCCCTGACCTGCGTTACCCATGCCATACCCTTTTTTGGTATGAGCCAAGATCACCGTTGGCTGACCTACATGATCGGCAGCAGCTTTATAAGCCGCATGGATTTTGACTAAATCATGGCCGCCTCTTTTGAGCCGATCAATTTGCTCATCAGTCATACCCTGTGCCAGACGAGCTAACTCTTCATTTTGACCAAAGAAATTTTTACGGTTAAAGCTACCGTCTTTTGCAGCAAAGGTTTGCATTTGTCCATCAACAGTTTGGGCAAAAGCCTTTACTAGCGCTCCAGTAGTATCTCTTGCAAAGAGTCCATCCCAATCGCTGCCCCAAACT
The DNA here is from genome assembly GCA_903900805.1 of uncultured beta proteobacterium. Lineage (GTDB taxonomy): Bacteria > Pseudomonadota > Gammaproteobacteria > Burkholderiales > Burkholderiaceae > Polynucleobacter. The sequence goes on along the minus strand of CAIUOP010000066.1, from coordinate 37,243 downwards.
AGTTTGATCACGTTCCAGCCAGAACCTCTAAATAGCTTTTCGAGCTCATCAATAATTCTGCCATTACCGCGAACAGGACCATCTAAGCGTTGCAAGTTGCAATTAACTACCCAAACTAAGTTATCCAATTTTTCTCTGGAGGCTAAAGTCAGAGCGCTCATACTTTCTGGCTCATCCATCTCACCATCACCAAACACACCCCAAACTTTTCTAGTGGAGCAATCTAATAATTTGCGATCGCTGAGATAACGCATAAAGCGTGCATGGTAAATCGAACTAATGGGCCCAATTCCCATTGAGCCGGTTGGGAACTGCCAAAAATCAGGCATTAGCCAAGGATGTGGATAGCTTGATAAACCCCTTGCTCCAGATTCAGGCGCAGTAATCTCACGCCTGTAATGGGCAAGATCATTTTCGGTCAGTCTTCCCTCCAAATAAGCACGTGCATAGACACCGGGAGCGCTATGAGGTTGAAAGAAAACCAAGTCTCCTCGCTCTTTTGCATCTCCACCTTCGGTTCTTGCCCGAAAAAAATGATTGAACCCAACTTCAAATAAATCTGCTGCACTCGCATAGCTGGCAATATGACCGCCTAACTCGCCATACGCTTCATTTGCTTTTGCAACCATTGCGAGTGCATTCCACCTCATTAAAGAAGCGAGTTTTTCTTCAATCGCAAGATCTCCAGGGAAAGGGGGTTGTGCATCCACAGGAATTGAATTGACATACGGAGTAACTAAATCAGGCACCCAATTGATTTGATTTTTATTAGCTAGCTTTAACAAGTTATCCAAAATAAATTTAGCGCGGGCGCTATCACCTGAGGCCAGTAAATCCATAAACGCCTCATTCCACTCCGCAGTTTCAGCAGGATCAGTATCAACGTTCTCAAGATTTAAATATTTTTTAATGTCGGGAGCATTCATGAAAAATTCCTCTGTAACTTTTTATAATTTAAATTCACAACATCACTTTACGAAAATCACCCAATACCTGAGTAAGGTAGTTAGTGAAGTGGGTTGCTAAAGCACCATCAATGACACGATGATCTGCAGTCATGGATAGAGGGCAAATCAGTCGCGGAGTAAATTGTGTTCCATCCCAAACTGGCTTTATGGCAGATTTATTGACTGCCAGAATCGCTACTTCTGGTGCATTCACAATCGGCGCACAGTAAGTGCCACCAATTCCGCCTAATGAAGAGATCGTAAAAGAGGCGCCCAGCATCTGATCTGGCTTTAATTTAGCTTCGCGAGCCAACTTTGCCAAGGCAGCAGTCTCCTGCGCAATCTCCATGATGCCCTTCTGATCCACATTACGAATCACCGGGACCACTAAACCCCCTGGGGTATCTACCGCAAACCCAATATGGAAGTATTTTTTTAAGATGAGGTCTTCACCATCAAGAGAGGAGTTAAATGTTGGATACTTCTTGAGAGCAGCAACTGCAGCCTTAATTAGGAATGCCAATACAGTAATCTTTACTTCATCTTTTTTGTTTTCTTTATTTAATGCGGCACGAAACTCCTCAAGCTCAGTGATATCCGCATCATCGTGATAGGTCACTGCTGGAATCATTACCCAATTGCGCGCTAGATTAGCAGCTGAAACTTTTTGAATACGACTACGGGCTTGGCGCTCAATTTCTCCAAACTTGGTAAAGTCGACCTTAGGCCAAGGTAGTAGATCAAAACTGATGCTGCCATGACTTACTTTGGCAGATGAACTTTCTCTTGCCAACATTGAGTGTTTAATAAATTGCCCAATGTCTTCTTTAGTAATGCGGCCTCTTTGGCCAGTGCCTCGAATTTGGCTAAGATCGACGCCAAATTCACGGGCAAATTTTCTGGCCGAGGGGCCAGCCCAGAATTCGGAACCCATCATGATTTCATCTTTTTGGACTCCAGGAAATGCAATCTCGATACCCACAGCCCCTCCAAGAATTAATGGGTGTATTTATGACTTTATTGTGTTGGATTAGTAGCAAAATAGGATGCTATTTATTGGCTAAAAATCATATTTTTCAGCATAATATATTGTGTAATTAACTATTTATAGAATTTTATGAAACTAGATCCCATAGATATCAGAATATTGAACGAACTACAAAATGACAGTTCCCATAGCAATGTGGAGCTGGCGAAGCGGGTTCACTTATCGCCATCACCCTGCCTCATGCGCGTTAAGGCGCTGAAAGATAAAGGCGTTATCCGAAACTATGTTGCACTAGCAGATCCTAAGATTTTGGGGCTTGGCTTAAACGTCTTCATCTCGATTAGCCTTAAAGAGCAATCTAAAGAGGCTTTGGCGCAATTTGAAGAACGCATTAGTGAGCACGATGAAGTCATGGAATGCTATCTCATGACGGGTGATAGCGATTATCTGATCCGTGTGGCAGTAGCTGATATGGGTGCACTAGAAAAATTTATCCTAGAGCAACTAACGCCAATACCTGGGATTGAAAAAATTAGATCTAGCTTTGCCTTAAAGCAAGTGCGCTATAAAACTGCTTTACCATTACCAAAGTAAATATAGGGCAGTATAGAATTTATCTTAGACATTGATTAGAAAGAAAGCCATGCCAGAAACAAATCATAAAGTAGCACTTGTCACTGGAGCTGGATTAGGTATTGGAAGAGCAGCAGCTAAAGCACTTCTGAAAGGTGGCTATCAAGTCGTACTCACTGGACGCAATTTAGATAAGCTGGAGAAAGCAATTGTTGATATTGGTGGTAGCAATGCAAACTGTCTAGCAGTAACTTGCGATGTCGGTAAGCCAGAGCAAGTCAAGAAATTATTTGCCGCCTTAAAAGAACGCTTTGGGCGGATTGACGTACTGTTTAATAACGCAGGCATTGGTGCGCCAGCGATTCCGATGGAAGACTTGACATACGAACAGTGGATGAATGTTGTGAATTCAAATCTCTGCGGCGCCTTCTTGTGCTCCCAAGAAGCAATTCGCATGATGAAAGCGCAATCTCCACAAGGCGGCAGAATTATTAATAATGGTTCTATCTCTGCGCATGCTCCAAGACCCATGTCAGCTCCGTACACTGCCACTAAACATGGAATTAGCGGCCTGACAAAAACGATTGCGCTAGATGGCCGTCCATTTAATATTGCTTGTGGTCAAATTGATATCGGCAATGCCGCAACAGAAATGACGGAACGCATGGCTGCTGGCATCATGCAGGCTGATCAATCCATCAAGGTTGAACCGCGCATGGATGTAGAGCACGTTGGAGAGGCGGTATTGCATATGGCTCAACTGCCGCTAGAAAGTAATATTCTTTCGATGACCATCATGGCGACCAAGATGCCTTTTGTTGGCAGAGGCTAGTTTTAATCGATTTGGGTATGGATGTTCGCTCTAAACCGGTGAGCATCCAATAAACTATTCAGAGATCTTTTTCAGCGTTTTAATATAACGCTGTGCATTCTTAATATAGCGTCCGGCAATATCAAGAATGCCGGCAATCTGCTCTGGACTTAATGTCTTTACTGCTTTGGCGGGTGAGCCAATAATCATTGAGCCATCCGGAAACTCTTTGCCCTCAGTAACCAGAGCTCCGGCACCAACTAAACAGTTCTTACCAATCTTTGCACCGTTCAAAATCACGGCACCGATGCCAATCAAGCTTCCATCTCCAATATGGCAACCGTGCAGCATGACTTGATGTCCGACTGTAGCGTTCTTACCAATAATGAGTGGGTAGCCAGGATCAGCGTGCAGGACTGATGCGTCTTGGACATTACTACCTTCACCGATTTGAATAAGATCATTATCAGCGCGGATCACAACTTTAGGCCAGATGCTCACATTTTTATGGAGCTCTACCCTCCCAATGACCTCAGCACTCTGAGCAACCCAAGCGCCCTCGGATAGTTGAGGGGTAATTCCGTCTAGTTCAAATATAGCCATGACTCATTATAGGTATGAATCAGGCCATAGATAAAGACTGTAAAACTACCAATTAGGCTCGCGATCTGGAGTAGACGAAATGCGGTGGATACTTAAATCAGCGCCTTCGTATTCCTCCTCTTGGGACATCCGAATACCGAGCACCACCTTCAGCGTTCCGTAGACTATAAATCCGCCAATTAAAGCAATACCTACACCAAGTGCGCTACCAATCAGTTGAGCTGTAAAGGTGACGCCACCAATACCGCCTAGCGCTTTCGTTCCAAAAATACCAGCAGCTAATCCACCCCAGAGTCCACAAAGGCCATGTAAAGGCCAAACACCTAGAACATCATCAATCTTCCAGCGGTTTTGTACCAAGGTAAACATGTAAACAAATAATGTGCCTGCAACTAAGCCAACGAATAATGCGCCAACCGGATGCATTAAATCAGATCCAGCACAAACAGCTACTAAGCCTGCGAGAGGGCCGTTATATACGAAGCCTGGATCATTACGACCAACAATCCAGGCAGCGATTGTGCCGCCGGCCATTGCCATTAGTGAATTCATGGCAACCAAGCCGCTGATCTTGTCGATCGTTTGCGCACTCATCACATTAAAACCAAACCAGCCTACTGCCAGAATCCATGCACCTAAAGCTAAGAATGGAATACTTGAAGGTGGATGAGCCGAAATTTGACCCTCTTTGGTATAGCGCCCACGACGAGCTCCCAAGAGAATCACTGCTGGCAAAGCAATCCAACCGCCTACAGCATGAACCACGATTGAGCCAGCAAAGTCATGAAACTCTTCGCCAGTCAAACCTTTGATCCATGCTTGAATACCATAGTGCTGATTCCATGCAATTCCTTCAAAGAAAGGATAAACAAAGCCTACCAACACAAATGTGGCTATTAACTGTGGATTAAATTTAGCGCGCTCTGCTATACCGCCGGAAACAATTGCAGGGATAGCAGCAGCAAAAGTGAGTAAGAAGAAAAACTTTACTAGCTCATAACCGTTTTTCTCGGCAAGTATTTCAGCGCCAGAGAAAAAGCTCACACCATAAGCAATGCTGTATCCAATAAAGAAATACGCAATGGTTGAAACTGCAAAGTCGACCAAGATTTTGACCAACGCATTCACTTGATTCTTTTTCCGAACCGTTCCCAATTCTAGGAATGCAAAACCTGCATGCATCGCAAGAACCATGATGGCGCCGAGCAAGATAAATAAAGTATCGCTACCTGTTTTCAAGATTTCCATTAAATTACCCCTCTTGTTTTTTGCATCATTATGGGGAAAAAATAATCCTAAATAAGTGCGGATTGCACCTATTTAGTGCAATAAATAGCCTAATTTATGGTTTATGATGAATTTTCGTATACCTAAGGGAAAACTCATGAAGAAAGTCCTCATTGTTTTAGCTGCTTTGGCAGCATTTTCTGGCCTAGCTCAGGCCCAAGAAAATATCAAAGTACTCAGTACCCAAGAATTAGTGAACGACTGTAAGCTTCCCGCAACTCCAGAATCCCGAAGTTTTTGTATCGGCTTTACTACCGCTATTTATGAAACCTATTTAGCTACCCGCCAACCCCAAACCGCCAAACCTTTTATTTGCGTTAAGCAACCCGCCCCAGCACGTGATGAAGTGATCGGTGATTTTGTAAAGTTCGCACAATCAAATCAACAAGTGGCTGATAAGCCAGCTGCAGGTGTGTTCTTAGGATTCATGTCTGTACGCTTTCCTTGTGCCAGAAAATAATTCACAGAACTTATCAAAATTAAAATATATTCAAAGGATCATTTGATATGAAAAAAATTGTCGCAATTACCTTCGCAACTCTAGCTATCTCTGGCTGCTCAAATATGAGCAATACGGAACAACGCACACTTTCAGGCGCAAGCATTGGAGCTGCTGCTGGTGCAGTCGGTACAGCCATTTTTCACGGTAACCCTATTTGGGGTGCGGTTGGTGGTGCAGCTGTTGGCGCAGCTTCTGGCTATGTATACGATGCCTATAAGAAAGAGCAAGCATCAGAATATAAGTCTGGCTATAACGCTGGTAAAAATAATCAGCCAGCTAAAGCGCCTAACTAAAACTAGCTTAGCTGCAAAAAATAACCCAGCTTGTATTAATTGATAAGCTGGGTTTTTATTTGGATCTGCCCTACCAAAGCTTTATGAATAGGGCACTTGTTTGCAATCTCGAGCAAGCGCTCTTTTTCTTCTGCACTCAGATTACCAATTAACTGAATCTCCCGCATAAACTTCTCGACATCCTCTGCCCGCTCAATATCAACGGTCACAATGGCGTTCTCTAAACTCATTGCTTTACGGTTGGCATACATTTTTAAGGTCATGCTTGTGCAGGCTGCTAAGGCAGCACCTAAGTATTCAGATGGACTTGGCCCAGTGCTACCTCCACCCTTACTTACCTCTGCATCAGATAAAAAATGCAAATCACCTACGCTCAATTTTTGCTGAAGCGGGCCTTCGCCAAACTGCGACTCTACTTTTCTCATGTTGACCTCAAATGAATTAAACCGTTGTGATTATTTACTTAAACTCCAATTTATGCTGAATGGGGTTTACTCAATTTAGCGACGGTAGGTAACTGAGCTTTTTTCCATGCACTAAATCCACCCTCTAGATGCGCCACTTTGGGGACTCCCATTCTTTGTAGCGTCTCAGTGGCTAAGGCAGAGCGCCAAGCAGAAGCGCAATAAAGAACTAAATGTTTGCCTTCACCAAAAATTGACTTGTAATAAGGGCTGTCTGGATCGACCCAAAATTCCAACATCCCTCTTGGAGCATGTATCGCATTTGGAATCATGCCTTCGCGCTCTAATTCTCGAATGTCACGAATGTCTATAAAAATGGTATCGGGATCTGCTAGTAGGTCTTGGGCCTTTTCTAATGGAACCGTTTCAATTTGGGACATTGCATCAGCAATAAGCTCTTCATAACCAATCTTTAATTTCACCAAAATCTCCTAAAGTGATAATTTCTTAAAGCAGTAAGTCACCTGCTACCATTCTGTAATGAACTTTACCTCTACAGAGCATGTCGCTAGCATTATTTTTGCTATTGCAGTTTTACATACTTTTTGTACTGGTTATTTTGAATCGATAGCTAAAAATTCTAAGGACCATTCAGGCCTTTGGCACCTTCTAGGTGAGGTCGAGATTGTTTTTGGCTTTTGGGCTGCAGTTCTGATCATTTTCATGTGCTTTATGAATAATTTAGATACCGCAAGAACTTTTTTAGAAAAGCGTAACTTTACGGAGCCTTTATTCGTATTTGCCATCATGATTGTGGCAGGCAGCAAACCCATTTTATTTGTCTCTACTGAAATTTTACATATCCTTGCAAAAGGCCTGCAATTTATTTTACGCATTAGAAGTGCCCCGACTCTATATTTCTTAGCGCTTGCAATTACACCATTGCTAGGCTCACTCATTACCGAGCCCGCTGCCATGACCTTAGCTGCGTTTTTGTTACGTGACCTAGTGTATCGACACCAATGCTCAAAGGGCTTACTGTTTGGAACACTGGGGGTACTCTTTGTCAACATCTCCATTGGTGGCACATTAACTAACTTTGCGGCACCACCGGTCCTGATGGTCGCCTCAACTTGGGAGTGGAGCTCAGCATTCATGTTCGCTAACTTCGGTATTGAATCTTGTATTGCTATTTTTATTAATGCACTTGGGGCAACATTACTCTTTCATCGTCAGCTCATCGAGCCGAGTAGTACTACAAAGAAAGTTAAAATTCCACTCGTAGTGGTCTTGATGCATTTACTATTTTTACTCGGCGTTGTGGTATTTGCTCATGACCCCATTATCTTTATGTGGATATTGTTGTTCTTTATTGGCTACACGACTGCTTACCCTAAACATCAAAGCCCACTTATCCTAAAAGAAGCTTTGTTAGTGGGATTTTTCTTAGGCGGATTGGTAGTCTTAGGCGCACTTCAAGGATGGTGGTTACAGCCTATTCTGGAAATGATGAGTCCAACTGCAGTCTTTTATGGCAGCCTTGCACTAACAGCAATTACGGATAATGCAGCGCTTACCTATTTAGGATCCTTGGTCACAGGCACTTCCTTAGAGTTCAAGCTAGCCTTAGTGGGCGGTGCGGTTGCTGGTGGCGGATTAACCGTCATCGCCAATGCACCCAACCCAGCGGGAATTGCCATCTTGAGGCATCACTTTCCAAATGGATCTGTCTCGGCCTTATACCTACTAATAGCGGCTCTTCCACCCACAATAGTGGCAATTCTGGCTTATCGACTCCTATAGACAGTAAAATCTAAGCTTCGCCCCCAGTTATAAACCTGAGAACGGCATATGAAAAAGCTCTATATCAAAACTTTTGGTTGTCAAATGAACGAGTACGACTCGGGCAAGATGGCCGACCTCCTACATGCCAATGAAGGCATGGTCATGACTGATACACCTGAAGATGCAGATGTCGTTCTTCTGAATACTTGTTCTATTCGAGAAAAAGCAGAAGATAAGGTCTACTCCGACTTAGGACGCTTACGTGAACTTAAGAAAACTAAACCCAATTTATTAATCGGTGTTGGCGGTTGCGTAGCTAGCCAAGAGGGCCAGCAGATTGTGAGTCGAGCACCCTATGTTGATGTTGTCTTCGGCCCACAAACATTACACCGCCTATCAGACCTGCTTGCACAACGTCGCAAGACTGGCATCCCTCAAGTAGACATCTCTTTTCCTGAAATTGAAAAGTTTGATCATCTTCCCGCATCCCGCCAAACACGCGGGTCTGCCTATGTATCCATTATGGAAGGTTGCTCCAAATACTGTAGCTATTGTGTAGTTCCCTATACGCGAGGTGAAGAAGTATCAAGGCCCTTTGATGATGTCCTTACTGAGGTTGCAGGGCTCGCTAGTAAAGGCGTTAAGGAGATTGTTTTGCTTGGTCAAAATGTCAATGCCTATCTTGGGAAAATGGGAGGCACTGAAGAGATTGCAGACTTTGCTTTACTCATTGAATACATTTCAGATATTCCGGGAGTCGAACGTATTCGTTTCACAACAAGCCACCCTAAAGAATTCACCCAGCGCCTCATCGATGTGTATGCCAAAGTTCCTAAGTTAGTAAGTCATTTGCATCTGCCTGTTCAACACGGGTCTGATTCTGTACTGTCTGCCATGAAACGAGGCTATACAGCGCTGGAATACAAAAGCATCATTCGAAAGATGCGAGCTGTAAGACCTGATTTAACCTTATCGAGCGATTTTATTGTGGGCTTTCCGGGGGAGACTGAAGCGGACTTTGAAAAACTCTTGAAGATGGTTCGCGAGCTCGAGTTTGATAATAGTTTCTGCTTTATCTTTAGTCCTCGACCAGGTACTCCTGCAGCCAACCTCAGTGATGACACTCCATACGAAACGAAACTCAAGCGCTTACAAATTCTCTTAAGTCTTGTTGAAGAGCAGGCCAATCAGATCAGCCAGAAAATGCTGGGCAATATCGAGAAGGTATTGATTGAAGGCTTAGCTAAAGATGGTGTCAACCTGCAAGGTCGCGCTGAAAATAATCGTGTTGTACATTTCATGGCACCTGATCAAGAAATTGAATCTTTTATTGGACAGATGGTTGATATTCGTATAACCGAAGTGCTGAATTACACCTTAAGAGGCGAATTACTTGAAGCCCATGCTCACTAAGCTCACTATTGATATTCAATATGCAAGTCCAGCCATTGAGACTGCTATAGCTAAAGCTGCCTCAATCACCTTAATCAAAAAATGGGTGAGAGCCGCTACAGGCTATGGTGGTTTGTTAACGTTGCGTTTTGTGAATGCTACAGAGGGCAAAAAACTGAACTTTTCTTTTCGAAAAAAAGATTACGCTACCAATGTCTTAACATTCCCATACGAACTTTCAAAAACTACTTTGGCTGCAGATATTATTTTTTGTCTACCTATTATCCAAAAAGAAGCAAAAGAGCAAAACAAGTCTCTAAAAGCCCATTTAGCCCACCTCATTGTGCACGGCTGCCTCCATGCTCAATCTTATGATCATGAGACAAAAAAGGATGCCGGAAAAATGGAAGCGCTGGAGATCAAAATTTTGCATCAACTAGGCTTTGTAAACCCCTATCTAGCCCAGTAATTCACGATCTGATATGTATTCGTCGATTAAACTTATTTCTACGCTATTCTTAGAACATGCCTGACCCCAATAAATCCCTTTTAAATCGCTTAGCTGATTTTTTAACACCGCTACCAACAAAGCCTAGTGAGCGCCGTCAAGAGTTAATTGCCACACTGCGTGAAGCGCAGGCTGAAGGTTTAATTGATGCTGATGCGCTCTCCATGATTGAAGGTGTATTTCAAGTTGGTCAACTTTGTGCACGAGACATCTTGGTGCCGCGCGCCCAAATCGACTGGATCGACATCAACTTACCTCTTTCTGAGTTGATCAAGACTGTGATTGAAGCAGCGCACTCTCGCTTTCCAGTATTTGAAGGTAGTCGGGATAACGTGATTGGCATCTTATTAGCCAAAGATTTGCTACGTCATGTAACAGAAAAAGATTTCCAAGTGCGTGACTGGCTTCGTCCAGCAGTTTTCATTCCTGAATCGAAGCGCTTAAGCGTACTCTTACGTGATTTCAAAGATAATCGCAATCATTTAGCTGTTGTAGTTGATGAATATAGCGGCATCGCAGGGATCATTACTATCGAAGATGTACTTGAACAAATTGTTGGTGATATTGAGGATGAGCACGATATCGATGAAGAAGCTGACAACATCATCTCTCTGGACAATGGCGATATCAGAGTAAAAGGCATTACCGAGCTTGAACAATTGAATGAAGCGCTTGGCACTAAATTTGCAGTGGAAGACATTGAAACTGTAGCTGGTCTTGTCGTCCAGCACCTAGGCCGCGTTCCAAAAGTTGGCGAACTTATCACAATCGATGGCGTTGAGTTTGAAGTGCAGCGCGCTGACCCAAGGCAAGTTCATATTCTGCTGGCACGCCAAATAGCCAAAACCGTTGACTGAGAAATATCTTGGTTGATCTGCATTCTAGTAAGACCCATCGGAGTGTTAATGCCTTAGCGCCAATCACGCTAGTAGTTTTAGGCGCATTACTCGCTCTAGTCGCTGAACTTCCTTATGGCGGCTGGGCCCAAATCCCCCTGCTGAGCGTCGTTTGGTGGCGACTAAGCCTACTAAAAGATTGCTCACTGAAGCAGTATTTTTTCTCAAGCCTGGCATTTGGAATTGGTTATTTTGTTGTGGGTATTTGGTGGCTCTATATCAGCCTACATAATGTAGGCGGCATGAATGCCTCGCTTGCCTGCATGGCAGTTTTTTTACTTTCTACATATGTTGCTTTTTATTTCGCAATCGCATGTATATCCATTCGATTCTTTAAAACCTCTTACCTATCAGGCCTCTTTTTAGCCTCGAGTTGGGTCCTTAGCGAATATCTGCGTGGAGAATTATTCACAGGATTTCCATGGATGGGTTTCGCCGAAACACAAATTAATGGGCCATTTGCACCCATAGCACCATTTCTGGGTGGGCCTGCTTGTACTTTTTTAGTAATCTGGACTTCTTGGGAAATTTTTCAACTCAAGAATCACTTCAAATTTAGTATTGTTAGCATTGCAGCTGTTATCACAATTTCCCAGTTGGCAGGATTAACTTCTTTTACAAAACCTTTTGGCGAACCTATAAGCATTCGTCTGATACAAGGAAATTTTGAACAAAGCCTTAAATTCAATCCGCTAGAGATCAATAGGCAAATCAATTTTTATGTAGGCGAAATTCAGAAAGAGGCTGCTGATCTTGTCATCATTCCTGAAACTGCATTTCCATGGCCTCAAAATAATCTTCCAGATGGCTTAATCAATTACCTGCAAGGTTTTTCAAATGCCAGCTCGAGTAATCTTCTCCTAGGTTTAGTTGGTGAAGTCACTACTGATAAAGGCTTGCAATATACAAACCGGGCAACGGGCTTATCCCCAAATGTTCCTCCATACCAATATGACAAATCTCACTTAGTGCCATTTGGTGAATTTATTCCCCCAGGCTTTCAATGGTTTGTCCAAGCCCTTCATGTACCCATGAGTGACTTTGCTAGAGGAAGCCTTAAGCAAGCGCCTTTTAATATTGCGCGCAAGGATCAGCCTGCAATTTATGCTGCCATAACGATATGTTATGAAGATGTATTTGGTGGTGAGTTAGCCTCTCGTATTCAGAATAGTGAGGCGCCAGTGAACCTGCTGATTAATATGACCAACCTTGCCTGGTTTGGGCAATCACAAGCACCTACTCAACAGTTGCGCCTATCCCAAATGCGCTCTCTTGAAACAGGTCTGCCAGCTTTGCGCGCTACTAATACTGGTATCACCACAGTCTTAGGCGCCGATGGGAAGATACTTGCAGTCCTCCCTGAATTTACCGAAGCAAGCTTAAGTGCTCAGGTTCAACCTTACTCAGGCAAAACTCCCTATGTCATTTGGGGCAATTTCCCAATTTTGAGCCTTTCTTGCCTTCTGCTGATCTGGGGTCTGATTCGTCATCGACATTTTTAGTCATTTTTTGACTACATCCCCTGCTAGCCATGTAAAATCAACGGCTTAGCCAGGTTAATCATGCTTACTTTTCAGCAAATCATTCTCAAACTTCAGGATTATTGGGGCCAACAAGGTTGTGCCCTACTGCAGCCCATCGACCTTGAGGTTGGTGCAGGCACCTCTCATACCGCAACCTTCTTACGCGCTATCGGACCAGAGCCTTGGAAGGCGGCTTATGTGCAACCATCTCGTCGACCTAAGGATGGTCGCTATGGTGAAAATCCAAATCGACTACAACACTACTACCAGTATCAAGTAGTTCTAAAGCCAGCTCCAGAAAATATTCTTGAGCTTTACCTTGGATCACTAGCAGCGCTAGGTCTTGATCTCAAAGAAAACGATGTGCGCTTTGTAGAGGACGACTGGGAGAACCCTACGCTTGGTGCTTGGGGGCTTGGCTGGGAGGTTTGGTTAAATGGCATGGAAGTGACTCAGTTCACCTATTTTCAACAAGTGGGTGGCCTAGATTGCAAGCCTGTTCTTGGCGAAATTACTTATGGTATTGAGCGCTTGGCAATGTACATCCAAAATTGCTCTAACGTTTATGACCTTGTTTGGACAGATGGCATTTCTTATGGCGATGTGTATCACCAAAACGAAGTGGAGCAATCTTGCTACAACTTTGAGCATTCAAATACTGAATTTCTATTTACAAACTTTGTAAATTATGAAAGTGAAGCAAAGCGCTTGATGGAAGTGCCGCTTGCCTTACCCGCTTATGAAATGGTTCTTAAGGCAGCACATACTTTTAATTTGCTTGATGCACGTGGCGCTATTTCAGTAACCGAACGAGCAGCCTACATTGGTCGCATTCGCAACCTTTCTCGCTCAGTTGCTCAAGCTTATTTTGAGTCTCGTGAACAGCTAGGCTTCCCAATGTGTCAACGTCAAGCCAAAGCTTAGACACCCAGATCCAAATAATCTATTTATGAGCAAAAGTAACTCACCTATACAGTCTGCCACTTTATTAATTGAAGTATTGACTGAAGAATTGCCACCGAAATCATTACGTCGCTTAGGCGATGCCTTTAGTGAAGGCATCTTTGCCGCTCTAAAAGAGGCTGGCTTAGCAAGCGAATCATCAACAGTGACTAGCTTTGCTACACCACGTCGCCTTGCAGTTCAAATAAGCGATGTTCTAAATATTGCGCCTGATCATCCTGTTCGTGAAAAACTATTGCCAACGAGCATCGCCTTTGATGCGGCTGGTAAAGCTACACCACCATTACTAAAAAAATTAGGCGCACTTGGTTGTGCCGATATCGACATAACCACTCTTGAAAAATCAGGGGAAGGTAAAAATGAAGCGCTCTATCTCAATGTAATCGCTAAGGGTGCAGCGCTAGAACATGCGGCACAAATAGCACTTGAGCAAACGCTGAATAAATTACCGATTGCCAAAATGATGCACTATCAAGTGCTACAAAAAGATGGTCAATTAGCAGATGTTCAATTTGCTCGCCCAGCCCATCGGATTATTGCCTTACATGGTAATCAGACTTTGAATATCAGTGCTTTAGGTATTCATGCTGGGAACCAGACGGAGGGACATCGCTTTCTAGCCCCCGGCAATGTGACTATAGCCACTGCAGATGATTATGAGAATGATCTACAAACTAAAGCCAAAGTAGTTCCTAGCTTTAATCGACGCAGAGCACAAATTGAGGCAGCCTTATTAAAAGCTGCCGGTAATGACCTCGTCTTGATGCCTGATAGCTTGTTGGATGAAGTGACATCTCTGGTTGAGTGGCCCGCTGTTTATGAATGTCACTTTGATCAAGAATTCTTAGAAGTGCCACAAGAATGCTTAATTTTGACAATGCAAACTAATCAGAAATACTTTGCATTGACTGATCAGCAGGGTAAGTTACGCAACCGCTTCTTAATTGTTTCTAATATTGAAACTATTAAGCCAGACGCTATCATCTCCGGTAATGAACGTGTCGTACGTCCACGCCTTGCAGATGCGCGCTTTTTCTTCCAACAGGATCAAAAACGTTCTTTAGCCTCTCGTATTGCCGATCTTGGAAAAGTGGTCTACCACAATCAACTGGGTACCCAACTAGAGCGCAGCAAGCGTGTTCAAAGTCTTGCTATTAGTATTGCAAAAATACTTAATGCAAATGAAAAACTAGTAAGCCGTGCTGCAGAAATTGCCAAGACCGATTTACTAACGGATATGGTTGGGGAATTCCCTGAACTGCAAGGCATCATGGGTCGCTACTATGCAATGCATGATGGTGAAAATCCTGAAGTAGCTAGCGCATGCAGTGAACACTATATGCCCCGCTTTGCGGGCGATACGCTGCCACAGGGCCAGACTGGTTCGATTCTAGCAATTGCCGACAAATTAGAAACCTTAGTGGGTATATGGGGCGTTGGACTAGCGCCAACGGGTGATAAAGACCCCTATGCATTGCGCCGTCATGCTCTAGGCATTTGTCGTCTACTTCTAGAAAAGAATTTTTCCTTAAGCTTGCCTGAGTTGATTGAATTAGCCCGTGCGCAGCTCTCACAAAAAGACATTCAAGAAAAAGCGAATTCTGCTGCTATTTATGAATTCATAATCGATCGCTTACGTGCTTACCTACGTGATCAATCCGTTTCTGGAAAGCCATTTACCAGCGCTGAAATCGATGCCGTACTCAGCCAAAATCCGGCACATATTAATGACTTGATCCAACGTTTAGCTGCTTTGCGTGAATTTAATGCTCTGGCCGAAGCTACTCAACTTGCTGCCGCAAATAAACGAATTAGTAATATCCTCAAGAAAACAACGACTGCTATTCCCGCAAAATGTTCTAGTAAGTTATTGCAAAATCCTGCAGAAGCCTCTCTTTATAAAGCTTTAGAGAGTATTACACCTGCCCTTGATGCCGCTTATGAAAAACGTCAATTTGTTGACCTCTTAAAAGCATTGGTTACCTTAAGCGCGCCAATTGACCAGTTCTTTGCTGATGTAATGGTGATGGATCCCAATCCTGAGCTACGCGATAACCGCCTAGCTCTTCTGCAACAACTTCACCAGAAAATGAATCTCGTTGCCGATCTCGGCAAATTAGCATGAGCATCAGCTCTTCTAAACTCATCATCCTTGATCGCGATGGCGTGATCAATGAAGATCGTGACGATTATGTGAAATCTGCTGATGAATGGGTTCCGCTGCCAAGAAGCTTGGAAGCAATAGCCTTACTGAATCAAGCGGGCTATCAAATCGCAATTGCTACCAATCAATCTGGTTTATCCAGAGGTTATTTTGCGATTAATGATCTACATGCTATGCATAGCAAAATGGATAAACTCCTGCAGCCATTGGGCGGTCGTATTGATAGCATCTTTTTTTGCCCCCATCTAGATTCTCACGGCTGTGATTGCCGCAAGCCTGCACCCGGTCTCATAAAAGAGATTGCTTTACGCTATAAAAAATCTGATAGTGCTCGGCCTCTCTTAGGCGTACCCATTGTTGGTGACTCCTTGCGTGATCTACAAGCTGGTATTGCCCTAGGCGCTTCACCCCACCTAGTGCTAACTGGTAAAGGTCAAAAGACCTTAGATCAAGGTAACTTACCTGAAGGCACTCAGATTCACGCTGATCTCATGGCTTTTGCAAATGCCCTTCTAGAAAGCAAGGCTTAGAGAAAACATGATTTATGTACGCTCCACCCTCTTTGCTTTATTTCTTCTTATCTTTACGCCGATCTGGTCAGTGTTATGTATGCTGGCATTTCCTTTTTTGAGCCCAGAAAACCGTTATAGCTTCATCGGTCTTTGGAATAAAGTAGTCATTTGGCTCTTGTGGCATCTATGTAATATCCGCTATGAAATTCGTGGGATGGAGCACATGCATGCAGTACTAGATCAACCAGTGATTATTCTTAGCAAACATCAGTCTGCCTATGAAACGATTGCTTATATAGCACTCCTTCCAAAACAACTTTGCTTTGTTTTTAAACGCGAGTTACTTTGGATTCCATTTTTTGGCTGGGCTTTAGCTTTACTCAAGATGATTCACATTAATCGAGCCAATAAGCAAACCGCAGCGCTCTCCGTTGCCAGCCAAGGGCGCAAACGCCTAAGTGAGGGTAAGTGGATCATGCTGTTCCCGGAGGGCACTAGGACTCCAAGGGGCTCAACTAAACCGTATCGTAAAGGTGGCGCGCGCCTTGCAAGCGCTACCAGTGCATTAGTTATTCCGATTGCACATAATGCCGGTAATTTTTGGCCTAAGAACAGCTTTTTAAAGCAGCCTGGCACAGTAATCTTTTCTATTGGACCAGTGATTACTTCAGAAGGTAAGTCAGGAGAAGAATTACAACAAGAGGTTGAGAGCTGGATCGAATCCGAAATGCGGATGATTGATCCCAACGCTTATAAGTAAGAACAATTAAGAGGCTAAGACTTTAGCCCACTCAACATAACGCTCCACTGTAATATCCTGCGCCCTGGATTTTAATTCAATCTCAGTCAAGCTTAATCTCTCTGAAAACGCTTGTAAATTAGTGCGTAGCATTTTTCTTCTCTGCGAGAAAGCTGCTGCAACAACCTGTTCTAGAGCGCTCCACTGAGTATCACTCAATTTGAAATCTTTGCGTGGAATCATGCGAACTACTGCAGAGTTTACTTTTGGCTGTGGTTCGAAAGCTTCGGGAGGAACCTCCAGAACAAGCTCCATATCATAGCGAGCCTGGAGCATCACAGATAGCCGACTGAAATCGGAGCTTCCTGCCTTTGCTACTATCCGTTCAACAACTTCAGCTTGCAGCATAAATATTTGTTCATCAATTTGTGTGGCAGCTGAAACAAGGTGAAATAATAATGGTGAAGAAATGTTGTAAGGTAAATTACCCACAACCTTACAAAATCCTTTTTTGCCAGAACGAGTATTGGCCCACTCTAGGAAATTAAACTGTAAAGCGTCGCCCTCAATGACTGTTAAGCCCTCGAGATTTTGCTGGTTCCAATAAGCAACTAGGTCGCGGTCAATCTCAAGAAGATCAAGTTGATCGAGATTTCTGAGTAGAGGTCTAGTTAAAGCCCCAAGTCCAGGACCAATCTCAATCACATGCATATCTGGGCCAGGGTTAATTAAGGCTATGATGGAATAAATAATCCCATCATCTTGCAAAAAATTTTGGCCAAAGCGTTTGCGTGCACGATGCATTACTTAACTTAATTTTCTTTTATTTAGGGCGAGTTCATAAGCTAAACGTAGTGCTTCTAGCATGCTTCCAGAATCGGCAATCCCTTTTCCAGCAATATCCAGGGCGGTTCCATGATCTACTGAGGTCCGGATAATTGGTAAGCCTAAAGTCACGTTCACGCCACCCCCAAAGGTTACAAATTTGAATGGGGCCAATCCCTGATCGTGATACATCGCTATAAATGCATCAACCTGTTCTAGTGCTGCAGCATCAAACATAGTATCCCCAGGATATGGCCCGGAAACAGATATTCCCTGCTGTTTAGCGGCCTCAATTGCAGGTGCAATCATTTCAATCTCTTCGCGCCCCAAATAGCCAGACTCGCCAGCGTGCGGATTTAAGCCAGCGACTCGAATCACTGGCTTAGCTATACCGAATCTTGTGCGTAAATCTTGGCTCACTATCTGAATGGTTTTAAGTAAGAGCTCATAACTCAAAGATGCCGATACCTCCTTCAAGGGGAGGTGAGTGCTCACCAGAGCAACTCTTAAATCTCTAGAGGATTTGATCCCTAAAAACCCAGCAGGTAATGGAGCGCACAGCATCATAACAACATGTGGCGTATTGGAGCGTTGCGCTAGATACTCTGTATGTCCAGTAAACGGGATACCTGCACTATTAATCAAGCTCTTTTGAATAGGGGCTGTAACCATTGCATCGAAATCCCCATGCATACATGCATCACTAGCTCGATCTAAAAGATTAAGGACATATTGAGCATTAGCGGGATTTAACATTCCTGGGTATACAGGCGAAGCTAAGGGCATTGACTCAATCTTGAGACGATCAAGTGGGCTACTATTTTTTTCCGAAGAATCTTTAAATAAGTCTGTGTTGCCCAATAAAGTGATCTGCACATTAGACTGCTCACCTAAAAAATCCTTTGCTGCAGCCAAAGAGACTTCAGGCCCTACACCGGCTGGTTCGCCAGTGCTGATGATCAGCTTAACGGGGTGCGGCACTAGCTGCATCATCTACGTTCAAGATTTTGACAGTTGCTGTATCGCGTAATTGACGCAGCCAATCCTGATAAGCCTGCTCAAATTTTCTTTCACGAATTGCTGCGCGGGCAAACTCTCGCTGTTTTTCTACCGTCAACTGTGCTTCGCGACGCTCTAAGACTTGGATCAAATGCCAGCCAAACTCAGATTTAACCGGATTACCTACCTCACCAATCTGAAGTCGATTCATTGCCTGATCAAACTCGGGCACTAAATCTCCAGGGCCCATCCAACCCAAATTCCCACCATTTTGCGCCGACCCATCCTCGGAATATTTTTTAGCCAACTCACCAAAATCAGCAGTCTTAGCGCGGACTTGGTCGCGATATCCTTGCAAACGCCTCTCAGCATCTTGATCAGTCAAGCCCGGTCTATTTTTCAACAAAATATGGCGAGCCATAGTTTGCGTAATGGGGATATTTTGGGGTGTAGTAGCTGCCTGCTCTTGTGGTGCAGCCTGCTGCTGGACAGGGGCTGCACTGATTGTGCGACGATCTAAAACCTTAAGGACGTGATATCCCGCGGGACTCTTTACAACAGCATTGGCAACTTGTCCGCTACCAGTATTTCGAATGGCTTCATAAAATAATTGTGGCAAACGATCAGGAGTGCGATAACCTAATTCTTGAAACTTAATTTTAGGATTTTCTTTTGTAGCAGCAGCACCAAGCTGTAAAAAATCTACGGCTCCTCTTGCATTGCCTAATAAAATCTCAGCTTGTTTTTTTCCTTCAGTCTGAGCACCAGCGCCAGCACCGGCATCGACTGGAATAAAAATCTGCGCAATAGCAATTTCTTCAGGCGCACCTTTTACTGATGGTGCAGAAACTGACGGACCACTACCAGACATAGCACGCATGCGCTCAGTAATGAAATTGTCTACCTCCGCATCTGAAATCTTAATATTTGACTCTACTGCACGCTCTCGATATCGGCTCACAACAATATCATCACGCAATGTCACTTTATAACGGTCAAATGTCATGCCTGTAGAAATGACTTTTTCCTTGAATTCGGCGTAACTTAATTGATTTTTAGCGGCAATATCACTAATGATTTTGTCCAACTCTTTATTGGTAACGACTATGCCTTCTTGCTCGGCATTTTGTAATTGTATTTTTTCAACAATTAAACGCTCTAAAACCAGTTGTCGTAAATTATCAGCATCTGGTAGCTTAGCGCCCTGCTTCTGCAGACTTACAATTCGGTCATCAATTTCTTTGCGAGTGACATAGCCCGTATTCACAACTGCTGCAACGCCATCGATATTGCGAATCTTACTACCTGTTGCATTGCTAGCTTTTGTCAAATCTTGAGAGCAAACAATGCCGGCAAAGGATATAGCACCCAACATAAAGGTAGCGATCAAAATCTGTTTCAAACGACTCCTATAAAACATTATTGATAGTTCTCATATATTGAAGGGGGAATTGGCTTTGAAGTAGGCATATATCCGGGAACATTTAGCCTCATGATATCAACTGGACTGCTCCCAGCGCTAGCAAAGCCCCTAAATTCTATTTGGAAGAGTATTTGAGTTGTAGTTATCTGGGAGGTATTTAGCATTTGTGAATATACGCTCCGTAAAGTCCAGCAATCTCTTGTCCACTCTACACCAACCAAAGTATTTAATGTTTTGGTGGTTAAAGAATCATAGCCATAACGACCTAACACCGAAAGTTCCCGAGTCAAAGGCCATTGGCCAGAGATATTGTATTGATCGGTTGTAGTTGCAGATGGAACAAAAGCCTGATTATTTTGTACCGATGCTTGGACGGGCGGAGACCAGACATTGCGCCAGCCAAAATTAAGACTTCTACCAGGAGTTGGTCGCCAACTACCACCTACTGTAGTTTGAACAAAACGATTGAGCTGAGTGTTGTACTGCCCAAACATGTCGGCACTAAAGTTTCCAAGCAAGCGGACGGAGCCAGAACCCAAAGTATCGGAGTAAGTTGTGGGATTAACAATATTACCGTTTAAACCAACCTTTTGGCCGGTAAATTGTTGTTGTTGTGCCAGCGTGACATTAGCTCGTTCAGCACCTGTATTTGCCTCAATCATTCTGCTTGTCATACCCAGCGTTGCTACATTTCTATCGGCAATACGATCATTTCCAATAAATGTATTTTCAGCAAATATCTGCGATACACCAAAGCCAGCTTCTGCCGTATCAAAAATTGGTGTCTGAGCTTGACTTTGATAGGGGGTAAAAACGTAAAAAGCTCTTGGTTCCATTGTGAGCAACATGTCACGTCCGAAGAAACCTTTTAGCTCAGCTGCTTCTCGTTCAAATGCCATACCAGAATCTAGGCTAAAGGTTGGAATGGTGAAGCCCTGCACTGGTGCCGCCGCAACATTATTAAATGGAGTAGCGTTGTAGTTATTGGATTGGAAGCTCACTTTAGGGGTTATGTAATAACCGGGGGTAACCTGCGGGAGAGACATTGCCCCTTTCACTACTGTTCTATCTGCTTGGCTATATACACCAGGTGCAGTAGCAGCTAAATGTCCTTGAATGTTGTACGCAAAACGCGTGAAGTCTGTAGAAAATGATGTTGCAGGGCCAGTTGGCAAGGTTATATACTTGCCGCTGGCATCTGAAGCAGCTGGAGTCAAGCGATTATTGTAAGCAGCAGTAATGTTTGGCAAAACGTTATAGGGCGCCTGCACGGTAACAGTAGGATCTGGCTGTAGTGTTTGAAATGTCATAGCTCTTGCAGTTACATTCCAGTTACTTAAACTTCCTGTAAGTGCCTTGCTGGTTCCAACTTCTTGTCGGAACTGATTAGTTACTGCTCCGGCAATACTTTGCGAAAACTGCGTTGGATACAAATTATCTGAAACCCTAGCGACGTTCGCATAACCTGTCCATGAGCCAGGCAAAGGTACTCCACCAGGTCCAACGCCACCACCAAATGCCTGTCGTTGCTGCCAGTCATACCTCCATCGATCAGTACCGGTCTGCTTATCGTAGGGCAAATAATCGCCGCCCACAGTTCCAGAATATTTTGTATCCAAGAAACGATACTGCGCACCTAACATCGTTCCACGATGATTCATATAACGCGGCATCAATAACAGATCACGATTAGGTGCAATGTTGACGTAGTATGGCTGCGTGATATCTAGGCCGTTATTCGAGTTGTACCCCACAACTGGCGCCAAAATACCTGTTCGGCGTTGCCCACCTGTAGGCGCTGTGAAATAAGGGATATAGGCAATCGGCACGTCAAAGAATCGCATTACTCCATGGGTGCCAATCATCTCTTTTTGCTCGTTATCAATTTCTAAGCTACCCACAGTGAAATACCAATCCATATTTTCTGGAGTGCAAGTGGTGTAGGTTGCCTTGTCGAAAACAAATACGTCTGGGCTCTCAACTGTCAGTTTTTTTGCAGTGCCTCTTCCCCGAGTATCGCGCAGCTCATAAGTTGGCATTTCCATGGCGCCTTCACGCGCATCTACTTTAAATTGCCCTTTGGGACCCTTGAAGGTCACATTTCCTTTTGAGAGCTCAGCATTTCCGAGTAAATCCGCAATATCGGTGTCTGGGTTATAAGTGATTTCATCAGCTTTAAGGACTGCACCATTGCGGCGGATTTGAGCGCGCCCTTTTAGGTGCATATCACGCTCGACCACACCATCAATTGAGTCACTAGATGTAAAAGTCAGCGCTTTACTATCTTCAATTGGTTTCCCTACACGAAGCTGATCATCTAACTTTAAAATGGTGACATTTCCACGGTCTGGTAATAAAACAGTATTGGTATTGGATAGCGAAACTCCAGGTGAAGGAGTGGGTGCTTGCGCCCCAATCGGGAGCGCGAGCTGAAGCAATATCACCCCCATAATTACGCGCGGGGTTATAGCCAAAAAAAGAGGGGCGCAAAGGCCGGCGCGACGGCGATAATGACTCATGGATCCAGACCAGCCTTATTATACGAATCGACCATGACTGACTCTCGCCTAAACACCCTTCGCAGCTGGCTAAAAGCCCTAGACCCTAGCTGGCAATTAGATCTAGACACTTTAGCTCCAGCCTCAGCAGATGCAAGCTTTAGACGCTATTTTCGCATTGCGTCCCAAAAGTCTAATTTTCAGACTCTCATTGTGATGGATGCACCCCCTCAGCACGAACCTTTGGATGCTTTTATTAGGGTTGATTTATTGCTCTCTGCTGCCGGATTAAATGTTCCAAAAATACTGGATCAAAATATTGCAGCAGGCTTTCTTTTATTAAATGATTTGGGCACTAAAACTTATCTTGCAGAACTTAATAGTGAAAGTGCAGATCATCTATATAAAGATGCGACTCATGCCTTAGTACAAATGCAATTAGCCAGTAAACCGAATGTGTTGCCAAACTATGATCAAGCGCTATTACAAAGAGAGCTGGACTTGTTCCCTGAATGGTATTTGAAGAAACATCTCAATATTCAACTAAGCGATCAACAACAATCTCAACTTAATCAATCTTTTGAATTCATTATTGAAAATAATCTAGCGCAAGCAAAAGTCTATGTTCATCGGGATTACCATTCGCGTAACTTAATGGTGACTGAAAAAAATAATCCAGGTGTAATCGATTTTCAAGATGCTGTTTATGGCCCGATTACTTACGATGCCTCCTCTTTATGGCGAGACGCATACATAGCCTGGCCTGAAGACCGCGTGATTAATTGGGTCATTAAATTCTGGGAAGAGGGTCGCAAAGCTGGGCTACCCATGCCGAATGATTTTGGTCAGTTCTATCGTGATTTTGAGTGGATGGGTTTACAGCGCCACTTGAAAGTTCTTGGTATTTTTGCAAGGCTATTTCATCGTGACGGCAAGGATGGCTACCTCAAAGATATCCCCTTAGTATTGGAATATGCTATCGCTACCGCTAATCGCTATATTGAACTGAAACCCTTGGCGCGCATTTTGGAGTCAACTCGCCAAAGTAAAGAATGATGAACAAGAACAACTCTCTTCCTTGTTTTCTGCTCGCTGCCGGAAGAGGTGAGCGGATGCGTCCACTCACTGATAACTTACCCAAGCCTTTATTAACTATTCAAAATAAATCATTATTAGCATGGCATCTTGAAGGTATTGCCAAGTCAGACATCCAAAAGGTTGTCATTAACCACGCATGGCTTGGAGAAAAAATTGAAAAGAGTCTAGGAGATGGTCATCAATTTGGCTTAGATATTCAATATTCGCCTGAAGGTACCGCCCTAGAAACTGCTGGGGGCATCCGTAAAGCGCTCCCCTTACTTTGTCCCGAAGATTATTTTTTAGTGATTAATGGTGATGTATTTACACCAAACCTCCCTATCAAAATACTTTTAGAGGTTGCTGCAAAAATGCGAAGCGACCTTAGTAAGCCATTGGCTCACCTTTTGATGGTTCCAAACCCAGTTCAACACCCAGATGGCGACTTCTATCTCCAAAACACTATAGTTAGTGATGACTCATCAATGGGCGCAGAAAAACTCACTTTTTCAGGGATTGGTATCTATCATAAGGACCTCTTTAGGGGCTTAGAAATAGGCGTCCCTGCCAAACTGGCGCCTCTCCTAAGAGAGGCTATGGCACAAAATAAAGTGTCTGGTGAAAAATATACTGGACCATGGCACGATGTAGGGACTCCACAACGCTTAGAAGAGCTCAATGCAGCTTATGAATAACAAGATCTATCAAGAACGCAGAAATGCACTAGCAAAAAAAATCTTCGCCAAGTCTGGTGGTGGTATTGCAATTATCTCTACTGCGCCCGAGTTAGCTCGTAATCGTGATAGCGAATTTCCCTATCGCCATGACAGTGATTTCTTTTACTTAACTGGCTTTGAGGAGCCGGGTGCAACTTTAGTAATGGAAATAAAAGGTAGCGGCAAAAACTGTGAACTTCAATCCCATTTATTTTGCAGGCCAAAAGATCCTGAACGTGAAATTTGGGATGGTATTCGTCTTGGGCCTGAGGTAGCACCAATAGAACTTGGTATTGAATACGCGCATAGTAATCAAGAGTTGGATCGCAAACTAGGTGAACTGCTGACTGATCAAGATGCGATTTATATCCGCTTAGCAGAGAATGCAGAAGCAGATCGGCGCTTACGCCATTGGATGAAGAAAGTTCGAGCTCAGGCACGATCAGGCATTAACCCACCATCAGAACTCCATGATATTGAAGCGCTCATACATGAGATGCGCCTCTTTAAGGATGTTCATGAAATCGATACGATGCGTCGTGCTGCCGCTATCTCTGCGCGCGCCCATATTCGGGCGATGCAAAGGTGTAAACCTGGTATTCGTGAATACCAACTCGAAGCAGAATTACTACATGAGTTCCGCAATAGTGGCGCGCAAAGTGTTGCCTATAACAGCATTGTTGCAGGTGGCGCCAACTCTTGCGTCTTGCACTACCGCGCTGGTTCAACAGAACTGCGTAGTGGTGAACTTTGCTTAATTGATGCAGGATGTGAACTAGATGGCTATGCATCTGATATCACGCGCACTTTTCCAGTGAATGGCAAATTTACAGGTCCTCAGCGGGCACTTTATAACATCACCCTTGCTGCACAAGAGGCGGCAGTTGCAATGACTAAGCCAGGCAATACTTTTATAGAGCCCCACGATGCAGCACTTAAAGTGCTCACCCAAGGATTACTTGATGAAAAGCTACTCAAACTTTCTAAGCTGGGCTCGCTAGAGAATGCAATTGAAACTGGTGCTTATCGTCGCTTCTATATGCACCGGACTTCACACTGGCTAGGTATGGATGTGCACGATGTTGGCTCTTATCGTGAAGAGACTGCAAGCCTCCTGAAAGAAGAAAAACCTTGGCGTATCTTGAAAGCTGGCATGGTCATTACGGTAGAACCAGGCCTATATATAAGGCCTGCCGATGATGTTGATGAGGCTTTCTGGAATATTGGCATTCGTATTGAGGATGACGCCGTCATCAATGAATCTAGCTGCGAATTAATCTCTCGTGGTGTACCAGTTAAGGCTGATGAAATCGAAGCAACTATGAAGAATGCTTAAATTCAAATTATGAGTGAGCTTAGTTGTGACGTCTTAATTCATGGAGGCGGGCCAGTTGGCCTTGCTTGCGCTGCATGGATCCTGCAAAAGTTTCCAGATACAAAACTGACACTGATTGATCGCAACCCAGTCGATGATGCTGATCTGGCTGCAGCTGATAGTCGGGGTATCGCGCTATCTCATGGCAGCAAACTGCTTCTCGATACTATTCATGCTTGGCCCACTGAAAGCGCTGATATTCATCGTGTACATGTTTCACAGGCGGGTCGCTTTGGTCGTGCACTGATGACGCGGGAAGAACTTCATCAAGACGCCTTGGGGCACATCATTCGATATCGTGATATCCATGCCACATTACGCCAGGCATTAAGAGTAATTCAGGGTAAGAGCCCACGTTTTGTTTGGCAACATGTCAATAAAGAAGAAGTGCAAGTTAACATCAATGCTCAATGTGTCGTGCACGCCGAGGGCGGCTTATTCAAAAAGCAAGATTGGGTTGAATCTGGTCGCGACTATGGACAATCAGCCTTAGTAGGATTAATTGAAGTAGAGAACGCAGCCCCCTATCAGGCTTGGGAACGCTTTACATCTGAAGGGCCATTAGCAGTTTTACCAAGTCATTACGGTCCTAATATTCTGAACTTGGTATGGTGCGGCTCACCTGAGTCTTCGCAATATCGCCTGCAATTAAATGATGTTGATTTTCTGAAATCATTGCAAAGCGAGTTTGGCTCACGTATCGGGCGCTTTTTAAAAATTCAAGATCGTCGCTTATATGAGTTGGGTCTTAACTACCGAAAAGAAATTACTAAAGATAATGAAGTGTGGATTGGTAATGCTGCGCAAGCTTTGCACCCCGTTGCAGGGCAAGGACTCAACCTAGGATTACGCGATGCTTTCTTGCTTGCCGAAAAATTGGTTGGGGTATTTTCAGGGGCAGCAGAAAACCAAACTACAGAAAATATTCAAAATGCATTGGAAAGCTATGCTCAAAGTCGTAAAGTAGATCGCACCACTACCATTGGTCTAACAGACTTCATGGCTAGAGTATTTACTTCCAATCTCACCCCCGTTGTTGTAGCCCGAGGATTGGCTT
Organism: uncultured beta proteobacterium; assembly: GCA_903900805.1. GTDB lineage: Bacteria > Pseudomonadota > Gammaproteobacteria > Burkholderiales > Burkholderiaceae > Polynucleobacter. The sequence continues at coordinate 10,383 of CAIUOP010000066.1, read as the reverse complement.
TATCAGCGCTACAGTGGTTTCCACCGATAAAGACAGCCTTAGCTCGCCAGATGATGTTTGGCAGGCGCTAAGGATCCCTAATCAGCCTCTGAATTGATGCCAAAGTAATTTGGGTTGAAATAAATAGTCTGCCTAAAAAATAGGCATATTTAGACCTCTTTGTGCTAAAGTGTGATGCTTCCCGCAAGACTCTGACTACACCAAGCAAAATAAATGAAGATCGGTCCTCACCTCCTTGCAAATAGACTGTTTGTAGCTCCCATGGCTGGAGTTACTGACCGTCCATTTAGGCAGCTTTGCAAGAAATTAGGTGCCGGCTATGCCGTCTCAGAAATGGTGGCCTCCAATGCCCTGCTTTGGAAAAGCGAAAAGACTCAGCGTCGTGCTAACCATGTTGGTGAATTTAAACCAATCGCTGTGCAAATCGCAGGCGCAGATCCTGTCATGATGGCTGTAGCAGCGAAAATGAATGTAGACCACGGTGCACAAATTATTGATATCAATATGGGCTGCCCAGCGAAAAAGGTGTGTAACGTTGCTGCAGGATCAGCTCTATTACGCGATGAACCTCTAGTCCAACGTATTCTCGAAGCGGTAGTCCAGGCTGTAGGGGTTGGTCCTGATGCTGTTCCAGTGACACTGAAAATTCGTACGGGCTGGGATCGCGAAAATAAGAATGCAATCGAAATTGCACATCTTGCAGAAAACTCAGGCATCTCAATGCTGACTGTTCATGGTCGCACTAAAGCCGATCTATATCACGGCGAGGCTGAATATGAGACGATTACTGCCGTAAAAAATAGTGTGAGTATTCCCGTAGTTGCTAATGGTGATATCAATAGTCCAGAAAAAGCAAAAGCCATTTTAAAAATTACTGGTGCTGACGCCATCATGATCGGTCGCGCCGCTCAAGGACGCCCATGGATATTCCGAGAGATTAATCATTACCTGGAAACTGGTGGTAAGTTACCCACCCCTGAAATCAATGAGATTCAGGCCATCATGAATGCTCATCTACTTGACCACTATGAGTTTTATGGCGAATACATTGGCCTACGCACAGCTCGTAAACATATTGGCTGGTATTGCAAGGGTTTACGTGATTCGCATGCATTTCGTCAACGCATGAATACCGCTGATGATTGCAAAACTCAATTACAAATGGTCAATGATTATTTTGATGAGATGAAATCTTATTCAGACCATTTACTTTTCTTAGAAGCAGCTTAGTTGTATCTTAATTATTTTCGTTTTCAGTATTTTTCTAAATTATGACCAATAAACATCCCATTACTGAGTGCATTGAAACCCAGCTACAGAGTTATCTAAATGACCTCAAAAGCACGCCTCCGACAGATATCTACCAAATGGTATTGGCTGTGGTTGAGAAGCCGATGCTAGAGCTCGTCATGCAGCATGCCAAACAAAATCAATCTTTAGCAGCTCAATACCTTGGCATTAATCGCAATACCTTACATAAGAAGCTGGTCGAACACCAACTACTGAAATAAGCCATCTATCACCACGCCATTCACTAATAAGATCCTTGTGAAAAATATGATTCGTACAGCCCTACTCTCCGTCTCCGATAAAAATGGCATTGTATCTTTTGCTAAAGCTCTTCATGAGCAAGGCATTAAGTTAATTTCTACTGGCGGCACTGCAAAACTGTTGGCTGAGCATAATCTACCAGTGGTGGAAGTTTCTTCTTTGACTAAGTTTCCAGAGATGTTAGATGGCCGAGTGAAGACACTTCACCCGATGGTTCATGGTGGATTATTAGCGCGCAGGGACTCCCCTGAACATATGGCAGCGCTTAAAGAACATGGCATCGATACGATCGATATGTTGGTCATCAATCTTTACCCTTTTAATGAAACGGTTGCCAAAGAAAAATGTTCCTTTGAAGATGCGGTGGAGAACATTGATATCGGTGGCCCAGCGATGTTGCGTGCTGCTGCTAAAAATCATCAAGATGTAACTGTCTTAATTTCTCCTGAAGATTACGCGCCAGTATTAGCGGAGATGAAAGCCAATAAAAATACTGTTTCATACAAAACCAATTTAGCTTTAGCAAAAAAGGTTTTTGCACATACTGCGCAATATGATGGTGCAATTGCTAACTATCTTTTTGCATTAGGCGATGACTTGGATCATAAAACCCGTTCTATTTATCCAGAGACTCTACACCTTGCCTTTGAAAAAGTTCAAGAGATGCGTTACGGTGAGAACCCACATCAATCTGCAGCATTCTATAAAGATATTTACCCAGTAGATGGGGCGCTCGCCAATTACAAACAACTGCAAGGCAAAGAGCTTTCTTATAACAATATTGCTGATGCTGACTCTGCCTGGGAATGCGTTAAGAGTTTTGCGGGCAATACTAATGGAGCTGCAGCCTGCGTCATCATCAAACACGCTAACCCTTGTGGCGTAGCTGTTGGCGCCAATCCCCTGGAGGCTTACCAGAAGGCTTTCAAAACGGATCCAAGTTCTGCCTTTGGCGGCATCATTGCCTTCAATGTCCCGTGCGATGGCGTTACTGCAGAAGCCATCTCTAAACAATTCGTGGAGGTATTGATTGCTCCAAGCTTTAGTGATGAAGCAAAAGCTATATTTGCAACAAAACAAAATGTGCGCTTTTTAGAAATCCCATTAGGCTCTGCATTTAATGCTTTTGATTTCAAACGCGTTGGTGGTGGCTTGCTTGTGCAATCGCCTGATGCTAAAAATGTTCTTCAAAGTGAGATGCGCGTTGTGAGCAAAAGGCAGCCTACCCCAAGCGAAATGAACGATATGATGTTCGCTTGGCGTGTTGCGAAATTTGTGAAATCCAATGCGATCGTGTATTGCGCTAATGGCATGACCCTAGGCATTGGGGCTGGCCAAATGAGTCGGGTTGACTCTGCACGTATGGCTAGTATTAAAGCTGAAAATGCTGGCTTAAGCCTGCAGGGTTCAGCAGTTGCAAGTGATGCTTTCTTCCCATTTCGTGATGGCTTGGATGTTGTTGTCAATGGCGGTGCAAGCTGTGCAATTCAACCGGGTGGTAGTATGCGCGATGATGAAATCATCACAGCAGCTAATGAGCACGGTATTGCAATGGTCTTTACTGGCACGCGTCACTTTCGTCACTAAGCAATAGAAGAAAAGATTAGGAAATATTGAGCTCCCATGCGCTGGATTGGAATCGACCCAGGTTTACGTACCACTGGCTTTGGTGTCATTGATGTTGATGGCCAAAAACTCACTTATGTCGCCTCTGGGACAATTGAAAGCGGAGATCCAGCCAAAGGTTTGCCAGAGCGCTTAGGTGCTCTCTATGCCGGTGTAAAGGAAGTGTTAGATACCTACAAACCAGAGTCTGCTGCGATTGAAGAAGTTTTCTTGAACGTCAATCCGCGCTCGACCTTAATGCTCGGACAAGCTAGAGGTGCAGTGATTGCCGCGCTAGTATCTACAAAACTACCCGTTGCCGAATACAGCGCTTTAAGGGTAAAGCAAGCAATTGTGGGTACAGGCCGTGCTGCCAAGCCCCAAGTACAAGAAATGGTTAAACGCTTACTAAAACTCAATCGTGCCCCAGGGCCAGATGCCTCAGATGCTTTAGGAGTCGCTATCTGCGCTGCTCATCATGCCCAAATTCCGAAAGCTATTAGCGCAGCGTTGGCTCCCAAGAAACGTAGCAAGTAAAAATACACATCACAGGTTAAGATCTTTATATGATTGGTCGCATTCAAGGAATCCTCGTTTCAGTTCACCCCCCTCGACTCTTAGTTGATTGCCAAGGGATTGGATATGAAGTGGATGTGCCAATGAGCACCTTGTACCAATTACCGCAAGCGGGTCAAAAAATTACCCTCCTGACCCACTTCCAAGTTCGCGAGGATGCGCAACAGCTTTTTGGCTTTGCCACTGAGACTGAGCGCGAAGCCTTTAGACAACTGATTAAGATTAGCGGCGTTGGATCGAGAACTGCATTAGCGGTTCTATCTGGCATGAGTGTTCATGAATTGGCTCAATCAATTGCCCTGCAGGAATCTAGTCGCCTAACCCAAGTGCCTGGTATTGGTAAGAAAACTGCTGAGCGTCTCTGTCTCGAGCTCAAAGGTAAGTTAGCTCCGGATCTTGGCATCACTGCCAGTGGCAAGCCTCAAGCTATTGCAGCAAGTAGCGAGGTATTACAAGCCCTCTTGGCTCTAGGCTATTCAGAAAAAGAAGCCCTCTTAGCCCTTAAACAAATCCCTCCAGACACCTCGGTCTCTGATGGCATTCGGATGGGCTTGAAGTATCTATCTAAGCCCTAAGTAGAGAACACCACTACACTTGCAGTATGGCAATTCATACCGACGACCTAAGCGCTACTCCTGAAGATTTACCAGAAGGTAATGACCGCATCGTGAGTGGAGGAGTAGGCAATTCTGAAGCCATCTTTGAAAGAGCACTTCGCCCTAAACAGCTCGATGAGTATGTTGGTCAAACGAAGGCAAGAGCGCAACTAGAAATTTTCATCAGCGCCACCAGAGCACGGCAAGAAGCACTAGATCATGTTCTCCTTTTTGGCCCCCCTGGGCTTGGAAAGACTACGCTGGCACACATTATTGCGCGAGAGCTTGGTGTGAACTTACGTCAAACCAGTGGCCCGGTCCTTGATAGACCTGGTGACCTCGCTGCATTGCTGACTAATTTAGAGACTAATGATGTGCTCTTCATCGATGAGATCCATCGTCTTTCTCCCGTTGTAGAAGAAATTCTCTACCCTGCCTTAGAAGACTACAGCCTTGACATCATGATTGGTGAAGGGCCTGCAGCCCGCAGTGTCAAGATTGACCTCAAACCGTTTACGCTAATTGGCGCAACAACGCGTGCTGGCATGCTCACCAATCCATTGCGTGACCGCTTTGGTATTGTGGCAAGACTGGAGTTCTATACCACTGAAGAGCTCACCAGAATCATCAATCGCTCAGCTAGCCTATTAAAAGCAGATATCGATCCTGAAGGCGCTATAGAAATTGCAAAGCGTGCGCGTGGTACCCCGCGTATTGCAAATCGCTTATTACGTCGTGTACGTGACTATGCAGAAGTGAAAGGTACTGGCACTATTACCAAAGCTATGGCTGATGCTGCATTAAAGATGTTAGATGTAGATCCAAGTGGTTTTGATGTCATGGATAGAAAGTTACTTGAAGCCATTTTGCACAAATTTGATGGTGGCCCTGTTGGAATTGATAACTTAGCTGCAGCCATTGGTGAAGAGCGAGACACTATTGAGGATGTCTTAGAGCCTTACCTTATTCAACAAGGTTACCTACAAAGAACTTCAAGAGGCCGGGTAGCAACTCGTCAGGCTTATGAGCATTTTGGTTTGACGCCACCAAGTGGTAATACCAGCTTAGACTTATAAATTAGCTAGTAATCAGATCAGCGTAGGCAATACATTGCCACTGGCTATCAAGTTTTTTCCAAACACTTAGGCGTGGAGAATACTCTGGCGATAACTCTTTACCATCTCGATACTCTAAAGCTGCAATCCAGAAACTCACTATCAGATTGTCATCGGCCTGCGTTACCTTGAAGTCCTTAAATTGAACAGGCCCAAGGTGCATTTCTTTCATTAGGCGCATTGCACTTTCTTTATCGCATGAGCCTTGCGAACTGACAAACTGACAACCTGGGGCAAGCATTTTTTCTAAAGCTTCCCAGTTTTTATCTTGAATTAACCTCACTGAAAGTCGCTCTAAATTTTCAGCCTCTAGTTCAATGCTTTTTTTATCACTCATATCCAATGTCATTTAAGTAAGTATTACTTTCGCAAACTTGCGTTTTCCTACTTGCACAACATACGTTCCAGCCTCAATCTTTGTCTGCTTATCGACAATAGTTTCACCATTAATTTTCACGCCGTTTTGCTCGATGTTGCGGTTGGCTTCTGATGTAGATGGGGCTAATCCTGCAGCCTTCAGAAGGTTAGCAACCACCATCGGAGCACCAGAGAGATTTATCTCCGGAATCTCATCAGGTACGCCACCCTTGGCCCGATGATTAAAATCTTCTAAAGCTTTTTCAGCGGCAGCTTGAGAGTGAAAACGAGCTACGATTTCTTGCGCAAGTAACACTTTGCAATCTTTTGGATTGCGTCCGGCAGTAACTTCTTGTTTCATCAAATCAATTTCGGACATTGGACGGAATGACAACAAGGTAAAGTAATCCCACATTAAGTCATCAGAAATACTCAGGAGTTTTCCAAACATCTCGCCAGCAGGCTCACTTATGCCAATGTAATTTCCTTTGGACTTACTCATTTTCTCAACACCATCCAAACCAACCAACAAAGGCATAGTCAAAATACATTGGGGCTCTTGGCCATATTCACGCTGGAGTTCGCGTCCAACTAAAAGATTGAATTTTTGATCAGTGCCGCCGAGCTCTAAATCACTCTTCAGAGCTACAGAGTCATAACCCTGCATGAGTGGGTATAAAAATTCATGGATAGAGATTGGTACGCCATTACGATAGCGCTTCGTAAAGTCATCACGCTCTAGCATTCTGGCAACAGTATGTTTCGCAGCAAGTTGAATCATTCCGCGCGCGCCCAATGGATCACACCACTCACTGTTGTAACGCACTTCTGTTTTAGCAGGATCAAGTACCATGCTTGCTTGACGATAGTAGGTCTCTGCATTCACAGCGATCTCTTCTGCAGTCAATGGCGGACGTGTAGCATTGCGACCAGATGGATCACCAATCATGCTGGTGAAGTCGCCAATCAAGAAAATCACGGTGTGACCTAAATCTTGCAACTGCCGTAATTTATTCAGAACAACGGTATGCCCCAGATGAATATCGGGTGCAGTAGGGTCTAAACCCAACTTAATCCGCAAAGGAGTCTTGGTAGCTTGACTGCGGGCTAATTTCTGAACCCAATCAGCCTCAACCAATAGCTCATCACAGCCGCGTTTAGTAACTTCAAGCGCTGCAAAGACTTCAGGGGTCAATGGATATTTTTGTTCTGGTTTAGCCGTCATACCGATTCGGATGCTGATACAGTTATTGAGTATTTAAATTGTTAAGCATAATTGTCGCATTCCTGAGAATTAGATGAACAAACCACACTCCCTCTATATTGGCCTTATGTCTGGTACCAGCCTAGATGGGATAGATGCCGTTCTAGCCAAGATTGGACCCAATGGGGAAACGAGTGCCCAAGCGGCAGTGAGCGCCTCATTCTCTCCAGAGCTCCGTGAAGCGCTATTTGAGTTGCAAACCCCAGGGGCAAATGAGCTGCACCGAGAAAAGCAGGCTGGAAATGCCTTGGCGCTCGCTTATGCGGATGCCACTATGCAATTGCTGAAGAAGATGAACTTACAGCCATCCGATATTGCCGCTATCGGCGCCCATGGTCAGACTATTCGCCACCAACCTCATCTTGGTGATATGGCCTATACGCACCAAACACTCAATCCTGCTCTCTTGGCAGAAAAGACGGGCATCGATGTCGTTGCCGATTTTAGAAGTCGTGATATCGCCGCTGGTGGGCATGGTGCGCCTTTAGTCCCCGCTTTTCATGCGCAGCAATTTATATCCTCCGAAAATTTAGCAATTTTGAATATTGGTGGCATTGCTAACCTCACGCTACTACCCATAAGTGGTGTAGTTTCAGGTTTTGATTGTGGCCCTGGAAATATGTTGATGGATGCTTGGATTGCAAAGCATCAAGGAAATACTTTTGATGAAAGTGGTAATTGGGCACTACAAGGTAAGGTAAATGAAGCACTTCTGAAGAAGATGCTGTCAGATTCTTTTTTTGTAAAAACGCCACCGAAAAGCACAGGCAGAGACGACTTTCATCTCAATTGGTTACAAGAAAAAATGGGTAAAGATCATCATCAAGCCAAAGATGTACAAGCCACCTTACTGCATCTCACTGCGCAATCAGCCTTGGAGGCTTTAGCTCGTCATGCTCCGCAAACCCAGAAGCTGATTGTCTGTGGAGGTGGCGCCCGAAATAATGCCTTGATGAACTTACTCAAAGTGAAAGCGCAGCATCTCTTTAAGCAGCCTCTAGAAATCACTACAAGTGATTCTGCTGGTATTGACCCGCAACTCGTTGAAGGCTTAGCCTTTGCATGGCTTGCTTGGGCCCATAAAGAGAAACGGCCAGCAAATTTGCCAGCCGTCACAGGTGCTAAGGGTCCTAGAATTCTAGGCGCTTGTTATCCTGCTTAACTATATAAGTTAAATTCTTTAAGCGGAGAAAGAGGATCCACAACCACAAGTAGTCGTTGCATTCGGATTCTTAATTACGAACTGTGAACCGTTGATATCTTCTTTGTAGTCAATCTCAGCACCAACTAAATATTGGAAGCTCATTGAATCTACTAATAAAGTAACGCCGTTCTTTTCAAAGAGTGTGTCATCTTCATTTACAGCATCATCAAATGTGAAGCCATACTGAAAGCCTGAGCAACCGCCGCCTTGAACGAATACGCGCAACTTCAACTCTGGGTTGCCTTCTTCAGCAATCAGGTCAGCTACTTTTGCAGCAGCACTATCCGTGAACACCAAAGGAGTTGGTGGCTCTGCTAAATCTTGGGCGGGTTGAGTGGCTAATTGGGTCATGATTTACTCCTAATTCAAAAGGCAATACTTATATTCTAGGCTTTTAATGCTTAGTTTGCTGAAGGGGTATTAATGGATGAAAGTACCCCCTAGTTATGGGGAAACCGCAATCTGGGTAAGGCCAGTCGTCTCAGGTAGGCCAAACATCAGGTTCATACACTGAACACCTTGCCCCGAGGCACCCTTCACCAAATTGTCTTCCACCACCAAAATGACCAAAGTATCTCCACCATCGGGACGATGAATGGCAATCCGAATGCCATTACTACCCCGCACAGAACGAGTCTCTGGATGGCTGCCAGGAGGCATTACATCCACAAATGGTTCATCTTTGTAGAAGCTTTCATACAGCTTTTGATAATCAACATCTTTGCCAGCTTCGGTCAAACGTACATACAAGGTTGAATGAATCCCCCTCACCATCGGCGTCAGATGCGGCACAAATGTCAGCCCTATTTGATCATGACCAGCAATTGCTTTTAAGCCTTGCACAATCTCTGGAAGATGACGATGGCCTTTAACGCTATAAGCTTTAAAGTTATCACTTGCTTCAGCTAGCAAGGTACCAATCTCGGCCTTACGTCCAGCACCTGAAGTGCCAGACTTTGAGTCAGAAATAATATGTGTGCTATCAATCAACTGCTTACCACCAGTAGATGTTGGGGAGAGTAATGGCGCAAGACCAAGCTGTATAGAGGTTGGATAGCAACCCGCTAAACCCACTACCCGCGCTTTCTTAATCGCTTCACGGTTAATTTCGGCCAAACCATAAACTGCTTCTGCCAGAATATCTGGACAGCTATGCTCCATACCGTACCACTTGGCGAACTCTTTCACATCTTTTAATCTGAAGTCAGCAGCTAAATCCAAAATCTTGACATTGTTCGCAAGTAATTCTTTTGCTTGCGCCATAGCAACACCATGTGGCGTTGCAAAGAACACCACATCGCATTCATTTAATTTGGCTTCATCTGGCGTGGTGAATTTAAGATCAACCCGACCGCGCAAAGATGGAAACATCTCAGCAACTAGAGTGCCAGCTTCTGTGCGAGATGTAATAGCCACAATCTGTACCTCGGGGTGCTGCGCTAATAAACGCAACAATTCCACCCCGGTATATCCTGTGCCACCAACAATGCCAACCTTAATCATGTCTTTCTCCAAGATGCCAACTAAGCAAAGTCCTGAAACAAACTTCACAATACCTCAATTGTAGAAACAAAAAGGGCCGCTTGCGCGACCCTTTCGAAAAACTTCAGTGACCGAAAGAAATTAGCGCTTGCTAAACTGCTTACGACGACGCGCGCCGTGTAGACCAACCTTCTTACGCTCAACTTCACGAGCATCACGAGTCACCAAGCCTGCTTTAGACAGGGTTGGTTTCAAGGTATTGTCGTAATCAATCAAAGCACGAGTAACACCATGGCGCACCGCACCAGCTTGACCAGTTTCACCGCCACCAGAAACGTTTACTTTGATGTCAAAGGTCGTTAAGTGGGCTGTGAGAGCCAAAGGCTGACGAGCAATCATGCGCGATGTTTCACGAGCAAAATACGTATCGATAGGCTTACCGTTAACGATAATTTCGCCCTTGCCAGATTTAATGAACACGCGCGCAACAGAACTCTTGCGGCGACCCGTACCGTAATTCCAATTTCCGTAATTAATAGCCATTTGGTTTCCTTAAATCTCTAACGCTTTTGGCTGTTGAGCCGCATGCGGATGATTGGCGTCGCCATAGACTTTTAATTTCTTAATCATGGC
>CAIUOP010000065.1 GCA_903900805.1 uncultured beta proteobacterium | reverse complement strand
TGATCAATATGGGCGATGATAGAAAAATTGCGGATTAAATCCATAGCGTCTTAATAGGTCATTCAAAAAACGCCTTGTCAGAACGCACCACAATGATGCGCTGCAAAAAGTCGTCTTAAAGAGATTGTAATGGGTGGCGCCTAAAAGGCACCGAACCCCATTTTTTAGCCTAAAAAGGGCTTATTTTGGCCTTACGGGAATGACCAAGGTGCTATCAGAACGGCGAATAAAGACCGGTACAGCCTTATTGGCATCAAGACCTTTAACGAGGGCCTCAAACTGCTTCACACTGGTGATATCGGCATCAGCAATCCGAATAATCACATCGCCAGGGCGAACTCCCGCTTTTGCCAAAGGACCATCGCCTAGACCGGTAACCTCAATGCCACCCTTGATGTTTAACTCTTTCTTTTTAGCATCTGATAAGTCAGTTACGGCTACTCCAAAGGCGCTCACACTATTGCTATTTGCAGCAGGAGCGTCCGGCTTTTTAGCCACTCCTTGCGCAGAATCCGTATCTGCAACGGTGACCGTCAAATCACGCGTGCTACCCTTACGCCAAACTTGCACGGTAGCCATAGTTCCTGGTTTAGTTTCACCAACAACACGTGGTAAATCTGTCGACTTATTGAGCTCACGCCCATTAAAGTTAAGAATCACATCGCCAGATTCAATGCCACCAGCTGCTGCAGGACCATTAGGCTCAACATTGCGCACATAAGCACCACGAGGCTTACCTAAGCCTAAGCTCTCGGCAATCTCTTTTGTCATTTCACCTAAGGCTACCCCAATTCGACCGCGCGTCATTTTTCCATTAGTACGTAATTGATCTGCCACACGCATCGCTTCATCAATGGGGATCGCAAATGAAATTCCCATATAACCACCAGAGCGACTAAAAATTTGAGAGTTAATGCCAATCACTTGACCAGCAGTATTTATTAATGGCCCACCAGAGTTGCCAGGATTGACTGCAACGTCAGTCTGGATAAAAGGCAAGTAATCGCCAGTGTCACGGCTCTTTGCCGACACAATGCCTGCTGTTACCGTGTTCTCAAGGCCGAACGGTGAACCGATCGCGAGAACCCACTCACCTACTCTGACCCTCGAAGAGTCACCCATTGGTAATCTTGGTAAGTCACGTGCTTCAATTTTTATCACTGCTATGTCAGTACGTTTATCTAAACCTAATAACTTAGCCTTGAACTCACGCTTATCCGTTAAGGTGACATAAATCGTGGTTGCACCCTCAACGACGTGTGCATTAGTCAAAATCAAGCCATTGGATTCAATAATGAAACCGGAGCCAACACCACGATCTGCTTCTTGCGGTTTACCAGCATTCGGTTGAGCTTGTTTTGGTCCATTCGGAACACCGGGAATAGGTACACCAAAGAAACGGCGAAAGAATTCGGCTTGCTCCTCTGGAATGCCAGGGATACCCCCTTGAGACTGCTGAACCATCACCTTTTCAGTGGTACGAATATTCACTACGGCTGGACTGGCGCGTTCGACTAAATCCGCAAAATCCGGAATCATGACCCGAGGATTTTGTGCGGAAGCATTTGGTATCAATGCAGTTTGCCCAAGACTCAAAATAGCCAAGAGCGCAATAAGGTACTTTTTCATAATGCTATATGCCTACTTGGTAAAAACCAAAAATGGAGATAAAGAGAATATTAGGTCAGCTTACCAAAAATCAAGGTGCCGTTAGTACCACCAAAGCCAAAGTTGTTTTTGACCGCATGCTCGATCTTCACATCTCTGGCGGTATTGGCGCAGTAGTCCAAGTCACACTCAGGATCCTGGTTGAAGATATTGATGGTTGGTGGGGATTTCTGGTGATGGAGCGCCAGAATGGTAAAAACAGACTCCAAACCGCCAGCACCGCCTAAAAGGTGGCCAGTCATCGATTTGGTGGAATTTATTAAAACCTTTTTGGCTTGATCACCAAGTGCCGCTTTAATGGCTTCGGTTTCATTCTTATCACCTAGCGGTGTAGAGGTGCCATGTGCATTCAGATACTGAATTTGGTCGGGATTTAAATGGGCATCGCGCATGGCATTGACCATACAGCGGCGTGGACCGTCCATATTGGGTGCAGTCATGTGATACGCATCGCCACTCATGCCAAAACCAAGTAGTTCGCAATAGATTTTTGCGCCACGTGCTTTTGCATGCTCGTATTCTTCAAGCACAACCACACCAGCACCTTCGCCAAGAACAAAACCATCACGGTCTTTATCCCAAGGACGTGAAGCAGTTGCAGGATCATCATTACGGGTTGAAAGTGCTCTTGCTGAAGCAAAGCCACCAACACCTAAAGCAGAAATAGTGGATTCAGCACCACCAGCAACCATCACATCAGCATCGCCGTACTGAATTAAGCGGGTAGCCAAACCAATACTATGTAAACCCGTAGTGCATGCAGTTACTGCTGCAACGTTTGGACCTTTGAGGCCAAATAAAATACTGAGGTGCCCAGAAATCATATTGATGATTGAACCAGGCACAAAGAATGGCGAGATACGACGAGGACCGCGAGCCAATAGTTCAGCCCCAGTTTCCTCAATCATTGGCAAGCCGCCAATACCAGAGCCGACCATCACACCAACACGCTCCGCGTTTTGCTCATTGATTTCTAGGCCGCTGTCGCGAATGGCTTGCGCACCCGCAGCAATACCGAAATGGATAAAGGTATCCATATGGCGTGCTTCTTTAGCAGAAACATATTCTTCAACGTTGAAATCTTTCACCTCTCCCGCGAAATGAACGCTCAGCGGAGTGTGGTCGAACTTCGTGATGGTAGCAATGCCAGATTTGCCCGCAAGCAAATTAGACCAAGCTGCATCAACTGAATTACCAACAGGTGAGATGAGACCAAGACCGGTAACAACTACCCGGCGTCGGCCATTTGATGCTGACACAGTAATACCTAGGCTAGGGAATTAACCCTGAGCTTTTGATTTAGCGAAGTCGATCGCGAGCTGAACTGTGGTGATTTTTTCGGCTTCCTCATCAGGAATTTCGATGCCAAATTCATCTTCCAAAGCCATTACCAGCTCAACAGTGTCAAGAGAGTCAGCGCCTAGGTCATTCACAAAAGAAGATTCATTTTTGATATCTCCTTCAGCGACGCCCAATTGCTCAGCGACGATTTTCTTAACGCGTTGTTCGATGTTATCCATTAAGTCCCCCAGGGGTTGTAAAAAAACGATTGAAGAATTTTATCAGCTTGGCGGAGTAAATCAGCAAATCCGCCAAAAAATGGTGAAATCCTTGCTTTGGCCTTAGGCTAAATAGAGTCCGCCATTGACGTGTAGGGTATTGCCCGTAATGTACCCAGCTGCTGGAGAGGCCAAAAACGCCACTGCCTGGGCTATATCCTCGGGACTGCCTAGGCGGGCCAAAGGAATGTTCACTTTTAGGGCATTTTGCTGCTCTTCACTCAGAGCGCGGGTCATATCGGTATCAATAAATCCAGGTGCCACGCAATTGACGGTGATATTACGACTGCCAATTTCACGAGCCAGGGCGCGGGTCATCCCGGAAACCCCTGCTTTTGCAGCAGCATAATTCGCCTGTCCTGCATTACCCATGTGACCCACGATCGAGGTGATATTGATGATGCGGCCACCGCGTGCTTTCATCATCGGACGTAAAACAGCTTGAGATAAGCGAAACACTGAACTCAAATTCGTATCAATGACATCAGCCCACTCATCTGATTTCATCCGCATTGCTAAGTTATCGCGAGTGATACCAGCGTTATTCACCAAAATATTGATACCGCCATGATCCTTTACGATCTGATCAATCATTTCTTCACACGCATTTGGAGCGGTGACATTCAAAACCAAACCACAACCACCTGAAGGCTTTAAGCGCGCATCAATTGCTTTAGCACCATCACTTGTCGTAGCAGTACCAATCACCTTAGCACCACACTTGGATAACTCATCAGCAATCGCCTGGCCAATACCACGCGACGCGCCAGTTACTAGAGCAATTTGTCCACTGAGGTCGAGATTCATATTTGTCTTTCGCTATATCGATTGATGTTGATCAATAGTGCTTATTTTAAGGTAGCCAATACTTCATTTAGGCTAGCCTCATCAAATACTGGTACGCCAGTCACCTGATCGTTGATGCGCTTAGTTAAGCCCGCCAATACTTTGCCAGGACCGCACTCTACTACTTGAGTAACACCTTGTGCAGCCATCGCCTGAATCGTTTCTTGCCAGCGTACTGGCTTAGCGGCTTGACGCACTAAAGCATCTTTAATCGCGCTAGGATCATTCAAAATTTGAACATCCACGTTATTAATCACGGAAATTATTGGCGCTTTGAATTCAATATTAGCTAGATAGTCCTTGAGCTTTTCGGAAGCGGGCTGCAGCAAAGAAGAATGAAATGGTGCGGATACTGGTAGCGGTAATGCACGTTTAGCGCCTGCAGCTTTGAGCAATTCACAGGCTTTAGTAACGGCATCGCTTGCACCAGCAATCACTACTTGTCCAGGCGCATTGAAATTCACGGCTTCAACCACACCGCCCGATGCAGCGCTTGCTTCTGCGCAGACCTGAATGACAGTTGCATCATCTAAACCTAAGATTGCTGCCATGCCGCCAGTGCCTACTGGTACGGCACTTTGCATTGCCTGTGCACGAAAACGCACCAAAGGAACCGCATCTTTAAAAGAGATAACGCCAGCAGCAACTAAAGCCGAGTACTCACCCAAGCTATGGCCAGCCATTACCTGGGGTGCAGGGCCACCAGCCGCCAGCCAAGCGCGATAAAAAGCCACACCCGCAGTCAACATGACTGGTTGAGTATTGGTAGTTAACGATAGTGCCTCTACAGGGCCTTCGGCAATTAACTTGGCAACATCTTCGCCTAAAGCATCTGAAGCTTCTTGTAATGTCGCACGGACTTCAGGGCGAGCGGTAATAGCATTGAGCATGCCAACAGATTGGGAACCTTGACCGGGGAAAACGAATGCAAATGTCATGAGATTAATTTAGAAAGAAATGAAGAGAATAGTTTTAATACTTGAGTGCAACCGCACCCCAAGCAAAGCCACCGCCAACACCTTCCAATAAAAGATATTGACCACGCTGAATTTGACCAGAACGCACACCACTATCTAACGCCAAGGGAATCGATGCCGCAGAGGTATTGCCATGCTCATGCACCGTCACAATGACTTTATCCATAGACATGCCCATCTTTTTGGCTGTACCTTCCATAATGCGGATATTGGCTTGATGCGGCACTAACCAATCAATCTGCTCAGGCTTGAGATTGGCTTTTTCTAGAACCTCATGAGCCACTTGCTCTAATACTTTGACTGCCAATTTAAATACTGCTTGGCCATCCATCGTCATAAATGGGGAGCCATGGACTTCACCATTACCGGCACGACCAGGTACACACAATATGTTGCGCTGACTACCATCAGCATGCAAAGCGGTAGCTAGAATACCTGGTTCATTCGAGGCTTCAAGCACGACAGCGCCGGCGCCATCACCAAACAACACACAAGTACCACGATCTTGGAAATCTAAAATACGTGAGAAAGTCTCGGCACCAATGA
>CAIUOP010000064.1 GCA_903900805.1 uncultured beta proteobacterium | reverse complement strand
GGGAACATTGCGTCAAGTCCTATTAGCAAACATATGCTATTACAGATGTATCATAGGTAACCATTGAACAACGGAGCTTTCAATCCGAGCACTCCACGAGGCATCGTATCTTCGGCATAACGGTACTCTAATTCGACCGCTTTTTCGAAGATCGCTTTGATCTCGTCTTTGAACGCGGAAGTCCATAACTGCGGGTTCTCCAGCTTGATTTGGTTAATTAAATCAATGCCAAAATTACAGTGCATTGACTCGTCGCGAAGGATGTATTGATACTGCTCAGCAGCACCCGTCATTTTGTTTTGGCGACCCATTGCAAGTATTTGCGTAAAACCAACATAAAAGAACAAACCTTCCATTACGCAGGCAAAAACAATCAGCGAACGAAGTAATTTTTGGTCAGTTTCTAATGTGCCAGTCTTGAAATTTGGATCTGTTAAGACGTCAATATAAGGAATTAAGAACTGATCTTTGGCGCGAATTGATTCAATTTCGTTGTACGCATTGAAGATTTCGCTCTGATCAAGACCCAAAGATTCCACAATATATTGGTATGCATGGGTATGAATTGCCTCTTCAAAAGCCTGGCGCAATAGGTATTGGCGGCATTCTGGAGCGGTAATGTGGCGATAGGTACCCAAAACAATATTGTTTGCAGCTAAAGAATCTGCGGTAGTAAAGAAGCCTAGGTTGCGCTTAATAATACGACGCTCGTCTTCAGTCAGCCCATTGGGATCTTTCCAAAGCGCGATATCGCGGTTCATGTTGATTTCTTGTGGCATCCAATGGTTTGCACAACCAGCCAAGTACTTCTCCCAAGCCCACTTATATTTAAATGGAACCAGCTGGTTTACGTCAGTCTTAGCATTAATCACGCGCTTATCTGCAGCATTCACCCGCAGCGCTACGCCACCAGATAAAGATGTAGCCTGCACAGGTGTGGGCGCAACATTTTGTGGCGCCATTGCTACTTGGTCTGGCTGTGGACGTTGCGGCTCGACTGCAAGCGGCTGCGGTGCAATACCGACTTTCGCTAGCGCTGGAGCGACTTCCTCTTCCCAATTCAACATAACTTTCTCCTCAATTCTTCTATTTCTAACCAATCGCCAAATGGCTTATTGGCATGCTTCACATTCATCAAAGCCAGCATCGCCAGGGCGCATTGTGCAAACTGGGCCATCCGCTTCTGCAGCAGCACTTGCTGCTGCATCAGTACCGTTTACGCCACCACCACTCGAAACTGAGTTCAATTGGCCGCTAGTAACAGTGGATTTCTCAACGTGAGTTGCAGCCATAGTACGGAGGTAGTAGGTTGTCTTAAGGCCACGCAACCATGCCAGCTTATAGGTGTCATCCAATTTCTTACCGGATGCGCCACCCATGTAGATGTTCAATGACTGAGCTTGGTCAATCCATTTCTGACGACGGGAGGCAGCCTCAACCAACCAACTTGGCTCGACTTCGAAGGCTGTTGCGTATAAATCACGCAAGTCTTGTGGAATACGATCAATCTTAGACAAAGTGCCATCAAAATACTTCAAATCGGCAATCATGACTTCATCCCAGAGGCCACGATCCTTCAAATCACGAACCAGATACTCATTCACGACGGTGAACTCACCTGAAAGGTTAGATTTCACGAACAAGTTCTGGAAAGTAGGCTCGATACAAGCAGAAACGCCAATGATGTTCGAAATCGTTGCTGTTGGCGCAATCGCTACGCAATTCGAGTTACGCATACCGTGTTGCTTGATGCGGGCACGCAAACCGCTCCAATCCATAGTAGAAGAGTTATCAACCTCGACATAACCACCACGTTCTTGAGCTAAAAGTGCTACTGAATCTTGTGGCAGGATGCCGCGGTCCCATAAGGAACCTTTGTAAGTGCTGTATACGCCACGCTCCTCAGCCAATTCGCATGAAGCCTGGTAAGCGTAGTAGCAAACGGCTTCCATAGAAGAGTCTGCAAACTTCACTGCCTCATCGCTAGCGTAAGGAATCCGCTGCATATGCAAACAATCCTGGAAGCCCATGATGCCCATGCCGACTGGACGATGCTTCAAGTTAGAATTACGGGCTTTAGCAACTGCGTAGTAATTGATATCAATCACGTTATCGAGCATGCGCATCGCAGTACGGACAGTCTTCTGGAGCTTCTCGTGATCCAAAATCATCTTGCCGTTAGCGTCGGTGGTCATATGCGCTGTCAAGTTCACAGAACCCAAGTTACAAACTGCAATCTCGGTCTCATTTGTGTTCAGAGTGATCTCTGTGCACAAGTTAGAGGAGTGAACCACGCCAACGTGCTGCTGTGGGCTACGAATATTGCATGGATCTTTGAAAGTGATCCATGGATGGCCTGTTTCAAACAACATGCCAAGCATCTTGCGCCACAACTGCTGCGCAGGAATTCTGCGGAATGGCTTTAATTCACCACGATCGGCTTTTTGCTCATAAGCAACATAAGCCTCTTCAAATGCTTTGCCGAACTTGTCATGCAAGTCAGGGGTATTAGATGGTGAGAACAAAGTCCAATCGCCATTTTCCATAACGCGCTTCATGAACAAGTCAGGAATCCAGTTGGAAGTATTCATATCATGCGTACGACGACGGTCGTCACCAGTGTTCTTACGCAACTCCAAGAACTCTTCAATATCTAAGTGCCACGTTTCCAAATAGGCGCAAACCGCACCCTTACGCTTACCGCCTTGGTTTACAGCAACTGCAGTGTCATTGACCACTTTCAAGAATGGCACAACACCTTGCGATTTACCGTTGGTGCCTTTGATATGACTACCTAAAGCGCGAACGTTAGTCCAATCATTACCTAAACCACCAGCAAACTTAGATAACAAAGCATTCTCTTTCAAAGCCTCGTAGATGCCATCTAAGTCATCATCAACTGTAGTCAAGTAGCAGCTAGAAAGCTGTGGACGAGTTGTTGCTGAATTGAATAATGTCGGCGTACTGGACATGAAATCAAATGTAGAGAGGATTTCATAGAACTCAATCGCACGACGTTCACGATCCATCTCATTTAAAGCTAGACCCATTGCAACGCGCATAAAGAAAGCCTGTGGCATTTCAATACGACGCTCTTCAATGTGCAAGAAGTAGCGGTCATACAAAGTTTGCAAACCAAGGTAATTGAACTGTAAGTCACGGCTTGCATTCAAGGAACTAGCCAAGCGTACCAAGTCAAACTCACGCATACGCGGATCTAACAACTCTGCAGAAATACCTTCGTCGATGTACTTAGCAAAGTAAGTGCCGTACTCAGCTTGTGTATCACCTTGCAATACCTCTTTACCAAAAATCTCTTTACGAATAACGTGCATCAAGATACGCGCTGTCACCTGGCTGTATGCAGGATCTTTCTCAATCAAAGTACGTGAGGCCAAGATAGCAGAGTCATACACTTGCGCCATTGGTACACCATCGTACAAATTCTTAATTGTTTCAGTGATGATTGGGCTCGCGTCAATTTGATTACCCAAACCTTCACAAGCTGCTCCAATCACAGTACGCAAAGCGGCCATATCGAGCCACTTCTCTTGACCATCGTCGGTAACCTTGATGCCAGACTCACCAGCTTCTTTAGCCACTTGAGCATCTTGAGATGCGTCTTGTTGAGCCGCACGCTCTTGATTGCGCTTTTCACGATAGAGAACATAAGCACGTGCAACATTGTGCTCGCCACTACGCATCAAAGCTAATTCAACTTGGTCTTGGATATCTTCAATATGAAAAGTGCCACCATTTGGACGGCTGCGCAATAAAGCGCGCACTACAGCATGTGTGAGTTGCTCAACTTGTTCGCGTACACGTGCAGATGCTGCACCTTGGCCGCCATTAACGGCTAAAAATGCTTTGGTTACTGCAATGGCAATTTTGGATGGCTCAAATGCAACGACAGAACCATTACGACGAATGATTTTGTAATCAGATAACTGGGTTGCCTGGCTGCCACCAACACCACCAGCTACGAAGCCAGCAGAAGGAGTTTGGTTAATCACTCCTGCAGGACTCATTCCTGGATTACTTACTCCAGTTGGCTGACCTGCTGACTGAGGGTTGGCGTATGTCATGTTTCTCCTGCTTATATATAGTTATTTGGACAAAATATCGTTAAAAAACAATGGGGTATTGCTGCATTCAAACACTACATCTAGTGTTTCGAAGCAAATAAGACACTAAGTATAGGGAAATATTTAGAGTTTGGTAAGTTTTTTCTCACCAATATTTATCAGTATTTTTACTAAGTTTTACAGTAATTGAGGTGTCATTTTGGGGCGAAATTTTTAGCCCTTTTTAGTTAAAGGCTAAAAAAGTGAGCGTATGCTCACATACAAGGATTTGGTCTAGCGAGAAACCAGTCCGTAAGGTATTTTTTCTTGCGAAATACCTGTCTCTTTTTGGAACTTTTCCCAATCAAAATATTTTCCAGGGTCCGTTTTTCGATCTGGAGCGATATCGCTATGCCCTGCAAATTGCAAGTTGGGATAAGCAAGCTCTAATTTCTGGACGAGCTTTGCTAAAGATTGGTATTGAATGTCCTCAAATGGCGTGTCGCCATCACCCTCTAATTCAACGCCAATCGAAAAATCATTGCATCTTTCTCTGCCCATAAAATTTGATACACCAGAATGCCACGCCCGATCTCGAGTCGAAACAAACTGGATTAATTCTCCAGTGCGCGCAATCAAAAAATGGCTAGAAACTTTTTGATTTGCGATCTCATCAAAATAGGGGTGTGCATTTGGATCTAATGTGTTTTGAAAAAAACTCACAATGTGCTGACTTGATGTCTGATTTTTAAATTCACCGGGCGGCAAACTAATATGATGAATCACCAGTAAGTCGGGCTTTACTTCATCTGGTCTTGCATCTTTATTTGGGGAAATACGCCAAGCTGCAGCACCAATCCAACCTTGATCATCCAATGAACTGAAATGCTCTTTTGAACAATAAAACCGGCCATCATTAATAATGGCATCTGGTTGTGGCAGATGCACTTTGCAGTATTGACATTCCACCATTGCTGCCGGCTCGGCTAGCTTCTGATCCTTGTTGGGGTTGGGGTTGCTTGATTTCTGCCGATCAAATTTCGCCTGCTTTTTTCCCTTAAGCCAAAAATAAAAAAGGGCTACTCCGACAAATAGTAAAAACCATTTAAGCAAGGATCATGCTCTCTGAAGAACTACTTCCAATACAAACCGACTACCCACATAAGCAAGTAGTAAAACAACATAAGCACTCAATACCCAACGTATTGCCGCCCAACCTCGCAAGCCAACCCACCAACGAGCGATGAGTAAACCAGCAAATAAGACCCAGGAGACGAGTGCAAAAATCGTTTTATGGTCAAACACAAAAGGCTTGCCAAACAAAACTTGTGAAAAGAACAGGCCAGAGAAAATGGTCATCGTTAAGAGTGCAAAACCCACATACAGCAAATTAAAGAGCAAACCTTCCATCATCATCAGGGGTGGTAAATCTTCTAACCAATGTGCGAGACGACTATTGGGAACAATCGCCAGTTGACGATGCAAGGCCCGATCATAGACACTCATTAACATTGCCTGCATAGCCGCTAAACTTAATAGACCCACTGAGATAGTTGCCACAATAAAATGGGCCTTAAACCAGGGGTCTGAAACAGCCACAGGTGAAATTAATACTCCTGGAAAAAAGAGCGGGAGCAGAGAGCAAATTAAAGCAAATAGTATTGACATCCAAAGTAAGCTAGCGATTGGCAAAAACCAAGATTGGAACCAATAAAAGGCTAAACCTACCCAAGCAATCAAAGATAGGTCCTGAGCAAAACCAAAGACGAAACCTGCGGGCGTAAAGACAGAATCATGTAATTCAATTCCGTGAAGTATCAAAATCACAAAAATACATGCCTGCATGAGGCCTGCAGAGAGGGCAGATTCCTTACCAGCCCTAGCCCTCTGGCTCAAAAAGAGCAACAAAAGTAAATATAAGACCGGGGGAAGCCAGCTGAAACTTGAGTGTCCTAAAATGTCCATATGGAAAGTCTAATCGATAAATGCTAGAGAATCTTACCGACCGCTTATCACGCGTTATTAAAACAATGCGGGGCCAAGCCCGCCTCACCGAAGCTAATACTGCTGAAATGCTGCGGGAGATCCGCTTAGCCTTATTGGAGGCTGACGTAGCACTGCCAGTAGTGAAATCCTTACTCGAGCAAATTAAATTTAAAGCCCTTGGTGAGGAAGTGGTTGGCAGCCTGAGTCCGGGACAAGCTTTGGTTGGTGTAGTCCAGCGTGAACTTGTTCAAGTCATGATGGGTGACACCAATCAAAGCGGTGAACTCAACTTAGCGACCCAGCCTCCAGCAGTGATTTTGATGGCAGGCTTACAGGGTGCTGGTAAAACTACCTCCGTTGGTAAATTAGCAAAATGGCTTCAAGAGAAAAAGAAAAAGAAGGTTCTGACTGTTTCTTGTGACGTCTATCGCCCTGCCGCTATTGAACAGCTTGAAACTGTTAGCAAACAGGTTGGTGCAGAATTTTTCCCAAGTAACGTTAATCAAAAACCAAATGATATTGCACTTGCCGCCCTAGATTGGGCACGCCGTCATTATTTTGATGTTGTATTGGTTGATACCGCTGGTCGCTTAGGTATTGACGAAGCGCTCATGCACGAAATTAAAACCTTGCATGCGAGCCTAAATCCAATTGAAACACTGTTTGTGGTTGATGCCATGCTAGGTCAAGATGCCGTCAATACCGCCAAAGCCTTTCATGAAGCACTTCCGCTGACTGGTGTCATTCTTACTAAGCTCGATGGCGACTCCCGCGGTGGTGCCGCCCTTTCTGTGCGTCAAGTGACTGGTGTGCCACTCAAATTCATTGGTGTAGCTGAAAAAATGGATGGGCTTGAAGCTTTTGATGCGCAGCGTATGGCCAATCGTATTTTGGGTATGGGCGATATTCTGGCTTTGGTTGAGCAAGCCCAACAACACGTTGATGTTGCTCAGGCTGAGAAATTAGCAACGAAGATTTCTAAAGGCGGATTCGATCTTGGAGACTTTCGTGATCAACTGATGCAAATGCAAAAGATGGGTGGTATGGCAAGCTTGATGGATAAGTTACCAAGCCAAGTTGCTCAAGCCGCCTCTAAAACAAATCTCAGCAATGCAGATAGGCAAACTACGCGCATGCGCGGCATTATCGACAGCATGACTCCGCGTGAACGTAGTAAGCCTGAGCTACTCAAGGCTAGTCGCAAACGACGTATTGCCGCAGGTGCAGGCGTAGAGGTACAAGAAGTCAATCGCTTACTGGCACAGTTTGAACAAATGCAAACCATGATGAAACAATTCAAGGGTGGAAAGATGGCGCGCACCATGGCAACCATGGCTGCAAAAGGAGCCGCCAAGGGTATTGGCGGGCTCTTTAAGAAATAATTAAGAAACGAGTTTCTTGGCTGTATGAACAGCAGTAATCACTTTTGCTTTGATATCGGCTAGCGGGATATTTTGTGATTCGGTATCTGTGCGACCTTTAAATTCCACCTGAGAATCTGCTAAGCCACGATCACCGATCACCACGCGGAATGGGACGCCAATAAGCTCCCAATCAGCAAACATAGCTCCTGGTCGCTCATTACGATCATCCAAAATCACATCGATACCAGCAGCAAGTAATTCATTATGTAGTTGATCACAAGCTGCCTTGACTGCCTCAGACTTGTCGTAACCCATCGGGCAAATGACAACTTCAAACGGGGCCATTGAAATTGGCCAAATAATGCCACGCTCATCATGCCCTTGTTCGATAGCTGCGCCCAATAAGCGTGTCACGCCAATACCGTAGCAACCCATCACCATTGGCTGCGCTTTACCTTGTTGATCGAGGTATGTGCAGCCCATTGCTTCGGAATAACGCGTACCCAATTGAAATACGTGGCCTACTTCAATGCCACGACAAATATCTACTGCGCCTTTACCGTCGGGAGATGGATCGCCCATTACTGCATTACGAATATCCAAGACTAAGGGCTCAGGTAAATCACGACCCCAGTTCACGCCAGTTAAATGGTGCCCAACATCATTCGCACCACAAACAAAATCAGACATATTGGCTACAGTGCGATCTGCCACCACAGTCACATCAGCGCTTACACCGACTGGACCTAAATAACCTGCAGGCGCATTACATGCTTGCTTAATCTCAGCCTCGGTAGCAAAGCGCGACTGACCCATACCAGGAACCTTGCTTGCTTTGACTTCATTAAGCTCGTGGTCGCCACGTACTAATAACATCAAGAGCTTGGCAGGGCCTTTTTCTTGATCAACCGCAAACAGCAAGGACTTTACAGTCCGCTCAAGGGGAATATTTAAGAACTTCGCAACATCAGCACAATTTGTCTTATCCGGCGTTGGCACCTTAATGCTTGCGGCAGATGCTCCAGCTCTTGCTGCTATCAACGCAAGTGATTCGGCAGCCTCTAAATTTGCCGCGTATTCAGAATTTGGGCAATACACAATGGCATCTTCACCAGTATCTGCAATCACATGAAACTCTTGACTACCCGATCCGCCAATTGCACCGTTATCGGCCGTGACTGCACGAAACTTCAGCCCCATACGATTAAAGATACGCGTGTAAGCATCAAACATGACTTGATAAGACTTTTTTAAACCTTCTGCATCACGATCAAATGAGTAAGCATCTTTCATGCTAAACTCACGACCGCGCATGATTCCAAAACGCGGACGACGCTCATCACGGAATTTGGTTTGGATCTGATAGAAATTGACTGGCAACTGCTTATAACTCTTAATCTCATTACGAGCCAAATCAGTAATCACTTCTTCAGAAGTTGGCTGAATTAAAAAATCTCTATCGTGGCGATCTTTGATACGCAGTAATTCAGGGCCCATCTTTTCCCAACGACCAGTCTCTTGCCATAATTCAGCAGGCTGGATCATTGGCATCAGCAATTCAATCGCACCAGCCCGATTCATTTCTTCGCGAATGATGTTTTCGACCTTACGAATCACTTTCAAACCCAGTGGCAAATAGTTATAAATGCCCGCACTCAGCTTGCGAATTAAACCTGCCCGCACCATCAGTTTGTGCGAAACCACCTCTGCGTCAGAGGGGGCTTCTTTAAGCGTGGCGAGAAATGATTGTGATGCTTTCATGTATGGATATAATCAAATCACTGATTTTAAAGGATTTGAGGCACGATCATGCTTGACCGTGAAGGGTATCGCCCCAATGTCGGCATTGTCCTCCTTAATGGCCGTAACGAGGTTTTCTGGGGAAAACGCGTTGGGCAGCATTCGTGGCAGTTCCCACAGGGTGGGATTCAGCATGGTGAAAGCCCTGAGCAGGCCATGTACCGCGAATTGCATGAGGAAGTTGGCTTGCTGCCAGAACATGTCCAAATTATTGGACGGACTAGGGATTGGCTTCGTTATGACGTCCCTGAGGAATACTTGCGCCGTCAACATGCCACTCGCGTCCACCGCACGGCTTATCGTGGTCAAAAACAAATTTGGTTTCTCTTGCGCCTAGTAGGCTTAGATAGCGATATTCAGCTTCGTGCCTCGGATCACCCAGAATTTGATGCCTGGCGTTGGGTCCCTTTCTGGATTCAATTAGACGGAGTGATTGATTTCAAGCGTGAGGTTTATGAACTCGCCCTTTCAGAGCTTGCTCGCTACCTTTCCACGGGATTGCGCATGCAACAACTTGCCTGGGGAACCCCACTCGATCTCATGCAGTCTTTTTATGCGGGCAATGATGATCAAAATGAACCATCTACTAAATCGGATAAAGAAAAATGAGTGCTATCTTACGCAAAATAAGCGCCTATGCGTTTAGCATTTCAATCGGAATGGGTTTAATAGCTTGCGCTGGCGACCCCATGGAAAGCGGTCTAGATCCTTTTGCCCCTTCGGTATTTAAAGAAGGTACAACCAAGATGCCCTTAAATCCACCGAATAAATCTACTCTTCTGCCCTTCTATGTTACTAAAACTACAGTCTTCAAATTTGCAGTAGATACAGGCTCGATCTTGATCAGCAAAGACGGGGTGACACGCTACATCGTAGTAATAACTAATCCTAGTGGAGAACAGCAGATTCAATACGAGGGCATTCTGTGCGACTCATTTCAGTGGCGTCTCTATGGAACCTTTGAGAATAATGCTTGGAGAGAAAATCCTTTATCTAGCTGGCGAGAAATTCAAACCAGGGCACCCAATCGCTATCAAGCAGCTTTGGCTCAAGGAGCTTTTTGCAGCACAGGCAAGCAAGAAAAAAGTATGAATACTCTTTTGGACTCCTTAAACCCCGATATATTTATTGGCGGAATTCAACCAAGCAGCACTGGAATAATTGGCAACTAGTTCTTGTTGGCTGGGGATAAATATGTGCCAATTTTCTCACCCGCTAAGAGACGAGTAAGTACATCAGGTTCGCGCCCAGATGCAATGATAGTAGACGCTCCGGTTTGAACAGCAATTTTTGCAGCTAGTACCTTAGTTAACATACCGCCTTTACTAAACTCGCTGGCTGCGCCTCCAGCCATTTTCTCCAAAGTAGGATCACCTGCAATGGCATGGCTTAACAAGCATGCACCATCATCATGACGAGGATCAGCAGTATATAAACCGCCTTGATCAGTCAAAATCACGAGCAGGTCTGCTTCAATTAAATTACTTACCAGAGCTGCAAGAGTATCGTTGTCACCAAACTTGATTTCGTCAGTGACTACTGTGTCATTCTCATTAATGATTGGAACAACGCCTAGCTTTAATAAAGTCTCTAGTGTTGCCTTAGCGTTCGCATTACGCTCAGCATTTGCTAAGTCAGCATTAGTTAATAAGATCTGTGCACTACGTAAATTAAAGCGTGCAAAGCAACTCTCATAAACCTGCACTAAGCCCATTTGACCAATTGCAGCTGCTGCCTGAAGTTGATGAATTTCTTGTGGGCGCTTAGTCCACCCTAAACGCTGCATGCCTTCAGCAATTGCTCCTGAGCTCACCATTAATACCTCATGGCCAGACTTCAGTAAAGTTGCCATTTGCTCGGCCCACATCCCAATCGCAGCATGATCTAGACCTTCACCGTTATTAGTGACAAGACTAGAGCCTACTTTCACAACGATACGTTTAGTGTGTTTGGTATTCATAAAAAGTGAGTAATCTGAATGGATACTTTAATCGAGTTTTTTATCTTCAAGCTGATCTTGATAACGAGGATCTTGAGCGCGCTCATCTTGCTCATCACGATTACGACGTACCGAATCTAAGTAATCCTGTAGTGCGTAGCAAAGCTTATCGCAACCAAGACCAGTCAAAGCGGAGATCTCGAATGTTGGACCCTTCCACTTAAACTTTTTCACAAAGTCTGCAACTACCTTTTGACGATCCTCTTCGGGAATCATATCCACTTTGTTCAATACCAACCAACGTGGTTTTTCAACCAAGGCTTCGTCATACTTGCGCAGCTCATTCACAATTGCTTTGGCATCAGCGACAGGATCAATATTCTCATCAAAAGGTGCAATATCTACCAAGTGCAAGAGAACACCTGTACGCTGAAGATGACGCAAGAAGCGATGGCCCAAGCCAGCACCTTCAGCAGCACCCTCAATCAAACCCGGAATGTCTGCAATCACGAAACTGCGCTCACTGCCCACACGAACAACACCTAAATTAGGATGCAAAGTAGTAAATGGGTAATCAGCAATCTTTGGCCGTGCATTAGAAACTGCAGTAATCAAAGTCGACTTACCAGCATTAGGCATGCCAAGTAAACCAACGTCTGCCAACACCTTTAATTCCAATTTCAATTTACGGCGCTCGCCTGGTTTGCCATTTGTTTTTTGCCGTGGCGCTCTATTGGTGCTGCTCTTAAAGTGAATATTTCCCCAGCCACCAACGCCACCTTGGGCAAGACAGAGACGTTCGCCATGCGTTGTTAGGTCAGCAATAGGCTCGCCCGTTTCGTAATCAGCAATAATCGTGCCAACTGGCATACGTAATTCAATATCATCACCTGCGCGACCATAGCAATCAGCGCCGCGGCCAGGCTCACCATTTTTGGCAGTATGTGTTTTGGCATAACGGTAATCAATCAAGGTGTTAATGTTGCGATCGGCTATAGCCCATACGCTTCCACCCTTACCGCCGTCTCCGCCATCGGGTCCACCAAATTCAATGAACTTTTCACGGCGCATAGAGGCACTCCCGGCACCACCCTGGCCAGCTATGACTTCAATACGCGCTTCGTCTATAAATTTCATGAATAAAAAAGGCCTCGCTTAGCGAGGCCTGTTCCTAAGAGTTAAATTCGGAATCAATCTGAATCAAACGAGTCTCGGTCAGGCGCCTTATGAACGAGGCAAAACTGAGACTTGGGCTTTCTTCAGAGCACCCTTAACGCCGAATTGCACTTGACCGTCAATTAAGGCGAACAAAGTGTGATCCTTACCAATACCAACGTTAACACCAGGATGAACCTTTGTGCCACGTTGGCGAATGATGATGCTGCCAGCATTAATTTGCTCGCCGCCAAATACCTTAACGCCTAGGCGTTTCGATTCTGAGTCGCGGCCATTTCGTGTTGAGCCGCCGCCTTTTTTCTGTGCCATATCTTTCTCCTACCCTGAATTAGGCTTTAATCGTGTTGATCAAAATTTCAGTGAAATTCTGACGATGGCCTTGGTGCTTTTGATAATGCTTGCGACGGCGCATCTTAAAGATTGTCACTTTATCGTGACGTCCTTGGGAGACGACAGTGGCCATCACAGCTGCACCATTAACCAATGG
>CAIUOP010000063.1 GCA_903900805.1 uncultured beta proteobacterium | reverse complement strand
GACTTAGACGCATTTTGGGTCTAGGGCCATAAACCCTCCCTCGGCGCACCGATTAACTAGATACAAAAAGGTAGAAAAAATGTCGATGTCTGACCGCGATGGCTTTATTTGGTCCGATGGGAAGCTCGTTCCCTGGCGTGAGGCCAATATTCATGTCCTAACTCATAGTCTGCACTACGGTATGGGCGTATTTGAAGGCATCAGAGCCTACAAAACCCCCCAAGGCACAGCAATTTTTCGCCTCCCGGAGCATGTCAAGAGGCTCTTTAATGGCACCAAGATTTTTCAAATGAACATGCCATACAGCCCTGAAGTGATCACCAAGGCAATTATTGATGTGGTCAACAGCAATAAGCTTGAGGCTTGCTACATTCGCCCAATTATTTTTATTGGCTCTCAAAAACTTGGCATTTCCCCTAAAGGAAACACCATTCATACGGCAATCGCTGCCTGGGAATGGGGCGCTTATTTAGGTGAAGATGGCTTAAATAAAGGCATTCGAGTCAAGACCTCCTCATTTACACGCCACTTTGTGAACTCTTCACTCGTGCGAGCCAAAGCCTCTGGCTACTACATTAACTCTATTTTGGCTAACCAAGAAGTTACGGCCAATGGATATGACGAAGCTTTATTGCTTGACACCGAGGGGTATGTTTCAGAGGGTTCTGGTGAAAATATTTTTATAGTGTGCGATGGCATTGTCTACACGCCAGACCTAGCTTCATGCTTAGACGGCATTACTCGTGATTCTATTATCGATATCGTAAAAGATCTTGGGCTGGAGTTGCGCGAAAAACGCATTACTCGTGATGAGATCTACTCTGCAGATGAAGCCTTCTTTACTGGCACTGCTGCTGAAGTAACTCCGATTCGCGAGCTTGATGATCGCACCATTGGTGATGGCAAGCGTGGCCCGATTACTGAAAAAATTCAGAAGACGTATTTTGATGCAGTGTATGGCAGAAATGATCAATACAAATCTTGGCTCACTTACGTTAAGTAATTAGGAAAAAAGATGACTCAAGCCCAAGTTGTGATGGTGGATGGCAAGGACCTGCCATTGCATTGCCCCACCAATCAAACTCCAGCCTGGAACTCTCATCCACGAGTTTTCTTGGACATTACTAAAACCGGGGAAGCAAAGTGTCCATATTGTGGTGCTGAATATAGGCTCATTCCCGGTACCGAGCCACACGGACACTAAGCCTTATCAGCGCCTCACTATGGGGTGCTGACTCGGGATACAACCCATGCAAAGTATTCTGATCATTGCTCCAAACTGGATCGGGGATGCCGTAACAACGCAACCTTTGCTAGCCAATCTCAAGGTACTTTATCCAGATTCTAAAATAGATGTTCTTGCAAGTAATTGGGTTGCGCCCATCTATCGCGCCTGCTCAGAAGTGCATGAAGTTATTGAAGCACCGTTTGAACATCAGAAGCTGCAATGGAGCTTGCGCAAGCAATTAGCTAAAACCATTGAGGCTAAAAACTATCAAGCATGTTTTGTATTACCGAATAGTTTTAAATCTGCCCTCATACCCTGGCTAGCTAATATTCCTTTTCGAATTGGTTACCGTGGCGAGTTGCGTTTTGGTCTGATTAATTTAGCTCTAGATAATCCCAGCAAAATCAATCGTCCACAAATGGTGGGGCATTATCTAGCATTGAGCCAACTTCTAAAAGATGACAACCTTCTTTCATCTATTGAGCAAAGCCCTAGACTGCATATTTCTAACCATGCAAAGCAATCGGTAGAACACAAATTACAAAATAACAACATCCATCCTGACTCTATTTATGTGATGTGCCCAGGTGCAGAATATGGGCCTTCTAAAAGATGGCCTACTGAGCACTTTGCAGTTTTGACGCAGGCTCTCATTACGCAAAACTCAAATAATCAGATCATTCTTTTAGGCAGTAAAAGTGATCATGCTCTTGCCCAAGAAATTACCTCTCAGGCGAGGCAAGCTGACAACATTCATAACTGGTGTGGCAATACTTCCTTAGATGAGGCTATTGCCTTGATTGGAATGAGTAAAGCGGTAGTCAGTAATGATTCAGGATTGATGCATGTTGCAGCGGCTCTTCGAATCCCTCAAGTTGCTATCTTTGGGTCTAGCGATCCGGCTCATACGCCTCCCTTATCCGACAAAGCCAAGATTATCTGGCTAAATATGTCCTGTAGCCCATGCCATAAAAGAGTGTGTCCTTTGGGTCATTTACGGTGTCTAAAAGATATCCTGCCGCAGCAAGTATTAGCTACACTCAATACATTGAAATAATTACTCGGAAAAGTAAGTTATGACCAAACTTGCAAGACTCTTTCACAATGCTGATGAAGTCGTAAATGCTTGGCGAGAGGCACTACGTAATCGTGATGTCAAAGGCGCTTTGGATATTTGGCTTGATGATGACTCTATCACTTGCGTACTTCCTGAGGGGCATCGCCTTAGTGGTCATGTCGAAATTCGCAAAGGCTTAGAGAGACTTTTATCTAAACAACCCTTATTTTTGGAACCCATTGCCTGCATCAGCCACTCCATCCCAGGTGCGGCGATTTACGATACTACGGAAGCAGTGCATCTAAGACCTGATCAAATTGAGGCTGAATTTTTCCTTAATATCACTTTAGTGCTCTTGCAAGATAGTCAAGGCTGGCGCATTGCTCATCTGCATGCTAGTCGCTCTACCGAAGAAACTTTTGATGCCCCCTCTACACCGCACGGCTTGCATTAAATATCGCTATGGATGAGCAAGTATTGCGGTCGCTTATCAAGTGGCCTAATGTACCTGATTGCTTTGGTTGGCTTGCTTTAGATCGTCGCGGTCAATGGCGTATGCGTGATACATTTGCACAGCAAAATAAATTATCTGGGCAAGTTATTACCCATCTGGCTTTAAATGAATTTATCTCCAGAAACTATGCCTGTGATAGCTTAGGAAGATACTTTTTTCAGAATGGCCCACAGCGTGTCTTTATTACACTGGACGCTACGCCTTGGATCGCCCGTATTACCCCTAGTGCCGAGGGCTTGCAACTTATCACTCAATGTCATAGTCCAGTTGAACCCAGTAGCGCATTAAGCGATGAAAGCGGCAATATTTATATTGTCGGAAAAGTTCATCAGCTTATTTATATACAAGAAAATCAATTTTTCAAAGAAGATCGTGAGACCGTAGCGCTTTTACATGATCACGACTTGGATCATTTTTCCCAATTAGCTAAGTTACGTAAAGAGGCCTGTAGCTATGGTGGATCTTGGAATTGGCAAAGCAAGCAATTGCCTCTAGATCCAATCCGCTCTGAAGAGATCGCCTCTCGCTTTAAGTTCATTGCAATTCCGAGCGATTAATCTCTCCCCTAACCGGGCATTTTTTTCTGCTCTTTTAGCTCATCTTGATACTGTCTTTGCATTTCGCGCAAACGGGCGTCGATACTAGAACCTTGATAGTAATCAGAGCCGCTGGCAGAGCGGGCAATCTTCAGTTGCTCAATTGCTGATGGCCAAGCGCCCTCAAGAGCATATTTTTCTCCAAGTGCGAAATGACGCATCGGCACATTCTTAGCCTGATCATAGGCTTTTGATAATAAACTCCACCAGACAATTTCATTAGGCTGTAAGCGGGTACGGGCTTTAAGCCAAGCAATTGCATCGCTAGTACGGCCAAGGGCTAAATCTGCGTTAATCATCGCAGCACCAGCAGCATAGGACTGAGGGTAAGCGCGGAAGGTGGCTTGTGCAATCTGCAAAGCTTCATCACCCCTACCTTTAGCCAAAGCTAATTCAGATGAAGTGATACTCAACGATAAACTTTGTCGCTGAATCGGTGAGCCTGGAGCGCTCGCAGCTTGAGCTAAATTGCGAGCTTGCTGTAAATAAGATTCTGCTTGATCCACCTTGCCATGACGTTGAGCAATGAGAGCCAAGCCATAAAAGCCCTCCATTTGCTTATCAGCCTGAGGCTGCTTACTCAAGCTTTCAAAAGTATTTTTAAGATCGTATAAACCACTTGAAGTTCCTGACTGTTCCATACGTGCTCTAGCTTTTATAAAATAAAACTCCACTGATGATGGAACATTGCGTGCAGTGACCCTTCTCGCTCTATCTTGCATATCAGCAATACGATCTGTCGTTAAAGGGTGGGTTCGTACATAAGCAGGGACACCTTTGTCCATAACTCCTGTAGCCCTTTGTAAGCGCTGGAAAAAACCTGGAGCACCGTTTACGTCATATCCACTAGCCTCCAAAATCTGAAAGCCAACTCGGTCAGCCTCACGCTCTGCGTCTCTAGAGTAGGAAAGTTGATTGTCAATCGCCAACGCTTGACCGCCCTGCATTAAGCCACTGGCTGCAGACGGATTTCGAGACATGGCCAAAGCACCAAGAACCATACCGGCAATAGCAATCATGGTGTTAGTGGATTGTTTATCCATTTGGCGAGCAAGATGACGCTGCAAAACATGCCCAGTTTCATGTCCCATTACGGAGGCAACTTCTGATTCTGTTTCGGCGCTCACAAGAAGGCCCGTATGAAAACCAATAAATCCGCCTGGTAAAGCAAATGCGTTAATACTGCTATCTTTCACTGCAAATACTTCAAAGTTATATGCGCCACTACCTTGTTCATTGGCACCACCAAGCTGCAATTGCTTGGCAGCCTGCAGTAAGCGACGCTCCATTTGATTTAGAAAGTCATAAATTGGTAAATCATTTGAATAATCTGGATCAGGACGAATCTGACGCATGATCATCTCGCCATATTTCCGCTCATCGATCCGACTGAGCGAGTCCCCGCCAGGATCACCCATATCAGGCAAAATAATATTGGGCTGGCTTTGTAAGGCGTTACGATTAGGCAGCTTAGAAGACTTAGCCTCCGGGGACTGCATAGTCTTACCAATATTTTGGACGGCTGCTGAGTTACCATCTACTGAAACATCCCCAACAGGGGTAGCAGCGTAAGCCGGTGTAATGCATTGGCATGACAAGGTCAGCAGCAGCTGAACAGCCAACAAGCGCTGCAAAAACGAGGTTTTTCTAACGAGCTTTATATCCTGCATCCCTATATGGTAAAACTTATCCTATGAACAAACTAACTCATTTTGATGAAAACGGCCAAGCCCATATGGTAAATGTGGGTGATAAAGCCTCCACACACAGAATTGCCATTGCAACGGGCAAGATCAGCATGCTTTCTGAGACCTTCAAAATGGTCGAAGCAGGAACCCACAAAAAGGGGGATGTGCTAGGTATCGCCAGAATCGCAGGCATACAGGCATCAAAGAAAACTGCTGACCTCATTCCACTATGCCATCCGCTAGCCTTAAGTCATGTGAGTCTTAAGTTTCAAACAAATTCAAAAGATAACAGCATCACCTGTCAAGTAAGAGCAGAAACCACCGGACCAACCGGCGTCGAAATGGAAGCCCTCACTGCAGTCCAAGTCGCCCTCCTCACAATCTACGATATGTGCAAAGCTGTCGACCGAGGCATGGTGATGGGTGATGTCCGCCTGCTAGAAAAGAGTGGTGGTAAATCTGGGGGGTGGAAGGCGACCTAGTGGTTACTAACCTGCAAAACAATAATGAGAGAATAAAAACACTCTTGGCCTAATCCTGTCCTACCAAGGAGAGGTAAATGGCAACATTTCGAAACCGAAGCGGCAAGTGGCAAGCACGAGTTCAAATTCAAGGTCACGCCGCACTAAGTAAAACCTTTATCAATAAAGTCGATGCCGAGCGCAGTGAAAAAAGCGTAATGCTTCGATATCTGACCGACATAGGCAACCACTGCAATATGTTCTATAAGTAACTTAAAACCCAAGGCCGACTCCCGTCGGGGTATACGCAGTTAGAACTAACAGACCCAGAACAATTGGCCCTTGCAATACTGAAAACTCTAACTAGAAAATAGATATATGGTCTGGCTCTAAGCCTGCATGGTATCTCCCATGCATTTCGATATAAGCGGCCTCAAGATGTTTGGTAAAACAAAGTGTGTCAAACAGGGGGGTAGTCATGCGGTTATTAGCTAACTTCAATTTAATATCTGCAAGTTTATTGGGATTCAAGGCCAACTCAATGGCCAACGCTTCATACTTTTCTTGAGTGCTGGTAATTAATTCTGACAAACCAACAGCATTTAAAAGGCTAGCTGCTACACGACTAGCAAATGACCTCCCCATCAGAGTGAGCACTGGCAACCCAGCCCATAACGCATCGCTAGTGGTAGTATGTGCATTGTAGGGGAAAGTATCAAGAAATAAATCAGCCTGACGATGACGAGCCAAATGCTCAGGTAAAGGCAACCATTCAGCAAAGACTATCCTATCGGGTGCAATACCTTGTTTTTCAGCTTCTTTTTTGAGATTGTCTACCGCCCAAGCGTTGACCTGAAATAGCCATAGGACACTCCCCTCAACTGCTTTCAAAATTCGCATCCACCCCTCAAAAGTTGCAGGCAATATCTTGTAATTATTATTAAAACAACAAAAGACAAATCCATTTTCAGGCAGCCCCAGCTCTTGTCTTGTAAATTGCCTATCTGAAATTAGACGCTTTCTATCATTGACCTGATAGCTATTGGGTAAATAGACCACCTTCTCTGTATAGCATGACTGAGACTCCAGTGGAATAAGAGTTCTATCGGCAATAATGTAATCCATGTAATCAGCGCCCAGAGTGCCAGGGTAGCCAAGATAATTTAACTGTATGGGTGCGGCACGATGCGCAAATATTCCCGTTCTTGCATCTTGGGTGAAGCCTTTTAAGTCAACCGCTATATCGATATTTAAATCCCTACTTAACCTGGCAACCTCAACATCAGACTTTCTGCCTACCTCAATGAACTGGTCAAACGACTTTTCTAGCCGCTGCCGCATTTCATCATTTGCTATTGGGCCAAAGGAAAGGCCGACTAATTCAAACTGACTTTTATCGTGTAGCTCAAAAAGCTCAGCCATTAAATACCCAGTAGCATGATTATGAAAATCTGCTGAAAAGTAACCCACTCGGATTTTTTGACTCTG